>DBFPAR010000001.1:0-25526 GCA_048362915.1 Collinsella sp.
TCGCTCATATGACCCAATCCGCTGTCAAGAGCCGCAATGGCCCCGCCGACCGCTTGCAATCGGTCGGCGGGGCCTGCCGTTAACCCGTCCCGGTCCGCCCCCGGCATGTCATCGACGCCTTCGGCTCAGTCTCATATCCGCGGATACCGTTCTGTCGGCCCGCACTCCATTCCTTCGGCGGGGTTCCCCAAGTCTGTCGAGGCGCATGCGGAGGGCTCCGCGCGCACAGCGAAATAGGGGGTATCCCCGAAGGCCGCCCGGCTCGCCGGGACGGGGGCTGTGTCTATTCCGCGCCCTCCCGGCACATCGTGCCGAGGGCCCAGAGCCACCTCACGAGCTCGGCCGCGGTGGCCGCGTTGGCCTTCGCCGCGGGCATGCCGCGGGCGAGCATCTCCTCGCGCCGCCGCAGGAGCCGCTCGGACCCCTTCCTCCCGTGCATCCTTATCTCGAGGGGCACGCCCGTGTCCCTCGGCATGAGCTTCGGCTGGTGCCGTGCCGCGGCGTAGCACCATGAGCCCTCAACGGCCAGCTTCCTCACGAGCGCGCTGCCCGCACCGCTGATGCCTCCGAGCCGCACGGAGTCGCCACTCGACCTCTGACTCGGCGCGAGGCCGAAATAGGCCGTGACCTGCCTTCCGGAACGGAACCTCGTGAAGTCGCCGACCTCGGCCGAGAAGGCTGCGGCCAGCGCGAAGGCGCAGCCCTTGATCGACTGGAGGGCGGCCACCTCCGCGGCGATCGGGCTGGCATCCACGGCCGCCCTGTACTCGGAGAGCAGGTCCGCCCGGGCCTCCGCCGCGGCCTCGACCTCGTTCCTCAGGGCGGCGAGCGCCCGAACCCCGCCATCGTCCTCAGGCCTGACCTTGTCGAGCCACCTCAGGAAGTCGTAGGTCCAGTACTTCCTCGGGTTGCCGGCGGGCGTGGTGCCGCCGTAGACGAACCCCCGCCTTGCGAGGAAGGCGAGCAGCCGCTGCTTGGCGGTCGCCAGGCGCGCGGTCGCCCCGTCGTAGGCGCCGGCGAGGTCCCTGATGCCCTCGACCTCGGGGGAGGGGACCCATACGGGGGAGATGTCGTGGGCGAGTATCGCCTTGGCCATCCTGGCGGCGTCGTTCCTGTCGTTCTTGGAGGCCGAGTCGGCGGCCGACCTGGGGATCTTCGAGACCGCGGCGACGACGCACTCGACGCCGAGCCCGGCGAGCTCCCGCTGCGGGGCGAAGCCGAGGTAGCCGCTCTCGTAGGCCGCGAGCGACGGCCCGGGGAACCCATCCATCCACCCGGCGATCTCGCCCCAGGGGTTGCCGGGGAACCTCCTCGTCACGGCCTCGCCGGTGTCCGCGTCGAGGGCGCAGACGGTGGTCGACCTCAGGTGGACGTCCATCCCGAACGCGGTAGAATACTTTGGCATGGGAGCCTCCCAACCTCGTTGCGGCGCGGCTGCGCCTATGGCACTTCAACATCATTGTCGCAGCCCCGACCCGCGGTCACGAGCGGGGGCTCCTATCTTTTTAGTGCCCTCGGATTGGGTCATAGTGTCTGTCACGTCCAAAACATCGAGGTTAAGTGGCCTCCTGTTCGTGCGGAACTCGCGATAAACCTAAGCCGGTGTCCCCACTCTCCCGGGGCCTGCGGCTACTTGGTTGTCGCATGCGGCTCGCTTTTCGGAACTGGGCTGATATTTTCTAGATGAAAGGCGCTCTTGGTCCTTATGGGCCTGGGGCGCCTGTCTTTTAAAGGTAGATTTTTGGGAGGCCGGCACTTGGAGACGTTCCTTTAGTGCCGGCACCTTAGGAACGTCCCCAAGTGCCGGCTGTGGGACGGAGGGATTCCGCGTCCGCCTTTTCGGCGGCAGCGCTCCGCTGCGTCGCTTTGCTCCTTGCGTGCTGCGCTGGAAAACGCTTCGCGTTTCCTCAGCTCTGCACCCTTGCGGGTTCGAATCCCTCCGCTTGCCCACAAGAAAGCGCCCTGGGCCGTTATGGGCTCAGGGCGCTCAATTTTAATGGCTGGGACGGAGGGATTCGAACCCCCAACAGCCGGCACCAAAAACCGGAGTTCTACCGTTGAACTACGTCCCAATGTGTGGTGTTGCCCAAAAGCAACTCGTTTAGTTTACCTAATCTGCGAGGGCATCGCAAACGCCATCGAGCAGGCGTACGGCGAGTGTCTGCGCGTCGCTGGCCGTGAAGGTGCCGTTGTAGCGCGTCATGCCCGTGAGCTCAATGCGAATGCGTGCCGGCTTCTGCTGCGCGGCGACATTGGCAGTGCGGATGCGCTGGGCCAGGTTGTGGCACTCGGCGAGGGCGATCGTGGCGCGCGGCGCTGCATCTGCGGGCAGCTCATCGCTTGCGATCTCGAGCACTAGGTCAACGTCGGTTGGGACCTCGGAGTCGCAGAGCATCATGCCGCTGTTGTCGGTCGTTGCCGTGGCGATATTCCACATGCGCGACGCAACGCTGCGTGCGATGGGGTCCTCGCCGATAACGGCAATCTGGAAGCGCTCGAGCACGTTGGCGGCGCGAGCAAAACCGATGCGGGACTCGGCTTCGGTGACCGAGGGCTTGCCCTCCCACACATGGTGCAGGCGGTTGATGTAGGCGTAGGTGTCCTGGAAGGCCATGCCGTCGGCAAACAGGCCGACATTTTCCTGGAACTGCTGCAGGGCGGCCTCGGTATGCGGACCAAAGTAGCCGTCGTCTTCGCCACAGGCAAAGCCCAAAACGTTGAGAGCGCGCTGCAGGGCCTGCACATCGGCGCCATGGAAATTGGGCATGCGCAGATAGAGGGTGCGGTCGCCCAGCTTATACGAAGCGTCTGCAAGGGCGCTCCAACAGGGGATATCGACGGCATGACCGGCAGCAAGGCCGCTGTCGAGCCTGAAGGTGCTGACGGCCTGCTCAGTGGTGGCTCCAAAGTACTTGTCGGTGACTTCGGCGGCATCAATCGTGTAGCCGAGCTGCAGGAGACGAGACTGCACGTCCTCGACGGCTGCTCCTTGCATGCCCGTTGTAATAGGTTCCATGAACGAACCCCTTTCGGCGTACCATTCGTACTATTTGAGCGTCTGTCGGATAGACAACGCAAAGGGATGCATAAACATGCACTCAACAGTGTAGCAAGTTGTGCCTAAATACGCTGCTGACAGGTTTTATAACCCCCGTTAGTTAAGGCGCTCCACAAAGAAATCTGCCATGGAGAGGAACAGCTCGCGTGCGTGCGGATCAAGCTCAACGTTCTCGATGGCCGCTTTGGCCTTAGCGGTCAGGTCGAGCGCGTAAGTGTGGGCGTAATCGATGGAGCCGGTCTCCTGGAAGATCTCCACAGCGCGTGCGAGCTGCGCGGGATCATCGGTGCCCGAGGAAAGAATCGCCTCGACCTCGTCGTGGTGGCGCTCATCAGAGAGGGCGTGTACGGCGACAAGCGTGCGCTTGCCCTCGGTGATGTCGGTGCGGAAGTCCTTGTTGGCGGCTTCCTTAGTGCCGACAAGGTTGAGCAGGTCGTCCTGAATCTGAAAGGCGAGGCCTGTGTGTAGGCCAAAGGCGCGCAGCGCTTCGATTTGCTCATCGCTGCCGCCGCCGATAATGGCTCCGGCGGCAAGCGGCGTGGCTCCGCTGTAAAACGCGGTCTTGTGCGTCGCCATGTCCAGGTAGTCATCAACCGAGATATCAAAGCGCCCGTCACGGACCCAACCCAGGTCGAGCGCTTGACCCTCGATGGTGCGGACGATCATCTCGGTAAGCTCGTGGAGCACGCGCAGCTTCACGTCGGACTCCAGCGTGGGGTCGTCGAGAACCGTCTTGGTGACCATGGTGAGCGCCAGGTCGCCGCAATTGATGGCAAGGCCCGTGCCCTCGGTAAGGTGCATGCAGGGCTTGCCTCGACGAAGCTGTCCGTTGTCGGCGATGTCGTCGTGGATCAGCGCGCCCGACTGGAAATGCTCGATGGCTGCCGCGGCGCTGCGGGCGCTCTCAAAGCTACCGCCCACTGCGGTTGCGGCGAGCATACAGATAAGCGGGCGGTGGCGCTTGCCGGCGTTGGCCGTAAAAGCCGAGAGCGGCGCATACAGGTAGCGCTCGATATCGGCAGAGGTCGCCTGTCCGTCAAAGAACGTGGCCAGATAGTCGTTAATCTGGTCAAAGTGCTGGGCTAAAAAGCTGGTAAACGGACTGGACACGGGTTCTCGCATTCTTTCTGAGGTTGCGTTGATGCAATATGCAGACAACATATTGCCACATTAGGGCGTTTGGCGCGGCAGTTTTGGCGATTTGGGACCACGGGCGTGCGTTTGATGGAGCGCGCCTAAATCAGCCCAAAATGCTCGAGCGCCGCAACGACACCGTCGTGATCGACGGTGTCGGTCACGTAATCGGCCTTATCCTTTAGATAGTCCGGCGCATTGCCCATGGCGATACCGACATCGACGGCGTTCATCAGCGAGACGTCATTGCTGGCGTCGCCGATGCCGTATACGGTTCCGTGGTGGGGATCGAGGGCGTCGAGTACAGACTGGATGCCCCCGCGCTTCGTGCATTCGCGGGGCGAGATTTCGGTTACCTCGAGTTCGAGCTCGTTAAAGCACAGCAGCGGCTCAAGTGCCTTATCTTGAGCGATGTGGTTGGCGAGTGATGTAGACATCAAGATCTTGTAGACACTGTAATGTTGCAGCTGCGTGACTGCGTCGCCCAGGGTGCGTGCGTATCCGGGAGCATCGGGCGCATCGGCACTCATGCGCACGACGCCGTTGAGGCCCTCAAAGCGGATGACCTCGCCCGATTGCTCAAGGTAGGGGGCAAGACGCTGCAGCATGCTGGGCGTCATCGACAGATCGCGAATTGCGTGTCCGTTGATCTCGGCGTAACCGCCCGCAAGACAGACGATGCCGGTCCAAGGCAGCTCAAGAAGTTTGGGGTGGATGCAGCTCAGGGTGCGTCCCGTGCAGATAAAGGCCATGTTGCCGTTGGCGACAAACTCGCGGATTGCCTGCGAAACCGCCTCGTTGGGATAGGGGGAGAGGTCCCGCTCGTCTTCGGGAAGGTCTTGGGCGAGCCTGGGGTCTTGCCAGGCGAGCGTTCCGTCGATATCGAAGAAGCAAATATCGCCGCGCTTATGGGCTGCGCTGGCGGCAGGGGAGGCCGAGGTGGCGGGCACAAATTCCGGCTCGAGGCCCATGATCTGGTCAAAATGCTCTTTAACGCGGGGAACGGAGATGCCGATGATCACCTGGGCGGTCTTGCCCGTAATGATGAGGCCCTTGGCGCCCACCGCGACAAACGACGCGTTATCTGCAACGATGGAAGGGTCTGCGACCTCGACGCGCAGGCGCGTGGCGCAGTTGGTTGCGCCCACGATATTGCCAACGCCACCTAAAAGCTGAATTACCCGCTCAGCGAGGACGTGATCTTGATCGGATCGACTACTGACCTCGTCATTGGGAGATTGCTCTTTGGCAAAGTCGCTTCCCGTTAAACAATCGATTGCCGCGCGATTGGCGACATGATCCTCGCGGCCCGGAGTCTTAAGGTCATAGACCAAGATGAGTGCTCGAAAACTAACAAAAAAGATGAGGCTAAAGGCAAGGCCGATACCGAGCGCCAAAAGATAGGCACCGGCATGCGTGCGCATGAGCGGAATAAAGTTGAAGGCTGCCATCTCCATCAGGCCGCCCGAGAAGATGCCGACGATGCCAAAGAGATTCATGGTTGTGGCAAGGCAAGACGATAAGACGGCGTAGAGCAAAAAGAGCCCGGGGTGGGTGAACATAAAGAGAAATTCGAGTGGCTCGGTAACGCCGCAAACCACCGAGGCGACGATGGCGGGCAAAAGGATGACCTTAAGGCCGGCGCGGCGCTCGGGTTTTGCGGTGGAGTAGAACGCAGCTGCGATGGCAGGAAGGCCAAAGAGCTTGACCCAGCCGGTGGCGGTAAAACCGGCCCACGGCGCAAGCTCATTAAGGGGGCGCGTGCTATGGGAGAGGATGGGGAGCAAGCTGCTCCACGTGGCGTAGATGCCGTCGTTAATGACCAGGTTGTCGTAGTAGATCGGCATGTAGAGCAGGTGGTGCAGGCCAAAGGGCTCGAGTGCTCGTTCTAAAAAGACAAAGATGCCCACGCCAAAGGGACCGACGCCTGCAAGCGCGTGACGCAGCGTATCGGTTACATCGTATACGTAGGGCACGATGGCGGCCGAGATAGCGGCAAGGGCAAACACGGCAAAAAAGCTGATGAGGTAGACCAGTGAGGAGCCCGAGAAGGTACCGAGCCAATCGGGAACCTTGGCATCGTAGAAGCGGTCATGGATGGCGACGATGGTTGCCGATACCGCCAGCGGGCCGATAATGCCGGTGTCGAGCGTCTTGATGCCGTCGATGATGGTGATGCCGCTAGCGGAGGTCAAAGACGACGGGTACTTAAGTCCAAGATTGTCTCCGCTCAGCTTAATGATTTCGCTCAAAAAGAAGCAATAGGCAAAATAGGCCACGAGTGCCTCGAGGCAGCAACGTGCCGGTTGCTTTTGGGCAAGGCCGATGGGCAGCGCTACAGCAAAAAGGAGCGGAAGGCGCTTAAAGACCGTCCACGAGCCGCGCTGGATGATGGTCCAAAAAACATACCAAGGGGTTCCGTATACGGCGAGATCGCCGACGATGTCCGCAGTCGTTGCGAGAGCGGAGACGCCGACCATGAGGCCTGATATAGAAAACAGCATGGCGGGCGCGAACATTGCCCCGCCAAAGCGTTGGATTTTTTGCAGCATGTTCTGCCTCCCGAATATCGAGGTGCGTTGCGGGTGGTGAAACGTTTAAACAATGGATTCATTGTAGAGGACCGGACGATTGTCGTGCCGGCAGTTTTGAGTGAAACCGATTTGGGCATGACAGAAGCCGTCAACGGTTAAATACTGTCGCTTTGCCGATAATCGGTTTAAACAACTTTAAGAAATGCTATCGTTCCTAGCCATACATATTCATTAGAGGTGAAGTCATGCCAAAAGCGATTTACGAAGGAATCTACCGCGAGATCCGTTCGCGCATCATTAACGGGACCTATGCGTTTCAGGAGATGCTGCCAACCGAAGCCGAGCTGACCGCGGAATTTGGCTGCACGCGCAATACCGTCCGCCGCGCTTTGAGCATGCTGGCCGACGGGATGTTTGTGCAGCCCATACACGGCAAGGGCGTGCGCGTTATTTGGCTTAAGGGCGAAACCGACATGTTGGGCGCACTCGAAGAGGTTGAGTCGTTTGGCGAGTTTGCAAAGCGCAACAATGCCGTTGCATCGACGGACGTTAAGTCTTTTGAACATCTGGTCTGCACCGAGCAACTCTCTCGTCGCCTGGGCTTTAAGGTGGGCGAGAAGTTGATTCGCGTGGTGCGCGTCCGTAGCCTTAACGGTAACGCTCGCCAGGTGGACCACGGCTATTTTCTGGAGTCGATCGCCAAAGGCCTGACACCCGAGATCGCCGCAAGGTCAATTTACGACTATCTGGAGCACAAGCGCGGCGTCAAAGTGATGGCGAGTCGTCGTACGGTGAGTGTCGAGCTCGCCAACGATGAGGACTGCAGCTACTTGGACCTTGGTAAGTACAACTGCGTCGCCGTTATGGAGAGCCAATCGTACACCTCGGACGGCATCTTGTTCGAGGTCACGCACGCCCGTACGCACCCCGAGATCTTCCACTACCGCGTCAACTCCAAGCGATAGCCGGCTAGCTCGCAGCCTGACGAGACTCATGCCCTCAAAGTGAAAACGCCCGGTCAAACCGACGATGCATCGGCTTGACCGGGCGTTTTCTCTATATTCGATAACAAATAATTGTTTATACAAAACTTGTCAAGTATCAAGTTGAAATTACCGTTCACCGATGTTTTTCTACCGCTCTAGTAATACTTGTTCAAACAACTAGCCAAATAGCGTATTGTACAAATCAACAAAAGGGGCAAAGTCCCCGAGCCAATCTCCGAAGGCGGCGGCAAAGGGTGCCGCCACGGTGTGAAAGGGTGGATTGTAATGAAGAACGAAATGAGCAGAAGGCAGTTCCTGGGCTTTGCTGGTTCCGCGGCTGCGGTGCTTGGTCTGGGTCTCGTGGGCTGCGGTGGTTCTGCCGGCTCCGGCTCCTCTGCTTCTGGTGACGCTGCCGAGGTCTACTTCCTCCAATTCAAGCCCGAGGTCGACAAGGAGTGGAAGGAGATCGCCAAGGCCTATAAGAAGGAGAAGGGCGTCGAGGTCAAGATCGTGACCGCCGCCTCCAACACTTACGAGGAGAAGCTCAAGTCCGAGATGTCCAAGAGCTCCGCTCCGACCCTGTTCCAGGTCAACGGCCCCACCGGTCTTAAGAACTGGAAGGATTACTGCGCCGACCTGTCCGATACCAAGCTCCGCGGTGAGCTCATTGACGACTCCCTGGCTCTGCAGTCCGATGGCAAGGATCTGGGTATCGACTGGGTCCAGGAGAGCTACGGCATCATCTACAACAAGCAGCTGCTCGAGAAGGCTGGCTACAAGGCCGAGGACATCAACTCCTTCGACAAGCTGAAGGCTTGTGCCGACGACATCCAGGCCCGCAAGGACGAGCTCGGCATTGAGGGCGCCTTCACTTCTGCTGGCATGGATGACTCCTCCAGCTGGCGCTACACCACCCACCTCGCCAACCTCCCGCTCTACTACGAGTTCGAGAAGGAGCACAACCAGGAGGACGACGAGATCAAGGGCGAGTATCTCGACAACTTCAAGCAGATTTTCGACCTGTATATCACCGACTCCACCTGCGATCCTTCGCAGCTTGCTTCCAAGACTGGCGACGACGCCACCAACGAGTTCGCAACCGGCAAGGCCGTCTTCTATCAGAACGGCTCCTGGGCTTACGCTGACCTCACCAAGGCCGGCATGACCGACGATCAGATTGGCATGATGCCCATCTACATCGGTGTCGACGGCGAGGAGAACCAGGGCCTGTGCTCCGGCGGCGAGAACTACTGGTGCGTCAGCTCCCAGGCTTCCGAGGATGCCCAGAAGGCCACCGAGGACTTCATGTATTGGTGCGTCACTTCTGACACCGCCACCAGCATCATCGCTGACAAGATGGGTCTGACCGCCCCGTTCAAGAGCGCCAAGGAAACCACCAACGTCTTCTCGCAGCAGGCCGTTGCCATGGCCAAGGACGGCAAGAAGACCGTCGCTTGGGACTTCGTCTACATCCCCTCTGAGGAGTGGAAGAAGAACCTCAAGCAGGCTCTGATTGCCTATGCTGCCGACAACAGCAAGTGGGACGGCGTCAAGAACGCCTTCGTCGATGGCTGGAAGACCGAGAAGGCTGCTTCCGAGTAAGTAGTTGCTGCCCAAGCTATCTGATTAGCGACAGGGGGCGGGCAGACGTTGGTTTGCCCGCCCCCTGCATATTGAAAGGACCCTTCTATGGGCAAAGCACTCAAGCGCTGGTGGCCGCTCTTTATGCTGCCCACGTGCCTGGCGTTTATGATCGGGTTCGTGATTCCCTTTATCCAGGGCTTCTATCTCTCGTTCTGCCAGTTTATTACCATCAACAATACGCACTTTGTCGGTATCGAGAACTACGTGCGCGCACTGTCCGATCCGCAGTTTGCCACGTCGTTCTTCTTTACGGTGGCGTTTGCCTTCCTGTCGACGGTGCTCATCAACGTGATTGCCCTCGCCATCGCGCAGGCGCTCACCCGCAAAGCGCTCAAGGGCACCAACATCTTCCGTACGATCTTCTTTATGCCTAACCTGATCGGCGGCATCGTGCTGGGCTACATTTGGCAGATTCTGATCAACTGCCTGCTCTCCAACGTGGGCGCCCAGCTCATCGCCCTTAACTCTGCTGCTGGCTTCTGGGGCCTTATCATCCTGACCCTGTGGCAGCAGGTCGGCTACATGATGATCATCTACATCGCTGGTCTGCAGTCTATTCCGTCCGACTACATCGAGGCCGCCAAGGTCGACGGTGCCACGGCATGGCAGACGTTTTGGAAGGTTAAGATCCCTAACCTGATGCCGACGATCACCATCTGCCTGTTCCTGTCCATCACCAACGGCTTTAAGCTGTTCGACCAGAACCTCGCCCTTACCGGTGGTGCCCCCGCGCACTCCACCGAGATGCTCGCCCTGAACATCTACAACACGTTCTATTCGCGTGCCGGTATCGCATGGCAGGGCATTGGTCAGGCCAAGGCGGTTATCTTCTGCATCCTGGTCGTGGCCATCTCCATGATCCAGCTTAAGGCCACGAGGTCCAAGGAGGTGCAGCAGTAATGAAACGCGATAAGGTTATCAACCGCGCGCTCTCGATTTTCTTTACGATCCTGTCGCTCGCGTGGATCTACCCCGTGTTCATGATTGCGCTTAATTCTTTTAAGAAAGCGACCGCAATCAGCACCACCACGGCATTCGATCTGCTCACGCCCGAGACGTTCAACGGCCTCGCAAACTACATGCACGCCCTTAACGAGCAGGGCTTTGCCTCGGCATTTATGTACTCGCTCATCATCACGGTCACGTCGGTCGTGCTGATCTTGGTGTGCTGCTCCATGTGCGCTTGGTACGTGGTTCGTGTCAACAACAAGATCTCGAACTTCTTCTATTACCTGTTCGTGTTCTCGATGGTCGTGCCGTTCCAGATGCTCATGTTCACGCTGTCCAATTTGGCGGACCGCATCGGCTTTAACACGCCGTTCAACATCTGCTTTATCTATCTGGGCTTTGGCGCGGGCCTGGCGGTCTTTATGTTCGCCGGCTTTGTAAAGAACATCCCGCTCGAGATCGAGGAGGCGGCCATGATCGACGGCTGCAACCCGGTCCAGGTGTTCTTTAAGATTGTCCTTCCCATCATGAAGCCCACCTATCTTTCGGTCGGCATTCTCGAGACCATGTGGGTCTGGAACGACTACCTGCTGCCCTACCTTACGCTCGACTCCACCAAGTACAAGACCATTCCTATCTTGATCCAGTACTTCCGCGGCGGCTACGGCCACGTCGAGCTCGGCCCCATGATGGCCTGCATCATGATGGTCGTTATCCCCATCGTCATCATGTACATCCTCTGCCAGAAGTACATCATCGACGGTGTGGTGGCAGGTGCCGTCAAGGGCTGATGCCGTAACTGTTTTGCAAGTTTTGGCGGCGTCCCTCAGCGCGGCGCCGCGTATCGAAAGGTAAAGACATGGCCGAGATTGTTCTCAAACATGTTCAGAAGGTGTATCCCAACAACGAGTCAAAAAAGAAGGGCTTCTTTGGCAAAAAGAAGAAGACCGAGGAGAAGAAGCACAACCTCAAGGTTACCGAGGACGGTGTGCTCGCTGTAGAGGACTTCAACCTCACCGTTCACGACCAGGAGTTCGTCGTCCTCGTTGGCCCCTCTGGCTGCGGTAAGTCCACGACGATGCGCATGGTCGCCGGCCTGGAGGACATTACCTCGGGCGATGTGCTCATCGATGGCAAGCGTGTCAACGACGTGGCGCCCAAGGACCGCGACATCGCCATGGTGTTCCAGAGCTACGCTCTGTACCCCAATATGACGGTGTACGAGAACATGGCATTTACGCTCGAGCTCAAGAAGGTTCCCAAGAACGAGATCGACCGCAAGGTTCGCTCTGCTGCCGAGATTCTGGGCATTACCGAGTACCTCGACCGTAAGCCCAAGGCGCTCTCCGGCGGCCAGCGCCAGCGTGTCGCTATCGGCCGCGCCATCGTGCGTGACCCCAAGGTCTTCCTGATGGACGAGCCGCTGTCCAACCTGGACGCCAAGCTTCGTAACCAGATGCGTGCCGAGCTCATTAAGCTGCGCCACGAGATCAAGGGCACGTTCATTTATGTTACTCACGACCAGACCGAGGCCATGACCCTTGGCGACCGTATCGTGGTCATGAAGGACGGCGTCGTCCAGCAGATCGCCACCCCGCAGGAGGTCTTCAATCATCCCGCGAACATCTTCGTTGCCGGCTTTATCGGCGTGCCGCAGATGAACTTCTTCGATGCCCAGCTGGTGCGCTCGGGCAACGGCTTTACCGTCAAGACCGAGGATATGAACGTGGCGCTCGCTCCCGAGACCTGCGCTCAGCTTGCTCTCAACTGGGACGGCGGCGACGTGAAGGAGATCACGGCCGGCGTGCGCCCCGAGCAGATTTTGCTTGCCGACAAGGACGAGGAGGGCGCGCTCCAGGGTACCGTCGAGGTGACCGAGCTCATGGGTTCGACCGAGCATGTCCACGTGACCGCTCCCGATGGCCAGTTCGTCCTGATCATTCCCGTTGTCGACCTCGAGGCCAAGGGCGCGCTCAAGGCGGGCGACCCCATCTGGTTCAAGTTCGAGAAGAACGCGACCCACCTCTTCGATAAGGTCTCTGGCAAGAACCTTATCTAGGCCTGGTGCATCCGGGCCCTCCCTTTGGGCGACTGCGGTATTGCCATCCTTTTGCCGCGGTCACATATAAGGCTCCCCTCCCGTCCACTGGGCGAGAGGGGAGCCTTTCTTTGTGTTGGGATTGTCTGACCGGTCGTTTGTCTCGATCTGTAACGGGTAGGGCCGATTTCGGACGTTAGATGTTACAGATCGAGATAAACCCAAGGGGAGGGGCCGGTATGTCTCAATCTGTAACAGCTGGGACCGTTTTTACCGAGTAGTTGTTACAGATCGAGATTGTTTGGCCGAGTTGGGTCGCAGGGTAACGTGCGGGCACAAAAAACGGAGCCGTGTTGCCACGACTCCGTTTCTCAAGAGGATGGGTAAGGGAAGCGAAATTAGCTCAGGTGCCAAATCTCGTCGTTGTACTGGGAGATCGTGCGGTCAGACGAGAAGGTGCCGGCGTTGGCGATATTGATGAGCGTCTTGCGCATCCAGGCGTCCTGGTCCTCGTAGTCGGCCAACACGCGCTCCTTGGTCTGGATGTACTCCTCGATGTCGAGCAGGGCCATAAACCAGTCCTTGCCCTTAATGTCATCGTGCAGGCGCTGCAGGCGCTCGACGTTGCCGGTCGCCATAAAGGCCGGGTTGGTGATGAAGTCCACCAGCAGTTTAATGCCGGGCTTGCGGTAGAGCACACCGGCGTCATAGGTGCCGTCGGCATAGAGCTGCTCGACCTGTTTGGACGAGGCACCAAAGGTATAGATATTCTCGTCGCCCACGAGCTCGGCAATCTCCACGTTGGCGCCGTCGAGCGTGCACAGGGTTAGGGCGCCGTTGAGCATGAACTTCATGTTGGAGGTGCCGCTCGCCTCCTTGGAGGCCAGGCTGATCTGCTCGGAGATATCAGCGGCGGGGATCACGCGCTCGGCGGCGGTGACGTTGTAGTTCTCGATCATGACGACCTGCAGGTAGGGAGCCACGTCGGGGTCGTTTGCAATCCACTGCGACAGCGTCAAGATCAGATGGATGATGTCCTGCGCGATAGTGTAGGCAGGCGCCGCCTTGCCGCCAAAGATGATGGTGACGGGGTGCTTAGGTCTGTTGCCGTTCTTGATATCGAGGTACTTCCAGATGATGTAGAGCGCGAGCATCTGCTGACGCTTGTACTCGTGGATGCGCTTGACCTGGACGTCGATGATGGCATTGGAGGGAATGGTCACGCCCTGCTCGAGCGCCATGAACTGGCGCATGATGGCCTTGGCTTCGACCTTGGTGGCGGCCAGGCGCTCAAGAACGTCCTTGTCGTCGGCGAACTTGGCGAGTTTGCTCAGATCGCCGGTGCTGCGCCAGTCGGTGCCGATCACATCGTCGAGCAGGCTGGCGAGCGCGGGGTTGGCCCCATGGATCCAGCGGCGGAAGGTGATGCCGTTGGTCTTGTTGGAGAACTTCTTGGGATAGATCTCGTAGAACGGATGAAGCTCGGTGTCCTCCAGGATCTTGGTGTGGAGGGCGGCTACGCCGTTGATGGAGAAGCCAAAGTGGATGTCCATGTGGGCCATGTGGACGGTGTCGTGCTCGTCGATGATGGCGACGCGCGGGTCATCGTGCTCGGCCTTCGCGATCTCATCGAGCTTGACGATAATGTCGGCGATGGCAGGGGAGACCTTCTGCAGGCTGGCGAGCGGCCACTTCTCGAGCGCCTCGGCAAGAATCGTGTGGTTAGTGTAGGCAACCATGGAGCGTACGATGGTCACGGCCTCGTCAAACTCGATGCCATGTTCGGTGGTGAGTAAGCGAATGAGCTCGGGGATGACCATGGTGGGGTGCGTGTCGTTAATTTGGACCACGGCGTAGTCGGCCAGATCGTGCAGGTTGCTGCCGCGCTCGACGGCCTCGTCGATCAGGAGCTGGGCGGCGTTGCTCACCATGAAGTACTCCTGATAGATGCGAAGTAGGCGGCCCTGCTCGTCGGAATCGTCGGGGTAGAGGAACAAGGTGAGGTTCTTGGCGATCTCGGTCTTGTCGAAGTCGATGGAGCTGCCGGGGACCAGGCCGTCGTCGACGCTCGCCAGGTCGAACAGGCGCAGGCGGTTCTTGGTGGGCTGGCCGTAACCGGGCACATCGATGTTGACGAGCTTGGAAGTAACGGCAAAATCGCCGAACTCGACGGTGTAGGAGCGGTCATCGTCGACTAGGATGTCCTGCTCACCGAGCCACTCGTCGGGGACGGCCTTCTGCTGGTTGTCGACAAAGCGCTGACGGAACAGGCCGTAGTGATAGTTGAGGCCCACGCCATCGCCGGTCAAGCCCAGCGTGGCGATGGAATCCAGGAAGCACGCGGCCAGGCGACCCAGGCCGCCGTTGCCCAGCGACGGTTCGACCTCAAATTCCTCAATCTTGTTGAGGTCGTGGCCTGCGGCGGTGAGCTGGTCCTTAACCTCGTCGTAGATGCCGAGGTCGATCATGTTGTTGATGAGCAGCTTGCCGATCAAAAATTCGGCGGAAATATAATAGAGCTTTTTCTTGCCGTTGTTGAGCGGGCGGGCGGCGGAGCGCTCCTGCACGAGTTTGACCAGCAGCTTGTAAATGCGACGGTCGTCGAGCTGCTCGAGCGAGGTGCCAAAAGACTGCTCGGCGAGTTCCATGAGGTTAATTTGGGGCATGTTTTCTCCTGTGATGGGTTGTTTCATGTCTGCAATTCATAAGAAGCCCGCGCGAGGGGATTGGGGTGGCCTCGCGCGGGAAAAGCAAGCGCGTCCGCACGGTGGGGGGTCGGGCGCGGTGGCTCCTATTGAGGAAGCTCGATTTCGGCTTCCGACGGGATGCGGAAGTAGGTCTCGGTCCAGTCGGTGAGTTTGTGCTCGAGCTCGCGGGTGATGGCGCCGTCGAGCATGCGCCAGGTCCAGTTGCCGCCCAGCGTGGCAGGGGTGTTGATGCGCGCCTCGTTGCCCAAGTTGAGCAGGTCCTGCATGGTGTAGATGCACGTGTCGCTTACGCTGGCGGCGATGGTGCGATTGAGTGCATCTGCCATGGGTTCGCCGGCTTGCTGATGGGTGTACAGGGCTGCCTGCTCGCGCTGACGCGGGGTGGCCGTTCCCTCAAACCAACCGCGCGCCGTCTCGTTGTCGTGGGTGCCCACATAGGCGACGGTGTTGGCGATGTAGTTATGCGGCAGGTAGTACGAGTTGGTGCCCTCAAAGGCAAACTGCAGGATCTTCATGCCGGGGAAGCCCGAGTTGTCGCGCATGTCGATGACGCCGGGGGTGAGGAAGCCCAGGTCCTCGGCGATGATGGGCAGCGTGCCGAGCTTTTTCTCGAGCGTCTTGAAGAACTTGAGGCCGGGACCCTGCGTCCACGAACCGTAGGACGAATCGGGCGAGGAGAACGGCACCTCCCAATAGGCCTCGAAGCCGCGGAAGTGATCCAGGCGGATGACGTCGTACATGTCGAGGGCGGCGCGAATGCGGCCCTCCCACCAGGAGAAGCCGTCGGACTCCATGGCGTCCCAGTCGTAGATGGGGTTGCCCCAGTACTGGCCGGTGGCCGAGAACTGGTCGGGCGGCGTGCCGGCGACGCTCACCGGATTGCCGGCGGCGTCGATCTTAAAGAGCTCAGGCGTCGCCCACATCTCGACGGAGTCACGCGAGACATAGATGGGCAGGTCGCCGATGATGAGAATGTCGCGCTCGTTGGCATAGGCCTTGAGGCGGCTCCATTGGCGGTCGAAGAAATACTGCGTCATCTGGTGGTAGAGCATGCGCGCGGGATGGGCGGCGCAGACCTTGGCAGATGCTTCGCCGCGGGTGCGCAGTTCTGCGGGCCACTCCCAAAAGGCCTTGAGTCCGCACTCCTCTTTGACGGTCATGAACTCGCAGTAGGGGATGAGCCAGTCCTCGTTGGCCTGGATAAAGTCATCGAAATCGGCCGGCTTGTCGGCAGCAAAGCGCTCGGCGGCGCGGTCGAGAATCTGACGGCGGCCGCCAAAGATAGCACCGTAGTCGACATTGCTGGGGTCGGATCCCAGGTACACGTCATCGATATCGCGCTGCTCCAGATACCCTGCCTCGACAAGCTCGGCAAAGTCGATAAAGTTGGGGTTGCCTGCGCGGGCCGAGAACGACTGATAGGGCGAATCGCCATAGCTGGTCGTCGTAAGGGGCAGAATCTGCCAGTAATGTTGTTTGCACGAGGCGAGAAAATCGACGAAGTCGTAGGCATTCCAACCAAAGCCGCCGATTCCGTATGGTCCGGGCAGAGATGAGACGGGCATGAGGACGCCGCTTGCACGCTCCATGAATGCGCTCACCAACCTTCTTGTTGTGGGGTCGGCCTGCCGATGGGTGTGCAGTCCGCCTCCGATGTTCTGATTCGATACGCCTATTGTAAAACATGTTGTTTAAACATGTACAGGCAAGATAAAAAAGTTGGTCGATTTTCGGCGAATGGTTACATGCCATGAAAAAGCCCCGACCTCACAACGTGAGATCGGGGCAAGAGCGGTATGTAGGTTTTTGCTACTCGGCGTCGGCGAAGCCGTTGGGGTTGTGGCTCTGCCAGTTCCAGCTATCGCGGCACATGTCCGCGATGTCGTACTGGGCCTTCCAGCCCATCATGCGCTCGGCCTTGGAGGCATCGCACCAGTTGGCAGCGATGTCGCCGGCGCGGCGCTCGCGGATCACGTAGGGCAGCTCCTTGCCACAAGCCTTGGAGAAGGCGGCGACGACCTCGAGTACCGAGGTGCCGGTGCCGGTGCCCAGGTTAAAGATCTCGACGCCGGTCTTGCCGTTCATCCAATTAAGGGCGGCAACGTGACCAGAGGCCAGATCGCACACGTGGATGTAGTCGCGCACGCCGGTGCCGTCGGGGGTGGGGTAGTCGTTGCCAAAGACCTGAACGGCCTCGAGCTTGCCCACGGCAACCTGGGCGACATAGGGCACCAGGTTGTTGGGGATGCCCTTGGGGTCCTCGCCGATCAGGCCCGACGGATGAGCGCCAATGGGGTTGAAGTAACGGAGCAGCACGACGTCCCACTCGGGGTCGGCGGTGTGGACGTCCATAAGGATCTGCTCGATCATCCACTTGGTCCAACCATAGGGGTTGGTCGCGGGCTTCTTAGGATCCTCCTCGGTGACGGGCGGGTTGTCCGGGTCGCCGTAGACGGTCGAGGAGCTCGAGAAGATGATGGACTTGCAGCCATGGTTGCGCATGACGTCGATGAGCACCAGGGTGTTCTCGATGTTGTTGTGGTAGTACTCGACGGGCTTGCTCACCGACTCGCCGACGGCCTTAAAGCCGGCAAAGTGGATGACGCGGTCGATCTGATGGGTATCGAAGATCTTGTTCATCGCATCGCGGTCGAGCACGTTGGCCTCGTAGAAGGTGAGGTTCTTGGCGGCCTCGTCGCCCACGATGGTCTTGACGCGGTCGACGGCGACGGCGCTGGAGTTGGAGAGATCATCGACGATGACGACCTGGTAGCCACCCTCGAGCAGCTGAACGACGGTGTGCGAGCCGATAAAGCCGGCGCCACCGGTAACGAGGACACAGGTGTCTTTGGGGTCGAGTGCTTTGGACATGTAGTCTCCTATCGAATCAGGAACACTTCTTCAGGGGAGTATAGCGCAGGCAGGGACGCCCAAATCGTGCGCTGTAGGAAAAGCAGAGGATTGTGCTAACGTACTCATAGAAGAGCTTGCGTACGCATAACCTGATCTTTGGCATTTGCTTACGAGCCGCTGACCTTGTAGTTTCCTGCCGTTCGTGGAAATCGTTGGGACGCGCCATATGTACGCTAATATGTATGAGTTGAGCGACATATAAATAAGCATGTAACGGAGTACATATGTCACCAAACAGCGATTCCATCCTTTCCCAGGAGCTCTCGCGCCGCACTGCCCTCAAGGCCCTGTTCGGCGCCGCTTCTGCGGCAGTTCTTTTTGGCCTGCCCGCTCGCGCCCATGCGGCGGAGGCTTCCAAAGAAACCACCGATAAACTGAATGCCGCCCAGGCCCAGCTCGACGAGGTTCAGGCCCAGCTCGACAGCATCGCAAATGAGTATGCGGCGCTGGCCAACAAGAATGCCCAGACCCTCAACGACATCGAGAATGTCCAGGGCAAGATTGACGACACGCAGGCCCAGATCGATGAAAAGAAGGCCGAGCTCAAGAAGAAGCGCAACGACCTTTCCGATCGCGTGGCCGCCAGCTACAAGTCCGGCGGCACGAACATCCTGTCGCTGCTGCTGGCCTCTGGCTCGTTTGAGGAACTCGTCGCCAACGCGCATTACGTTGAGAAGATCAACAAGAGCGACCGCGACGCCATCGAGGACATTCAGACCATCCAGGAAGAGCTCGATGCGCAAAAGACCGAGCTCGAGTCGCAGAAGGCCGACTTAGAGAAGCTCAAGGACCAGCAGACTGCTCAGATGCAGGACATGCAGGCCAAGCAGCAAGAAGTCCAGACCGTGCTGAACGGTCTTTCCGACGACGTCAAGGAGCTCATGGCTCAGCGCGATTCCGAGATCCTCGCTGCCGCCCAGGCTGAGGAGGCTGCCAGGAAGGCCGCCGCTGCCGCTGCCGCCGCGAACAAGAACAATTCCTATTCGGGTGGTTCAAGCTCGGGTGGCGGATCGTATGCGCCCGGAACCCCGCAACAGAATGCCGGCTCGGGCAAACAGCAGGCCGTCGTCAACGCGTGCTACTCCACGCCTTCGCCGGGTCAGAACTGGTGTGCGGCGTGGGTTACCAATGTCTTCCGTAACGCCGGCGTTGGCTACTTTGGCGGTAACGCGTGCGATATGTTTAACGCATGGTGCTATAGCTCCGACCGCTCGGCGCTGCAGGTGGGCATGATCGTGGCCGATTCCTCGCACAGCGGCACGGGTGCTCCGGGCCTTATCTACGGTCATGTGGGTATCTACGTTGGCGGCGGCATCGTTATGAGCAACGAGGGTGCCATTACGTCTAAGTCGCTCGATTCGTTTATTAGCTTCTATGGCACTGGCTCTGGCGTGCGTTGGGGCTGGCTTGGCGGTATTGCGCTGTCGTAGCTGCGGTTTGAAGTAAGTTGGTCCGGGACCGCGGGCGAGGCATAAGGTTGCCCGCTCTACAGTCCTGCGCAAGACGAAGGCCACATTAAGTGGCCTTCTTTGCGTGCGGAACTCGCGATCAATCAAATATATTGCGGGCGGGCACGCGGCCCTCTCGGGTTCGGGGCGCGACACACCGGACTGGGTTATCTGAATAAATATGGCGAAGGCCCCTTTCGGGGCCTTCTTTTTATAAAAATTCGCCTACTCGGTGGACTTCGGGTTCTAGGTCTACGTCGAACTGCTCTTTGACTTTGGCTTGGATGTCGCGGATGAGTTCGTTGACGTCGGCGGCGGTGGCGTGGTCGGCGTTGACGATAAAGCCGCAGTGCTTTTCGCTCACCTGCGCGCCGCCGACAGCATGGCCGCGCAGGCCGGCATCCATGATGAGCTTGCCGGCAAAGTAGCCCTCGGGGCGCTTGAAGGTGGAGCCGGCACTCGGCATGTCGAGCGGCTGCTTGTCCTCGCGGCGCTGGCGGTAGTCGTCCATGTCGGCCTTGATCATCGCGGCGTTGCCCGGAGCGAGATTGAAGGTGGCCGAAAGCACGATGAAGCCGTCGTCGGCAATGCGGCTCTTGCGATAGCCCAGGTTGAGCTCATCGACATCGAACTCAATGATATTGCCGCTGCCGCGGGTGCCGTCGTCGAGCTGGCGAGCGGGTTTGTAGACGCGCACGGACTCCAGCACATCGGCCATGCAGGCACCGTAGGCACCGGCGTTCATGTAGCAGGCGCCGCCGACCGATCCGGGGATGCCCGAGATGGGCTCCATGCCGGTGAGGCCGGCCTCGGCTGCCGCCGCGGCGACATCGGAAAGCAAGGCGCCGGCTGCCGCCGTGACGTGCGTGCCGTTGACGGTGATGTTGGAGAGACCTTCGCCCAGCGCTACGACGACGCCGCGGATGCCCTTGTCGCCGACGAGTAGGTCGGAGCCGTTGCCCACGATGGTGAGGGGCAGATCGCAGCGATAGCAGGTATCGAGCGTGGCGACGAGGCCCTGCTCGGTATCGGGCGTGACAAAGACGTCGGCCGGGCCGCCGATCTTAAACGTGGTGTGCTCGCGCATGGGCTCGCTCATCAGTACGTTGTCCTCGCCGGCAACGCCAGCAAGCGCGCACAGCAGGTCCTCGTTAAAAAAATCGTTTTCGTGCATACTAATAGCCGCCTTTTGGTGGTCGTTGTCATCAATCGATTGCAATATACCCCACCCGGACGGATTTGGTGCGCTGGCGGCGATAAAACAGCCGTCTACCGGATTGGTAAAGTGTTTATCACCGAGGTAGAGGGGTAGTCGCTATACTTTCAAGAGATTGCGCGTAAACCCGGAAGGAGCGAGATGGCCAACAAAGTCACCCTCAAGCAGATCGCCCAGGAGGTGGGGCTTTCCCCCTCGTCGGTCTCGCTTGTGCTCAATAATCGGCCCTGTCGCATCTCGGAAGAAAACCGCAAGCTCATCAAGGAGGTCGCGGCGCGCAACCACTATGTTCCCAACCAGATCGCGCGCAGCCTGGTCATGCGCGAGTCGCGCACCCTGGGCCTTATCGTCCCTAACATCGAGAGCCGCTTTTTTGCTTCGCTCGCCGGTAGCCTGGAAAAGCGCTGCCGCGAGGACGGCTACGCGCTCTTTATTACCAGCTCGGGCGGAAGCGCCGAGGACGATCTGGAGCTGCTGCGCCAGCTGGTGACGCGCGGCGTCGACGGTGTGTTCTTGGTCGTGGGCGACGAGTTCTCGGACGACCGCGCCCTGCGCGAAGAAGTCAGTCATCTCCCCATTCCGGCCGTGATGGTTGACCGTGCCATTGAGGGACTCGAGTGCGACAAGGTGATGTTCGATCACGAGATGGGTGGCTACATGGCAACCCGCTATCTAATCGAGCAGGGCCACCGTCGCATTGCCTGCTTGGTTAATGCGCGCCGTTCCAATACGGGTCGTAAACGTCTTGCCGGCTACGAGCGTGCGCTGCGCGAGGTTGGCCTGCCTATTGACGCGCGTTTGGAGTTTGAGAGCGAGTACTACATTCCGAGCGCATACGAGGCCTCGGAGGCGGTGCTCGCAACTGACGCCACCGCCGTGTTCGCAAGCTCGGACAACATTGCCCTCGGTCTGCTCAAGCGCTTGCACGAGATGGGGAAGAGCATTCCGAGCGATATCTCGGTCGTAAGCTATGACAACTCGGCGGCCGACGTTCTCTTTGAGCCGGCGCTGACCGCGATTGAGCAGGATCCTGGTGTCCTTGCGGAGCATGCTTTTGGCTGCATGTCCAAGCGTCTTGCCGGTAGGGGCGGTAGACGTGCCGAAGAGGTCGTTCTGGAGCCGGCGCTTATCGTGAAGGGCAGCGTGCTCGAGCTTACCGAATGTAGCTAAGCGTACTTGTTTGTTTGCATAGATTGCATGCGGAGTGTCCGCTATTTGCCGGCGGGGCCGGGGTGCCTGCCTTGTTTTGAGAAGTTCGCGGAGCCCACTTCTCAAAACAAGGCAGGCACCCCGGCCCTCGTCCGTTAACTCTTCCGCTGGGCGAGCCTTAGACGCCGCGCACCGATAGGGTAAGGCAGCGGCTTGAAATTGGTGCTATATTCAGCTTGAGTTGTTTAATGCTAGTACGGGAGGCTGATATGGGGCTGTTCAAGAAGAAAAACCCGCAGGATGCCTTTGATCCCGATGTGTTTACCATCACGGATACGATTTTGGACCCGCCGCGGTTTACATTTTTGCCGGCCATCTACCAGGATGCCACGCGCCGCAAGTGGGCCGTGCATCAGCGCGGCGGCGAGCCGAAGATTTTTGACTATGCGGACGTGTTGCAGTGCGAAGTGGCCGAGGCGGGCGATCCGGAGGCCGAAGAAGCGGTCTCTAAACAGGAATTTGCCCAGCGTATCCTGGCAAATCCTGCCAAGGCAGCAAAAATAAATGCTGCCAAGCGTAATATGTGTCTTGGTATGGGCGTTGTTGTGGCGGTTCAGACGGGAAAAGACGAGGTTTCCAAATTAGAGATTCCCGTTATGACCGACGAAGTCAAACGCGATTCAAGTCTATATAAGTCGTATCGGAATGTCGCCGAGAAGATCAAGACAGAATTTGATGCCATGGGAGGGCTGGCCTAATTTTGGCGGCATACGTTTCTGAATGAGGAGTCTGTGCAATGGCAGGCGAATCTTATGCAATTCCCCCCAAAGATCATGCTGTTGAGGGAATTCTTTGGTATATCCAGCACCATCAGCTTGCCGGCGGCGATCGCCTGCCGGCCGAGCGCGTGCTGTGCGAAGAGATTGGCGTTTCGCGTACGGCGTTGCGTGCCGGTATCACGCGGCTTATCTCGTGTGGAACGCTCGAGAGCCGTCGCGGATCGGGCACGTATGTGTGTCCTCCCAAGCCGCTGAACATCTTCCAGGAAACGTATAACTTTTCCGATGCTGTGCGGACTGCCGGCCTGCACCCCTCTTCTCGTCTGGTTTCCACCGGGACCATCGAGGCGGATGAGGCGCTTGCCGACAAGCTTGGGGTGGCTGTAGGCGCTCCCTTGCTCCGCATGCAGCGCGTTCGACTTATTGAGGGCGAGCCGGCGTCAATCGAGACCGCTCACGTTAACCTGTCCCTGTGCCCATCGCTTCCCGAGCACGATTTTGAGTGTGAGAGCCTTTACGATGTCTTGCTCAAAGAAGGTGGCGTGCGCGTTGAGCATGGACGTGAGCATATCTCCATCTCGCGTTTGAACGTCGAAGAGGCCGAGCTGCTCCAGCAAGAAGAGGGAACGCCGGTGTTCTATGAGAGCTCGATCGAATTTGATAAGGACATGCGTTTTGTGGAGCATTGCAAATCGGTGATTTTGCCCACAAAGTTCCGCTTTGCCGATAACGGCGAAGAGAACGGCATGAGGAGCGTGGCAGGTGAACAATGGCTGAAACAGTAGATGCCACCCCGGTTTATATGCGCATTCGACGCTGCATCGAGGAACGTATCGAGCGCGGTGCATATCCCACGGGTTCCATGATTCCGTCCGAAAAAGACCTCGCCGAGGAATTTGGTACGACACGCTTGACCATCCGAAGCGCTGTCGATGAGCTGGTTCGGCGCGGGCAGATTCGCCGTGTTCGGGGAAAAGGTGCCTTTGTGGCGCAGAAAGTACCTGCTTTTTTTGAACGCACGGTCGGTTTCCGTGAATCGGTCCGTGCTTCGGGCGGCGAGCCGTCCGTCCGTATTCTCGCGCGTTCCAAGCGTTATGCGGGGCCATATTACGCCGACCTGTTTGGCATCGCCGAGGACGACCTGCTCTATTCCGTTCGACGCCTGAACTGCATAAACGGTAGCCCCGTATCGATTGAGACGGCGCTGATTCCCTGCCTGCTGTTCCCAACCATCGAAGATATTGACGTGTCGGTCTTCAGTTTGTACGAGACCTATGAGATGCTGGGCCGAAAGCCAGTCATGGCACAGGAAAAGCTCGATATCGAGGCACTGGGCGCACGAGATGCCGGCCTCCTTGGACTGGAACAGGGCGATCTTGTTTTGCTTTTGGAATGCGTGAGCTATGACGCGAGCGGTCAGGCTATCGAGTATGTAAAGTCCTTCAATCGTGGCGATACGGGCGGCTACACCTATACGTACTAGCTGGTATTTTGTGAATAACGGCTGGGAAACTAACCAGTTTTGATCGTTGGGTCAGCTGTATATACAACCTTACATGGCTCAAAATCGACCGTTCGCCGAAGGGGATAAATTAATCGACAAAGAGGTATCAAAAAGCTGTAACCTGTAACTGTGATTGGTATCAAATACTAATGATTTGTTACGAGGTGAGACGATGAAGATGCTCGATTACGTTCAGCTTGCCCATGTGCGTATGGGAGAGAACCTCGAGCGTTCGTCTGAGCTGGTAGCGCAGCTCGTTGATATTTTCCAGTCCGGTTCTTTTGACGCGCTGCGCATCGTTGCTTCTGGTTCGTCGCGCCATGCTGCGGATTGCGCCCGCGATTACCTGCAAGATGCGCTGCAGATGCAGGTGTCCGTTGTGACGCCCGAGGCCTTCGTCGATTTTGAACACACCTATCCACAGCATGCGCTTAACATTGCCGTCTCGCAGAGCGGCTATTCAACCAATACGATTGCGGCGCTCGATTACATGCGCGCACACGATATGGCTGCAGTTGCGCTCACGGCAAACGTCGAGGCACCCATCAAGGAACACGCTGACATCGTTCTTGACTACGGTGTGGGCGTCGAGTCGGTGGACTTTGTGACTCTGGGCGTCGAGGTTCTCGTTGAGTACCTGGTGCTCTTTGGTATTTACGGCGGTCAGGCGCGCGGAACGATTGACGCCAAGGGCGTTGCTCAGCGTCTTGATGACCTGCGCGAGGCTATCCAGGCTAATGCCGTGATGTGCAAGACCGCCGAGGCATATGTCCAAGATCACATGCTCGAGCTTTCTGAGCACATGCCCGCCATGGTCGTCGGCAACGGCCCCAACTATGGTGTTGCCGAGGAGGCAGCGCTCAAGCTGAGCGAGACCATCAAGATTCCTGCCATGCATCACGAAGGCGAGGAGTTCGTCCACGGTCCCGAAATGCAGATCGTTCCGGGCTATCTGGTGTTTATCGTCGACGATCCGCAGGGGTCGGAGCGTCTTGCGAATATCGCCGATGCGCTATCGAACGTTACGGCAAAAACGGTGCTGCTCACGGCCCATCCCAAGGGTAGGGCTCACGAGGTTGCGGTGCCTCAGGTGGCTCCGCTGCTCAGCGCAATTCCCAATCTTGTGTTCTTCCAGACGATTGCGGCCATGATCGCCGAGCGTCTGAAGTCATGGAACGTGCACCCGTATCTCGATGCCGTCTCCAAGCAAATGGAGGTCAAGGCAGAGGGCTACGAAGAGTCAGTCAATGCGCTTAAGGCCAAAGCGGCTGAGTGTTACGGAATGTAAGCGGGTTTTGATGCCCGTTGGCATGGGGGATGTGGAAACAACCCCAGAAAGGAGAGACAAATGAAGGAAACCGAGAAGATCGAGATCATGCATTTCGACCAGGAGGGCTATCTCGAGGACGGCAAGGCGCTCTACGAGACCGGCAAGAAGATGACCGCGCTCGCCGACAAGGTCGCCGA
>DBFPAR010000002.1:0-56873 GCA_048362915.1 Collinsella sp.
AGGGGATGTAGGAATGCGATAGGAAAGTCATAGATGCGGGCGTGTTGGCTAAAATGGGTCGGCCGGGATTGGTCAATCTCGGCCGACTATATTTGGCTAAATTATTCCGGCGCTAACATGATTCCTTGGGAACGGCGCGACTAGCCGAAAAATGTTGCCGATGGTGAATGTTGCGCAACATGATTCGCGAATCTTAGGCAACCATGGCAGTATCGACATTCGTATCCAGAGGAAAGGATTGCCATGTTTAAGAGCATCCATAAGAGCGGGAGGATTGCAGCGGTCGCTATAGGTCTCCTTGCGGCCCTCAGCCCGCTCGCCACCCCCCCCGCAGCATTAGCCGGCGGTAGCGTACCGACGCCTGAACTCGAGAAGTCATACAGTTTTAAGACCAGCAGCGAGAACTCACTTATCAGCACAAGCGGCAATACTGAGTTCGGCTACCTGTACGATTACGACGACGATGTCAACTTAAAGAGCATAACCCTCGTCAATTTCAATGATGGCAGTTCGAGCCCCATTGCCATCCCTGAGAAAAGCCTTGATTCCGCATACCGCACGCACAGCGATCAACTCATTTGGTTAGATGGCAACAATTTGGTCATATTCTCTCCAGATAACCAAACCCAAACAGTCCATCCCATCTTCTCAAACAAATACACTGACAGCTATGCAAGCGTCTCTGAGGATGGCGAGAGAGCGGCCGTGTGGCACGAAGGCGATGAATCAGAGCTTAAAGAGGTCGAGATTTACGACCTTAAGTCAGACAAGTTAATCAAAGCGTATCAGGCAGAAAAAGATGATTATAAGTTCATCTGCTCAAATGATATGAGCCGTCTTTATATCTTACAGGCCAATACCGGGAAAGGCGTTGTTGCGCTTAAGGTATTCAATTGCGATACGGGATCGACGGAACTGAAAACCGTTAGTGTAAAAAATGACGACAGGTCTTCGGACATTGAATACATTAACCCTAGCTTTAAATCGGAGGACATTTATCTTCAAAGCGACACAGCTCTAATAAAAGCTGACCGCGACGGAAATATGAGTGTTCTTTTTAACGATGACGAACACGCCTCCGGCTGGTTCAGTCCATCGGCATCAACCGATTTATATTTCATTTATTATGAAAAAAGGCTCAAATGATCTTTTTGAAGAAGATGAAAATGGGGATTATCACCTGAATGAAAAAGACGCGAACCTCGGTGTTTACGATTGCGCAAGCGATGAGATTATCAGCTCTATCGCTTTCCCCTTTATCGATGGAGGGCTTGCCGATGTATCGCAAGATGGCAGTACCTTGCTCGGAGTAAGCTCAAATGATGACAAATTCACAGCATGCCTCGTCGATACAAATACTGGAGCGAAAAACGAGTTTGACCCACATAAATGTCGTCTAGTATTCCTGTATGGCGATCGCAAGATAATGACAACTTACAACGATGAGGACGACCCTTCCACAGTCCACGTAAACATCTACAAGTCCAATATCCCCCACTCGCTGCCCGAGGATGTGCTGTACTTTGTCCAGACTCACCTGCCGTTTGTTATTGGCGGTGGCGTGGCGATCGTCCTCATCATCGGTGGCGCGATCGTTATCCTTTGCATCCGCAAGAAGCGCGCTAAGACCGCGAACGGTGCGACACCCGCAGTGCCCAAGCCTCAGCGCAAGCAGCGTCGCCGTCAGAAGCGCGCCCAGCAGAACGCCGTTCCACCCGCAGCACCTGCGATGCCGACGGCGCCAGCAGCCCCGACCGAGCCCGCCCGCTTCTGCCGTCACTGCGGAACCCCGCTCGTACCCGAAGCCCAGTTCTGCCCCACATGCGGACAAAAAGTAGACTAGCGAACAAAACCCAATAGACCCCAACCACCAAGGCCCCGTTCCGAAACACTCCAGAACGGGGCCTTGGCTTGGTGCAGGGGTGCTAATTTGGGACGGTCATCGTCGCACGCCCCAATGAAGTTGCGGTGGAATAGGGACTGTTTTGGCGTCTGGAACCCCCAATTAGCCCCTATTTCACCGCAACTTAAAAAAGGGGCGCTGACCGGGATAGTCAGCGCCCCTTTTGTTGGATTGGCTAGCCTCCGAGGTAAGCTTTGCGGACGTTATCGTCGTGCAGGAGCTCTTGGCCCGTGCCGGTCATGGTGATCTTGCCGGTCTCGAGCACGTAGCCGCGCGTAGCAATCGAAAGTGCCATCTGCGCGTTCTGCTCGACCAGGAGCACCGTAGTACCGGCCTTGTGCAGGTCCTCGACGATCTGGAAGATCTGCTCAATCAGAATCGGCGCCAGGCCCATGGAAGGCTCGTCGAGCATGAGCAGCTTGGGGTTGCTCATAAGGGCACGACCCATAACGAGCATCTGCTGCTCGCCACCCGAAAGGGTGCCAGCGACCTGGCGACGGCGCTCCTTCAGGCGCGGGAACTGCTCGTAGACGCGCTCGAGGCCCGGAGCCACCGTAGACTTGGGCTGTGTATAGGCGCCCATCTCCAGGTTCTCCTCGACCGTCATTTGCAAAAAGGCGCGACGGCCCTCGGGCACCTGGGCCAGGCCCTTGCCCACCAGCTTGTCGGCGGGCGTATGGGTAATGTCCTCGCCCATAAACTTGATGGAGCCGGTCTTGGAACGCAGCAGGCCCGAGACGGTTTTAAGCGTCGTGGACTTACCGGCACCGTTGGCACCGATCAAGGCCACGACTTCGCCCTCGTTGACGTTAAAGGAGATGTCCTTGATGGCGTGGATGGCGCCGTACCAGACGTTGATGTTGTAGACGGAAAGCATCGGCTCTGCCATTTAGTTCTCCCCCTTATCCTGCTTGCCCAGATATGCCTCGATAACGGCGTCGTTGTTCTGGATCTCCTCGGCCGTGCCCTTGGCGATGACCTTACCAAAGTTGAGCACGCAGATGCCCTCGCAGATGTTCATAACGAGCGACATATCGTGCTCGATAAGCATGATGGCGATGCCAAAGGTGTCGCGAATCTTAACGATGTTCTCCATGAGCTCCGCGGTCTCGGACGGGTTCATGCCGGCGGCAGGCTCGTCGAGCAGCAGCAGCTTAGGGTTGGTGGCAAGCGCGCGAACGATCTCCAGACGACGCTGAGCGCCGTAAGGCAGCGAGCCGGCCTGCTCATTTGCCAGATGCTCCATATCAAAGATGGACAGCAGCTCCATGGCGCGCTCGTGAGCAGCCTTCTCGTGCTTCCAATACGTCGGCAGGCGCAGCACGCCCTCAAAGCCGGAGTAGCGCTCCTGGTTGTGCAGGCCGACCTTAACGTTATCCTCCACCGTCATGGTGTTGAACAGGCGAATGTTCTGGAACGTACGGGCAATACCCATGCGGTTGACCTGGTAGACCGACTTGCCCGAGGTGTCCTCGCCGTCGAGCAGGATGGTGCCGTGCGTGGGCTGATACACCTTGGTGAGCAGGTTGAAAACCGTGGTCTTACCGGCACCGTTGGGGCCGATCAGACCGGCGATCTCGGTCTTGCCGATAGTCAGGCTAAAGTCGTCGACTGCCTTAAGGCCACCGAACTCAATGCCCAGGTGGATGCACTCGAGTGCAGGGCGCTCGCCCAGGTCGCGGTCGGGAACGATGGCGCCAGAAGGATACGGGACCATCTTGCCCTTCTTGAACTCAAATTTACTGGGCATCGGCTGCCACCTCCTTCTTGGAAGCAAAGCGGTCCTTGACGCGACCGAAGAACGCCTTGAGCTGCGGGTTGTTGGTAAAAATCATGACCAGGATCAGCACGATGGCATAGATGAGCATGCGATAGTCCGAGAACTGACGAAGCAGCTCGGGAAGCACCGTGAGCAGCGCCGCCGCGATGACGGAGCCGCGCATATTGCCCAGACCGCCCAGGACCACAAACACCAGGATGAGGATGGACGTGTTGAAGTCGAACTTGGTGGCGGAGAGCTGCGAGAAGTTACCGCCGAAGAGGGCTCCGGCAGCACCGGCGAGGGCAGCGGAAACCACGAAGGCGATCATGCGGTACCGGGTGACGGAGATGCCTACGGACTCGGCTGCAATCTTGTTATCGCGCACGGCCATAATGGCACGGCCGGTACGGCTGCGAACCAGGTTGAGCACGATCACGAGTGCGACCATGACCAGGATGGCACCGGCGAGGAAGGTCGAGTACGTCGACACGCCCGAGGCGCCCTGGGCGCCCTTGATGATGGCGGTGCCGTCCTCGAGCAGGTGCAGGTCGTCGATCGTAGAGTTGCCCGTGATGTTAAAGATCACGTGCAGGCCGCGGGAGTCGACGCCCACAATGAGGCAGGTGACGATCTCTTTGATGATCTCGCCAAAAGCCAGGGTCACGATGGCCAGATAGTCGCCGCTCAGGCGCAGGACCGGGATACCAATCAAGAAGCCCAAGATGGCAGCGGCGATAGCGCCGACCACGATGCTGATGATCAGACGCATCGGGTCGGACGGAACGGCGCTCTCCAGCGCGACGGCGGTGACGATGCCCGTATAGGCGCCGACACTCATAAAGCCCGCGTGGCCCAGCGATAAGTCGCCCGCGATGCCGACGACGAGGTTAAGGGAGATGGCCATGACGATATAGGCCGTGATGGGAACCAGCTGACCGGCGATCATGCGCGGAATCATGTGGTTAGACTGCATAAAGAACACGATGGCGAACGCCACAAGGCACATGGCGTACGTAACAAAGTCGTGACGCGTCTGCTTGTCTTTAAGAAACTTCATAACGCTCACCTACACCTTCTCGGGGACGTACTTGCCCAAGAGGCCGGCAGGCTTGACGAGCAGGACGATGATCAAAACACCAAAGACGATGGAGTTGGCAAGGCTCGTGGAAATGTAAGCCTGCGCCATCGCCTCGATGATGCCGATGAGAATGCCACCGACAAAGGCACCGGGGATGGAGCCGATGCCGCCGAAAACGGCAGCGTCGAAGGCCTTGATGCCAGGCATGGCGCCCGTGGTGGGCTGCAGGACCGGCGAGTAGGAGCACAGCAGCACGCCGGCGATGGCGGCAAGGGCAGAGCCGATGGCAAACGTCATCGAGATGGTGCGGTTGACGTTGATGCCCATGAGCTGAGCGGCGGCTTTGTCCTCGGACACGGCGCGCATGGCTTTGCCCATCTTGGTCTTACCTGTAAAGAACATCAGGCCGGCCATGATAACCAGGCAGGCGACGATGGTGACGAGCGAGACGGCGCTTACGTTGAACTTGGCCAAGAACTCCGGCACCTGGAAGGTGACGAGCGAAGTGAAGTTCTTGGGCGTGGCGCCCCACAGAAGCTGCGCGGCGTTCTGCAGGAAGTAAGACACGCCGATGGCCGTGATCAGAACGGCCAGAGGGCCTGCTTGGCGCAGCGGCTTATAGGCCAGACCCTCGATGAGAACACCGAGAACCGTGCAGACCACACAAGAGAGAACTACAGATGCCCAGCCCGGGAGGCCGAGATACGACGTGGCACAGAACGAGACATAGGCACCGACCATGATGACGTCGCCGTGAGCGAAGTTGAGCATCTTGGCGATACCGTAGACCATGGTGTAGCCCAACGCGATGATGGCGTAGACGCTGCCCATGGACAGGCCGTTGACCAGGTATTGGATAAAGACCGTCATGTTCCACATCCCCCTTTCGAATAGGTTTCCAGTTGATGTATGAAACAGGGACGTTACATCGTCCCTAGATACCAAGCAAGCAGGGAAGGCCAAAACCTCCCCTGCTTGGGATCAAAACCGCTCTATGTAAGGCGGCCTATTAGGCCTGTACGTACTTGCCGTCGGTAATGACGTACGCCGTCGGGTCCTTCTGGACCTGGCCCTTGTCGTTCCAGGAGAGCTTGCCAGTCAGACCGTCAACAGTAATGTTGCGCATAGCCTCGGGAAGCTTCTCGGCAACCTCGGTGGGGTCGGCGTCGACACCCAGGCCGGCCTCCTTGAGAGCCTCGACCACCGCATGCACGCCGTCGTAGGCGTCGGCGGCAAACTGGTCGGGGGTATCGCCGTACTTATCTTTGTAAGCGTTGACGAAGTCGGCGTTCTTCTCGTCGTCGGCGGAGAACGGGGTCATGAGCAGCAGACCCTCGGCAAGAGAGGTGTCGAAGCCCTCAACGCCCAGGATGCCGTCCATGCCGTCGCAGCCCATCATCTTGACGTCGTAGCCCATGTCCTTGGCGTTCTTGAGCAGGACGGACGCCGGCGTGTAGTAGATCGGCGCAAAGATCATGGTGGCGCCTGCCTGCTTGGCCTTGGTCAGCTGGTTGGTAAAGCTCGTGGCGGAGTCGTCCTTAAAGGTCTCCTCGTCGACAATCTCGAGCTTGGACTTAGCGGCCTGGGCCTTAAAGGAATCTGCGATGCCCGAAGAATAGGCGTCGCCGGAGTTATAGAACAGCACGAACTTCTCGTCCGCATATTTCTCTGCCAGGAACTTGGCAGCGTTGACACCCTGGTTGGGGTCGGTAAAGCAAACCTGGAAGACGCAATCCTTGCCCTTGGTAACGTCCTCGGAAGACGCGGACGGGGTGATCATGAACGTCTCGGGGTCGTTACCGCACTCTGCGGCAACGGCGACCGACGCACCCGTGGTGGTCGGACCGACGAGGGCCTGCATGCCCCAGTCGAGCAGGGTGTTGAAGGCGTTGACGGCCTTCTCGCCATCGGCCTGGTCGTCCTCGGCCTTGCTGACAAGCGGCAGCTCCTTAGTCGAGAAATCCTTGCAGCCAAGCTCGACAGCCTGTGTAACGGACTTGCCGTAGGACGCGTTGGCGCCGGTCAGCGGGCCGATGGTGCCGATCTTAAACGAAGCGTCGCCCGACGCGGAACCGCTGTCGCCGCCGTTGGAGGAGCAGCCAGCTAGAATGGACATCGCCCCCAGACCTGCTGCGCTCGCGATAACGCTCCTGCGATTCATAACAGGGTTCAATGACTTACCGGTGAGGCTCGACATGCGGCTCTCCTCTCAAATCTCGTCGGGTTTCGGTTACCCGACAGGCCATCCTTCGCCGTGTTCGGCGTTCGCAAAATAGTAGACGCTTTAGTTGAGAAAAGTGGCGATTATTTCAACTTTTCTTTTGTTTTGCCCATTTATCCATAATTCTGCGTATTCCTGTCGGTTTATGCAGTTTAGCCACTTTATTGTGTGAAAGTAATGTTTCCGTTCTGTTACAGGCGTCCTTGCCCTGAATAAAACGGCCCGCCGGTCTCGATGTATATGCACTTAGGCGGCGATGTACTTGCCGTCCTGGATCACATAAGCCGTAGCGGGCTTTTCGACCTGGCCCTTGTCATTCCACGTCAGCTCGCCCGTCAGGCCCTCGATCTTGATCTTGCGCATGTTACGGGCAAGATCGCCGGCGATGTCGGCGCCATCGGCCGCAATATCGATGCCCGCCCTATCAATTGCCTCGACAATCGCGTGGACGCAGTCATAAGCATCGGCAGCAAACTGGTTGGGCGTCTCGTCGTAGGCTTCCTTATATGCCTTGACGAAGTCGGCGTTCTTCTCATCGTCGGCAGAGAACGGGGTCATGAGCAGCACGCCCTCGGCAAGAGAGGTATCGAAGCCCTCGACGGAGAGCAGGCCGTCCATGCCGTCGGTGCCCATGAGGGTCATGTCGTAGCCCATGTCCTTGACGTTCTTGAGCAAAACGGACGCCGGCGTGTAATAGATCGGGGCAAAGATAAGCGTGGCGCCGGCCTCCTTGGCCTTGGTGAGCTGGTTGGTAAAGCTCGTGGAAGAGTCGTCCTTAAAGGTCTCGGTATCGACGATGTCGAGCTTGGACGCCTTGGCCTGCTCGGCAAAAGCGTCGGCAACGCCCGAGCTATACGTATCGCCGGAGTTGTAGAACAAGGCGATCTTGGCATCCGCGTACTTCTCGGCCAAGAACTTCGCGGCGCTGGCGCCCATGGTCGGATCGGTGAAGCAAACCTGAAAGACCGTGGTCTTATCCTTGGTGACATCGAGAGACGAGGCCGAGGGCGTGACCATGAGCATGTCGTCGGCAATCTCGCCCGAGACGGCGACGGCGGCACCAGTCGTGACCGGACCGACGAGCGCCTGCATGCCCCAGTCACACAGGGTATTGAAGGCGTTGATAGCCTTCTCGCCGTCAGCGACGTCATCCTCGGACTTAAGCGAGAGTTTGAGGTCCTTGGTCGAGAAATCCTTGGCGGCGAGCTTGGCACCCTTCTCGGCCGAAACGCCATAGGTTGCCGCGGCGCCGGTCAGAGGGCCGATGACACCGATCTTGAAGGTCTTACCGTCATCGGCGGAGCCGCCGTCCGAGCCACCCGACGAGCAACCAGCGAGCACCGCGGTGCCACCGAGCGCCGCGGCGCCAGCCAAGAAACTCCTGCGGTTAAGTACGTTGTTGATGCTAAACATGGTGTCCCCCTTTTCGCTGGCCGCGGTGCGGCCGTCTTGCGGTACAGGGCAAACCTTATGGTGCAAACGTTGACAGTTTGTTACGGAGTTCCGTTTGTAGCGAGCATGTTTCCAATGTTTCCGCAGCGTTTCGGGGGTGCCGTTTTGTGCGACTCCTGTTGCCTGGCGAGCACGCGCCCTCGGTTCACGCTAGAATGCACTCAACCTTTAAGCGGTTAATCCATCCATAAGATGCACGAAGGAGCTATCTATGAGCGAACCCCTGCGCACCGTGAACGTCGGTCTGATCGGTCTTGGAACCGTCGGCGGCGGCGTGGCCCGTCTGATCAAGAGCCACCACGATGAGTACCTGGCCGCCTACGGCATCGACCTTAAGCTGACCCGCGCCTGCGCGCTTGCCTGGGAGCAGGCCGAAGCTGCCGGTATTGAGCGCGAGGCCTTTACGAGCGACTGGCACGACGTCGTCACCGACCCCGCCGTCGATATCGTCGTCGAGCTCATCGGCGGCGAGCACCCCGCGACCGAAATCTTCACCACCGCCTTCGAGAACGGCAAGCACGTCGTCTCTGCCAACAAGGCCCTGTTGGGCCGTCATGTCGAGACGCTCGCCGAGAAGGCACGCGCGTGCGGCGTGCAGATTAAGTGCGAGGCCAGCTGCGGCGGTGGCATCCCCATTGTCAGCACGCTCGAGCACGACCTGGTGGGCAACAAGATCCTGACCATCGCTGGCATTCTCAACGGCACCACCAACTACATCCTGTCGCGCATGGACGCCGAGGGCGCCGATTACGCTGACGTGCTCGCCGACGCCCAGGCAAAGGGCTATGCCGAGGCCGACCCGTCCGCCGACGTCGACGGCTTCGACGCCGCCAGCAAGACGGCAATCCTCGCTTCCATCGGCTTTGGCACCCGCGTGACCACCGACGATGTCTACCAGCAGGGTATCCGTACCATCGGCGCCGAGGACATCGCCCAGGCCCGCGAGCTCGGCTACACCATCAAGCTGCTGGGCATCGCACGCAACACCGACGCCGGCGTCGACGTCCGCGTGCATCCCACGCTCATCCCGGCAGACCATATGCTCGCCAAGGTCAACGGCGCCATGAACGCTGTCTACGTGGTAGGCGACGCCGTGGGCGAGACCATGTTCTACGGTGCCGGCGCAGGCTCCTTCCCCACCGCGAGCGCCGTCGTGGGCGATATCCTGTCGCTCTCCGAGCAGATCAGCCGCGGCGTGGCTCCGCTGCCCGAGATTGAGCCCTATGGTCACAACCTCGCCTTTAAGCCCATGGACGAGCTCCAGACCAAGTACTATGTGCGCCTGAAAGTCGCCGACCGCGTAGGCGCCCTGTCCGAGACGGTCGACATCTTTGCCAAGCACAACATCTCGATCTCGCTCATCAACCAGGTCGAGGACGGCAAATCGGGCGTCAGCGATGCCTGCTCGGTCATCTTCCTAACGCACCGCGCGCTCGAGAAGGATATCCAGGCAGCCGCCGCCGAGCTTGCCGGCGTCGACTGCGTGGCCGAGGTCGCCAACGTCCTGCGCATCGAGGACGTTGAGGCTTGGACCGAAGGCGTCATGGCCAACTAATTCGCTCTTCGCTATACGGCATATATGTTTTCCTGGCGAGCGATATGTCCTTCCATGTCACGGGCGCGTGCTCCCCGTCGACAGAGCCGCCCGCTCCTAAAGGTCGCAAGCCACGATTTCGAACCTCAACGAAGCCCAATGCAAAAGGCGCGCTGCCTGCATCAACCGCAGGCAGCGCGCCTTCTTCTGTTTGAAAGGGAAACTATGTCCCACCATTTCGAATCAGAACGGGGCACGGTTTCCCCCAGGACCTCCTTGCGGAAACTGCATCCCACTCTGAGCGCCCATTCCGGGACACAGCTTCCCAACGGCCCCCGTTTCGGAAACCGCATCCCGTTCCGAGCCTTCAAAGCAGGACGCGCCTTCCCCTAGGGAAGCATCTCGTTATTTGCCGTCGTCGTCCTCGGCTTCTTCTCTTGCATAGAGCTCCAGCATGCGGCGGCGGTATTCGCGCACGGCGAGCTTGGCGCGCTCCAGGCGGCGACGCTCGCGCGGAGTCAGCTCGGACGGGTCGACCTCGTCTCCATAGGTCTTATCGGCAAGCAGGTGCGCAGCGTCCACGATGCGGGCATCGATGTGGCCGCTCGCCGCCTCGGCGGAAAGACGCTCGGCAATCGTATCGAGCGTAGGCAGGCCCTCGAATACGCGACCGTGACCATGCGAGGTCAGCAGCTCGTGCTCGCGTGCGAGCAGGCTCGCCAAATCGTGATGGGCACGCAGGATGTCGAACGCATCGGATGGATGCTCGGCAACCTCTGCCACGGCGGCGACCGGCGCGGCGTCGACCACGCGGTAAAAGAGCTGCGCGAGCAATGGCATCAAGAACACCGTAATGGCACCGGCGGCAACCATGACCGACGCAATATCTTGTGACAGCGCGCCCGCGTTGACGGCAACGCTCGTCACGGCAACGATGATCGGCAGGGCCGTGGTGCAGTACAGAGCCACGGTAATGCGACCATACGCCGACACATCGCGCGTCGCGGGACAAATGCCCATAGAGATGAGAATGGGCACGGCACGAATAATCAGCAACGCCACGATAAAACCCGCGAGCAAGCCCGGGCGCGACGCCACGGCCGTCAGATCGATCTTTGCGCCCGATACGGTAAAGAACACCGGAATCAAAAAGCCGTAGGCCAGGCCGTCGAGCTTGGTCTCGAGCGTATGGTTGCCCTCGGGGATGATATAGCGCAGGACAAAGCCGGCGGCAAAAGAACCCAACACGATGTCGAGATCAAAGACAGCCGAGAACGCCACGAGCGTGACCAGGATGAGCACCGTCAGGCGCACGAAGGTCTGCGACGTGGTATCGGCGCGTTCCTCGACAAACGCAAAGAAGCGGCTGCCGACGCGCTTGGAGCGGCTCGGGACCACGGCCAGCAACACGCAGACCACCGCAAACAAGCCAAGGATTACAAGCGTTTGGATGCCGGTGCGGGCAGACAGCAGCACCGACATGGCGAGCACGGGACCGAGCTCGCCCCAAGTGCCATACGCGAGAATCGAGTCGCCCACACGCGTGCCGGTGAGCGAGCGCTCGCGCATGATGGGCACAAGCGTACCGAGCGCCGTGGAAGTAAGGGCAAGCGTCACGGCGATACCGTCGAAATGACTGACCGAGAACCACGGGGTAAAGCGCACGGCAAGCCAGGCGATACCAAACGTGACGACCCACGTCGCCAAGCCGTAGCGCCCCTCCACACCCGTGATGCTCTTGGGGTCGATCTCAAAGCCGGCAAGCAGGAACAAAAAGGCCAGGCCGAGCTCGGACACGAGCGAGACCTCGGCATCTACATGGATAATGTCGAGCATATGGGGTCCCAGCACCGCGCCAAACACGAGCAAAAAGACCGTCTCGGGAACGGGTTTCCCGGGGATCGCCGAGGCGATGAAGGGGCTTGCAAAGGCCACGAGCGCGATGATGGCGAGTGAAACGAATGCCATGTGATGCCTTTCTCTTGTTTGCGCTTCACTGTAGCACCCTCGCCGTCCTCAACGCGCCGCGAGCTGTCGTATCATAGTGAGGTTTACAAACATGTGGCTCAAGGCGACCGCGAGGCTTGCCCCGCAAACCGACCGCTGCCGCATACCGTACCGTACGCCCAACCGATCAGGAAGGCAGGAACCAATGGTCTCTCGTATCTACGTGGAGAAGAAACCCGGGTTCGACGTCGAGGCTCAGCAGCTCAAGGGCGAGCTGACCGAAATTCTCGGCATCAAGGGCATCGAGGCCCTGAGGATCATCAACCGCTACGACGTCGAGGGCATCGACGAGGAGCTTTTCCGCTCCTGCGTGCCGACCGTCTTTAGCGAGCCCCAGGTCGATGTAACCTATGACGAGCTCCCCGCAAGCGATGGCGCCGTCTTTGCCGTCGAATTCCTGCCTGGCCAGTTTGACCAGCGCGCCGACTCCGCCAGCGAGTGCGTGCAGCTCATCAGCCAGGGCGAGCGCCCCGCCGTGCGCTCCGCCAAGGTCTATATGATCTCGGGCACTCTGGACGAAGACGCCATCGGGGCCATCAAGCACTACGTGGTGAACCCCGTCGAGGCGCGCATCGCCTCGCTCGACCTGCCCGAGACGCTGTACATGGAGACCCCCGAGCCCCAGCCCGTCGAGGTGCTCGACGGTTTCCGCGAGCTCGACGAGGCCGGCCTTGCCGCCTTTATCGCCGATCGCGGCCTTGCCATGGACGAGGCGGACATCGCCTTCTGCCAGCAGTACTTCCGCGATGAGGATCGCGACCCCACCATCACCGAGATCCGCGTGATCGACACCTATTGGTCCGACCACTGCCGTCACACCACCTTCGGCACCGTCCTGGATGACGTGACGATCGACGACGCCGTGGTGCAGCAGGCCTTCGACCGCTACATGGAGATGCGCCATGAGCTCGGTCGCGACGCCAAGCCCGTCTGCCTCATGGACATGGGCACCATCGGCGCCAAGTACCTCAAGAAGACCGGCGTCATGACCGATGTCGACGAGTCCGAGGAGATCAACGCCTGCACCGTCAAGGTGAAGGTCGATGTCGACGGCGAGGACCAGGACTGGCTGTTCCTGTTTAAGAACGAGACCCACAACCACCCGACCGAGATCGAGCCCTTCGGCGGTGCCGCCACCTGCGTGGGCGGCGCCATCCGCGACCCGCTCTCGGGCCGCAGCTACGTGTACCAGGCCATGCGTGTCACCGGCGCCGGTGACCCCACCGTCCCGGTTTCCGAGACGCTCGAGGGCAAGCTGCCGCAGCGCAAGCTCGTGACCACTGCCGCCGCCGGCTACTCCAGCTACGGCAACCAGATCGGCCTTGCCACCGGTCAGGTCAACGAACTCTATCACCCCGGTTACGTGGCCAAGCGCATGGAGGTTGGCGCCGTCGTGGGCGCTACCCCGGCAAACCACGTTCGTCGCGAGTGCCCCGCCCCCACCGACAAGATCATCCTGCTGGGCGGCCGCACCGGCCGCGATGGCATCGGTGGCGCCACCGGCTCCTCCAAGACCCAGAACACCGAGTCCATCGAGACCTCGGGCGCCGAGGTCCAGAAGGGCAACGCCCCGGTCGAGCGCAAGCTGCAGCGCCTGTTCCGCCGCGGCGACGCCTGCCGTCTGATCAAGCGCTGCAACGACTTTGGCGCCGGCGGCGTCTCGGTCGCCGTGGGCGAGCTTGCCGACGGCCTGTATGTCGACCTTGATACCGTGACCAAGAAGTACGACGGTCTGGACGGCACCGAGCTCGCTATCTCTGAGTCCCAGGAGCGCATGGCCTGTGCCGTCGCCGACGGTGACGTCGAGGAGTTCATGGGCTACGCCGCCGAGGAGAACCTCGAGGCGACCGTTATCGCCGAGGTTACCGCCGAGCCGCGCATGCGCATGGCCTGGAACGGCGTCGCCATCGTCGACCTGTCCCGCGAGTTCCTCAACTCCAACGGCGCACCCAAGCACCAGGTCGCCCACGTGTGCGCCCGTAGCGTGTGGCAGCCCAGCTGGGCCGGCACCACGCTTGCCGAGCGCATGACCTCGCTCGTCACCGACCTCAACGTCGCTTCCAACAAGGGCCTTTCCGAGCGCTTCGACTCCACCATCGGTGCCGCAACCGTGCTCATGCCCTTTGGCGGCAAGACGCAGCTCACCCCCAGCTCGGCCATGGTCGCCAAGTTCCCCGTGGACGGCGAGACCACCACGGCGAGCGCCATGGCATGGGGCTTTAACCCCTATCTGATGGAAGCCGACCAGTTTGCGGGCGCCTACCTGTCCGTAGTCGAGTCCATCGCCAAGCTCGTGGCTGCCGGCTTTGAGCACAAGCGCGCCTATCTCTCCTTCCAGGAGTACTTCGAGCGTCTGCGCACCGAGGCCGAGCGTTGGGGCAAGCCCACGGCAGCCGTCCTGGGCGCCCTTATGGCCCAGGTCGACCTGGGTGCCGGCGCCATCGGCGGCAAGGACTCCATGAGCGGCTCGTTTGAGGACGAGGCCGGCGAGCTCAACGTTCCGCCGACTCTGATCAGCTTCGCCGTCGCCGTGGGCAAGGCCGCCCGCGCCGTCTCGCCCGAGTTCAAGGGCCTCACGCACCGCGTCGTCCGCATCGCCCCCGCTACCTATGGCGAGGACTACCGTCCCGACGCCCAGCAGCTGCTCGCCGCGTTTGACGCCGTCGAGGCGCTCACCGCCAACGGCAACGCCCTGGCCATCTCCACGCCCGGCTACGGCTGCGGCGCCGAGAGCCTCTTTAAGATGTGCGTCGGTAACCAGATCGGTATCGAGCTTGCCGAGGATGTAGACGTGGAGAGCCTCTTCACCCCGCTCTACGGCAGCTTTATCGTCGAGCTCGCCGAGGACGCCGAGCTGCCCGAGGTCGCCGACGGCGTTGTCGTCGAGCCCCTGGGCACCACCGTCGAGGGCTATGTCATCGACACCGGCTCCGAGGTCATCGAGCTCGCCGAGCTCCAGGAGGCCTGGGAGAGCGGCATCGAGGGCGTCTTCGCCTACCGCAGCGCCGGCGAGACCCCCGAGGTCGAGACCATCGACTTCCGCGCCAAGGATATCCACGTGTACGGCGGCGCCAAGATCGCCCGCCCGCGCGTGATCATCCCCGTGTTCCCCGGCAACAACTGCGAGTACGACAGCGCGCGCGCCTTCCGTGCCGCCGGTGCCGAGGCCGACACCTTCGTGATCAACAACCTCACGCCCGAGGCCGTCGCCGAGAGCACCCACGAGCTTGCCCGCCGCATCCGTGCAAGCCAGATCGTTATGATCCCCGGCGGCTTCTCGGGCGGCGACGAGCCCGACGGCTCTGCCAAGTTCATCACGGCGTTCTTCCGCGCTCCCGAGGTCACCGAGGCAGTCCGCGACCTGCTCAAGGCCCGCGATGGCCTGATGCTGGGCATCTGCAACGGCTTCCAGGCCCTGATCAAGCTCGGCCTGGTGCCCTACGGCGACATCGTCGACGCCACGCCCGATGCGCCCACGTTGACGTTCAACACCATCGGTCGCCACCAGAGCCGTCTGGTGCGCACCCGCATCTCGTCCAACCTATCTCCGTGGCTGTCGCAGTGCAGCCTGGACGACCCCTACACCGTCGCCATCAGCCACGGCGAGGGCCGCTTTGTCGCCAATGACGAAGTGCTCGCCCAGCTGATCGCCAATGGCCAGGTCGCCACGCAGTACGTGGGCGAGAACGGCAAGCCCAGCATGGACCTTTCCGTCAACCCCAACGGCTCCGCACTCGCCATCGAGGGCATCACGAGCCCCGACGGCCGCGTCCTGGGCAAGATGGGCCATGCCGAGCGTCGCGGCGACAACCTGTACCGCAACGTGCCCGAGCATGTCCCCGGCGATAAGTTCATGCCGATCTTTGAGAGCGGCGTGGCCTACTTCGCTTAAACCTTTCCCATCGGGTACAATCCCTTCGGGTAACAACACCCGCCACCGGCACATCCGGTGGCGGGTTCTTTTTTGCTTCGCGCATGTAGGAAGGACATCATGGAAAGCCGCAAGCCGTATCTCGCCACCCTGCCCGGACTCATCCTGGGCTGCCTCGTCTGCTGTGCACTCTGGGGATCGGCCTTTCCCTGTATCAAGATCGGTTACGCGCTCTTTGGTATCCCAGCGCACGATAGCGCCTCGCAGCTGCTCTTTGCGGGCTTGCGCTTCACGCTTGCCGGCGCCCTGGTTATCGTTGGGATGAGTGCGGCCCAACGCCGCCCCCTCATTCCGCAGGCTCGCGACATCAAGCCCATCTTTGTCTTGTCGCTCTTCCAGACTATCGGGCAGTACTTCTTTTTCTATCTGGGCCTCTCGCGCGCCAGCGCCATGTCGAGCTCCATCATCGAGGCCAGCGCCAACTTCCTCGCAATCCTCTTTGCCGCCCTGGCGTTTCGCACCGAGAAGCTCAATACGGCCAAGGTGCTTGGCTGTGCGCTGGGCTTTGCCGGCGTCGCTCTCGTCAACCTTTCGGGCGCGGATGGCACCTTTGGCTTCAGGCTCGATGGCGAGGGCTTTATCCTAGCCTCCACCGTCGCGGGTGCCCTTTCGACCTGCCTGATTGGCATCTTCTCGCGCGAGCACGACGGCGTCTTGCTTGCCGGGTGGCAGTTCTTGGTCGGCGGCCTTGTCCTCACCGCCATCGGCTTTTTGATGGGTGGCGCGCTCTCCCCCACGGCGATTGCCCCCGCCATCGCGCTCATCATCTACATGGCGCTTATCTCCGCGGTCGCCTACTCGCTGTGGTCGCGCCTGCTTGCCGTCAACCCCGTCAGCCGCGTCTCGGTCTTTGGGTTTATGAACCCCGTCTTTGGTGTGCTGCTGAGCGCGCTGCTGCTCGGCGAAGGCGCGGGCACGAGCCCCGTTACCGTCATCGTTGCCCTGTTGTTGGTCTGCGGCGGCATCATCATCGTCAACAAACCCAAAAAAGCCTAGCGAGCTCACCTTTTTAGGGAGGGCATTCGCATACTTTAGCTTAATGGAGCACACTGGTTCTCGTTGATTTCGTACCGAGTCGCGGCGGCAGACGCCCGTCTTGCCGCACCGCGCCTGGGCATTATGGCCGGTGGCCCCCCCACAAACGCAAAAGGGGCGCACGACCAAACACGGTCGTATGCCCCTTTTCTAGCGTATTTGTACGCCGGCTTTCTTTTTCTCGGCCTTGACGCGATAGAGCTCCGCATCGGCAGCGCGAAGTAAGTCTTGCCAGGTATCAACACTATCGCCGACTCGCGCGCAACCGATGGACATCCGCAATGCATACGGCACCTCGGCATGCGCGAGCTCGTCGTTGATTGTCGCGCACAGATGCATGATATCCTGTTCCGCCGCTGCCTTTTGGAGCACCACGAACTCATCGCCACCATAACGCGCGATAAAGCCACCAGACGCCGAGCAGACATCCTTGAGCGCCGTCGCAACAACCTGAAGAGCATGGTCGCCCTCCACATGTCCATAGCGATCGTTAATCTGCTTAAAGCCGTCAGCGTCCATCATGAGCAGATACACATCTTCGGCCTGATCCACATTTGAGAAGAGCGACAGCATATAGGTCTCAAAACGGTTGCGATTGTTGAGGCCAGTCAACGGATCGGTCGAGATGAGCTGCTCCTGGTAAATGATGTAGAGCAGCAACATGCTAATCATTATGCCGACACAAAGGCCGGGCACCGAGTATACGATCTGAAAGGTACCGCCCACCAGGGCCGGAATGGCGAAAAATGCCAAAGTTCGATAGATGGCCTTCGTCTGCAGGCTCTCGACCCTGCGAGATTGCATAAACGCATGCAGGGACGTATGTATAACGTAACAGTAGCTGACGATGGGCTGGATCATATAGGCAAAGCCGCGACGATACACGCCCTGCGAATCGATATAGAACAGGGCGCGCGTCCAGTAACTGGTAAACGCCAGCACAACCACCAGAGCCGTAGGCAACGCTACAAGCACCACCCTATAACGCGAGGTCAAAAGGCGAGAGCCCTGCACCGTCTCGGAATAGATAAACCAAATGAGACACGCGATGGCAAAGAGCGAAAACGAAACCGCGTTGGAAATCCAGTTGGCAGCAATGCCCAACGTGCCGTCCACACCGTCCGAAAGTGTCCAGATCATATCGAATAATATGTACGCGGCAGAGGTGTAGCCAAGCATGCTAAACAATAGCTGCTGGGTGCTCGAGAACAGGGAGCGACGACTTCGCACGGCAAGCCCGATAAGAACAATCATGCATAGCACGAATATCTCAATCTTGAGTGCCTTAACCACTAGCGCCATCCCTTCAATATCCAAGTGGTCAGAATCGCCCAATTCGAATCAGGGCAATAAACACCCCTTTACTCCGCAGGGGTAAAGGGAATCATAGCAAAGCGCCCGAACATCACTGCAAAACAGTTTCTGTTCGGGCGCTCGGACGGCGCGAATTGCACGCCGGAATCAATTATCGGTAACGGCCGTTACTCGCCATCGATGTCGGTCGCGACGGCCTCCTCGATGGCCTCGACACCGGCAGGCGACAGGTCCTCCTTGCCCTGGCAGAACTTCTTGTCGACCCAGCCGGTCAGAATCGGAGCCATGATTGCCGTGATGATAACGGCAGTGGCGATCTGGGCGTACGCGGTGGGCGCAAGCTCGGCGTAGCGCGGCGCGACCTCGGCGAGAGCGACCGGCGTGGTCATAGCCGTGCCGGCGATGGTGGAACAAGCCACGGCAGCCTTGCCGTTACCACCGCACAGGCGCTCGAGCGCAAAGGTGATGGGACCGACGACAAACAGCGTGACAAGGCCCAGCAAGATGCCGGAAATACCGCCGGTGATAAAGCTCGACAGGCTCATGGACGCGCCAAGCTGAAATCCGATGACGGCAATCGCAGGGTTGGAACCGGGAACCAGCAGGTTCTTGATAAACGGGAACAGGTTGCCCAGAACCATGCCGATAACGAGCGGCAAAATGGAGCCGATGATAGTACCGACAGGGATGTTGGCAAGACCCGAAACACCAAGGATGATCATCGTGACGGCGGGGCCGGCCGTAAAGAACAGGATACCGACGGCGCCCTGCTCGGACTCATCGCCGAACTCGCCCATGATGCCCGTATAGAGCGCCATGTTGCAAAACGTAATGCCGCCGATGATAGACACGGAGCTCAGACCCAGGAAGTTGTCGTTAAAGAAATATGCCACGCCTAGGCCGAGAGCCGCTGCGACGACCAGCTTGGGAATCAGCACGACGATACCGGTCTTGATGGCGCCCGGCGTGGACTTAAAGCTGATGCCGGCGCCCACGAACAGCAGGATCGCGGCGACGATGGTATTGGAGCCACCGCGGCAGGCAGCCGTAAAGAAGCCGCCGATCTCAAAAACCTGCGGGCAGAAGGTGTTGAGCAAAAGACCGACGATCATCGGATAGATCATGATGTCGCCCGGGATGCGCGGGACCCTGAATTTCTTTTGCTCGTTGGCGGTTGCTTCCTGTGCCATGAAACCCCCATTTCCGCTGACGGGGTACAAAAGACCACGTCACGCTTTGCTACAGTAAAGTTTGACCATGGTACCAGAAGAAATAGACCAGCTCGGTGAAAAATTCGACAAGTTGGGATAGAACGAGATTCGGCGCCCGCGACGCCACCCCTATATAAGACTCAAGACGATATAGAGTACGATGCCCGAGACGCAGCACCACAGCATCGATTTTGTCTTGACCGCCACGACCACGACGCCGGCGGCCGCAATCCAGGGAACCAAGGCAGGCCAGAGTCCCGCGTCGAACGCGCCGGGGCTCACCAAGTCGTTGGCGACCAGCGCGGCAAAGGCAGCGGGCGGGATATAGCCCAGGGCCTCGGTAATGCGGGGCGACAGGGTCCGCCCGCGCAAGGCGAACGCCGGCGCGATGCGAAAGAACGCGATGGCAGCCCACGACGACAGCCACAGAACCAAGAACTCGTTAACGGGCATCGCGGGCACCTCTTCCGTCAAATACAGCATCGCACGCCAGCGCAATGGTAATGCCGACCACGACGCTTGCCGGCACGGCAATATTCACGAGGCCCAAGAACTTGCATACGGCGACGGACACCGCGCCCGAAACCGCCGCGACAACGTTGCCGCGTGACAGCCGCTGCGAAAAGAGCAGGCAGATAAAGAGTGAGGTGCAGACAAAGGCTGCAATGGCGGTGGGAACATCGACAACGGCGCCGACGATGGCGCCCGTCGTACACGAAACGCCCCATGTTGCGATAAGGATCACGTTGAGCACGAAGGACTCACGCGGGCCCCAATCCTCCCCTTCAACCAACTTGGCAAGCGAGATGCCGTATGCCTCCTCGGTAAGTGTCGCGGCAACAGCCAGCGTCTGACGCTTCGAGGCACCCCTCAGATGCGGTGCGATCGATGCCGAGTAAAGCGCAAAGCGCGAGGAGATTGCGGCGACGCTCGCGACGATCGATGCTGCAGGCACACCCGCCAGCCACAGGTTGCAGATCATAAACTGCCCGCTGCCCGTCACAAACGTGCTGCTCAGAGCAAAGACCATCCAGGGCTCCATTCCCGTCTGCCCCATGATCATTCCGCACGGCGCGCCTATTGCAACATAGGTAAGCATCACCGGCCAGACGGTTCTAACGATTTTGAGCACCATACGCTTCTCATCCTGACAAGGTCTCCGAGCCGCATGTAGCGACACGGCAGAATCATCATCCGACAGCAACCGAGTTCACCTACAATTGCCACCGGATCGAAAGACACAACTTTTTAGGAAGTCATTATGACAGCTATCGATCGAGACCGGGCGCGCGCGGCCTTCAAAAGCTACACCGATGCCTACGACGCCACCAACCCACGTATCGCACTCAAAATCGAGCATACATACCACGTGGCCGAGGCATGCGATGCCGTAGCGCGCGAGCAGGGCTGGTCGTCAGAAGATATTGACCTGGCATGGCTTTGCGGCCTGCTACACGATATGGGCCGCTTTGAGCAGCTGCGACGCTGGGACACCTTTAAGGACGCCGAGAGCATGAGCCATGCGGCGCTGGGCATCGAGGTCCTCTTTGGCGAGAATCCCGCCGATGCACCCGCCACGACAAACATCCGTGACTTTATCGAAACCGGTGCGCATGACGAGCTCATCCGAGCGAGCATTGCCTATCACAGCGATTTCCGTCTACCCGCGCAGCTCGACGTGCGCACGCGAAGCTTCTGCGATATCGTGCGCGATGGTGACAAGATCGACATTATGCGCACCATCGCCGACAGCACCGTCGACACCATCCTTAAGGTGGACGAGAAGACGTTTCTCGGCAGCCGTTTCTCGTCGCCGACACTTGCCGCCTTTGACGAGCACCGCTGCGTCGCACGCGATGAACGCAACGAGCCCGCAGACTACCTGGTGGGACTCATCTGCTTTATGTTTGAGCTCGTCTATCCAGCAAGCCGCGCGCTGGCGCGCGAGCAGGGCGATATCTACCGCCTGCTCGACGCGCCCTTTGGTATCACGCGCCCCTTCACCGATTCCGCCACGCAAGCGACCTGGGAGCGCCTAAAGGACGAGCTGCGCAGCTGGCTGGCAAGTGCCTAGCACTCAAGCTGGGCCAGCAGCTCCTCAACGACCTCGACGGCGTCGCCGACGACCTTGTACTGGGCGACGCCGAAGATGGGGGCATCTGGGTCCTCGTTGACGGCGATGATGCACTCCGCACCGCCGATGCCGGCAAGATGCTGGATGGCACCCGAAACGCCGATGCTCATAAGGAGCTTAGGCGAAACCGACACGCCCGTCTGGCCAATCTGGTGGCGATACTCCAGCCAGCCCGCCTCCACGACGGGTCGCGTGCAGCCGAGCTCGGCACCCAGGACTTCGGCGAGCTTTCGCATCAAGGGTAGGTTTTTCTTGGAGCCAATACCGCGACCCACAACAACTAGACGCTCGGCATCGGCAATCGAAGCCTGCTGGCCCCATTCCTCGGCGGGAATCGAAATCTCGACACGAGCCTTGGCGTCTTCCGCAAGTAATACCTGGGTAATCGTTCCGGAGCGGCTATAGTCAAAGTCGGGCGCCTTAAAGATGCCGGGGCGCACCGTTGCCATCTGGGGACGGTGGTTGGGGCAGATAATGGTGGCCATCAAGTTGCCGCCAAACGCCGGACGCGTCTGTTACAGCAGGCCCGTCTCCGTATCCATCGAAAGCACGGTGCAGTCGGCCGTAAGGCCCGTCCGCAGGCGCACGGCAACGCCAGGCGCCAGCTCGCGGCCAAAAGCGGTCGCACCGTACAGAATGGCTTCGGGCTTGCGCTCGGTTACCAAATCGCAGATGAGGCGAGCATAGACCTCCGCGTCGTTCTGACGCAGGCGCTCGTCACGACAGACCAGAACTTCGTCCGCACCGGCGCAAACCAGATGCTCCAGGTCCTCAAGCGAGCCCTCGGGGCCCATGCCGACCAGCGCCACCAGGCGACAGCCGCGTGCATCGGCAAGCTCGCGGCCCTTGCCCATGAGCTCGTAGGCCACCGGGGCCACGTCATCGTGCTCGTCGGTCTGAACGAATACCCAAATGTCTCGATACGCATCGAGGTCAACCGCGCCGGCGGCCTCGTCGCGCTCGATCGAAATGGCGTTGACGGGACAGGCGTCGACGCACCCGCCGCACAAGATGCAGCCGTCGGTCACATGGGCGCAGCGGTTGGGGCGCTCGCCCTCCACCACAATGCCACCCGAGGCACAGGCGCGAACGCAGCGGCCACAGCCAACGCATGCCTCGCTATCGATTATCAGTCCGCTCATCTAAGCCATCCCCTCGATGATCTTGGCAAGTTTTGCCGCCTGCTCGGACGCCGTTCCGTCAACGGCCTCGCACGTTTGGTCACGGTCGGGCACAAACGAGCGCACGACCTGTGTCGGCGACCCGGCAAGACCGCAACGCGCGGGGTCGGCGTTCACGTCGGCGGCACTGACCACGCGCACGTCCGCCTCCTCCGCCGCGCGGATACCGGCAATACTCGGCATACGCAACTGGCCAATCTCCTTGGCAGTCGTCATCGCGCACGGCATCTCAAGGTACACCGTCTCCTCGCCGGCATCGCATCCGTGAACGAGCGCCAGCGAGCCACAGGTCGTAAAGCCCGCGCTCTGCACGCAGCTCACGTCGGTCACGCAGGGAATATCAAAGGCACCGGCAAGCTCGGGACCAATCTGGGCCGTATCGCCATCCACCGCCATCTTGCCGCAGATGAGCAGGTCGAAGTCCTCGTCGAGCGCCTCGATGCCGCACTTGAGGGCATAGGTGGTTGCCAGGGTATCGGCACCTGCAAAGGCGCGATCGGTCAGCAGCAGCGCGTCGTCGGCGCCTCGAGCGATGCAGTCGCGCAGCAGCGACTCGGTCGCGGGGATGCCCATCGACACCACCGTCACGCGCACATCCATGCCAAAGCCGATAAAGTCGTCCTTCAGCGCCAGCGCGCATTCCAAAGCGCTCGCGTCAAAGGGATTAATGACCGCCTGTTTGCCATCGCGCACGATGGTATTGGTCTTGGGGTCCATCTTGACCTCGGTGCTTCCCGGCACGGCCTTGACGCACACCACCATATGGAAATCGCTCATCTTCACGCGCCCCCTTTCTGGACGAGCTCATCCAAGAGCTTCTCCGAAAACAGGTTACCGCGGCCCAGCTGCCCGGCAGGATCGAGCTGGAGCTTAAGCCGTGCCGACTCGACCATGGCCTCGTGACCGTACATCGTCTCCAAGAAGCCCGCCTTGATCTTGCCGACACCGTGTTCGGCGGAGACGGCGCCGCCCATGACCGTGACCTCGGAAGCCCACCGGGCAAAGAGTTCTCCGCCGCGGCGGTATTCCTGCGCATCGCGCGGCAGAATGTTCACATGCAGATGGTTGTTACCGATGTGCCCCCAGGCGGCAGATTCAAGCCCACTTTCGGCCAACGTGCGGCGATAAAGGGCGATGACATCGGCCAAGCGTGCATTGGGCACCGACATGTCCGAGCCCAGTTTGGTGATGGCGGGATCCGTGCGGCGGCGCTCGTCGATGAGCATGTTGACGCTCTCGGGCACCGCATGGCGGAAGAACCGCTGGCATTCGCGATCGACCTCGGTGCGCGCAACCCAGGTCGCGTCGTCGCGGCCACCCGCAAGCTCCAGTACCCACCCCAAGTGATACAGCTCCTCAGTCGCCTGAACTTCGTCGTCGCAGTCGAGCTCCACGTAGACACAGACCTTGGCCTCTTTGTCGAGCGCCGGCAGCGAGGCAAACGCCGTCGACTGCTCGCGCTGGCGACGTAGAATATCCAGGGCGCCAGCGTCGAAGTACTCGATGGCAGCCGCATGGGACAGGACGGGACGCACGGAATCGGTGAAGGACACGGCCTTGTCTTCGCTGTCAAAGAAACAGCTCACGCCCCAAACGACCGCAGGCGCCGCCTGCAGGGCAATCTCGAGCTCGGTGATGACGCCGATTGTGCCACACGCACCGATAAACAATTCGATGGCATCCATATCGTCAGCAACGAAATAGCCCGAAGCATTTTTGGTCTTGGGCATGGTGTAGTCGGGAAGGTCAAGCTCGAGTGCACGGCCCACTGCCGTCACGAGCGACAGGTGGCGGCCCTGGGCAAAAGCCTCGCCGCGCTGAAGCTCAAGCAAATCACCATCAGCCAGCGCGACGTGGAGTCCCGTGATATGCGGGCGCATGGGGCCGTAGGCGTAGCTGCGGGCACCGGAGGCGTTACATGCCGCCATGCCGCCCAGACAGGCAGACGCCTCGGTGGGATCGGTGGGAAAGAACTGCTCGGGGGCCTCTTGAAACTCATCGTAGGCCTTAAGCGATGCCTGGTCCCAACCAGCGGTCGGCAGCACCTTCTTGCTCAGTTGCTTGCGCAGCTCCGAGAGCACAACGCCCGGCTCCACGCGCAGCAAAAATTGGCCTTGTTCATCGCGGCGAAGGCCCAAGTAGCGATTCATACGGGAAGTATTGAGGATATGCCCGCCGTGGGGCACGGCACCGGCGGCAAGGCCGGTTCGGGCGCCCTGAACCGTTACCGGGACACGCTCGGCATGGAGCTTTTCCAAAATGGCACGGACCTCGTCTTCCGTTGTCGGAAACGAGATGCTCGATGCTTCGCCCGATGCGCGAGATTCATCGCGGCCATACTCTTCGAACTCGTCGGTGAAGGGTTTGATGGTTACAGACACGCGAACTCCCACTTTAGCTAACTACAGTGTTTGCAGGGAGATGTTACCGCATCGTTTCGTCGACGTGTTCGAGACCGTCTCCATAATTGGCGATTTTTACGTTCGTGCAATTCGGCGAGCGGCTGGATTTCCTCGGCAGACGATGCTTTTAACACATATGGCCCCGCCGTCACTGACCGCGCGATTGCCGCTCGAAAAAAGTTGGAGTATTTTTTGCCGCCTTTTACCTGCGGAGACGCCAATCCGTCAAGCATTTGGTCAGCAATTGGTCAAGTAACGGCTGATACGGTCGGCATCGACAGCCAAAACCGACAGAAGTTTTGGCCCCAGAAGCAGGGAGGTCCCATGGCATATTACTGGCCCCAGTACGGCATCGCCATCGAAGTCGACGACGATCCCCATCTCCTGCCTTTCGACGAAGAGGCATTCCCCGATACGACGGTCTACCACGTTACCACCGATGTGATCTGCGACCCCGAGTCGTTCTCGGCGCTCGCCCACCGCATCGCGCATATCCACGACATCGAGCTCCCTCCCGACTTCGACGAGCTTGTCTACTCACGCCGCCTGATGCTTCACATGCTCTTTGGAGCGAACCCGTCCACCTTTGCGCGCATCTATACCGCCAAGGATGCCGCATGAGCGCGAAGAAGCCACCCCACTTTGCAGGCCTGGGTCGTCGCAAGAAGCTCATCGTTGCCTGCTTGGCCATCGTCTGTGCCCTTGTCGCCGTAGGACTATACGCTTGGCAGTCGCAGCCCGTACCCGAGGCGGGCGCTTCGGTTACGACGGCCGAGGGCAAAACGCGTCAGGAAATCCAAGATGAGCTCGACGCCATAGTCCGCGACAACATGATGACGATTTCGGTCGCACCGGTCGCTCAGCTGCAGGAGGACGGCAAGCTGCGCGTCAACGTGCAAAACGTCCAAGACAATAAATTTCCCCAGCGATTCCGCGTCATCCAAAACGACGAGACCATGTACGAATCCGGTGTGGTCGAGACCGGCAAGACAATCGAAACGTGCCCCGCCGGCGACATCAAAGAAGGCGAGGCGTACATCGAGATCCAGGCACTCGATGCCAAGACCCTCGACAGCCACGGCAATCCGACACGTGTCAAGGTGCGGGTTGAGCAAGCCGAGAACTAGCTTTTCCGGCCGACGCGGCACCGCACGCAATTCACCAGCATTCGTCCAATCATCGCGGGGACGGCCCGCGGCGAATAGAAAGGAACGACCATGGACATCACCAGGAACATGAACGGAGCCAGAGCGCTCGTCGTGGGCGCGGGGCTCGCGCTCGCGCTCGCAATGGGCGCCGCCCCGACGCCAGCTATGGCGGCCGGGCGCGTTGGAACCACGAAAGTAATGGTCAGGACCGAGATCGACAACGTTGAGTTCAAAGTTCCGACGGTTATTCCCTTCGTCGCCAAGGCCGACGGCACGCTTCAGGGCCCCTCAGAAGACGCGACCACCATCGACAATCATTCGGCCTACGGCATCCATGTCACCAACATGAAGATCGACGCCATGAACACCTGGACCATTGCTGCCGACGCCAAAGCCGGAACCGCACAGAACTCCATCGACTTTAAGGTCGGCCCCGACGGCGCACTCCAGAACGCCAGCGCCGCAATGCAGGAGACGGGCCTCGATCTTTCCAAGAACGCAGCCTTCGACATGGGCTACCAGGGCATTGCCGGCGGCACGGACAAAATTAAGCTCAAGACAAGCGGAAACGTCGCCCGCGTCACGCGCGACATCTTCCGCGTAACCGGCGAAGGCGATCAGGTTGCAACGATCACCTGGACGGTCGAGCCCGGTGCGCACACGGCATAAGGCCGTCGCCCTGGCCGCCGCCGTCAGCATCCTAGCGTTTGGGCCAGCCATGGCCTTTGCCCAGCAAGAACAGGCGCAGGCCGCCACGCAAGTGACGGTCGACCTCTCGGAGCTCGACCGCAGCGACCGCGAGGAACCGTTGGCGCAGACAGGCGACAAACGATGGCTCTTGGCAGCAGGCGCCGCAGCAGCAGGCGCGGGAACCGCCGGCCTCGGTCTGCACATCAAACACAGCCAGAAACAAAACATGAACAGGCCGCACTAAATTAGCTAAGGAGACCCCATGGCATCGAAGAACCTTTTGCCCGTCGTCGCACTCTGCGGCGCGCTCGCAACCGGAACGCCTGTCGCCGCTTGGGCGACTCCTGTCATGGCAGACTCCTTACCAGCGGCCCTAAGCTCCGCACCAAATCCGTCGAGCGCCATTGCGTGCAAGCGTTTTTCGATCGCACAGGCCGCAATCTCAACCTCGGGATGCCTTCGTCGTAATACGGACGGCTCGATAGTCGTGGATATCAATCGTTCGAACAAGGCAAACGGCTCCCAGGCGGGGTGCGCCGTCTGCACGTGGCGCTCGGTTGTGCTCGATGCAGATGGCGATCCATGCAATTTAGAGCTGCGCATCGACATCGCTTCGGTCGATGACTCGGCGAACGGAGCGAAGGTCGCCTTCGACGGTACGTTTTTTGAGAAAGGAGGCGGTATATGTCTGGGCTGCGCCGCCGCGAATGCAGACGACACGCAGCCCACCCTCTCATTCACGGCATCGTTGCGGCTGACCAAAGCCGGTACCGATGCCATCGCGGCGGGAGAAGCGTCCCTGCTGTTCTACGCCGTCAGTACCAAAGACACAGACGCTCATTTCGAGAAGCCAGCCGGATCACTCAGCCTTACACGAGGGATAGAGGCAGGCCCTATTGAAATCGATGCCCGCGCGCAAAGCAGGCAACGCATTCTTGCCGACCCGGCGCTTCTCGAAATGGAGTGGAACGGATCCGGAGCCATCGGAATTCTCCCCTCCGCGTTTGACGCCAAGACGCTCCCCCCAAACGACGAACCCATCAACGCAACCATACAAGAAGAGAGCGCGGACAAAGAAGCAGGTGCGGGCGACACGCCGTCGCCGACAAACAGCGTCCCAGCTTCTTTCGAAGCGCCGAATGAGCCCGCTGCCGATCCAAACGATCCCGAGTTCGCGGACAGTCTGGGGCTTGCTGATCCTCAAGAGATCGATGAAGGCAACTGCTGCGTGCTTGCCGCGCTCGACCACACAGAGGTCGTCGACGCTGCGAACATCGAAGTTGCCGCCGCCAATCAGCCCGTCCGCAAGTCAGCCATCATCGCATTTCCTGAATCCATCGAAGTCGTCTTTTTGCCATCGGGCGAGGTCGTGGCCCCAACACTGCTCACCTTGTTGGGCGCCAAGAATACTCGAAACGAAATTAAAAAGGTCACGGTTGTCGACCCTGCAACCACCGCCAAGCTGCGTTTATACGCCGTTGCTCCAGACGGAGGCAAGACCTTAGAATTCGATGGTGACACACTCCTAGCCTGGCGACGTCTGGACATTATGCAAGACGTCTCGTATCAGATCGAACTCGAAGGGTTTGATCGTGCCCGCGATGCCAATATCATTGCCGCGGCTATTGAATCCCCACAGCGGCTTATGACACTGCGCTTTGAATACTATCCCTATGTCCCGACAACCACCTGAGGCTTAAATGCTGCGCGTCGTTGCTAATGCCACTTATATAACGTATTAGATGAGTCGCGATGTACCTCGCATTCCACTCTGCTACGATTGCCACGTTGGCATCAATACGGGAGGGCTCATGCCGGGCTTGGGAACAATCATCAACGTTGTGCTTTTGATTGCGGGCGGTCTTTTGGGATTAGCGGGCGGCCGCTTCATTACACCGCGCATCCAAGACACGCTCATGAAAGCATCGGGGCTGTGCGTCCTGTTTATCGGCCTTGGCGGCACCATGCAAAAGATGCTCCTTATCGATGGGAAGGCGCTGGCGACCACCGGTACCACCATGCTCATCGTCTCATTTGCGGTCGGTTCGCTCATCGGCGAGGCCGTCAACTTGGAAGCCGCCATCGAGAACCTTGGCGAATGGCTCAAGCGCAAGACTGGCAGTGAGGGCGATAACGAGTTCACCAACGCTTTTGTCTCGACTTCACTCACCGTGTGCATTGGCGCCATGGCCATTGTGGGATCGATCCAGGACGGCCTGCTCGGCGACTGGTCAACGCTTGCCCTCAAGGGCGCACTGGACTGCATCATCGTCTGCACCATGACGGCCTCGCTTGGCCGCGGCTGCATCTTCTCGGCCCTGCCCGTCGCCGTGTTCCAGGGGACGATCACGTTGTTTGCCGGCGCGCTCTCCCCCATCATGACCACAGCGGCCCTCAACAGCCTTTCGCTCGTAGGCTCCATGCTCATCTTCTGCGTCGGCGTCAACCTCATCCGTCCTCAGACCTTCCGTACGGCCAATATGCTTCCCTCCGTCGTCATCGCCGTCATCTACGCCCTCCTGTTCTAAATCTATCTACGCAGCAGTATCTCGAACACCTGTTTGATGCTGTGCTATGATATGAGGTCACCGAAGCTGCGTTAGGAGAGGAGAAGCGGTGGCCGACCAGGACATCAAAATGCTCATCGAGCGCATTATGGCCGAGGCTCGGACCCATCAGTCCGCCCGTTTCTCAAACGAAATCTACGCAGACGAGCCGATTCTCAAAACCGGCCGACAGATGCAGAATTTCCTCCCCGACCAGTACCGCAAAATGCGCGAGATATCGCGCTGGCAGGATGACCCCAAGGGCGGTGCGGGCCGCTGGCTTTCGGAAGCCGAGCTTTTTTACCGCCAGGGCCTGCTGATGGCCGACTTTGAGGACGACTGTCCCTACAACGGCACCTTTAAGTCGTACTTTCCCACCTACAACGCCATGAGCGACCGGCAGCTGCGCGGCTACTTTACCTGGCGTGCCCAAGTGCGCCGCGGAACCGTCGAGGAAACGTCTACGTCCTTTGCCTTCCTGTATCTCTATGAGCTGATCTGCGGCATCGGCGTTGATGACCCGCTCGATGGCTTTAGCAAGATCAAGGCCTTTTGGGATGCCTACCGTGCCTTCGAGCCCGGCATCGACCGGTTTGCACGCGTGTGGCTGCAAGATTACGCCGTGTTCCACGGGCTCGACCCCAAGCTGCTTCGCGACTCTAAAACCGTCATGTTCGATAACGCCCTTATCGAGCTGCGGCGCGCGGCTCGAGACCTTGTACCAGCACCGGCACCGTCCGGCCAGACCCCTAAGCGTCGCAAAACCTCCGAGCCCACGCTCCCCCTTCCGCCCGGCGAGGCAGGCGAGGAGCGACTCATGACCGCTATAAACGCCCTCTCCACGTACAACCTGAATAACTCACGGCTCGACCGTTCCCACCATCGCGACCTGCGCCACGTGGCATGCGCCGTGTATGTCCGTATGGCGCGCTACTATGACACGCACCGAAAGACCGGCATCGTAGCGAGCTTGTTTGGGGAGGAGACGGCCATGCCCTACACCATGTTTGCCTCGGCCGTATTCTTTGCGCCCGAGCGCCACGAGGACTGCGAATACCGCCTGGATCCTATCCATATCTACCGTTGCCAAAACGGCTTTTGGGAATGCATGCGTATCCACGGCAGCAGGCAAAAGAGCAGCAAACTCGGCGAAATGATGCGCGCCTGCGACCAACGCCTACGCCTGGCGCTGGACCCCGCCCACCCCCTAAAGGAGGAGAAGGTCCCCAAATATCTGACCAAGATCATCGATGACGAGATCGTGGCATGGCTTTCGTGGGATGCCGCGCACCAGCCCGTCAAGATCGATATCGATTTGAGTCAGCTGGGACACATTCGGAGCGCCGCCGCACAAACGCGTGAGGCGCTTTTGATCGATGAGGAGCGCGAGGACGATGTGCTCGCAGAGGTCGATACGGTGGACTCCGAGCAGCCGAAAGCCGAGCCCGCAGCAGACGCGTTTGTCGAGCCGGTCACGGCGGCCGCAGAGCAGGACGAGGCCGACGAGCCAACCATTTCCACCGAACAGTTTGGTGTCGTGGCGCCGCTTCTTGCGCCGACGCCCCCGCGCGCAGCGGCTGCGCCCACTGACGCCGCGAGCGAACTCGCACCCGCCGCAACCGCGTATCTGCGCGCACTGCTCGAGCAGAACGCAGCGCAAGCGACATCGGCAGTGGCGCACTCGGGCCAGAGCGAGGACATGCTCGTCGATAGCATCAACGAGGCGCTCTTTGACCTGGTGGGTGACACCGTAATTGAATTTGGCGCGGCAGGACCGCAAATTATCGAGGACTACGAAGCAGACGTGAGAGGATACCTAGACTATGAGTGATACCGCATCCGCAGCACCCCGCGTGCCCAAGCGCGTCGCCGCCGTCATTCTCAACTCGCTCAAGGGCGGCGTGGTCCCGCGCATCGGCCTTCCCTACATCACCGTAGGGCGCGAGGTCGAAATCCGCGCCCTGCTCACCGACCTGAGTCTCATCGCCGACGGCGGCGCGAGCTTCCGCTTTCTGGTCGGTCGCTACGGAGCCGGCAAGAGCTTTTTGCTCCAGACCATCCGCACGCACGCCATGGGCGAGGGATTCGTCGTCGCCGATGCCGACCTGTCACCCGAGCGCCGCCTACAGGGCGGCCAGGGGCAGGGCCTTGCCACCTACCGCGAGCTCATCCGCAACATATCGACTAAAACGCGCCCCGAGGGCGGTGCGCTCAACCTAATCCTCGATCGCTGGGTCGCCTCGTGTGCCGATGCCGATGAGTCTGCCGTCAATGCCCAACTGGCCCCGCTCGAGGAAATGGTCCACGGCTTCGACTTCGCCCGTATGCTCCGCCGCTACCGCGCGGCCGTATCCGAGGGCGACGAAGAAGCTATGAGCCGCGTGACCAAATGGATTCGCGGCGAGTACCGCACCAAGAGTGAGGCACGCGCCGAGCTGGGCTCCTCGACCATCATCAGCGATGACGACTGGTACGACTACGTTAAGCTCATTGCGCGCTTTTTGGTCTGCGGCGGCTACAAGGGCATGCTGGTGCTCATCGACGAGCTCGTGAATCTGTATAAGATTCCCAACGCCATCACGCGCCAATACAACTACGAGAAGATCCTAACCATGTACAACGACACGCTCCAGGGCAAGGCGCAGTACCTGGGCATGATCATGGGCGGCACGCCAACCTCCATCGAAGACCGGCGCCGCGGTGTGTTCTCCTACGAGGCCCTGCGCAGCCGACTCGCTCAGGGCCGCTTTGCGCGCGAGGACCTTAAGGACATGCTCGCGCCCATCATCCGTCTGCAGCCACTCACCTACGAGGAGCTGCTGGTGCTCATCGAAAAACTCATGCAGATCCATGCCGGCTACTTTGGCTGGACGCCCACGCTTACCGAGAACGACTTGGTGGACTTCCTCAAGATTGAGTTTGGCCGCGTGGGAGCCGACACGCATCTGACGCCGCGTGAGGTCATTCGTGACTTTATCGAGCTGCTCGACATCCTATGCCAAAACCCCGACGCCAACGTGGCCGAGCTACTGCAAAGCGTCGGCGGCGACGCGCTGGCGCCGGCAACAGCAACAGGCGACACCGGCACCGCAAGCGGCGACCGCAATTTCGCCGAATTCACCATCTAACCTGCCAAAAAGGGACAGGTTTATTTTGGCAGGCTTTATCTGGGCAAACGTCGAGGCAGTAATGCAGCAAGCCACTGCCCACCGCGTTGAGAGATTCGTTTTTGAAAGGAGGCCCCGTGAACGCCTTTGACCGCTACGCCCCGTTTATCCAAGACTTCATCTACTCCCACGATTGGGAGAGTCTACGCTCCATCCAGGTTGCAGCAGCTGATGCCATCTTTAACACTCAGGACAATGTGCTCCTGACGGCATCCACGGCTTCCGGCAAAACCGAGGCAGCCTTCTTTCCCATCCTGACCGAGTTTTGGGAGAACCCGCCCGCGAGCGTTGGCGCCCTCTACATCGGCCCCCTCAAGGCACTCATCAATGATCAGTTCGTCCGCCTCAACGACCTGTGCGAAGAGGCCGATATCCCCGTCTGGCACTGGCATGGCGATGTTTCGCAGTCGCACAAGGCTAAGCTCATCAAAAAACCGAGCGGTATCTTGCAGATTACGCCCGAGTCGCTCGAGGCGCTCCTGATCCATAAGCACATGGCAATCCCTCGTATGTTCTGCGACCTGCGCTATGTGGTTATCGACGAGGTTCACTCGCTCATGCGCGGCGACCGCGGCGGTCAGACGCTCTGCCTTATCGAGCGCCTCTCGCGCATGGCGGGCGTGCAGCCCCGCCGCATCGGCCTTTCTGCCACCATCGGCGACCCCGAGCGCACGGGCGCCTTTCTCTCACAGGGAACAGGACGCGATTGCATCATCCCCCGCTTTGAGGAACCGCGCCGCGTGTGGCGCATCTCCATGGAGCACTTCTACAACTCGGGTCCCCAGGCACAGCAGCGGGGATTCGAGAGCACGGGTCCACAAGAAGCCGAGATGCTTGCTTGCGAGCGTATTGAGCCGGCGGCGCCCGCGGCGCTGCCGGCTGGCGCCCAAGACGTGCGCCACAGCGGACAGCTTACACAGGAGGAACGCCGTCAACGTCGTAAGCGGGCACGGGGCAAGGCCGCTCCCAAAGACCGTCGCACTTCTTCGGCCCCCGAGGGCGAAGTCGATATCCCCCGGGCCGATGAGCAGGCGCTCCTCAACCCCACCGACACCGCGCCCGAAAACGCCGATCCCGGCATGGGCTATATCTTTGAACACACCCGCGGGCGCAAGTGCCTGGTCTTTGCCAACTCGCGCGAGGAGGCAGAGGCCGTGTGCTCCATGCTGCGCAGCTACTGCGAGAGCCGGCACGAGCCCGACCGTTTTCTCATCCACCATGGCAATCTTTCGGCATCGCTGCGCGAAACGGCCGAGGAACTCATGCGCGATGAGGAGCAGGCACAGACAATCGTCACCACCTCCACGCTGGAACTCGGTATCGATATCGGCCGTCTGGAGCGTGCGTTTCAGATCGACGCGCCGTTTACCGTCAGCTCCTTTTTGCAGCGAATGGGCCGCACAGGGCGCCGCGATCTTCCGCCCGAGATGTGGTTTGTCATGCGCGAGGAGGAACCCGAGCCGCGCACGATGATGCCCGAGACCATTCCGTGGAAGCTCCTGCAGGGCATCGCGCTCGTACAACTCTATCGCGAGGAAAAGTGGGTCGAGCCGCCCGAGCTCGATCGACTCCCCTACAGCCTGCTCTACCACCAGACTATGTCGACGCTTGCCAGCACCGGCGAACTCACGCCGGCAGAGCTTGCCCAGCGCGTGCTCACACTCAGCTATTTCCATCGCATCTCGGCCGATGACTATCGCGTGTTGCTGCGTCACCTCATTAAGATCGACCATATCCAAGTCACCGAGGGCGGCGGGCTCATCGTGGGTCTCGCGGGCGAGCGCATCATCAACAACTTTAAGTTCTACGCCGTGTTCCAGGAAAACGAGGAGTTCACCGTTCGCAGCGAATCGGCCGAGCTGGGCACGATTGTCAACCCGCCCCCGCCCGGTGAGCGCATTGCCATCGCCGGCCATTGCTGGATTGTCGAGGAAGTGGACTGGAAGCGTCACACCGTCTTTGCCACGCAGGTCAAGGGCCGGGTGCCGGCCTACTTTGGCGACTGCCCCGGCGACATCAATACACACGTACTCGAGCGTATGCGCAAGGCGCTCAACGAGCACGCGGCGTATCCGTACCTGATGGGTAACGCGCGGGCCCGTCTGGCGCAGGCTCGCCATACGGCCGAGATTTCGGGCGCGGGAACTAAGCCGCTCATCAACCTGGGTGGCGACACCTGGGTGCTCTTCCCCTGGTTGGGCAGCTACGCCTTTTTGGCGCTCGAGCGCATGCTCAAGATTAAATGCGCCGCTGAGTTGGGCCTTCGCGGACTCGACCCGTCACGCCCGTACTTTATGCAGTTTAAGATGAAGGCCGACGAGGAGACGTTCTTTGAAGTGCTCGCCGCCGAAGCCGAGAAAGACTTCGACCCCATCGACCTCGTCTATCCCGGCGAGGTGCCTTACTTTGATCGGTACGACGAATTCGTTCCCGAAGAGCTCGTGCGCAAAGGCTTTGCCGAAGGCGTGCTCGACATCGAAGACATGAAGCAGCGCGTTCTCGGCTGGCGCGACCACGCCTAAGACCAGTCTTTTTGGGACGGGGAGACCTATTTGTCGTGAAGAACGGTGCCGAGGAAGTCGGTGTCGAAGGGCACGGCTTCGGCAAAGGCGTAGTTGCCGTCGCTGGCGATGAGCAGGTAGTTCTCCTCGCCGCCGAACTCTGCATCGCCACATGGGACCACCCAGGCGTGGGCGAACACCTCGAGCGCCGTGGCGGCGCAATCGCGCAGGAACGTTACGTCGCTCCCCTCGTTTGCGCTCACGATATTGGCAACGTAGATACCCCCGGGGTTCAGGCTGCCTCGCACCAAACGCAACGCCTCAACCGTCGCCAGCTCGCGTACGGGCTCGGCACCGCCAAAGCAATCGCTCACGACCACGTCGTAGCGACGATGGCCCACGCTCGTCACACCCAAATACGAGCGAGCCTCAGCGGTTATCACCCGCAGGCGATCGCCCGCCGCGCGCTCCAGCTCGTCTAGGTAGAACCAGCGGCGCGCCAGGCGCGTAATCTCTCCGTCATACTCGATGACGTCCATGCGCAAGCCCTCGTGCGACATCAGCGCGAACTTAGGATAGGCAAACCCGCCGCCACCCAGCACAAGCATGCGGTTGATGCCGTGACCATAAGCATCGTGCATCGCATCCTCGGACTCAAACACGTCGTCAAACGCACGATAGTACGCAAAGACGGGCTCCGCCCAACGCTCACCAACGTAGCTTGCGCTTTGGTAGACGCCGCCTTGCACCAACACGCGAATCTCATCGCCGTCCCCATCGTGCACGCGTTTCACACGCGCCAACCCATTGCGGGTTCGCGCAACCTGCAGACAGGCAGCACGAACAGCGACGGCGGCCGCACCAAGCGCCGCGGCTCCCAGGGCAACGCCGGCAACGACGCCAGCAGAAACACTCGGCTTGTTCATCTAGAGCTCCTTTTGCAGATAGAGTCCATGATCGTAAAAACCCAAATGGCGATAGTACTCGCGCGTACCAATCGCGCTGATCACGTTGATGCGCGTATAACCCGCATCCCGGGCAATCTCGCACGCACGCTCTACGAGCAGACGCCCCAACCCATGGTGCTGGGCCGCCTGGCCTTGATACCCCACGCGCGCCGCCATGCCATACACGTGTACCTCGCGAATCATCGCCTCGTCCGGCATCGTCAGCAACTCGTCCGCATGCGCGGCAACAAACGAATGGTCGGGCAGCGACAACCGCAAAAAGCCCGCGATCTTGCCCTGCGGCGTCACCCACTGCAAAAAGCACTCGTGCGTCACCGGCGTCTCGTACGCCACCTCCTCATCAAGAGATAGCTCATCCAAGTCGGCACCCGCCGTGCTGATCTCGCGATAGCGAATCTCGCGCACCGTCGCACCGTCACCCCGAGCGGCCAAGCGGTTTTCGACGAGCTGACGCAGGTTGGGTTTCTTGTTGCCCACCATGATGTCGTCGGAACTAAAGTCGCGGATCATGCGACTGATGCGGCAGAACGCCGGCGTCACCACGATGTCGTCGGCCAGCACATCGAGCAGCTCTTCCTCGGTATAGGGACGCCACTCGCCGCGCTCGTAGCAGCCCACCAGACGCGAGCCCTCGATGAGCGCACACGGGTAAACCTTGACCTCGTCGGGCATAAAGGCCCCTTCGGTCATAAAGCGTTCGTAGTCGCGCTTGTCCCCCTCGGGCGTGGCGCCCAGCAAGTTAAGCATAAAATGCGCGTGGATCTTAAAGCCAAACAGGCGCGCAAGCGAAAACGCCCGCTCGATCTGCGCCACCGAAATACGACGCTCGTTGATATCGAGCAAATGTTGGTCGAGACTCTGAATACCCATCTGGATCTTGGTGCAGCCCAGGCGGCGGATGAGCGTAAGCGCCTGCGGCGTTACGGCATCGGGGCGCGTCTCGATAACGAGCCCCACCACGCGATGCTTCGCCGTCTCGTTGATGCGCTGCTGACGCTCAAGTTCCTCCATCGTTGCCGTCTGCCACTTGGCAACCTCGCCCCACGGCGTACCAGGGCCGTACAGACGACGCACCGCGCGGTTGTAGCCGCCCACGGCAGCATCCACACGCTCCTGCTCGTCGGCAACGCCAGCAGCAAGCTCAGCCTCGTCTGTCGCAATGCCGGCAACCCGATAGCGCTCGCGGCGCTCTGTTACCACCGGCGGCAGCGCATCGGCGGGAGCGTCATCGAGCAGGCGCCCCGCCTCGGCACGGCTGATGCCCGGACGCGCCAGCATGGGGTTGGCCGCCACGCCGGCGACGGCATCGTCATTGAGCGCACGGAAAAGCTCCGACATAAACCACGTCTGATACCCTTGCGGATAGTCGCTCCAGGTGCCACCGAGCACGATGAGCTCAATCTTATCGGTTGCGTGCCCCATCTGCGAAAGCGCGGTCAGACGAGCGCTCACCTGCAGATACGGGTCAAAGCAATTTTGCTCCGCACGGGCGCACGCCGGCTCGGCGTGCAGGTAGCTTTTGGGCATGCGCAGATCGTTGGGACAAAACAGGCAATCGCCCGAGCATGGCCAGGGCTTGGTGATAACGGTAATGGTCGCCACGCCCGAAGCCGTGCGACGAGGCTTCATACGCAGCACCTGCAGCAGTCGACGTTCCAGCTCGGCATCGACATTCCACCCAGCCCAACGAGCCGGCTCCTCACGTTTTACCCGCTGGTAGAACGGCAGCAGACGGCGCTTGGCCAAATCGCGTTTGTCGGCACCCTCACGGCGCGCCTCGGCATGTATCAGTTTGACGAGCGCTTTGTCGTCCACGGTCTCGCCGCGACGCAGAGCCTCGAGTATGTTCAAGATAATCTGTTCCATGACCCCATTGTAAAGGCAAAGGCGTCGGAGCCCGTCACGGCTCCGACGCCTCCATCAAACAGCGCAGCTATGGTATATAAGTCTTCGATAACCGCCCGTCACTCTGAATTAAATGACATGTCGCCCGAACCGACCTCAAAACGATACGTAGCAGACTTATCGCCGTTATCGAATTCAAGATTCAAAATGGTCTCGCCGTCGTAGCCAAGCGGAAGGAAATCGCTCTCGAAGTCGCCGCTGCCCAAGGTAAGGCTCGCCTTAAAGCCCGTCGAGTTCGGAACCATCATCTCCACATCGCCCGAGCCCACACTCACGTCCATCGACTTCGCGGGGGCCTGGTAGAGCTCGAACGTCACATCGCCCGAACCGACCTCAGCACTGAGCGCATCAGTCACGCTGCCCGCAAACTCTACATCTCCCGCACCCAGGAAAAGGTCGAAACCATCACAGGTGACACCGGCAATCTGCAGATCACCCGAGCCCACGTGCGCGTTGACTCCCTTCAGATGTTCGGCAACACGGCGCGGCAGCTCGACCGTAACTGAGCGATCGATTGCCTTACCGTCATCACTTCCAAACTGGGAAACCTTGAGCGTCGAGTCCTCGACGGATGCGATGTTCTGCGTCGCGGCCTTGGAGGCATCCATACCATTGGCAACGCGTCCCCGCTCGATAACGCGAGCCTTGTTACCATCAATAACCTTGACGTCCACCGTAGCCGCATCGATATCGAAATCGAGGTAGCGAAACTCATCGGCATCAAAGGTCGTACACGAAAGCTGCTGAGGCCGAGCGGAATAGTTACCGCCATCGTTCATAAAATCGTCGTCATCAACCACATCGTCCATACCGGACAAGCCGGGTATAACATCGTCGAGATCCCACGGGCCATCAAAATGAATCAAAGTCCGCGAAACGCCAAAAACAAGCCCGATAATCAGTACAAACGCTCCGATGCCGACGCCCAGGCGCAGCTTGGATTCATGCGAAAGCTTCATCATTCGTCACCTTCTTTGGCACATGGCTCAGCGGTAGCCGCGGTAGCCACGTCAGCATCAGGTTCCGCAGAAGTATCCTTCCCCTGGGCCCTGACCGCCACCGGTGCCGGACCAACCTGAATATCCCCGCGCGCCCAATCGCCATCGAGTGCACGCGCCACCCAGTGATAGATGGGAATCGTGAAGAAGATCAGCGCAGCAAAGGGGCCGGCACCAAACAGGAACATCAGTAAAAAGAACAGCAGCCAGCACACGGCCCAATACGGGAATGACTGGAACGGACCCTTCACCGGAGTCGGACCAGCCGCACCGGTACCCGTCACCTGAGCCGTCGCCGCATTGGCAGCCTGCGCACTCCAGCTTGCCGCCTGCGCCGCCTTGGCTGCCGCGTCACTTGCCTGCGTTGCCGCCTCGGTGGCGCGCGCCGCCGCCTCATGGGTGCGGGCGCGCTCTGCCGCCTCGGCCTCGCGCTGACGAGCGCGGTCCTCGTTCTCAAACTCGATATCGTCCTCAATCTCATCGCTCGGATTGAGCAGCTCGTCCAGACTCACACCATAGAGCTTGGCGAGCGAGATCAGGTTCTCGGTATCGGGCGAGCTCTCCGCACGCTCCCATTTACTAACCGCCTGGCGCGACAGCCCCAGCTTTCGCGCCAGCCCTTCTTGGCTAAAGCCCTTGCTGCGGCGAAGGTCGGCGAGCCGCTGCGCAGTTTCTACATTCATGGTTCCTCCTATGTGATGCCAGCCGTGCCGCCGGACCGTTTTTGTTCTTAAGGCGCCTTGCACAGTTAAAAATCTATCCGCCACCGCCAAAAGCATGCCACCTATTCTAGTGAGATTTTTGACAACTGGCGGTTGCGGGCACATATGAGCTGCGGAAATGTGTCCAAACAAAGCAATGAGCCGCAGCTCGGTTGTCCCCGTTGCGGCGTTAACGGTAGTATGGTCATACTGTTTATTCCGCACCGCCAACGGAGGGAGTTCCGCGCCGTGAACCGCGATTTCGCCTCATCGCTCATCCAGCTCAACAACACGTTCTATCGCGAGCACTCCGCCTCCTTTTCCGATACGCGCCAGGCCCCGTGGCCCGGCTGGGTGCGCACCATGGACATCGCGCTCGAACAGCTCGACGTCGCCACGATCGAGCATCCCGTCCGCGTCTTCGATCTCGCCTGCGGCAATATGCGATTCGAAAACTTTGCCGCCGGCGGCGCACTTGCCGCCAAGGGCGTCGACGGCGCAAACCCCTCGGCAGATGCCAGCTGCCCGTTTGAGTTCTATGGCGTCGACTCGTGTCAAGACCTGGCCATCGATGCACATGGCCACGCGCTGCGCATTCCCAACCTGCACTTCCAGGAACTCGACGTGCTCGACGCCCTCATGAAGCTCAACCCCGCCGAAACACCCGACGTGCTTTTCGACGCCCCGCTCGCCGATATCTCGGTCTGCTTTGGCTTTATGCACCACGTGCCGTCGTGCGAGTACCGCGTACGCGTGCTCGACGCCCTGGTGCGGCAAACGCGCCCGGGCGGCATCATCGCCATCAGCTTTTGGGAGTTTATGAACGACGAGCGCATGGCGCGCAAGGCCGTTCGAGCCGAAGCCCGCGCCGAGCTCACCCCGCCGTTTGAGGGTTACGATTCCGCGCAGTTTGAAGCCGGCGACCACCTCATTGGCTGGCAAAACGACCGCCACGCCTACCGCTATTGCCATCACTTTGACGATCAGCAGATCACCGACCTGGTGCGCGGCGTCCGTACGTTCTACAAAAGCGGCGAGGTCCCCGTGCGCGAGCTTGAGCGTTTCCATGCCGACGGTCGCAGCGGCGAGCTCAACCGTTATGTGATCCTCAAGCGCCTGTAGGCATCGACGACTCGCCGCCGAGCCGTGCCGCTTCTTTCGGGCAAACTATGCCCACCCTTTTCAACCCATTGACGGAACGCGCAGCTATGCGTTCCATATTTATGACCAAGGAGCCTCATGGGAGCCGTCCACGTTCGCACGCCTAAGAACTTTGTGCTCGAGGAGCGCCTGGAGCGCTACGCCGATGCGATTGAGACGGACCCCGAGGCCTATGCCGGAGATTGGCGTGAAGTCTGTGCGCCAGTTGGCAGCAAGCCATTCGAACACCTTCACCTGGATCTTGGCTGCGGCAAGGGAACGTACCTTGTAGAGCGCGCGGCCCACGAGCCAAACACGCTCTTTATCGGCATGGACCAAGAGCCCATCTGCATCGCCTATGCCGCACAGAAAATCTGCGAGCATGAACTGACCAACGCACTCGTTCTGCCTCGAGGCGCCGCATCGCTGCCGCAGCTATTTGCCACAGGCGAGCTCGATGCCATCACCATCAACTTTCCCACGCCGCAGCCCAAGGCCAAGTACGCCAAAAAGCGCCTCGTCCATGTCGACCATCTGATGCTCTATCGCCCGCTCTTTGCAGCCGGCGCCACCGTAACGCTGCGAACCGACAGCAAACCGTTGCGCGATTACGCCCTGGGACAGTTTGCCGCAGCCGGCTACGATACGCTTTGGGTAAGTGACGACGTCCGCCGCGACCATCCCGAGCATCCCGAGACCGAATATGAATGCCGCACGCGCGAGATGGGCGCCGCCGTCTATGGCATTTGCGCTACGCCCGGCGCGGAACCCATCGAAGAGCAGCTCGCGGCGGGCCGCGCGCAGGAGCAAAGCCTTGCCTGTTACCTGCCCGAAAACCTCGATGAGCTCACCTACGTGCCTCTCGGCATGGAAGAGGCCGTCGAGAACTTCAGAAACCGTGCCCGCAAGGGCAAGAAGCGCCTGCCGCAAGAGTCCTAGGGGCTTCTGATGGTCGCGGCGTCAGCAAATAAGCGCGAATAGGCGCCAGCAAACAACCCTCAAACCTAAGTGAGTAGACTTTTTTGCAATAGCCAAGCACAACCCGCATAACGAAAACTAAAACCGCAGATAGAACCCTTGTGCAAAATCCATGTGCTCGCGACATCGCAAAAAGTCTACTCACTTAGCTGGCAACTGCACCAAACGGCCGGGCAGAACGCCCATTTCCTGCATTTTCTTGCCTGCAAACGCATCGATGCGCCGCTACGCCATAATAGTTGGCGGACAATCGCGAGAGAAAGCAACCACATGGCACAGACCACGACAGATACCGCCGCCAGCACCGTCTCCGGCGCCGGCGCCGCCAGCTCATTCTCGGGCGGCACGGGAACCGAAGCCGAGTTTGGCTCGCTCGGCGCGCTCTCCCCCACCTGGTGGGAGCCCGAGGACGGCAGCGAGCCCGAACCGTGGCTCACGCCCGATCAAGCCTTCGAACGCTTCTTTGAATGGACGAGCGATCGCGGCATTGAACTGTGGGATCACCAAGAAGAGGCCCTCATGGACCTGGCTGCCGGCGATCACGTCATTTTAGGCACACCGACCGGATCGGGTAAATCGCTCGTCGCGCTGGGCATGCTCTTTATGGGCATGGCGCAGGGCAAGCGCTGCTACTACACGGCTCCCATCAAGGCTCTGGTCAGCGAGAAGTTTTTCGACCTTGTGCAGGTGCTCGGCCGCGATAACGTAGGCATGATTACCGGCGACACGCATATCAACACCAAGGCACCCGTCATCTGCTGCACGGCAGAGATCCTTGCCAACGACGCACTGCGCGAGAGCGAAGATGCCGACGTGGGCTGCGTGGCCATGGACGAGTTCCACTACTTTGCCGACCCCGACCGCGGTTGGGCTTGGCAGGTGCCGCTGCTCACCCTGCCCCACACGCAATTCATGCTCATGAGCGCCACGCTCGGCGATGTCACTGCCATCGCCGCCTCACTCGAGGAACACACCGGTGCTACCTGCGACTTGGTCGTCGATGCCCCGCGCCCCGTGCCGCTGAGCTACGACTACGTGACGACCTCCCTCGAGGGCACGGTCGAGCTCGCCATGCGCCGCGGCGAGGCCCCGCTCTATATCGTGCACTTTAGCCAGGATGCCGCCCTTGCAACGGCACAGTCGCTCGCCAATTTTGGCATCGCCAGCAAGGAGCAGCGCGAGGCCATCAAAGAAGCGGCAAAGGGGACGAGCTTCTCCACGGCCTTTGGTAAGATTCTCAAACGCCTGCTTGGATGCGGCGTCGGCGTGCACCATGCCGGCATGTTGCCGCGCTATCGCCTGCTGGTGGAGCGCCTGGCGCAGCAGGGCCTGCTGCCCGTCATCTGCGGCACCGATACGCTCGGCGTCGGCATCAACGTACCCATCCACACCGTGGTACTCACCGCGCTCACCAAGTTCGACGGCTACAAGATGCGTCGCCTGCGCGCCCGCGAGTTCCATCAGATTGCCGGTCGCGCCGGCCGCTCGGGCTTCGATACCGAGGGCATGGTCATCGCCGAGGCCCCGGAGCACGAGATCGAGAACGCCAAACTCATGGCCAAGGCGGGCGACGACCCCAAGAAGCTCCGCAAGATTAAAAAGAAGAAGGCCCCCGAGGGCTTTGTCACCTGGAACAAGCAGACCTTTGAGCGCCTGATCGAGACGCAGCCCGAGACGCTCAAGCCGCGCCTTCGCATCACGCACTCCATGGTGATTAGCGTGGTCGAGCAGGGCGGCGATGCCCGAGTCCGCGTACACGACCTCATCGAGACGAGCTTGCAGACCCCCGAGGAAAAGGCCAAGCTCGAGGTTCGCGCCGACGAAATCTTCGCCACGCTCATCGATTCCGGCGTCGTCGTTCGCACCGAGGTGCCGCCCGCGCCCGACGCCCCGACTGACGCCGCGCCAGACATCGACTATGCACTGACGGTCGATCTGCCCGAGGACTTTGCGCTCGACCAGCCGCTCTCGCCGTTTTTGCTTGCCGCGCTGGAGCTGCTCGACCCCGAGAGTGAGACCTATACCATGGATCTGATCTCAATGGTCGAGGCTACGCTCGAGGATCCCAAGCAGGTGCTGCGCGCGCAGGAGCGCGCCGCGCGCGACCGCGCTATGGCCGAGATGAAAGCCGACGGCGTCGAATATGAGGAACGCTTGGAGCGCATCCAGGATGTCACCTACGAAAAGCCGCTCGAGGATTTGCTCGATGCCGCCTTCGACAAGTACTGCCAGGAAGTACCTTGGGCCAACGACTACCAGCTCTCGCCCAAGAGCGTCCTGCGCGACATGTTGGAGAGCGCGAGCGACTTTAAGGGCTATATCCAAAAGCTCGGCATCGCCCGCTCCGAGGGCATTCTGCTGCGCTACCTAGCCGAGGCCTACCGCTCCCTCGATCGCACCGTGCCCATTGAGAAGCGCGATGAGCGCTTGCGCGACATCATTTCGTGGCTCGGCTTTGTGGTGCGCTCGGTCGACTCGAGCCTGGTGGACGAGTGGGAGAACGCCGGCAACCCGGCGGCCCTCGACGCCGCGCCGCCGCAGGGCATCGACGAGGTCGTTGCGGACCGTCGCGGCTGCACGCTGCTGGTGCGCAACGCACTCTTCCGCCGCGTGACCCTTGCCGCCCGCGAGCACGTTCGCGACCTGGGCGAACTCGACGAGGACTGGGGCATGAGCGAGGTCCGCTGGCAAAAGGCGCTCGATGCCTACCATGAGCAGCACGAGGAAATCCTCACCGACGGAGATGCCCGCAGCGCCGCGATGTTTACCATCGACGGGAGCGACGAGAAGACCGATCACGTGTGGCACGTGCACCAGATTTTTGCCGACGAGGATGGCGACCACGACTTTGGCATCATGGGCGATGTCGACCTGGATGCCACGCAAGACGGCGGCGAGGTCATCTTCAAAAACTACCGCGTCGGCTTTATCGAGGACCTGCTCGAGGACTAGCCGTACATACTGGAACGAAGCGGGGCCGTTGGCAATATCGCCAGCGGCCCCGCTTTTGCACTATACGCTATCCCCTACTCGGCATCCTCGACCTCATACGAATCCGCCTCGGCGGGCTCATCGTTTGCCCCTGTCGCAGCCCCGCGCGCCTCGTCAAACGCCGCCTTCATGGTCTTGTTGCCCCAGGTGAGCTTGCGAATGGTAAGATCGTCGGCCTTCTTGTTGGCTAGACGTAAATTGTTCTCGGAGGACAGCAATGCCTCCTTGGTTTTCTGCAGATGGCTAATCGTCTTGTCAATCTCCTCGATCGCCGTCTGGAACTTACGGCTCGCAAGCTCATAGTTGCGGCCGAAGTCGTTCTTGAACTTCTCCATCTTGGCCTCGAAGTTCGTGACGTCGATGTTCTGTTGCTTGTACTCCGCCAGCTCCTGCTTATAGCGCAGCGAACCCATGGCGGCGTTGCGCAGCAGCGTGATCACGGGAATGAAGAACTGCGGGCGGATCACGTACATCTTCTCATAGCGGTAACTCACGTCGACTATCCCTGCGTTATAGAGCTCGCTTTCGGGCTCGAGCAGTGTGCAGAGCACCGCGTACTCACAGCCTTTCTGGCGACGATCGTGATCGAGTTTCTTAAAGAAGTCCTCGTTTTTGTGCTTGGTCGCGGTCTCGTCGTTCTCGTTTTTCATCTCGAACATAATCGAAATGACCTCGTTACCGCTTGCGTCGCACTCGCGGAAGATAAAGTCGCCCTTGGTGCCCTCGGACGCATCGTTATCCTTCTCGAAGTACGCGTTAGGAAACGCCGTCATGCGCAGACGGTTAAACTCGGTCTCGCAGTGCTGCTCGAGCGACTCGCCCACCATCTTGGTGGACAGGCGGACCTTCATGTCCTTAAGGCGCTCAATCTCTTCGTCCTTGTAGCGAATCAGGTCATCGCTCGCGCGCTTGGCCTGCGCAAGCTCGAGCTCGTGTGCCGCCTTGACCTGTTCCTCGCGAGAATCGCGCACCGCCAGCTCGCTCGTCAGTTTGGCACGCGCCTCATCGCGCTCTCGCTCCGCCGCGGCGACCGCCTCTGACAGGTTCATTTTTGCCATCAGTTCCTGCTCGCGCAGCTGGGCACGCAGGCCCTCGGCCTCTTGCTCGGACTGAGCCTTTGCGGCGGAAAACTTCTCTTGCACCTTCGCGCGATAGTCAGCAAACGCGCGCTCGGCCTCGCTGCGAGCGGCATCGAGCTCACGCTGCGACTCTGCCGCGGCAGCGGCAAGCGCCATCTCCTGGGCCTTGTCCGCCGCGGCAAGCCTGGCCTGCAGCTCGGCAATCTGAGCGTCGCGTGCAGCTAAATCGTTTTGAGCAGCGTTGCGCGCCGCCGACTCGGCAAGCTTTGCTTCGTCATCTTTGCGCCCAAGCTGCGCACGCAGGCTATCAATCTCACGCTGGAGTTCGGCATTCTCTTTTTGAGCATTGGCTCGTGCCTCAACCGCCGCGCGCTGGCTTGCACTCTCGCGCTCTGCGGCAGCGCCCTCGAGCTTAGCGCGCAGCTCGGCAAGCTCAGCATCGCGCTTGGCAACCTCTTGCGCCAGTTTCTGATCCGCAGTGTTCTTCTGCTCGACAAGCTGAGCGTCGCGTTGAGACTCCGCCTCCTGCAGGGCAGACGCCGAACGCGAACGCTCAAGCTCCAGCGCCTGCTCGCCCTCGCGTCGAGCCGCCGCTACGCGCTCATCAAGATCGCGCGAGAACTCGGCATCGCGCACTTGCTTGACGATATCCGCATAGCCGGACGCATCGACCTTAAAAACTTCGCCGCAATGCGGGCACTTGATCTCGTTCATAGCAGCTCCTCGATGGACGCAAATTTCAACCGCCTACACTCTACCGCGCCACGCGGACAAAAAAGGCGCCGCCGCCATAATGGCAACGGCGCCAGAACCACCACAAAGGTGCCTGTCCCCTTTGTGGTGGTTCGAGAATTACAGTCCAAAGAAGCCCAGGATTTGATCGCGGCTTACGGGTCTGTAGTCGTTGGCATCAAGGCCAACGTCATAGCGCAGGATCGGGCGCTCGCGATCGCGGTTGCGTGCGTTGGTGCGGTCACCCCTGCTGTGGATATGCCCATGCAGCATAATGGCGCCACGTGCCTTGCCGTTCCAGCTGAGCATGGGGTAGTGGCTCATAACCAGACGATGGCCCTTGGCATAGCCGGGAGCGACTTCCAGATAATCGCGCACGTCATCCCAGATTTGGGGCGCAGCTGGATCTTCCCAGTCGCCGTCATGGTTACCACGGATGAGCGTTACGTTCTGGCATTCGATGCGTTCGCGCAGGCGCACCGCCTCCGCCAGGGGCAAACGATAAGTAAAGTCACCCAGAATATAGAGACGGTCGTCCGCCGCCACGCACTCATTGACGGCATCGATGACCTTGCGGTTCATCTCCTCGACCGAATCAAACGGCCGATCCATATCGTGCAAGATATTCGTATCGCCCAGGTGCAGGTCGGCGGTAAACCACATCATCGTCTATGTCCTCATTTCGCAACGTGTTCAACTCGTGCTAAGTATACAGACGTAGCGATGCGGCGGTTATCCAAAGAGCCCACCGAACAGTCCGCGGCGGCGCTTGTCTCGCTTTTTCGAAGCGTCACTCTGAGTTTTCTTGTCCTGCCGTTTCCTACGGTCCTGCTCCAACTCATCGTCATCGAGTAGCATATCCCACTCAAACGGATCATCTGTCAGATCGAACAGGTCATCGTCATCAAACATGACAGCCTCCCTTGCCGACTAGCGAGCATCCACCACATAGAGCCCAACGCGCACCTGATGCCACGGGCTGCGTTCGGGGGCAACCTGTTGCACACGGGCCTCAAATACGTCCTCGTGGCCGTAATACATCATCAGGGACAGTGGGCCGACCTCGTTTCCCGGAACGTAGCCAAGTTTGGTCTTGCCATAGTAGATCGCAACTGCCTCGGGGTCATGGGGATTATCGCGCTCGGCACACAGCGTCAGTTTATCGCCCGCTTTAAGATCGCCCAAGACCAAGGCGCCATCGGCATACTGAAATCCTGCAATGTGAAATGACAGAAGAACACGCGAAGGCTCGTACATAGCAGCTCCTCTAACGGCCGGATAAACCGGTGTGTAACCTTATTGAGAAGTCTACGGTCCCGTGCGGACACAAATACATCCTGTCTGCGTCCTTCAATCGTTTGCCTCAACGCTTGCGCGACAGAACGCTTGCAGATAAGATAGGAACACGGATGGCACTCGTTGCCGCGGGTCTTGCCAACTCCGATACACGTTTTCATCGTGAGAAGTGGCCGTCTTCGCTTACGCGGGGGCGGCTATTTCATTCGGCCGATAAACAGACCGAGTTCGATAGCCGCAATCAACAACGCCAATAACGAAATAACATCGCTTACGTTCATACCAAATCCCTTCTAAAGGGAGTTGGCCCATCCGTGCTCCATAACAGTAGTCTAACGCAAAATGCAGGTAATAGGAACACTTGTTCGTATTACCTGCGCCCTTTTCTAATGCACAAACATGCGCACGAACTTGTGCTTCCAGCTTGCGTAGGGCGCATACCGAAACGGCACGTCCAGCCAAGTTGCCTTGTTCACGATACTCTTCTTGTGGCTAAACGTATCGAAGCTCTCGCGTCCATGGTACTGCCCCATACCGCTCGCGCCCATGCCGCCAAAGCCCATATGGCTCGTAGCCAAGTGCATGATCGTGTCGTTGACACAGCCACCGCCAAAGGGCACGTAACGCACGAAGCGCTGCTGAACTGCGCGGTCCTGACTAAAGATATACAGGGCCAGCGGCGTCAGACGATCCGTAATAAACGCTTCGGCCTCGTCTAGGCTCTCAAACGTCAGCACCGGCAAGATGGGACCGAAGATCTCCTCCTGCATCACGGCGTCATCGGGGGTCACGCCGTCTAGGATCGTCGGCTCAATCTTGAGCGACGACTCGCGCGCCGTGCCTCCCAGCACGACCTTATCGGGATCGATCAGCCCGCGCACGCGCGCAAAATGCTTAGCATTGACGATATGCCCGTAATCCTCGTTATCGAGCGGATGCTCGCCAAACATACGGCGGACCTCTTCCTTGATGAGGCCCAGCAGCTCGTCGTGCACGCGCGTATCGACCAGCAGGTAGTCGGGCGCCACGCAGGTCTGCCCTACGTTGAGCCATTTGCCAAAGGCGATACGCCGTGCCGCGACCTTCAAGTTTGCCGTCGCATCCACGATGCAGGGGCTCTTGCCGCCCAGCTCAAGCGTCACGGGCGTGAGGTTTTTACTCGCGCGCTCCATGACGAGCTTGCCGACCGGAACGCTACCGGTAAAGAAGATCTTGTCCCAGCACTCATCGAGCAACGCTTCGTTCTCGGCGCGCCCGCCCTCGACAACCGTCACCAGGCGCGGATCAAATGCCTCTTCACAGATTTGCTTGAGCACCGCGCTCGATGCCGGAGCATAGGCACTCGGCTTGATGACCACGGTATTGCCCGCGGCAAGGGCGCCGGCGAGCGGCTCGAGTGTTAGCAAAAACGGGTAGTTCCACGGAGCCATGATGAGCGTGACGCCATAGGGCACGGCTTGCGTTTTGCACGCGCTCACGGCGTTGGCAAGGTCACACGGACGCAGGCGCGGACGACTCCATCGAGCCACGTGAGCGATCTGATGACGAATCTCGGAAAGCGACGTGCCGATCTCGCACATATATGCCTCGTCATGCGACTTTCCCAAATCGGTCTTGAGTGCATGGGCAATATCGGCCTCGTGCGCCCGTACCGCATCGCGTAAACTCACGAGCGCGCGACGTCGGGCATCAACATCAAACGTAGCGTGCGTTTTAAAGTAAGTGCGCTGATCGCCGACGATGCGCGCAATTTCCTCGGTGTTCATGGCACCCTCCTAGTTCTCGTCCTCAAACATACCACCCGCGACGACCTCGTACATACGCTCGAGCTCCAAGCGGTCCATCAAAAGCGGAACGGGGTACAGCGGATTGGCCTCGGCATCGGCATGCGCCGCCATCTCGGGAATGTCGGAGCGGCGAATGCCCGAGACATATTTGGGGATTCCCAGGATCTCGTTCATGCGGTCGACCCAATCGATAAAGGCCTCGGCCGCAAGACTATCCTGCGCGGTAGCCGGCGCAATGCCCGCCATGCGAGCAAGATCGGCAAGCTTGGGGGCGGCGGCGTCACCATAAGCGCGAAGCATGTGCGGCAGGATGATCGCGTTGGCCAAACCGTGCGGAATTCCGTATCGGCCGCCCAGACTGTGCGCGATGGCATGCACATATCCGACATAGGAGCGGGTAAACGCAACGCCCGCCTTATACGCCGCCGAAAGCATATTGCGACGAGCGCGCATGTCGTCACCATGCTCATAGGCCTCGAGCAAATTGTCGTGGATAAGCTGCACCGCCTGTCGCGCCATCTTGCGCGTATAGGGCGTGGTGCTTCGCCCGATAAAGGCCTCAACGGCATGCGTCAGGGCGTCCATGCCCGTCTGCCCCGTAATGGAAGCGGGCAAGCCGCACGTAAACTCGGGGTCGTGGACTGCAAAACGCGGGATGAGCACAAAGTCGTTAATGGGGTATTTGTAGTGCGTCCCGTCATCGGTAATTACCGCCGCAAGCGTGACTTCGCTTCCCGTACCGGCGGTAGTGGGAACGGCGATGAGCAGCGGCAGGCGACGATGAATCCGCAGCAGGCCACGCATCTTGTTGATGGGCTTGTTTGGCTGCGCAATGCGTGCGCCCACGCCCTTGGCACAGTCCATGGCCGAGCCACCGCCAAAGCCGATAATGGCCTGGCAGGCGCTCTCTCGATACAGGGACGCCGCTTCTTCCACGTTTGAAACCGTGGGGTTTGCACGCGTTTCGGCATAGACCGTAACGCCAATCCCCCTGCATGCGAGCGCCGTCTCGAGCGGTGCCGTGAGCCCCAGACGGGCAATGCCGGGATCCGTCACGATAAGGACCTTCTGGATCGAGCGCTTTTGAAGCACCGCGGGCACATCCTCGGCATGCTCTAAAATGCGCGGCTCGGTATAGGGCAGGATCGGCAATGCAATGCGAAAAACCGTCTGATATGTTCGGCACCAGGCACGACGGGCTAGATGCATAAAGGAAACTCCTTCATTTGTTGATAGGTCAACATTTGCTCGCCCGATTGTACTCAGCGGCGGTCAAAGACGGCCTGCCAATCGTTAATCAATCAACATCTTCATATCTCAAAATTGTTTTATTAAAAATCATTCCTAATAGGCTTCACATTTGGTTGCATTTATGGATAATAGAACTCGTCAAGACGCACGTCCGGAGAGGGCCCTTACGGGACCGGACGAGCGCGCAATCGCCATCGATCGAAAGGATCGAATCATGAAGTTTGTTTGCCCCGTTTGCGGTTATGTGGAAGAGTTCGACGGCGACCAGCTGCCCGAGGATTTTAAGTGCCCCCAGTGCGGCGTTCCCGGTTCTCGTTTCCTGAAGCAGGAGGAGGGCCAGCTCGAGTGGGCCGCCGAGCACGTCGTGGGCGTCGCCAAGATGGAGGGTGTCTCTGAGGACATCGTTGCCGACCTGCGCGCCAACTTTGAGGGCGAGTGCTCTGAGGTCGGTATGTACCTGGCCATGGCTCGCGTCGCTCATCGCGAGGGCTATCCCGAGATCGGCCTGTACTGGGAAAAGGCTGCCCACGAGGAGGCCGAGCATGCCGCCAAGTTCGCCGAGCTCCTGGGCGAGGTCGTGACCGACTCCACCAAGAAGAACCTCGAGATGCGCGTTGAGGCCGAGAACGGCGCCACCGCCGGCAAGACCGATCTTGCCAAGCGTGCCAAGGCCGCCGGCCTCGATGCCATCCACGACACCGTGCACGAGATGGCTCGCGACGAGGCCCGCCACGGCAAGGCTTTCGCCGGCCTGCTCAAGCGCTACTTTGGCTAAGCCAACCGCCTGAGACATAACCTCAAGCTCGATGAGGCCCGGACCGTATTGGTTCGGGCCTTTTTCGTGCCTCACGAACTTGTTAACGCCCTGAAATAGGACCGCCTTCGGCATCGGCTTCTCGTCAAAAACTAAGTGAGTAGACTTTTTGGAACTTGCCGAGCACACCACCCATATTGCTTTATAAAGCCGCAGGTAAATGACTTGTTGCAAAACGGCCTGGTCGCCAAAGTGCCAAAAGTCTACTCACTTAGAACCGCAGCCGTCCACGATTGAGCCGTTTTGTGTCTAACGGGCATCTTTCCGTCAATTACTCCCAATTTTGTCCAGTCAACGAATAGTTCAGACCGGAGTAATGTCTCAGCCCTTTGCTCATCCGAGCTTTTATCACGATATTCAGCATCGAGCATCCTGCATATGGCCTTAACGATCGCGCGGAATCTATCCTCATCGGATATCTGTCTGTGTGTCAGGAGAAGTACATCGTAGCCCATGGCCTGAAGGGCCGTCATGCGGTCAGCGTCACGCAAGCCATCCCCTGCGCGTCCGTGCGAGGCCTTTCCCTGACATTCAATGGCCACCTGTCGCCTGCCGTCCGGCGAAGAAAGAAGTAGGTCGATATATACACGGGACTTTTCCACAATCGCTCGAGCACTTGTGCTTAGCATCACTTCAACATTAAGCTCTATGCCGCAAAAACCTTCGCCTCCCAGGGCTCGCGGCAGTCCAAGCAACAAATACGCCTCGACCTCAAAAGGCGACGCGGCACCCAATGGAACGAGTTGCGATACCGCCATAAATCTATTGCCGCAACGCATCCCGCAAACATCTGAACAAAAACGGTCAAGGTCTCCGCCCAAAACCAAAGCGTCTCGACGCCATAAATTTGAGGCGATGCCGTCCTCGGACGGGCAGCGCACCCAACCGACCGTTGTCGAAATCGCGCCCGAATCAATTGCACGCGAAAGCTCCGCCTCAAGTGCCGCCGGCAGGGCACACACCGCAAACAAGCCACACATCTCCGCCAATACCAAAAGAAGCTGAAGATCCGTCAGATGCCGCGACATGATGAATGTCGTCAGTAGAGGAGACGTAACCAAAAACCCATGCTCCGTTTCCAGCACGGATTCCCTGGGGAGCTCACCAAGAAACAGCCGCTGCCTAATGCTGGCAGGACAAGTCCGTTTGTTTCTCGTCCGAACCAATGTATACAACGGAAAACCGAGCGCGACCGCAGCCGTCGGGTTGCGGGCGAGATCATATCGCTGCCGGTCTTCTTCCGGTCGTGGAAGCGGCGGACACAAAGCGCGGACTTGAGGAGGCAAACGCCAGTACCTAAAAGCTGATATGTCACAAAGTAGATCCTTCATAGGCACAGGAAAACACGAATTTCAACCCAATCAGTCACGCATTGGCGCGAACGCAGCAAAAATGGCGCCGAACGGACTGCCAAGTTTTCAACAGCCCTCCCCAACTGGCCAAAAGCTTGCCGAGAGCTGGACGAAACCCTGTTGAAAACCCCATTTTTTCTCATGTAGAAGCTTTGCGCGGCAAGTGAGTAGACTTTTTTGAACATCCCGAGCAGGCCGGTCATCCTGCTTTTCAAAACCGCAGGTAGATAGCTTGTTACAAAACTGCCTGGTCGCCAAAGTGCTAAAAGTCTACTCACTTAGATTGCAGAGCGCCCCCATTAGCTGCAATTCCAAGGTATTAAGCACTTTTGGACTCAGATCATCATACTGAACAAGAATTTGACTTGAGTTTTCAGGGACAGATGCGCCATCGGCACACCAATAACAGTCACTGATATCGATAAACGGGATACTCGAGCGCGTGAGGGCCCGTGCAAAAGTGCTTCCGCCCGTTCTACGCTCCGCAACCACGATACAGTAAAGGCCCGCGTCTGCATGCTCGATCGAGACTTCCCCTGCCGGAAATGCCTTCCGTACAAGCGCCACTAGGCCATCACGCGCCTCGCGGGCACGAACGCGCACGCGGTTCACATGACGCTCGTAATCACCCGATTCCAGCAAGCGAGCCAATGCAACTTGATCTATGGAGCTAACCGACGAGGCATAGAAACCAAGGTTGCACCTAAACCGCTCCATCAGCTCATCGGGCAGCACCATGTACGCTAGACGCAACGCCGATGAAAGGCTCTTCGAAAACGTGTTGGTGTAGATAACCGACTGGGCGGCATCAATCGACGCGAGCGCGGGAATCGGCTTCCCGGCAAGGCGAAACTCACAATCAAAGTCATCTTCGATGAGATACCGACCTGGTCGCTCAGCGGCCCAGCTCAGAAGCGCATAGCGACGCGCAATGCTCGTCACAAGACCGGTCGGATACTGATGGGACGGCATCAGGTGAAGGACATCGGTCCCGCTTTTCTGCAGAGTGCTCAAGTCCACGCCCTCATCATCCAACGGGATATGTCGAACTTTGCAGCCCATAGCCTGATAGATACGCGTCAGACGCAAATAGCCCGGATCCTCAACCGCATACACCTTGTCCGCGCCAAGCAACTGAACCAACATGGTATCGAGCAGCTGGGCGCCCGCACCGATAACGATGTTGTTGGGGTCGACATTCATACCCCTTGTCCCGTGCAGATGGTGAGCAATTGCGCGTCGCAGCCGAGCAGTGCCCTGCGCCGGTGCGGGCGAAAAGATTTCGCGCTCGTCTTCGGATGCCAGCGTCGCCCGTAGCGCGCTTTGCCAAAGCCGCGCCGCCTCCAAAGCAGAAGGAGAAAGCGCATCGAATCGCTCGACCTGTCCGTTGACATCATGCGCGCTAGGACCAGCAGAGGCGGCATCTCGGTCGATGCCCTCCGCAGCCGAAGCCAAAACCGGTGCATCCGGAAGCTCGCAAGCGTAGTAGCCACGACGCGGCATTGAGCAAATATAGCCCTCGGCAAGTAACTGGCTATATGCATTTTCGATAGTAATGACACTGATTCCCAGATGACTGGCAAAGGCGCGCTTAGACGGCAAATGCTCCCCCGCCGCAATGCGTCCAGCAACAATATCGTCTCGAATTTGCTGGTAAACATACTCATAGAGCGATGCTTCGCCGCGTTTTTCCAAATTGTAGTCAAGCATGAGCCTATCACCTGACCTTATTAAGCCATTCAATCTGGTATTAGTCTGACCTTGTTATTATCTCGAAAACTGAGTATTTCGCCATACCCAGCTCCCCGATAGGATATTCCGTCAAGCAATGCACATGCCAACCAAGGGAGCAACCATGGCAGAACAGAACAGCAAGGCCGACCGCGTCAAACTCAATCGCGAGCTCGCGCAGATGCTCAAGGGCGGCGTCATCATGGACGTTACCACGCCCGAGCAGGCACGCATCGCCGAGGAGGCAGGCGCCTGCGCCGTCATGGCCCTCGAGCGCATCCCGGCCGACATCCGTGCCGCAGGCGGCGTCTCGCGCATGAGCGACCCCAAGATGATCAAGGGCATCCAGGAGGCCGTCTCCATCCCCGTCATGGCCAAGTGCCGCATCGGTCACATCGTCGAGGCGCAGGTCCTGCAGGCCATCGAGATCGACTACATCGATGAGTCCGAGGTTCTCTCCCCTGCCGATGGCGTCTATCACATCGACAAGACCCAGTTTGACGTGCCGTTTGTCTGCGGCGCCCGTAATCTGGGCGAGGCGCTGCGCCGTGTTGCCGAAGGCGCCACGATGATTCGCACCAAGGGTGAGCCGGGTACGGGCGACGTCGTTCAGGCCGTGCGTCACATGCGCAAGATCCAAAAGCAGATCCGTGACGTTGTTGCCCTGCGCAACGACGAGCTCTTTGAGGCAGCCAAGCAACTGCAGGTTCCGGTCGAGCTGGTGCGCGAGGTCCATGCCACGGGTAAGCTTCCCGTCGTGAACTTTGCCGCCGGCGGCGTAGCGACCCCCGCCGACGCCGCGCTGATGATGCAGCTGGGCGCCGAAGGCGTGTTTGTCGGCTCGGGCATCTTTAAGAGCGGCGACCCCGCCAAGCGCGCAGCCGCCATCGTCAAGGCCGTGGCAAACTTCACCGATGCCAAGCTCATTGCCGAGCTTTCAGAGGACCTGGGCGAGGCCATGGTGGGCATCAACGCCGACGAGATCGAGATTATCATGGAAGAGCGCGGGCGCTAGTCCAGCAGAAAGGATCGCACATGAGCGATTATGCAGACCAAACGGTCGCCGTGCTGGCGGTCCAAGGCGCATTTGCCGAGCACGAGGCAAGACTATCCGAGCTGGGCGCACACTGTATTGAGCTGAGGCAGGCGGCCGATTTGAAGCAGGACTTTGACCGTCTGGTACTTCCCGGCGGTGAGTCCACCGTTCAGGGGAAGCTGCTTGATGAGTTGGGCATGCTCGAGGAGCTTCGTGCCCGTATCGCTGAAGGCATGCCCGTCCTGGGCACCTGCGCCGGCCTGATTCTACTGGCTCACGATCTTGCCGCCCATGACGATAAGGGCACGCCGCGTTTGGCAACCATGGATGTGCTCGTTGAGCGCAATGCCTACGGCAGGCAGCTCGGCAGCTTTCGAACCAAGGGGCAGGTAGCCGGCATCGACGGTGAAGTGCCGCTGACGTTTATCCGCGCGCCCCGCATCGTTGAGGTGCACGGCGATGCCGAGGCCCTGGCCGAAGTCGATGGCCGCATCGTCGCCGCCCGCCAAGACAACCAGCTCGGCGTAACCTTCCACCCCGAACTCGACGAAGACACCCGCCTCCACGAACTGTTCCTACAAATGTAGGCATCGAAATCAACAAACGAAATGAGAGTGGATAATCTCCCACTTTAAGCTTGGATGCAGGCTCAAACCGGGAGATTATCCACTCTCATGCTATGTAGTCGTTGGGTGTTCTTAAACGACTAGTCAAACAAGAACGTCCCCAACGACTATCTTTTAGCAGGTCTGGATCATGGCAATGTCGATGTTTTGGCACCGACAGACACTATGACCCAATCCGAGGGCACTAAAAAGATAGGAGCCCCCGCTCGTGACCGCGGGTCGGGGCTGCGACAATGATGTTGAAGTGCCATAGGCGCAGCCGCGCCGCAAC
>DBFPAR010000003.1:0-18936 GCA_048362915.1 Collinsella sp.
AGGGGATGTAGGAATGCGATAGGAAAGTCATAGATGCGGGCGTGTTGGCTAAAATGGGTCGGCCGGGATTGGTCAATCTCGGCCGACTATATTTGGCTAAATTATTCCGGCGCTAACAACGTTATATACAAGTTGCCAAATGCGGTAGAGTTGCAGCAACGCGACAGCGAGAGTCGATGGGGGACCGATATGATCAAGGCTGTTATTTTTGACATGGATGGAACGCTGGTCGATACCGAGCGTTTGGGGATTAAGGCCTGGAAGGCAGGCGCCGCTGAGCTGGGGCTCGCGATTGATGAAGCGCTGATCCATCAGTTTATCGGCCGCACGCTGCCCGATGTTATGGACATCCTCGATAAGCATTATGGCAGCCACGAAACCACCGAGGCGATCTATCGTCGCCACAAGGAGATTCGCGACGAGATGGTCAAGACCGAACTGGAACTTAAGGCCGGCGCCGCCGAGTGCCTAGACGAGCTGCTAGCTGCGGGCTATCACGTGGGCCTAGCGACGTCGTCGCGCCTCGTTACGGCCGAGCGCAACCTTAAGATGGTCGGTCTTTTTGACAAGTTTGAAACGGTAACGTGTGGCGAGGACGTCGTGCACGGCAAGCCCGACCCCGAGATGTATCTGCTCGCCTGCGAGCGTGCGGGCTTTGCCCCCGAGGAGTGCGCCGTGGTCGAGGATTCGCGCAATGGTTGCGTCTCGGGCATCACGGCCGGCTGCCACGTCTTTGCCGTCCCCGATATTGTGCCGCTGCCGCAGGACGTGGTGGATGGCTGCGAGGCCGTGCTCGATACGTTGTTCGACCTGGCGGCGGCAATCAAGACTGTGCGCTAGAAAATTGCGGCGTTGAAACGAGCGATTGCTCACGTTTGCGCTTAAGCAAAAGGGGTCCGGCAATGGTCGGGCCCCTTTTGCTTAAGCGGCGACTTAGCATACTCGCGGGCGTGCTATAGATACGCACCGAGGTTGATGGCCGTGGCGTCGGTCTGGCTGCTTGCCTGGGTGCTGGCGCGTTCCAGTAGGAACGGACGTACCAGTTCTTGGCGGTTGATATCCTCGGCGGCGACTGCGGTGACGGTACGCACTGCGGAGCCGACACGGATATGCTTGATCTTTGCCGGGGCCTTGTTCTCGATTTGCTCCATCAGCAGTTGGACACCCTTGCGGCCAATCTCGTAGCCCGGGGGCGCTACCGTAGTGAGCGGGACCGATCCGCTCCAAGCGAGCGGGTTGCCGTCGCATCCGGCCACGCGTACTTGCCCGGGGACAGAGATGCCCTTGTCGACCAGTGCCGAAACGACACCCGAGGCCAACACATCGGTCAGGCCGACGACAAAATCGGGACGTTCGTCCGCGGGGCGCTCGGCGATTTGGGCACCGATGCCGTAGCCGTCGGCAGCGGTATTCCATTCGCCGGCGTCGATGACTTCGATCTTGATATCGGGGTGCAGGGCGAGCGCCTTATGAATGCCAAGGACGCGCAGGGTGAGTTGCATAAATGCTGCTCGGCCGACGACGACAATATGGTGCGCGCCGCGGGCGATGGCAAGTTCGGCAATGATGCGACCCTGGGCCTCATTGTCGGCCGCTACGTAGTAGCCGGGCTCGGAGCAATGGATGTCCAGATGGACGATCGGCACGGGCATCTTGGTCATGGCGGGGTGCCAGTCGGGGGATGCCATGGGCTGAACCATGACGCCGGACATCTGGGTGCCCATAAAGTAGCGCAGGTAATGGTCCTCGAGAATATCGTCGTTATCGGCGTTGGCGATGAGCAAGTCGTAGCCGTGCTTGCGGGCCTCGTTGTGGGCGCCGCTGGCGATTTGGAGCGAAAAGCCGTGATCGAGACGGGGGAGCACCAGGCCAAAGGACTTGGTGGCGCCGCCCGCGAGCTGACGGGCGCTTTGGTTGGGCAGGTAGCCAAGGCGACTGATGGTCTCGTTGATGAGCTTGAGGGTCTCGGGGCGCAACTTTTCGGGATGGTTGAGCGCGTTGGAAACCGTGCCCAGCGAAACCCCGGCCTCGCGCGCGACGTCGCTGATTTTTACCTTTGCCATAGCGGCCCCTTTGATGCGTTTCAAGTACAAGCCAGATTGTAGCATCCCAAACCTACCAAAGAGGGATAGGTTTATTTTGGCAGGTTTTATCTGGGGAAACGCTGTTGCCAGCTCAAACCACCACGAAGGGGACAGGTGCTTTTGTGGTGGTTTGGACCGGCTGGACGTGTGTGCATCGGGTGGTATCTAAGTTGAGATACCACTTCTGGTATATCAGCTTGCGTTTGCGTGAGTACAATACTCGAACGTTATACGTCTCAGCGCCCCCTGTGCGTGGACGTCTTGCAGTCACGCGAACGAAGGGATTTATCCTATGTGCGGAATCGTCGGCTACACCGGCTCTGATATTGCAAAGAACATCCTGGTCACGGGCCTCAAGCGTATGGAGTATCGCGGCTATGACTCCTCGGGCGTCGCGCTCGAGGTGGGCGAGGGCGCCGCGGCGCACCTCGACGTCATCCGCCGCGTGGGCAAGGTCGCGGGCCTGGAGAGCGAGCTTTCCAACATCGACAGCGACGCTACCTGCGGTATCGGCCACACCCGTTGGGCCACCCACGGCAAGCCCTCCGTCGTTAACGCTCACCCCCACACCAGCTGCGACGGTCGTATCGCCATCGTCCACAACGGCATCATCGAGAACTTCGCCGAGCTGCGCGAAGAGCTGGAGGGTCGCGGCCACCACTTTAAGAGCGAGACCGATACCGAGGTCTTCGCGCATCTGATCGAAGAGGCTTATGCCGAGACGCACGACCTGATGGCCTCCGTGCGCGAGGCGTGCACCCACGTGGTCGGTGCCTATGGTCTGGCCGCCGTGTGCGCTGACGAGCCCGGCGTGATCGCCGTGGCCCGCAAGGATTCCCCGATCGTGGTCGGCGCGGGCGAGACCGGCGCCTATGTCGCCTCCGACGTCATCGCGCTCATCGACGCCACCCGCGATGTCGTGGTGCTCGAGGACGGTCAGTTTGCCAAGCTTACGCCCGCAGGCGTCGAGTACACCGACGAGGCCGGCAACGTTATCGAGCCCAAGGTCACCCACATCGACTGGGACCTGGACATGGCAGAAAAGGGCGGTTATCCCGACTTTATGCTCAAGGAGATCCACGAGCAGCCGCGCGTCGTGCGCGACACGCTGGTGGGCCGCATGACGCCGGCCGGCGAGCTCGACATCGACGAGCTGGGCCTTTCGCTCGAGGAGCTCAACGACATCGACCGCGTCTACGTGATCGCTTGCGGCACCAGCTATCACGCTGGCCTCATTGCCAAGAATCTCATTGAGGGCTGGGCTCGCATCCCCACCGAGGTGGAGGCGGCCAGCGAGTTCCGTTATCGCAACCCCATCATTACGCCGACGACGCTTGTCGTTGCCGTGTCCCAGTCGGGCGAGACGGCCGATACCCTTGCCGCCATTCGCGATGCGCGCATCAAGGGTGCCAAGGTCTTCGGCATCACCAACGTGGTGGGCAGCCCCGTGGCGCGTGAGAGCGACGGCGTCATCTACACCAAGGCCAACAAGGAGATCGCGGTCGCCTCGACCAAGAGCTTCATCGGCCAGGTCGTGAGCCTTACGCTTTTGGCTCTGCTGCTGGCGCAGGTCAAGTACCGCTTGACCACCAAGCAGGCGCGCATGCTGTTCCGCGAGCTTTCCGATACGGCCGAGCAGATCCAGTGGATTTTGGATACCCAAACCGAGGCCGTGCATGAGGCCGCCCTGCTGTGCAAGGACGCGCAGTCGGCGCTGTTCGTGGGCCGTGGCATGGGTGCCGCTATTTCCTACGAGGGCGCGCTCAAGCTCAAAGAGGTCAGCTACCTGCACGCCGAGGCCTACGCCGCCGGTGAGATGAAGCACGGCCCCATCGCGCTGATCGACCCGGGCTTCCCTGTCATCGCCGTGGCCACCAAGAGTGCCACCTACGACAAGACCGTGTCGAACCTCATGGAGTGCAAGGCGCGCGGCGCCAAGGTCATCGTCGTTGCCACCGAGGGCGATGAGGAGATCAACAAGATCGCCGACTGCATTATCCGCGTGCCAGCAGTCCGCGACGTGTTCAGCCCCATCACGGCGAGCGTCCCGCTGCAGCTGCTCGCCCGCGAGGTCGCCATCCTGCGCGGCTGCGACGTCGACCAACCCCGAAACCTGGCGAAAAGCGTCACGGTCGAGTAGTTGGTTCCGCCGTTCTAGCGACTAAGGCCCGGCTCCGCATCAAGACGGAGCCGGGCCTTGTTGCATTTGCTCGGATAAAACCTGCCAAAATAAACCTGTCCCTTTTTGGCAGGTTAGCGGAGCTTGCTGGTCTCGAAGTACTCGGGGAACTGGTCCAGAACCTCGGTTTGGTTGCGGAACATCATGTGCAGGTGCTTGCTGACCAAAAAGCTCGCTTCGATGGGGTCGCGACCGGCGATAGCGCGGCGAATCTGCTTGTGCTCGTTCACGATGTCCTGATTGTCGAGAACCTGCGTGGCAGCGCGCAGCCAGCGGAAGCGCTCAAGGTCGGCATTGGTCTCTTCGAGCCACGACCACACGGTGCTGCGACATGCGATGCTAAAAATCATGTGATGCATGAGGTTGTCGCTCAAAAAGAAGCCGATGCGATCCTCTTCGGCCATGGCCTTTTCCTGCAGCACGATGGCGCGGTCGAGCTGCTCGATGCCAGCCGACGTGGCGCGCGCGCAGCACTCCACGATCACCTGCTTTTCCAGATGTTCGCGGATGTAACAGGCACTCTCGGCAAGGGTGAGGTTGATGGGCGAGACGTAGGTACCGCTCTGGGGCACGGTGCGCACCAGGCCTTCCTGCGCCAAACGAACCAAAGCCTCGCGCACAGGGGTGCGCCCCATATCTAGGTCGTCGCAAAGTTGCTTGACGCCCAGCTTTTCGCCCGGCTTGTAGTCCAGGTAGACGATTTTGCGTCGAATGGTGTGGTAGGACTGGTCCTGTAGGCTCGTTTCCTGCTCGCCGACGTGCATCGATTCTTCCATAGCGCCTCGCAACTGTTCTATCAAACTCATATGTCAGTTGTTAATTATGCCGCGAATCAGCTCTCCGCGGTGGGTAATTCGGCTGTTGCCTGAGAACTATTGCGGCATCTTAGTCTGTGTTTGCGCAAGGCTGCGCTCAATGTTGCCGTATCATAAGCCGTCGCAAACGTGAAATAGAAAGAAGGAATCCCATATGCAACTGGCAAATATCGTACGCGAGCGCTGGAAAGGCGTCTTGTTCTGCCTAATCATCGCCATTCCCGCGACGTTGCTCGGCAAACAAATTGAGGTGGTCGGCGGTCCGGTATTTGCCATCCTCTTTGGCATGGTCCTGGCGCTCGTCTTTCCCAAGAATCGTCGCGAACAGCTCGCCGCTGGCGTCACCTATACGTCCAAAAAAGTCTTGCAGTACGCGGTTATCCTGCTTGGCTTTGGCATGAACCTCTCCCAGATTCTGTCCAAGGGCGCCCAGTCGCTGCCGATTATCGTGGCGACAATCTCGACCTCGCTTGTCATCGCCTTTGTACTCTGCCACGTTATGAACGTGCCGGGTAAGATCGCGACGCTTGTGGGCGTGGGTTCGTCGATTTGCGGCGGTTCTGCCATCGCCGCGACCGCACCTGTCATCGATGCCGACGATCGCGAGATTGCCCAGGCTATTTCGGTCATCTTCCTGTTTAACGTTATCGCGGCGCTCGTGTTTCCAACGCTCGGCGGCATGCTCGGGCTGACCAACGAGGGCTTTGGCCTGTTTGCCGGCACCGCCATCAACGACACCTCGTCCGTAACGGCCGCGGCGAGCGCTTGGGACAGCATGCATCCCGGCGCCAATGTGCTCGAGAGCGCCACAGTGGTCAAGCTCACCAGGACGCTTGCCATTATTCCCATCACGCTGGTCCTCGCATGTTGGCAGATGCATCTGGCGCGCAAGGCCGGCGGCGACGCCAAAAGCACGTTCTCCCTTAAACGCGCGTTTCCCATGTTTGTGCTGTTCTTTGTGCTGGCGAGCGTGATCACCACGGTGCTTCAGCTTCCCGCGTCCATCACGGCGCCCATCAAGGAGCTGTCGAAGTTCTTTATCGTGATGGCCATGGCGGCAATTGGCTTTAATACCGATATCGTCGAGCTGGTCAAAAAGGGCGGCAAGCCCATCGCGCTGGGCTTTTGCTGCTGGATTGGCATTGCGTGCATGAGTTTGGGAATGCAACACGTGCTGGGAATCTGGTAGAGAAGTAGCTTATTTGCGTGCTGCGTGCTGGTGAGCGCATTCTCACGGTGGAGCGATAGGAGCTCTTGCGGGTATGGCTTGTCCGCAGGTTTATAAGTCCCGAAGAGCTCTTATCGCCCCGCCAGGATGGCGATGCGGGGCAACACCTATACTCGCAGGACGGCGCTTTCTGCCCTATAGTGTTTGGTGAGCAATATCGTTCAATTTTGAAACACTCGGTCGTGCGACCGTCGGCGGTTGCACGTCGCTGCGGACAGGGGGCAAATCATGGATAGCGATGCCAAGCTGAACATCTTGACCGATGCCCTAGCTGCTGCCGGGGCCTCGGCATTGGCTATCGATGCGCGTGCGGCCGTCGCGATCTCGACCATGAATGACGCGGCGCTTGAGCGGGATGTGGCGGCTTTTGTCGCTGAGCGTCTCGACCGTATAGGAGACGGCGCGCGTCTGGTTATGGGGCGTGCGGGTACGCGCCTGAGCCTGACCGTTCGCCCCATCGACAAAGAGGGCGGGGGGCTTTGGGTCGTCGTGGTCCGCGAGGTGCGCGGTGCCGCGGCGCATGCGGGCATCGAGTGGCTCAACGCCGACGAGGTTGAGGCCCGCTACGAATCGAGCGCGTACGGCATCGTTGAGGGGGCGGCCTCGATGGCTGCGCCGGTTGCAGAGAGTTACGCGCGCGGTGTGCCCCTTATGCTCGAGGGCGAGCTGGGAGCGGGTCAGGTCGAGATCGCCAAGCGCCTCTATCTGGACGGTCCTTTTGCCGGTCAGCCCTTTGTTTCCGTTGCGCTCGATGAGCTCACCGAGCGCGGTTGGCGCCATGTGCTCAAAAGCGCCGAATCGCCGTTGTTCCAAATGGGGCTGACCCTTTGCATTGAGGGCTGGAATGCGGTTGGCCCCCAGCGCCTCCGCGAGCTGGTCTCCACGATGACCGACACCGCGTTGGCGACGCGCTGCCATGTGGTGCTGACAGCGAATGACATGCCGGGCGGCGGCGAAAGTGATCAAGCCGCGTTTGTGACCGAGCGCTTCGCCTGTGCGGTGAGCGTGGCGCCGGCAGTCGCCGAGCAGGGAGCCGCGTCGACGAAGGTTGCGCGCTATTTGGAATATCTCGCTGATGCATTTGAGACGGCAGCACCCACGCTGTCTGCCGCGGCGACGAAGACGCTCGATGCTTACCGCTGGCCGCGCAATTATCTGCAGCTTCGCGAGGTCTCGGAACGACTGTATATATTGGCGGGGACGGGCACGGTGGACCGCGCTGTGGCGGAGGAAGTGCTCGCCCAAGAGGACGTGATTAAGACCGCAACCTTTGGCGCCCCGACGCTCGAAAGTGACCTGTATATCCTGCGACCGCTGGCCGATACCGAGCGAGATATCGCGCATCTGGTTGTAGACCATCTCCACGGCAACCGAACCCGTGCGGCGGAGGTGCTGGGCATAAGCCGTACAACGCTGTGGCGCTTGCTGAAGGACGATGACCGTTGAGCGAGGCGCCCGTGACCGCGCGCGACGCGTGTGCTACAGTCCAAAGCGTTATTGTTTCGATTTGGTTACGGCGTGCGAGGGCATATGGCTGAGACTTCAAAACCGAGCCGCAGAAGGCGGAGCGCCGCGCCGGTTAACCGACGCACGACATCGGTGACGTGGGGCAAACACGCCTCGGGGTTTGATGGCTCGTTCAAGCGCACTAAATACGGCTATCCTTCGGCAAGCGCCCGCTTGGCAATGCAGGCAGAGTCCTCGCTGTTGGGCCGCAAACGCGTGGTGGGCTCAAAGCTCAAGCACGACGGAACGCTCGGCTACATCAGCCGCGGGGCGGCTCGCCGCAGCGGGCTCAATCCCGCCGGCTGGCATCGCTACGTGCCGATCGTGGCCGCCGTTGCAGTGATCGTCATCGCGCTCGCTGCGCTTGGCTACGCCGGCGGTGGCGCCAACTTGGACGCAATGTTTAAATCGCCCGAGCTCGCGCATGTAGGTACAGAAGTTGTCGAGGGCGCTCAGGCCCAGACGAGCGTCGCGCCCCAGCGCGGTATCGTTGCGGCGGCCTCCACCATCGCCGATGCGCAAAAGGACGAGGACGAACAGGGCGATGGCGCCGAAACGGCCCAGACAAGCGAAGCGACGACAACTCAAATATCAACATAGCTTGCCGGCAGAAGGGGACGTTCCTTTTCTGCCGGCAGTTTGGGACACTCCCGCGCTACTTGACGTATACCACGTTGTCGCGGCGCGGCTTTGCCTCGGGTAGCGTGTCCTCGGCATAGCCCAGAATGCAGTTACCGACACCGCGCAGGCTTCCGTCGGCGGGCAGGCCCCAGCTGGCCAGCAGCTCCAGGCCCTCGGGCGAGTCAAAGACCTCATGCGCGCGGTGAATCCAGCACGAATCGACACCCAGCGCATAGGCGGCGTTGAGCAAGTTGCCCATGGCGAGCGAGCCGTCTTCCAGATGGGTGGGCACGCTGCGGTCAACCAGCACCACCACAACGGTCTTGGCACCGTAGAAGGGGTCGCCGTTGCTGCCCATGACCTGGGCGTTGAGCTGTGAGAGACGCTCGACGGTCGCGGGGTCGGTGACGGCGACAAACGTCACCGGCTGGCGGCCCATGCCGCTCGGTGCATATTGGCCGGCTTCGATAATACGTGCAAGCTTTTCGGCCTCGACGGGACGATCGCTGTATTTGCGGCAGCTGCGGCGGTGAATGAGTGCTTCGATGGTCTCCATGGTGTCTCCTTGCGGTGGCGTTGCAGATGCCCCGTTCATACCCGTTGGGCTCAAACGATAGACGGTCAATTGCCTGGCCAAAAGGATAGATTCCAATTGGGAAAGTAGGTTTGCATAAAAGTACCTTCAGAATGTGACAAACCGGTGGGATGGTTAAACGTTTTATCACGTCTACCCTGCGGTTTTTTACCACTTGCCTAAATGATGCGCGCATAAGCTCTGATAAAGGTTTTACTAAAGGAGCACCAACGTTTATCAACGCGCCATGGTGGCGCCGGGCCAGGAGGTAACATCATGTTCCAGGCTGGAGATGTCGTCGAGACCGACTTCGAAGGATTTCTGAAGCTGCTGCGTTCCAAGACGCGCGCTTTCGTGTCGATCAATGATCACGAGTACTACATCACGCACACCGATGGCTATTGGCGTGTTCAGGATTGCGAGGCCCTCAACGATAAGGGCCACTTTACTGACTGCTCCGAGCTAGTCAACACGGTCTGCGAGGTCGTCGAACTGCCGTGGATCTGCGGCAAGAGCCTGCACGACAGCTTCTCGGGCGCCACGGTCTACGAGGCCGTCGCTGCTTAACAGCCAACAATCGATATTCTCTCGCAACCGCCGGCGCCGCCCCCGCGCCGGCGGTCTTTTTTGTCGATATGCTTATGTAGAGCCGACTATAAACAACGAGCTTATTGACGATAGTCAAAACTCGGACTAATGTAGAGATATAAATTGGTCAAAACTCGGACTATCGAATGGTGGGAGAGATGAATAGTGTAGTTAGCCTGGTCGATTTCGACCGGATGCTCAACGGGCTTGACCGTATCTATTCGGAGTTCGCGCGCGCCTGCGGTCTTTCGGACTGCGCCTACTGGATGCTCGTCGACACGAGTGCAGCGGGCGGAAGCGTTGCCGTGAGTCGGCTGACGAGTGAATGGTTCTACAGCAAACAGACCATCAATTCGGCGATCAAGACGCTTAGGGCGCGAGAGCTTGCGACGTTGGAGTTTGCCGAGGGCAGTCGTAAGAACAAGGTTGTGCGACTGACCGAAGAAGGCGTGCGGTTTGCCAGGCGCTACGCGTTACCGGCGCAAAAAGCCGAGCAACAGGCATTCGAAGCGCTCGAGCCGTGGGAACAGCGCGAGATCATGCGCCTGGTCGGTAAATTCTCCCATGTTCTGAACGAAGAGTGCGAGGCATTTAAACGGCAAGTGGCCGCCGAGAACGAGGCAGACGATAAGGGCGAGGGGGACACATGCGACTCTTAATGAGGTTTATGAGGCCGTATCGCGGTCTGATCGCGGTGACGCTGTTTGCGGTGCTGATAGATAACGTCGGTACGCTGTTGGTTCCAACGATGCTGGCGAACATGGTCAACACCGGTATTACCACGGGCGATGTCGACTATATTTTACGCAACGGCCTGTACATGCTTATCGCGACCGGCATGGCCAGCGGCGGCACGGTGTTGGGCTGCTATCTTTCGGCGCGCCTGGCCGCCAACGTGGCCTGCGATATCCGCAATGCCGTGTACGACAAGTCGCTCGAGCTGTCCGCCAGCGACTTTGAGCGCTTTGGCACGGGTTCGATGATCACGCGCTCGCTCAACGACATCAACGTGATTCAGCAAGCTGTCCTGCAGACGATTCAGTTGGTGCTGCCGGTACCGTTCTTGGCCGTGGCGGGCATCATCTTTGCCTGGTTTATCGATCCTGCCATGGGCACGCTGCTGGGCGTGGTGGTTGCGATCGTGCTGGTGGCGGCGGTCTTTACCGTTGCCAACGCCGCGCCGATCTTTATGCGACTGCAGAGCTTTATCGACCGTATGAACGTGGTGCTGCGCGAAAATATCGTGGGCGTGCGCGTTATCCGCGCATTTAACAAGGAGCGCCACGAGGAGCAGCGCCTGGACGAGGTGTTTAGCGATTACGCGGCCAACGCCATCAAGGTTAACCACCTGTTTGTGGGTCTCGACAGCTCCAGCTTCTTTTTGATGAACATCGCCGAGGTGGCGGTGCTGTGGGTGGGCGGCAACCGCGCGGGCGTCCATGCCATGCAAATCGGCAGCATCTCGGCCGTGTTGGAATACGCGATCCTGATCCTGTTCTTTGTGATGATGGCGCAGATGGTGATTCTGACGCTTCCGCGCGCTGCGGCGTGCCTCAACCGTGCGCAGCAGGTGCTCGAAATCGAGCCGAGCATTGTGGACGGCAAGTGCACGCTGGACACGTGCGCGGCGGAGCCTGTTGATGGTGCCGACGCGGTGGCCGTGTTCGACCATATGTCGTTCCGTTTTGACGATGCCGACGAGGACACCCTGTGCGACCTGAGCTTTGCCTGTCGCCGTGGCCAGACCACGGCAATTGTGGGCTCGACGGGTTCGGGCAAGTCGACGGTGGCCAAGCTCTTGCTCCGCTTCCACGATGCCACAAAGGGCACCATTCGCCTGAACGGCGTCGATCTGCGCGACCTTTCGCAAGGTGAGATTCGCGGGCATATCGCTTATGTGCCGCAGAAGGCGTGGCTGTTCTCGGGCACCGTTGCAAGCAACCTGCGCTTTGGCAACGAAGGCGCGACTGAGGCTGACATGTTCCATGCGCTGGAGGTTGCCCAGAGCACCTTTGTGCTCGACCAGCCCCAGGGGCTCGATACGCCGGTGGCCCAGGGCGGCACGAACTTCTCGGGCGGCCAGCGCCAGCGCCTGGCCATTGCTCGCGCACTCATGAAGCGCGCCGATCTATATATCTTCGACGACAGTTTTTCGGCCCTGGACTTTAAGACCGATGCGGCACTGCGCCATGCGCTGCAGGACGAGACGCGCGATGCCGCGGTGCTCATCATCGCCCAGCGCATCTCGACGATCTTGCACGCCGACCAGATCGTCGTGCTCAAGGACGGCGAGGTTGTGGGCTTGGGCACGCATGGCGAGCTTATGGAAACCTGCGAGGTGTACCGCGCCATCGCGGAATCGCAGATGAAGGGAGGTGAGTAGCATGACCGAGGAGCTCAGGAAGCAGGCCAGCGTTGATGACGCCGTTGCCGCGGGACTGGTTGAGGAAACGGCTGCCGTAGCACCCGAGCTGGACGAGGCCGCCAAGGCTGCAGCCGAGCGCGAGGCTCGCCGCCAAGCGCTCTACGAGGAAAACGAACGCGCCGAGGACGAGCGCGCCCGCGCTGAGGCAGAGCGCATGCGCGATGTGGACGACGAGGACGAGGACGAGAAACCCCGCGACACCTGGGCGACGGTGCGCCGCCTGTGGAGCGAGGCTGCCGGTGACCATTGGCGCTTCTATATCGTGTTCGCGAGCATCGTGTTCTATGCCATCTTTAACACCGCTGCGCCGGCATATAGCGCCCGCGTGATCGATGAGCTGTGGGGCCACATTCAGGTGGCGTTTGCCAACAACACTACCTTCAGCGTTACCTGGGAGAACTGCGGCAGGACCATCTTCATCTACTTTATGATCTGGACGGCCGCTGCCTCGTTCTACGCGCTCCAGAGCTTTTTGATGTCGAGCGTGGCCGAACGCCTTAACCTGCACCTGCGTAACCGCATCGCTCAAAAGCTCAACCGTCTGCCGCTTGCCTTCTTTGATGTGCATCGTCCCGGCGAGGTCGTCAGCCGTGCGACCAACGACTTAGACAAGATGTCTGAGAGCATGCAGCGCGGCTTGCTGCAGCTTCTGGTGTCGATCGGTACCGTGGTGGGCGCCGTGAGCGTGATGTTCGTGTTTAGCGTGCCGCTCACGCTTGTCTTTTTGTTCTTTACGGCGCTTTCGCTGCTGGTGACGAAGGTCGTTTCGCGCCGCACGCACGATGTGACGGGCGAGCGCCAGGAGTGGGTGTCCAAGATTACGAGCGCGGTCGAGGAAGGCTACTCGGGCCGTCTGGTGATCCGTGCGTTTAACCGCGAGCGCCAGAGCTCTGCCGAGGTGCACGAGGCTTCGAAGGAGCTGGCGCGCGTGAGCACCAAGGCCGACTTTATGATTAACGCCGTCGGTCCCGCGGTGCGTTTTATCGGCCGCTTGGCGCAAATCGTGATTGCGCTTGTGGGCTGCAGCATGTTGGTTGCCGGGCATATGACCGTCGGCGTGTTCCAGGCGTTCTTCCAGTTTATCTATGAGGCGTCCGAGCCCATGACGCAGCTGTCGTTTACCTTTAACTCGCTGCAGAGCGCTCTGGCGAGCGCCGAGCGTGTATTCGACCTGCTCGACGAGTCCGAGATGGAAGCCGATCCGTTGCCGGCGGCCGCCGCCAAGCTGCCGGGCAAGGTTGAGGGCCGTGTTGCCTTTGAACACGTGCGTTTTGGATATTCGCCCGACAAGCCGCTTATGCGCGACGTGTCGTTTACCGCCGAGCCGGGTCAGAAGATCGCGGTGGTGGGAACCACGGGTGCGGGTAAGACCACGCTCATCAACCTGCTCATGCGCTTTTACGAGATCGACGGCGGCCGCATTACGCTCGACGGCGTGGACACGAGCCGCATGGACCGCGGCGAGCTGCGCCAGCAGTTTGGCATGGTGTTGCAGGACGCCTGGCTGTTCGATGGCACCATTGCCGAGAACATCGCCTATGGCTGTCCCGAGGCGACGCGCGAGGAGATTGTCGCGGCCGCACGTGCCGCTCAGGTCGACTTCTTTGTGCGCACTATGCCGCAGGGCTACGACACGCGTGTGGCTAACGATGCCGAGAGCATCAGCCAGGGCCAACGTCAGCTGCTGACCATCGCGCGCGTGCTGCTCAACAACCCGGCGATCCTCATCCTGGACGAAGCGACGTCGAGTGTGGACACGCGCACCGAGCTCGCCATCGGCCGCGCCATGGACGCGCTCATGCGCGGGCGCACGAGCTTTGTGATCGCGCACCGTCTGTCGACGATCGTCGATGCCGACCTCATCCTGGTCATGGATCATGGCAATATCATCGAGCAGGGTACGCACAAGGAGCTGCTGGCTGCCGAGGGCGCTTATGCCGACCTCTACCTAAGCCAGTTCGCATAAGGTGGCAAAGGGGGCGGTCCCGCATGTCACATCGAAAAGAAGGCGCGCCGGGGGCGGATTCCCCGGCGCGCCTTTTGTGCTGGCGTCAATGTTGTCGGTGGCCGTCCGCTTCTAGCGCTCGTCCACGAGCTTGGCGACGAGGGCTTTGAGCTCGGCCACCTCTTGCTCGAGTTCTTTGACGCGACGGGCGTTTTCGGTGATGCCCTGACGGTTGAGGGCGCTCTGCTCGGCGGCATCGTCGGGCATATACTCGCGATGCTGCTTGGCGTCGAAACTCTCCTCGAACACGCGGCAGCCGTTGCGCTTGATGATGCGCCCGGGCACGCCCACGACGGTGCAGTTGTCGGGCACGTCCTTGACGACGACCGAGTTGCCGCCGATTTTGACGTTGTTGCCAATGTGGATGTTGCCAAGCACCTTGGCGCCCGTGCCCACCGTGACATTGTTGCCCAGGGTGGGGTGGCGCTTGCCGGTCTCGTTGCCGGTGCCGCCGAGCGTGACGCCCTGGTAGAGCACACAGTTGTCGCCCACGATGGCAGTCTCGCCGATGACGACGTCCATGGCGTGGTCGATAAAGAAGTGCTTGCCGAGCTGCGCGGCGGGATGAATCTCGACGCCGGTGATATGGCGGGTGATTTGCGAGAGCACACGGGCGAGTGAGCGATGGCCGTGTTTCCAGAGCCAGTGCTCGGGCACGTGGTTCCACTTGGCGTGCAGACCAGGATAGGAAAGGAAGATGACCAGACCGTTTTGCGCGGCGGGGTCCTGCGCCTGGACGGTCTTGATGTCCTCGCGAATGGTATTGATAAAGCTCACTGGCCGCCCTCCCTTAGCGCCATGGCAATGCGATTCACTAAAGTATAGCGATTCGCTAGGGATTAGGAAGGGCGATTTTGCTGTGCTTTGGGCGACAAGTGTCAGTTATGCAAACTTGCTGGTAATGGAGTCATGCTTTTGTGGGGTTGCGCACGAGGGGGCGCCGCAACCGTATACTGGTCAACTTGGACGTGTCCGCGCCCACAACTGAGAGGTTTTACTTCATGGGTTTCATCAATTTTATCGCCGAGCTGCTTAAAGACCCGCGCACCGCGATTGCCAGCTGGATCGCCGCCGGCCCGCTTATGGCCTACGGCTGCGTGTTCCTGATCATCTTTATCGAGACGGGCGTGGTGTTCTTCCCGTTCCTTCCCGGCGACTCGCTGCTGTTTGCCTCGGGCTTCTTTGCCCATAATGGCGGCTTTAACATCGTGGCGCTTCTGGCCACCGCATGGGCCGCAGCCATCCTGGGCGATCAGTGCAACTTTATGATCGGCCACTTCTTTGGCCGCAAGATCATCGCCTCGGGCAAGGTAAAGGCCATGACGCCCGAGCGCATCAAAAAGTCCGAGGATTTCTTGGACAAGTGGGGCCATCTGGCCATCTTCCTCGGCCGCTTCTTCCCGTTCATCCGCACCTTTGTGCCTTTTATCGCCGGCATGGGCGGCATGCACTGGCGCAACTTCGTCGTCTTTAACGTGCTGGGTGGCATTACCTGGTCGACGGTCTTTACGCTGCTGGGTTACTTCTTTGGTGGCATTCCGTTTGTGCAGGAGCACTTTGAGCTGCTGATCGTGGGCATTGTCGCCGTGTCGATCATCCCGACCGTGGTCGGTCTGGTTAAGGCTAAGCTCGGTAAAAAGAACGCCTAGTCCGAGCTTGTTTTCGGATGTTAATTCCAAGGCCCGTCATCGGATTCGATGGCGGGCCTTTTGTGTTGGAGGCAAGTGAAAATACTTTACTTAGTTAAAGAAAAACGTTTTATCCAAGGCGTGCGGGGAGTACAATCACCTGCATGCGAATCGACGCGCCATCGGCTTTGATGCTGCCCGCGTGTCCTGCCCGGCCCTACGCTCCGGGCGTGCGACGTTGCGACGCGGCCGGCTTCGGTCCTTGCGTGCGGGTTCGCGAGTATGCAACCGTGTATGTAAGGAGCGACATATGACTGTCGAGAAGAAGGATATCGATTGGGGTAGCCTCGGCTTTGGCTACATGAAGACCGATTACAGCTACGAGGCCCATTGGAAGGATGGCGAGTGGGATGAGGGCGGCCTGACCACCGACCACACCCTGCACGTCTCCGAGTGCGGCGGCATCTTCCACTACTGCCAGGAGGTCTTTGAGGGCCTGAAGGCCTACACCGCCGAGGACGGCAGCATCGTCTGCTTCCGTCCCGATATGAACGCCGAGCGTATGTACAACTCCGCCCAGCGCCTCGAGATGCCCCCGTTCCCCAAGGACAAGTTCGTTGAGGCCGTCAAGCAGGTCGTCTCTGCCAACGCCGCATGGGTTCCGCCCTTCGGCTCTGGCGCAACCCTGTATGTGCGTCCGTTTATGATCGGCTCCGGTGACGTAATCGGCGTGGCTCCCGCTCCTGAGTACACGTTCCGCATTCTCGTGACCCCGGTCGGTCCGTACTTTAAGGGTGGCCTCAAGCCCGTTAAGCTGCGCGTTTCCGAGTATGACCGCGCGGCCCCGCACGGCACCGGCAACATCAAGGCCGGCCTCAACTACGCCATGTCCCTTAAGCCCACGATGGAGGCTCACCGCGAGGGCTATGCCGAGAACCTGTATCTCGACTCCGAGTCCCGCACCTATGTCGAGGAGACCGGTGGCGCCAACGTCCTGTTCGTGAAGGAGGACGGCACGCTTGTCGTCCCGCAGTCGCACACCGACTCCATCCTGCCCTCCATCACCCGCCGTTCGCTCGTTCAGGTTGCTCAGGACCTGGGCATGACCGTCGACCAGCGTCCCGTCGAGTGGGCCGAGGTCAAGGCCGGCACCTTTGTGGAGTGCGGCCTGTGCGGTACCGCTGCCGTCATCTCCCCGGTCGGCGAGATCGACAACAAGGTCTACGGTGCCGATGGGACCGTGACCTTCCCGGCTGGCTACACCGAGATCGGCCCTGTGATGAAGAAGCTTCGCGAGACCCTGACTGGTATCCAGTCCGGTGCTGTCGAGGATAAGCACAACTGGGTTTACACCGTCGCGTAATTTGTCTTACGGATATGTCCGGCCCGAGGGCGACCTTCCTTTCCGGCGCGTCCTCGGACATGAAAGAGCCTCCGCTGCGCACTTCGTGCGGCGGAGGCTCTTTCGTCCTGCGGAGTGCGCCGGAAAGGAAGGTCGCCCTCGGGCCTGCGTCACCCTGGCGCTGTCGTACGGGCAATATAGATTTGAATTAAAGATGGTGCGCGGCCTTTTAGGCCGCGCTTGTGTTTTGCTTCGCGCCATGTGGGGGCGGTGGCGACGTGCATTTTTGCGAGTATTCTGCAATCGAAGGCCCCTGCATACCGACCTCGGGCAAAAAATCGGGATTTCTCGATGTTTTCTACGGATGATGGGCGGGGTTATGGGCTGACAGCGTTTGATTTGCAGGGATATTCGCGGTCTTTGGCATTTATCGTGGCGCCCGAAGCTCTTGGTTATGTTGAATACTCCTAAAAATGCACGGCGCTTAGAGGGGGACCTTCGCGAAAAAGGAAACCGCCCCGTCGAAGTATGCATTCGACGGGGCGGTTTATGCATTTGGCCGATTAAGGATGCGCTGCCAAACTACTAGAACTTGACGGTCGGGGCCTGGCGGGCTGCTTCGGCGGCCTCGAAGCCCTGGCGCTCCTTAAACTGGAAGATGCCGGCAAAGATGACAGCCGGGAACGTTTGAATGGCGTTGTTGTAGCTGAGCACGCAGTCGTTGTAGCTCTGGCGTGCATAGCTAATCTTGTTCTCGGTATCCTCGAGCGATGCCTGCAGCTGCGTAAAGTTGGTGTTTGCCTTAAGATCGGGATAGGCCTCGGCTACGGCGAAGAGCTGGCGCAGCGCACCGGTCAGCACGTTGTCGGCTTCCATCTTGGCTTCGGGCGTGGTGGCCTTGACGGCGGTGTTACGCGCGCTGATCACGGCGGAGAGCGTCTCCTGCTCGTGCTTGGCGTAGCCCTTGACGGTCTCGACCAGGTTGGGGATCAGGTCGTTGCGGCGCTGCAGCTGCGTATCGATGTTCTGCCAGGCGTTATCGATGCGGTTACGCTTGGTGACCATGTTGTTGTAGATGCCGGCGATGGCGCAGACAATCACAATGACAACAACGATGCCGATGATGACGGTAATCATGATGTCTCCGTTTCGAATGGCCGCGGCGGCATGCGCCAGCTGCCGTTGGTATAACGCTACTAGTATACCCGCAACGTTTTGCCGTGCCGAACTTTCCGGCAAGCGTTATGTTTTCGGCGGGGTCGGCACCGGGGCAAAGCGCGCGAGGTACAGGTGTAAGATATGCGACAGATTGACGAGTGTTGTCTTTGCCCTGAGGATGGCGATACGGATGGACCTTCGCATCAAGAAAACCTACCGCGCCCTGTTCGATGCCTTTACCGAGCTTCTCGAGGAGCATCGTTTTGAGGACCTGACGGTTGCCATGCTGTGCGACCGCGCCATGATTCGCCGCACGACGTTCTACAAGCACTTTCGCGACAAGAACGATTACTTTGCCTTTTATATCGATGAGCTCATGTCGGGCTTGCCGCAAAAACAGCCCGATGAGGCCGGCGCAGTGTCTGCCGAGGACGTGCGCGCGCTTCGGCACGCGATTTTGGACGATGCCATGGATTTGATTCTGGCGCACGAGCAGCTCATGGATAACATTTTGGCAAGCAGCATGTCGGGCATGTTGACCAACGTTATTTGCGACCGCATTGCCCGCTCCATCCGCGAGCGTGTGATGAACGTGTTTGCCGAGGATGCCCTGGCCCCCGTGTCACTCGAGACGACGTCTGAGTTTGTCGCCGGCGGTATTATTCGACTTTTCACGATATGGTGGGAATCGGGCCACGATCTTGAGCGTCGACCTGAGATAGCCGACGTGGTCGATGCACTGTTTGAGCGGACCATGACACCGGTGAATCACTAAAGTGGCGG
>DBFPAR010000004.1:0-163384 GCA_048362915.1 Collinsella sp.
CGGACCGGGACGGGTTAACGGCAGGCCCCGCCGACCGATTGCAAGCGGTCGGCGGGGCCATTGCGGCTCTTGACAGCGGATTGGGTCATATGAGCGAAAGCCCGCCAGAGCGAGCAAGGCGCCTTGAAACGAGGCGGCATTGACCTTCTGGTCATGCCGCCGAAGTTGAAAGGCAGATTGCCGCTCTGGCGGGCTTGCAGCGTCGAGCAGTTGCGGCGTTTGGTAAAACGCCGCAACGAACTAGCTCATCATCGCATTCATCATCTCGGTGGTTGCGGAATCGTCGGCGGACCACTCGTTATCCTCGTTGGCGGAATACTTAAAGGTGACCTTGGTGTCCTTGGTCTTAGCGGCCTTGGTCACGTCGACCATGACCTGGCCGGCCATCTTGTACAGGTCGTCCTCGGACGGCAGCTCGTCGAGCGCTGCGACCTTCTCCTGATACTGAGTAGCAAAATCTTCGACAATCTTGTTCATGGACTTGCAGGTTATGGTGACCTCGGCGGTCGCGGTGCCCTTGTCCTCGTCGACCGTCACATCGCCGATCTTGTAGTCAAAGCCCTCGAGATAGCTCTTGGCATACTCCTTGGGATCGATGCCCAGCTGCTCAAACTCGTCGCCCGAAGCCTCTTCCAGGCCGGAGAGGAAGTCATCGCCGCCGTTCTTGATCTCGTCAAACTGACTCGTAAGGTCATTGGTGATGAGCTCCTCCACCGAAGGCCCTCCGCAGCCGGAAAGCAAAACCACGCACGCGACCAGGGCAGCCATCAGGGGCGCAAGCAGCAGCTTCTTTTTCATGACATTCCTCCAAACAAGCGGCGCCGCGCTCCCTACGCAGCGCACGTCGTGACAGTAAGTCCATATTAGCGGCCCGGCCCAACCCCCTGCGTCGCAAAAGCGCAGGCGGCTCAATTTGACGAACGAATGGCCCTTAAAGCAAGCCCCCTGCAATAAAATGCACCTGCTTAGCCTATTAAAAAAGGGTGGCCGGATAACCCGACCACCCTTGTGCATCTTCTGGATGCCGCAGACTACTTGCGGACGACCTTAACGATGGCGTCACCGGCGGCGACGGCAGACTCAGCCTCGACGGCGAGCTCGACATCGGCAAACTCGGCGGTGTTGGACACGGCCACGACGACGCAGTCCTTGTAACCGGCGGCAGCGATCTTGGCGCGGTCGATCTTGAGCAAGGGCTGGCCGGCCTTCACGACGTCGTCGGCCTTGACGAAGCCCTCGAAGCCGTCGCCGTTCATGTTGACGGTATCGACGCCAACGTGCACCAGAACCTCGATGCCGCTATCGGACTGCAGGCCCACGGCGTGACCCATGGTGACGGTCACCTTGCCGTCGCAGGGAGCGTAGACCAGGTCGTCCTCGGGCCACACGGCGCAGCCCTTGCCCAGAACCTCGCCACCAAAGACGGGATCGGGCACGTCGGCCATCTTGATGACCTTGCCCTTGACGGGCGAGCACAGCACGTCGGCACCGGCAGAAGCAGAGATGGAGGCCGGAGCAGCAGCTGCCGCGGGCTCAGCCTTCTTCTTGAACATGTCAAACAGACCCATACGTTTTCTCCTTTTGATTAAGCGCAACGTTATGCGCATGCCTATGGTGATTATAGTGCCAAATGATCAAATTGCTAAGGTGAGGGCTCGAATCGCAAGCCCTTCCAAGCCCTTCCCAAAACCTTTTACCAGTGGCACTCATATTGTCGATTACTCCAAGCCCTCGGTGCCGTTGGACTTGATGATCTTCTGATATGCGAAGAAGCTGTCCTTGCGGCGGCGCTCGTAGGTACCGGTGCCGTCGTCGTACTTATCGACGTGGATGAAGCCGTAGCGCTTGCGCATCTCGCCAGTGCCGGCGGAAACCAGGTCGATGGGACCCCACCAGGTGTAGGCGATCAGGTCAACGCCGTCGGCGATGGCCTCGCCCATAGCCTTGATGTGGCTCTGCAGATAGGCGATGCGGTACGGGTCGTGGATGGAGCCGTCCTCCTCGACCTCGTCGTAGGCACCCATGCCGTTCTCGACCACCATCAGCGGAATCTCGTAGCGGGCGTAAATCTCGTTGAGGGCGATGCGCAGGCCCAGCGGATCGATCTGCCAGCCCCAGTCGGTGGACTCCAGATAGGGATTCTTGCCGCCAAAGGTCATGTTGCCCTCGGTCATCTCGTGGTCCTTGTGGGTGCCCACGGTGCCGGACATGTAGTAGCTAAAGGTGTAGAAATCAACCTTGCCGTCGGCGATATCCTGCAGGTCGCCGTCCTCCATCACGAGCTCAACATCGTTCTCGGCCCAGAAGCGCTTGGCATAGAACGGGTACTTGCCGCGCACCTGTACGTCGGAGCAATACCAGTTCATGGTGTTCATCTCCTGCTGCGTGGCGAACACGTCGGCCGGATCGCACGTGGCGGCATAGGAGAGGATGAAGCAGTCCATGTTGCCCATCTTAAACTGCGGGTAATGCTCGTGGGCATAGCGCACGACGCGGCCGCTGGCGACAAACTGGTGATGCAGCGCCTGCATACGAGCCTGCGGCGTGGTATGGACCGCCGATGCCGGACCCTCAAAGCCCTGAATCATGCTGGTCTCAAAGAGGTTGCCCATGTCCTGAGTACCGCAGTTGACCTCGTTGAAGGTGAGCCAGAACTTGACCTTGTCCTGATAGCGGTCGAAGACGGTCTGGCAGTACTTCTCAAAGAAGCTGATGAGCTCGCGGCTCGCCCAGCCGTTGTATTTCTCGACCAGGTGATAGGGCATCTCGTAGTGCGAGAGGGTCACGAGCGGCTCGATATTGTGGGCGCGCAGGCAGTCGAAGACGCGGTCGTAGAAGGCGAGACCGGCCTCATTGGGCTCAGCGTCGTCGCCGTTGGGGAAGATACGGCTCCAGGAGATGGACATGCGGAACATATTGAAGCCCATCTCGGCGAACAGCGCGATGTCCTCCTCGTAGTGATGGTAGAAATCGATACCATCATGATTGGGGTAGAAGCGGTTGGGGTCGATGTCGATCGTAATCTGACGTGGCTCCTTGTAGCTGCCGCCCAAGAAATGGTCGTCGACGGAAGGACCGCGGCCGTCCACGTTCCAAGCGCCCTCAAACTGGTTGGCGGCGGTGGCGCCACCCCAATAGAAACCCTTGGGGAACTTGATGTTTGCCATGAGCATCTCCTTTGCATCGCGGGTCGATAATCCGAGTATCGCCTGCGCACGGGACGGGCAGAAGCGGGCGCGCCAAACCCGACACTTCTTTTCGCGCCCACGGACCGCCGCCGCCCCGTCCCTGACACTTCCTGATACCGACCAACAAAGGGACAGGTTTATTTTGGAAGGTTTTATCTGGGCAAACGCCGGCGGTAGGCGGCCGGCGTGCAGCCATAGCGCTCGGCAAATTTTTTGTAGAAGAAGCTCATATTGGCATAGCCCACCTCGCGCGCTGCGGCCTCTGCAGTAGCACCGGTGTCGAGTAGAGCCGCCGCGCGTGTCAGGCGGCTCTCCTGCACGAGCTGCATAAACGTGCGGCCCGTCTGCCGCTTGAGCAGCGCGCTCGCGTAGTTGGGACTCAGGTGCAGGTGGTGGGCTAAGTCGTCGAGTGTGCAATCGCAAGCATGCCGCTCGATGTAGCTCATCGCCGCCGCAACCTGCGCCGAGGGAAGTGCGGGCGCGTCCGTTTGCAGCAGCGCGGCCTCGTAGCTTTGCATAAGCTCGACCAGCAGCAGCTCGAACAGCCTCGAGGCAATCTGAGGACTCGCCGCTGTCGGCTCCAGGAGTTCGCAGAGCATCTCCTGCATGTACCGGCGCACGCGACGGCTGCCACCCGTGCGGAAATGCACGTGACCGCGGTGGTCGGTTTCGTCATTGAGGGCGTTGAGTAGAAATCGCGAGACAGTACCTGCGGACGAAAGGCTCTGATCCAGGCTGCGGCGCAACATCGGCCGCGAGATGACAATGCTCAGCATAATGTCATGCTCACCCAGCTCGCCTATGGCGTGCGGACATGCCGCATCGAGCAGGAGCACCTCATTTTGGGCGAGTGTGAGTTGTGCGCCGTTGACAATCTGCGGCGCGTTTCCGCAATAGACATAGCTGATTTCGACATAGTCGTGCACGTGCTCCGGTACGGGATTGAAACGCGAGTTGCGCACAATTGACAGGCCCTCGGGCATACCTTTTTGATGCAGAGCGCGCATTCGATTGCCGATCTTATGGACGTGATTATCGTCGATTTCCGGCTGAAAATCCCAGTCGAACGCATCGCACCAGTCATAGCGGGCACCCGCGCGGTATGCGCGCTCGCTATCGGTCAGCTCGAGCAAAAGATTGTCTAAACGTGCGATATCCATAGCTCCACCATCGTTGATTTAGTCATATTCTGCCGTGGTTTTGATATTAGCAGGGCAGCGCGGACGACGTACCCTGACTTCAATCGATTTAAAAGGTTGGTTTTAGAGGAGTGGATATGGCAGCATACGGCAACCATGTGCTTCCGTTCTTGTGGCTCAAGGGCGAAGAACGCGAGACGATTACCGAATACTTAGAGCAGATTGCCGGCGCAGACATCCATGAGGTCTGCCTTGAGTCGCGCACGCATCCCGAATTTTGCCGCGACGGCTGGTGGTCCGACCTGCGTTTTATCATTGGCGAGTGCAAGCGCCTGGGCCTTAAGATCTGGCTGCTCGATGATGCCCACTTTCCCACGGGCTACGCCAACGGCGCGCTTGCAGGCGAGGATGTAGACCCCGCGCTCAAGAAGACTGTGCTTAAGCATCACACGGTAACGGTCGTTGGACCCCAGCCGTCCACGACCATCAAGCTCGGCAACCTCATGGATCCCACGGAGCACTTTGTGGGCGCGGCGGGTTTTGACGCTGCCGGCGCATCGCTCGACCTTGAGCTCGCCGTTGAGCAAACCGAGGGCGGCACTCCCGCCTGCCTGCGCTTTGACGCTCCCGCCGGCGTCACCACCCTCGAGCTCTACGTCACCAGCCAAAAGACCGGCTTTCGCGATGAATACATCAACATGGTCGACGCCGATTCGTGCCGCATGCTCATCAACGCCGTCTACGAACCCACATTCACGCATCTGGGCGACGAGTTCGGCAAGACCATTCTGGGGTTCTTTACCGATGAGCCTGGCTTTATGAACGAGAAGGGTGCGACCCTCGAAGACGCTTCTACCAGCAGCTTTATCGGACGCGGTGACATGGCGCTGCCATGGTCGGACGAACTTGCGCGACGCCTGCACGAGGCACTGGGCACAAATTGGCTGAGTGAGCTCCGCGGGCTTTGGACGCGCGACCCCGCCGGCGCTCGGGTCCGCCACACCTACATGGACATCGCCACGCAACTCTACCGTGCGTGCTTTGACGAGCAGATTGGTGACTGGTGCCGCGAGCGCGGCGTTATGCACATTGGCCATGTAATCGAGGACAAGAGCTGCCACACACGCTTGGGCCAGGGCGCTGGGCACTACTTCCGCGCTGTCGCCGGTCAGGACATGGCGGGCATCGATGTGGTTATTAACCAGCTCGCCCCCGGCATCGACCACGGCCCTTACAGCTACTTCCATGGCGCATGGAACATGGAGTTCTTTACCTACGCGCTTGCCAAACTGGGCTCTTCGGCCGCGCGCCTCGACCCCAAAAAGCAAGGGCGCTGCATGGCCGAGGTCTTTGGCGCCTTTGGCTGGCACGAGGGCTTGCGCGAGATGAAATGGATTGCCGACCACATGCTCGTCCGCGGCGTCAATTGGTTTACGCCGCACGCGTTTAGCATGGCGCCCTTCCCCGATTGGGACTGCCCGCCGCACTTTTACGCGCACGGCAATAACCCGCAGTGGCCGCACTTTGGCCAGCTCATGAGCTATATGAACCGTACGGCAACGCTGCTTTCGGAAGGCTGTGCCACGCGCCCCGTCGCCATCCTGTACCATGCCGATGCCGAATGGGCCGGTAGCGCCATGCCTATCGAGCGCGTGGCGGCAGAGCTCACGCGCGCGCAGATCGACTTTGATTTTGTGCCCGCCGAGGCTTTTGAGGACAAGAGCCGCTACAAGGTTTCGATTGCCGATGGATTGCTTGGTGTTAACAACTGCCACTACCAGGCATTTGTTATGCCCGGTGCTACGTTTATTGGCGCGGAGACGGCAAAGGCGGCGAGATACATGACGGATGCAGGCGTTATGGTGCTTGCCGTCGACGAGGTGCCCGGCGCATTCTACGATTCCGATGGCGCGGTCGAGCTGGGAGGACTCGTCGCAACGCCGCTCGCCGATGTCGCCCGCGCGCTTGCAAGCGCGGGACTGCAGACCGTTGTGCCTGACACACCGCAACCCTGGCTACGCGCACTTCGCTACGAGCGAGCAGGCGAGACCTACGTTATGCTCGTCAACGAGCACCCACGCGAGCACATCGACTGCACGGTTGCACTTGCGACAGGCGAGCGCCTTTGCGGCACGCGGCTCGACCTGCTAAACGGTGCCGAGCCCGTTGCGTTTGACGGTGCGCTGGAGCTCGCACCCTTCGAGAGCTGCATCGTTGTTTTGCAAGCGAGCAACGAGGATGCGCCCGGAGACGGCGTAATCGACGCTGATACATCGCTCGGCCTGCGCATCGAAGGCCCATGGACCGTTGCCCTCTCCCCTGCCGGCAGCAATGGCGCCTTTGGTGAAGCACAAGAGCTCAAACACCTGGGCGACCTTACGGCCGATCTGTTCACCGGCACCTGCGGCACCTACCGATATCATGCGTCGTTTGAGCTGGCCAACGATTGCACCGACGCCACGATCGACCTGGGAGACGTCTACGAAACCGCAACGCTCACGCTCGATGGACGCTCGCTCGGCACACGCATCTGCCCGCCCTATCGTTTTGCCGCCGGCTCACTTTCCGCCGGTGCGCATGAGCTCGCGATCGACGTCATCAACACGCTCGACCATGCGATCCCCGACATCTTCGGTCTCACCGAGCCCGTCGCCCCCAGCGGCATCCTCGGCCCCGTTACCCTTTGCGGGCAAAACCTGCCAAAATAAACCTGTCCCTTTTTGGCAGGTTTGGCGAGTGTGGGAGTTCGCATGGATATCAAACGCAAGATCACCGAAGCGCAGGGCCTCACCCCCACCGAGCAACAGCTCGGCATTGCAGCCCTTGCCATCGGTCAGGACATCCGCGGACTTTCTATTAAGGAATTTGCCGCGCAAACCAACGTTTCGGTCGCGAGCGTACACCGTTTTTGCAAAAAGCTCGGTCTCGAGGGCTTCAAGGATCTCAAGGTCGAGCTTATTCGCTTGGCAACCGAGGCGGGAAACCGCCGCGACGTGGACATCAACTTTCCCTTTGATGCTACGTCCAGCCCCGCGCAGGTTATGGAGCGCATGGAGGGGCTCTACCAGACCACGCTGGCCGAAACGCAGGAGCTGCTCGACCCCACGCAGCTTGACCACGCCGCCAAGCTCATCGCGAACGCCCGACAGGTCGACATCTACACGGGCTCGCACAACCTCTATCCAGCGGGAATGTTCCGCGACCGCCTGCTCTCCGCCGGTAAAAGCGCGACGTGCCACGACGGTGTCGAGGCCCAGGTGCGCACGGCACTCGCCTCGGGTCCCGACCATGCGGCAATCGTCATCTCCTACAGCGGCCTTGCCCCCAATCTCAAGGACATCTTGCCGATCCTCAGCAGCCGGCATGTCCCGGTCATCGTTATCGGTACGCCTTATTGCGCGCGCATTCATCCCGGCTTTGCTGCCTACCTTACGGTGAGTGACCACGAGAGCATGACGCATCGCATCACGCAGTTCGCGAGCCACATCGCCGTGCAATACGTGCTCGATTCGCTCTACAGCAGCTACTTCGCCAAAGACTACGCCCGCTGCTCCGAGTTCCTGGAGCGCTCGTTCCCCTACACCCGCCTCCCGGGGCTCAAGTAGCGACGAGCGTGGATAATCTCCCACTTTGAGGCCGTACATAGACCAAAACCGGGGGATTATCCACGCTCATTTCTGACTAGTCATTTAAGAACGTCCCCAATGACTACCCATCCGGAGCAAGGCAACGCCGCAAGAAGAGGACGGACAGTGAGCGACGTCCAGAGCGAACAAGTTGGCATGAAAAAGGCAAGGCATAGACCTTCTGGTCATGCCTCGCCTTTTGAATGACAAATTGTCGCCCTGGGCGGCGCGCAGCGTCGGGCCGTTACGCGGGTTGGTAAACCCGCGTAACCACCTACTCCTGTGCTCCGTACTGCTCGTAGTAAGCGTCGATGGCGGCCTTGAGCTCGTCGTCGATGACGACCTTGCCGTCGATCTCGTGGTTGTAGAGAGTCTCGACGACCTCGGCCATGGAAACGATGCTCGCGACGGGGAAGCCGTACTTGGCCTCGATCTCCTTCTGCGCGGTGGTCACGCCGCCCTTGCCGACCTCCATGCGGTTGAGAGACACGATGAGGCCCTTGATCTCGACATCGGCAGCAGCCTTGACCTTGGGATAGGTCTCGTCGATGGACTTACCGCTGGTGGTGACGTCCTCGACCATGACCACGCGGTCGCCGTCCTGAGGCTCATAGCCCAGCAGGTTGCCCTTGTCGGCACCGTGGTCCTTGGCCTCCTTGCGGTCGCAGCAGTACTTGACCTCCTTGCCGTACAGCTCGTGGTAGGCAATTGCGGTCACGACGGCCAGCGGAATACCCTTGTAGGCCGGTCCAAACAGCACATCAAAGTCGTCGCCAAAGTTATCGTGGATGGCCTGGGCGTAATACTCGCCCAGCTTCTTGAGCTGATAGCCCGTCACGTAAGCGCCGGCGTTCATAAAGAACGGGGACTGACGGCCGCTCTTGAGCGTAAAGCTGCCGAACTTAAGAACGTCGGACTCGACCATGAACTTGATGAACTCTTGCTTGTAAGCCTCCATGCGGGCTCCTCTCGTAATCGCGTACGTGCCTTCCAGTTTAGCGCAGGCGAAGCGTCGATGCGGGCGCGCTTTGAGGCCACACCCCCGTTAGAGTAAGGGACTGGTCGGCGTCTCACACGTTAGTCATTTGGTGTCCAGGACCAGAAGAAGTTGATAAGGGCCACGCGCGAGGCGGTGCCGGTCTTTTTGTTGATCGAGGAAATGTGACGGTAGAGCGTGGAGCGCGAAAGAAAAAGCGTTGCGGCGATGTCCTGAACGCTCTGGTCCGAAACGACCAAGGCCTCAAGAATATCGCGCTCGCGCTCCGTAAGCCCAAAGGTGGCGACGAAGGCATCGAGGCGCTCATCGGACGTGAGCTCCGCTGCCTCCACGGGCTCAGGGTCGGAGCATGTGGGCGCAAGATCCCCACCAAGATCGTCGGTGGCAAGCGGCAGTCCGTCCCGCATCGCGGCATCATCGGCTCGTTGCCCCAACTGCCCCAGCAGCGTAATCACAATGCCCACAAACATCACGAGCGCCGCACCGACCGCAGCCAGCACATTTTGACTCGAGATAATCGCCACTGCCGGCGCCGTCACGAACATCGAGCACACGTTGTTGACGACGCGACCCATGCACGGCCAAAAATATGACCAGCGCGCATAGAGCGAGACGGCGGCATATTTTGTGGTAAAGAACACCACGAAAAAGCCCGAGCCCAGATAAAAGATGATCGTGGCAGCAAGCTCGTTGCCGCCATTGCCATCGACGATGAGCACAAAGAACGAAAGCGTGGACAGTATGGCGGCACATGTCATGCCGATATTCATATACGAGCGGCCGTGCAGGTCAAATAGTGCGCCAGCGACCAACGAGCTCACGACAAGCAGCAGGCGCGGCCAATCGCCCAAATCGACGGTTCCGACAGCATGCAGGGTCGTGAAGCCCGCGTTGAGAGCGGCGAATACGCTGGAAAGATACGCCGTCGCCACGGTCAGGCGAACTACGGCGCGACGGAATGCCGCCTTTGCCTCGGGATCGTCATGCCACTTGGCGCCATATTCCAGAGCATCTACCGAAAGCCCGGCAGCACTGGGTTCAAAGCTGGGATCGGACTCGTCGCGCAGCTTGGCGCGTCGGGCACCGTGGAGCAACGCCACCTGCGCGATCGCACAGACGACCAGAACAGCCTGCTGAGGAATGCCGACAGGCATCACCATGTGGTTGAGAACCTGCACCAGAACGCCCATGGCGTAAGAAAGTGCGGCGGCGCGCCAAGCAGGGCGTTCGCGCAAAGCGCCTCGCAAAATTTGCATGAGCAGTCGATCCGCAGTAGCCCAGCGCGCAGCACGCCACCAAACCGCCGGCAATTACCACCTCAACCTGAACCGCCATAATCAACAGCAGCAATGCCGCCACCAGCAAAACGCCCGTGACGTCACTCGTTGCGTCGATAGCATGGGGACGGCGATAGTACAGAATGGGACGCACAAAAAAGCCAATCACGCTCGCGCCGATGACAAGGCTCTCATAAATAACGACCTCGTTCGGAGACACGAACGGGGCCATGCGCACATCAAAAAGATACTCGCACGCCAAAAACGTGAAGAAGAACAGCGCCAGGCATATAATCTCCCGAATGCCCCGACGCAAATACGCAGTTGTGTCTCCTATGCCCCTCATGGTTAACCCCCAGCCGCTCAATTGTCTGGAAATCTATTTTAATAATAAAGAACCAGTCTCAATATCGAAGCCAGGCTCGAAATGCTGCAAATTCGACCCCGGCCGTCCACATCACGCCGCGATTTTGAGCCGCAGGGCCCAGAGGGGCACGCGCGATCTCTAGCTCGGCCAGGAGTGTCTCCAACTACCACTCATTTAAGTGCGTCCCCAATGAGTGGCCCCCAATGAGTGGCCGAAGAGTGTCCCCGGCGTCCAATCAAAAAATGGGCCATGTGTCCCAGTTGTGGAGACTCCTTGAGCCGTCTGGGTATCGTGAAAGATCACGCACTCCCCCATCATCAAAAGTGACACACGCTACCAGTTGATGGGAGGCAGCCATGGGCTTCTTTGACAAGATGTTCGAGAAGAAAGAGTGCGCGATTTGCGGTACCGAGCTGGGACTTCTCGGCAAGACTAAGATCAACGAAGGCTACCTGTGCAAAGAGTGCGTCGGCAAGCTCTCCCCCTTCTTTGGCGGCTATCGCTCCAGCACCGCGGACGATATCCGTGAGCAGCTCGCCTACCGCGAGGCCAACGCCGAGCGCCTGGCCTCGTTCAACCCCACGCGCACGCTCTCTGCCGGGCGCACCAACATCATGCTCGACGAAGACGCGGGCCTGCTGATCATTACCTCGCAGAGCCGCTGGCGCGACGCCAACCCCGACATCATCGAGTTCTCGCAGGTACTCGGCTGCGATATGGATATCGACGAGCATCGCACCGAGATTTACCGCGAGACCAAGGACGGCGAGCGCGAGAGCTACAATCCGCCGCGCTACGACCTGGATTACGACTTTAATCTGACCATCCACGTCAACACGCCGTACTTTACCGAGATCAACCTGCACGTGAACGACTCCACCATCGATCAGCGCGGTTCCATCGAATACCGCGAGGCCAAGCGCCAGGCAACCGAGGTCCGCGACGCGCTGGTGCAGCTGCGCCAGGAGACGCGCGACAGCGTCGTGGCCGCCAAGGCCCCCAAGACCGCGGTCACCTGCCCCTTCTGCGGTGCAACCACCATTCCCGATGCCAGTGGGCGCTGCGAATACTGTGGTGGCGCCATCGGCGCATAGCCTCCGGCACGGAAAGGACCGATCATGGCCTTCGAGAGCGTCAACTATCAGTGCCCTGCCTGCGGTGGCCCCTTGCATTTTGCAAGCGCCGAGCAAAAGCTCGTCTGCGACTACTGTGACTCGCGCTTTGAAGTCGAAGAAGTCGAGGCCCTCTATCGCGAGCGCCAGGACAAGGCAGACGCCAAAGCCGATGCCGCAGCCGCAACGCCAAAGCCCGTCGCCGACGACGCGGTGCAGGAGCTCGCCCAAAACGCCGGCTACATCTGCTCGTCGTGCGGCGCCGAGCTCGTGTCCGACGGCACCGTCGCTGTCACCACCTGCCCGTACTGCGGCAACTCCGCCGTAGCGCCCGGTCAGCTTTCGGGCGACTTCTCGCCCGACCTGGTGATTCCATTTAAGCTCGGGCGCGATGACGTCACGGCCGCACTCAAGGAACACTACAAGGGCAAGATCTTGCTGCCCAAGAGCTTTGTCACCGGCAGCCACATCGACGAGGTCCAAGGTGTCTACGTGCCGTTCTGGCTCTACGGTGCCCGCGTTGACGGCGAAGTGTACTTTGACGCGACCAACGAGACCGTGACCGAGGAATCCGACCGCACCGTCACGACCACCGACCACTACGACGCCTACCGCAAGGGAAACATCTCGTTTAAGCGCGTGCCCGTCGACGGATCGTCCAAGATGCCCGACGGCCACATGGACGCCATCGAGCCGTTTGACTACGATGCCCTGCGCCCGTTTTCGGTCGCGTATATGCCCGGCTACATCGCCAACCGCTACGACGAGGACTGCGAAACCTGCAAGGCGCGCGCCGAACGCCGCATGGAGGAAAGCACGATCTCGGCCCTGCGCGAAACCGTCGTCGACGAATATGACGATGCCACGGTCGAAAGCAAGCAGCTCGACTACACCTGGGAAGACAGCGACTATGCCCTGTTCCCCGTGTGGACGCTTTCCACCTCGTGGAACGGCAAGAGCTACCTGTTTGCCATGAACGGCCAGACCGGCCGCTTGGTCGGCGAGCTTCCTTGCTCCAAGCCCAAGCTCGCTATCGCCTCGGTGCTGTTCTTTGTGATCGGATTTGTCCTCTCCCAGATCCTCTTCATGGGTGAGAACGCCTTCGATCCGGATTACCTCACCTTTGATATCGAGGGCATCCTCATCAACATCGTCGCGCCGCTGATCATCGTGGTCATCGCAGACGTGCTGCTGGTGGGCCAGCTCAAGACGGCCAACGAGGCCACCCACGCCGATTGCTACTGTGGCGAGCTCGACCTGACCGAGAAGCACGACACCTTCAGCCACACCGAGACCACCGTTGTCATGAAGGACGACAAGGACGATTAACCATCCTGACCAATACCACCCGGCCTTTGACGAGAAAGGAAGATCACCATGGGACTCTTGAAAGCTGGATTGGGTGCTGCCGGCGGCGTCATGGCCGACCAGTGGAAGGAATTTATCTACTGCGAATCGATGCCCGCTGACGTCTTGGCCTGCAAGGGCAGCAAGCGCACCGGCGGCCGCAGCTCCAACACGCGCGGCGAGGACAACGTCATCTCCAACGGCTCGGTCATCGCCGTCAACGACGGCCAGGGCATGCTCGTGGTGCAAAACGGCAAGATCATCGAAGTCGCGCTGGAGCCCGGTGAGTTCGTCTTTGACACCGGCAGCGAGCCGAGCGTCTTTAGCGGCAACCTGGGCGATTCCATCAAGGAGACCTTCGCCAATATCGGCAGCCGCTTTACCTTTGGCGGCGACGCGGGCAAGGACCAGCGTGTCTACTTCATCAACACCAAGGAGATCATCGGCAACAAGTACGGCACCGCCTCGCCCGTGCCCTTCCGCGTGGTCGATAACAACATTGGCCTGGACGTCGACATCTCCGTGCGCTGCAACGGCGAGTATTCGTACCGCATCACCAACCCGCTGCTGTTCTACACCAACGTATGCGGCAACGTGACCGATAGCTATACGCGCGACAAGATCGACAGCCAGCTTAAGTCCGAGCTGCTCACCGCCCTGCAGCCCGCCTTTGCCAAGATCTCGGAGATGGGCATCCGCTACAGTGCCATCCCCGGCCACACCACCGAGCTCGCCCGCGCGCTCAACGAGGTCCTCTCGGCCGACTGGCGCGACCTGCGTGGTGTCGAGATCGTGAGCTTTGGCGTCAACTCCATCGCCGCCTCGCAAGAAGACGAGCAGATGATCAAGGACCTGCAGAAGGCCGCGGTCATGCGCGATCCCACCATGGCAGCAGCCAACATCGCCAGCGCCCAGAGCGACGCGATGCGCGCGGCGGCCGCTAACCCCAACGGCGCAATGGCCGGCTTTATGGGCATGGGCATGGCAGGTGGCATGGGCGGCATGAATGCCAGCCAGCTGTTCGCCGCCGGCCAGGCACAGCAGCAGGCCGCCCCGCAGCCGGCTCCGGCTCCCGCCCCCGCACCGGCTCCCGCCGCCGCACCTGCGGCCGGCACGTGGACTTGCAGCTGCGGCGCCACCAACACCGGCAAGTTCTGCTCCGAGTGCGGCAGTCCCGCACCCGCCCCGGCACCGGCAAAGTGGTTCTGCCCCAACTGCGGCAGCGAAAACGGCGGCAAGTTCTGCAGCAACTGCGGAACGCCCCGGCCCTAGCCCCTCTATCTGGTAATTGGCGGGGGATCCGCCACCCCCGCATTTGCTTCTATGGGTTTCGTTCGATGAAGGAGGACACCATGAAGACAACGTTCAAAAAGTCCGTACTCGCATTTCTGACATGCGTCCTGGCGCTCGCCTTTGCCCTGACGGGCTGCAGCGGCGGCGGCAAGGACCCCAAGGCCAACTTCGTCGGCAGCTGGCAGTACTCGGGTGGAACCTTGGATGGCGAAGAGCTCACCGATGAGTACATGGATATGCTCAAGGAGTGGGGCCTCAACTGCGTCCTGATCCTCGACGAGGACGGCACAGGCGTCCTCGATATGTTCCTTGAGGTCGCCGACCTGAAATGGGAAGCCAAGGACGCCACCACCGTAACGATCACCGCCGAAGATGAGTCGCACGACCTGAAGCTCAAGGACGACAAGCTCGTCCTGGAGGTGGAAGGCGACAAGCTTATCTTCACCAAGTCCGACAAGGATCTGTCCGGCACGGTGAAGAAGGATCGCGAGGCGGCCGAGAAGGAAGAAGAGGTCGATGAGGCTGTCGAAGACGACGACGTCCAGAGTGTTGAAATCTCCCCCGCCGTCACCGTCGCCGATGACGATCTGTGCACCATCACCATCACCGAGAAGTTCAAGGACGACTGGGGCGACATCGGCTTTGTCGTCAACATCACCAACAAGAGCGACAAGGACCTGACCTTCTACGCTCCTTCCGGCAAGACCAACGTCAACGGCACTATGAAGGAACCCTGGTTCTCGGCTAACCTGATGCCCGGCACCAGCGCCACCGAGGAATTCACGTTCTCGAGCGGCGAGCTTGACAGCCTTGACGACCTGGTCAATACGACCATCGGCATCGACGCCTACCTGACCGATTCCTACGAGGACGTCGCCTCCTACAGCGCAACCATCGCGTAGCGGCAGACATCGACGGCCGCGGATTGGCGGATACATCCGCGCACATGTCAGGCGGGGCCGCAGGAGCTGATCCTGCGGCCCCGTCGTTTTTGTGCCGATGCGTAACGAGCGCTAGCGCTCCATATTGGGAACGATGCTGCCCTCCGTTACTGCGCGCACGGCCAAGCACATGATGTTGTCGTAGCCGGTCTTGTTGAGGATCTCCGAGATGCGACGCTTGATGGTGCCCTCACTCATAAACAGCTCGGCCGCGATCTCGCGACGGCTCTTGCCCTCGCAGGCAAGGCGCAAAATCGATAGCTCAACATCGTCGAGTGCCGCCGTACCCGAAAAAATACTCTCGGGCGGCTTGGGAAACGTGCAATAGCCCGCCAGCGTGGAGCGCATCACGGCGAACAACTCGTCGATACCGACGTTCTTGTACACAAAGCTATCGACGCCCGCCTCGCGGGCCTGATCGACAAAGGTGATCTCAGGCATGCCGGTCATGATAATGACGCGGCACTCGGGCAGTTGTTCTTTAATGCGCGCCGCCGCCACGATGCCGTTGGAATCATGCTCGGTGCATACGTCCATCAGTATCATGTCCGGGCGCTCCTTGAGCGCGACACCCAAGGCCTCGGAAGCATCGGCAATGGCGGAAACAACGGTCATATCGGGCTGGTCGCCAACGGAACGCGCCAGGCTCTCGCGCAGGATGGCCTGGTCTTCGACTATAAGGACGCGGATCATGAGCTTCTCCTTTGAGCTGTGGCGCTGGCGTTGAGCGGGATGGACACCGCAAGCGTAAAGGGCGGGGCGGCATGGATTTCCAGGCAGCCGCCCAGATCTTGCGCGACATGCCTCATACCTGGGATACCCGTTCCCTCGCGATACGATACGGGTGCAGGCGCGCCGTCGTTAGAAACGGTCATCCGCGCAACAGCGCTGTCTTCCGACGTCTCCCGCCACAGGCGCACATGGACCCGATGGGCCTGTGCATGCTTGGTGGCATTGGTCGAGGCCTCACGGATAATCTGCAAAAATGCGGCGGCGACACGCGCGTCCTCAGGCAGCGCACCCTCAACATCGATCTGCACACTCACCAGGCCAAAAGCATGGACGATATCACCCAGCTGCTCTGCAGGCTCGCTGGCACCGCCACTGCGCAAATCGGCGGCAATTGAGCGCAGCAGCGGGTCGATCTGCTCGAGCGACTCGTCATCCAGGCGCCCCTCCTCCAGATAACGATGGAGGATGGACAGGCGCTGCCCGATCACGTCGTGCACGCGAGCGCGCATGCGCAGGTAGGCCGCATTGTCGGCAACCTTTTTGACTTCTTCGATCTGGGCCTGGAGCTCTTGACCCGCAAGCTCAAGCAGGTGATTGGCCTGCGCCAGACGGTCGTGGGCATGCGCGTACTCCGTCACGTCCAAGCCAATAATGCGCTCAAAGGGACGGCCCGAAACCATGACCTCATCGCACGCGAACAGACGAATCTCGGAAGGGGAAACCTCGACCACCGCACGCGCCTCCCCAAAGCGGTCCAGGTCGATTCGAACGCGGTTTTTGCTGCTCTCGGGCATCTCCGCACTGAGTTTTCGAAGGCCGTTCCACGTATCGCTCATGTCGTGCAGGTCGGTGGGCATGTGAAGTTCCACGAGATTCCTGCGCATGCAGCGGTTCATGAGCAACGGGCGGCCCTTCGAATCCAGATACAGAATGCCGACGGAGATCACGTTAATGGTCTCGATCGTCGAAAACGCCGTGATGTCCTCCTGGCGGTTGCGCACGTCCATCAAAAGCGCCGCGATGGAGCGGAACAGGAAAAACGCGCCCTCCGCGATAAGGACTGCGGGCCACGCCGAACCCATGACGTAAACAACCGGCGGCGTCACGGCGGCAACAAGCAGCAGCTCAACCATCATGACGGGACGACGATAATGCACCATAAGGACCACGCCATAGGCGGCAATCGCGGCGTTGAGCCATAGCAGCGCGCCCGCCGCCTCGGCGGCGACATAGAGCGGCGCCACCAGATACGACCCACTCGACGCGAACAAGATGACGGCCGAGATAATCAAGTGCAGCACAAGGCTCGCCTCGTAGGCGCAAATCACTTTGCGGTTGTAAGACGAACGACGCGATGCGATCAGCGGAACATGAATGGTCTGCAAGCACGCCACCAAGGCAAAGAGCACATCGAGCGCAACGATCTGGGGAAGGATAAGCGGCATCGGCATCATCACTCACCCGCCCGCGGCATCAGCACGATCATACGCAGCTGACCGGCCTCGCCCTCAAGACGATACGCCACGTTACGCCCCTGTAGCGCAACCTCGAGCTCGTGCGCGGCGGGCGTCTGCGACAAGTCTTCCGTGTCGTTGGAAAAGAGCGTGGCACGCAGCTCCACGCTGCACGAATCGTGTTCGCTCAGATGGTACATGAGTGCCGGATGATCGGTGGTGTAGGCGAAAAACGCAAAGTCATACACGCAGTCGTACAGCGCGCTTACCGTACTGGCATGCATCGGACGCTGTATGGCGATGATCGAAGCGCAGTCGACATCGATGGTGCGCAAGTCACTTGCCAGCTCGTTGGCAATGAGTTGGATGCGATCACGGTCAAACCCGCTTTCCCCATGTTGCGCCAACGTGAGCGAGCCCTTGCGTTTGCAATAGGCGACGAGCATCTTGGCACATTGCAGCATGCGATAGCGCTCGTGCGAGGATGCCTCATCGGTTAACGGCGGCAGCGAGCTCAGCAGCCCATACATCTCATCGAGCGCGCGGGCAAGCGCCTGGTCGACATCTTTGACCAGCAAGGCCTCGGCCTCCTGGTCGGCAAGATGCGTCTTAAGATCGTAGTCGGCCGTAAGTAGCTCGTTTTGGCGCTGCAATTCCATGCGCCGGTACGCCAGCTCGCGATTGAGCTCGTTGAGCTCCGATACGTCTTGGGCGAGCAATGCCGATCCGCCTAGCAGTGGGAAGGCGCGGTACATCACATCGGGATCGGACGCCACGGTAAAGGCGTGGGCATGCCCGTGCTCCTGAGCGCGCAGCTCTTCGCGCACACCCGCCGGAATCGGCTTTGATACCGGCGTGGCATAGACTTCCTGCAGGTCGCGCGTTATAACTTTAAGATCGAGCGGCAGGGTGTCGAAAATGTTGGCAATGTCGTGATATGACGGAATGACACCGCAATCGAGACAGATTTCCATCGCCACCACGCACAAGACGCAATAGATGAGCGAAAAGTTGAGCCTCCATGCCCAGGGCACGCGCAACGCATATGAGATGGCAAAGAACGCGCCGCCCAGCAGCACGAGCGCCGCCGTGCCCGAGAAACGTTGGATGCGAAAGGACGAGGACCGGCCCACCAGGATAAAAAAGGCCACAAAGTTAAAGGCCGTCCACACGAGGACGGCGAAATAACCCCAGCCGTACGTGTAATCGTTGCTCCAGGTGTCGCTTGTACGGTCAAAGTGGAAGACCTGCTGGTGAAAATCGTTGGTGAGAACAAATCCGATAAGCAGGATAGCCACAATCCACAGCGCAGCACAGTAGCGGCGACCCAGGCGGTGTTGCTCCAGGCCCGCAAGGCGCAAACCACACAACTGGTAGAGCAGCGGAATGAGCGTCATGGGCACGTAGTACAGGTACCACAGCACGGTGGCATAGAACGGCGTGAACGACTTGTACTTGAGAATGACTTCGATCATCCACAGGGCGCAGATGGTGGCGACGGCAACAAGGCGGCGGCGCAGCACATAGTCCAAACAGCGCAGATAGACCGATACGCCCCAGATCGAAAATGCAATTGCGGCAACAAGCAACGGCAGAGAGCTCGAATGGACGAGCGCATCCACGACCTCTTCGGACACCTCGCTATAGGCGGGCACGGCGTTAGAAAGTTTGGGGTCGAAGGCGAACAGCGCCGGCAAGACTGCCAAAAGCATGAGGAACATCGCGGTGATGACACCGGCGATAGCAAAGACGCGGTGGCGGTACACCTGATGTGTTATGCCAACAAGGAATCGCGGCATGGCGAAGAGCCTGCCGCCCCTGGGATCCGCCACGGGTGCGGATCGGGCGGCCGCGTTGCCGATATGTCGCTCGCGGGTACCCATAGTGCTTTTAGTGTACCGACAGATGGGTCGAAAAAGCGGGCCGCATGTCCCAAAATCCGCAGACGGCAAGGCGCCCGGCGAGCATTAACTACTCGCCGGGTGCCTTGGTTAGGAGACTCTGAAGTTGAGTGTCTCAGCTTCCTTAGGAAAGGTCCTCACCATTAGAAGCAATAACTTTCTTGTACCAGTCGAAGCTCTTCTTTTTGGAACGCTTGAGGGTACCGTTGCCGGCGTCGTCGCGATCCACATAGATAAAGCCGTAGCGCTTGGACATCTCGCCCGTACCGGCGGATACCAGGTCGATCGGGCCCCAGGTGGTGTAGCCCAGCAGGTCAACGCCGTCCTCGGTCACCGCATCGCGCATCGCGGCGATATGCTGGCGCAGGTAGTCGATACGGTAGTCGTCGTTGATGGAACCATCCTCCTCGACAACATCCTTGGCGCCCAGGCCGTTCTCAACCACAAACAGCGGCTTCTGATAACGGTCGTACAGGTCGTTGAGCGTAATGCGGAAGCCCAGTGGATCGATGGCCCAGCCCCACTGGCTCTCCTGCAGGTAGGGGTTCTTGGCGCCGGCGAAGGCGTTACCCTGGGTGCGCTCGACATCGGGGTTATTGGCACCGGCGGAGCAACGGGTGCTGTAATAGCTAAAGCTGATGAAGTCGACGGTGTTAGTGGCCAGGATCTCGCGGTCCTCGTCCGTCATGCCCACATCGATGCCTAGACGCTCGAGCTTCTTGACGGCATAGGCCGGGTAGTAGCCACGGCTCTGAACGTCGACGAAGAAGTAGTTGTCCTGATTGTCGAGCTGCGCCTGGCGCACATCGCCCGGGCGGCAGCTGTAGGGGTAGTAGCTACCTGCGGCGAGCATGCAGCCGATCTTGACCTCGGGGTCGATCTCGTGGGCAATCTTGGTTGCCCAAGCGCTGGCGACGAGCTCGTTGTGGGCGGCCAGGTACTCGACGGCCTCCTTGTTCTCGCCTTCCTCAAAGACCAGACCGGCACCCATAAACGGCAGGTGCAGAATCATATTGATCTCGTTGAAGGTAAGCCAGTACTTCACCAGGCCCTTGTAGCGGGTGAAGATCGTGGTCGCGAGGTTCTTGTAGAAGTCGATGAGCTTGCGGTTGCGCCAGCCGCCGTACTCCTTGATGAGGTGAATCGGGCAGTCGAAGTGCGTGATGGTCACGAGTGGCTCGATGCCGTGCGCCTGACACTCGCGGAACACGTCCTCGTAGAAGGCCAGGCCAGCCTCGTTGGGCTCGGTCTCGTCGCCGTTGGGGAAGATGCGGGTCCACGCCAGGCTCATGCGGAAGGTCTTAAAGCCCATCTCGGCAAAGAGGGCGATGTCCTCCTTGTAATGGTGATAGAAATCGATGCTGGTCTGCGCGGGATAGTAATAGCCGTCCTCGAAGTCGAGCATTTTACGCTGGCCGGAGACCACCGCATAGCGCTCGGGGCCGTGCGGAGCCACGTCCACGTTGGCAAGGCCGCGGCCGTCCACGTTATAGGCGCCCTCGCACTGGTTGGCAGCTGTCGCGCCGCCCCACAGGAAGTCATTGCGGAAAGCCATGTATCAATCCCTTCGCACGCTGTTTGTCGTGGTTTCAGTATCCCCGCAAATAGGGCCTCGCTCAACGACAGCGACGCAGGCCGATACTTCTTTTCGCACGCAGGTGCTCGACAGCCGCCCCGTCTGACACTTTTTGATACCCGCCTGCCAATCACCACAAAGGGGACAGGCACCTTTGTGGCGGTTGGGGGCGGTTTGTCTCGATCTGTAACAGGTAGGCAGCCAAAACCGGGCCTGATGTTACAGATCGAGATTGTTCGGTCAGCTTCTGCAGTTTGTCTAAATCTGTAACAGGTAGAGACGATTTAGCCCGCTAGATGTTACAGATCGAGACAGAAGATTCTAGTCGCAGGTGATGCCGAGGTTTTGCCGACGAGGCCTACGTAACCGCCTTCGCTCAGCAATTCATTTGACTGAATAGGAAAGAAAGGAAAAAATAGGAAAAAAAGGAAAGGAGACTTATGACTGAAACCATCTTCTCCCCCTCATTTGGAAATCGCCCGTCCTATCTGGTGGGTCGCGGGAACGTGATTTCGACATTCATCTCCGGTCTTGAGCAGGAGCCGGGCAATCGAGACCGAGCCATGCTCATGCTCGGCCAGCGAGGCAGCGGCAAGACGGTTCTTCTGTGGGAACTTGCCGACCGCGCACGCAAGCTCGGTTTTGTTGTCGCCACACCCACCGTAGCCTCCGAAGATATGCTTGAGCGCATTGTTGAAAAAATCCAAGAAGCAGGCGAGCCTTATGTCAGCAAGCGTCATCTCCCCAAACTTTCTGGCGGTAGCTTGAGCGTCTTCGGCTTCTCAGCCGGTCTCGAGTTCACACGCGATGTGCAGGAGACCAAGAGTTTCCAGTTCAAACTCACGCAGCTGGCGCGCAAGCTGACCGAGCAGGGGCACGGCATCCTCATCCTTATCGATGAGCTCCAAGCTAATTCACCTGAGATTAGACAGCTCGTCACCGCCTATCAAGAGCTGGTCGGTGAGGGACTCAACGTCGCGCTTGTTATGGCAGGTCTCCCGGGAGCCGTCTGTGCAACGCTCAATGACCGCGTGCTGACATTTCTCAACCGCGCTCGCAAGGTCACGCTCGAACCGCTTTCAGTCGGAGATGTCGATGCCTATTATCAGCGGGCTTTCGAAGAGCTCGACCTTGATATTCCAGGCGATCTTCGCCTCCGTGCCGCTCGCGCAACCCAAGGCTCGCCCTATATGCTGCAGCTCATCGGCTATAACATCGGCAATCGCTGCAAGACAGGAGAACACGTAACGCCAGAGCAAGTCGACGGAGCTATCGAAGCGTCAAAAGCCGATTTCGAAAACGATGTTTGTGAAACGACGCTCGCCGCGCTATCGGACCAAGACGTCGCGTTTCTCGACGCAATGACTGATGACGAAGACGCCGTTTCGCGCATTTCCGATGTAGCGAAACGTATGTCAGTCACACCCGACTATGCGCAAAAGTATCGCCGGCGCCTCATCGACGCCGGCGTAATCGAACAGGCGCGCCGCGGTTACGTGCGTTTCGCCGTTCCATATATGGCTGACTATCTGCGCAGCCAACTCTAGGCAGCCACCGCAATGGGGACAGGCACCTTTGTGGTGGTTTGGGCCCGTTTGTCTCGATCTGTAACAGGTAGGCCGTCAAAACCGGGCCTGGTGTTACAGATCGAGATTGTTCGGTCTGTCCCCTGCAGTTTGTCTAAATCTGTAACAGGTAGAGACGATTTAGCCCGCTAGATGTTACAGATCGAGACGGAAGATTCTAGTCCACGGTGATGTCGAGGTTCTTGCCGATGAGGCCTACGTAGCCGCCCTCGGCAGCCTTGGGGCTGTCAGCATGGCAGAGAACCCACTTGTCGGCCTTCCAGTAGCAGTAGCTGTCGCCGGCCGTGGGCATGTCGGCCGCAGCCTCGGGGCGCGGGCCGTTGGTGCCGGCGGGCAGCGCCACCATCACCTGGAAGCCACCGTCGTCGACCATGCACGGCGTGTAGTGGAGCGTGGTGTTGAAGACTTCGACGACCGTACCCGCCGGCACGCGAAACGCCTTGACGCACGCGGTGTCGAGCTTGCCGTCCTCGATCTCCCAGCGATGCGCCACGAGCAGGATAAAGTCGCGAGCGCCCAAGTTGAATTCGCTCGCGCGGTGATACTCCAGGCAGTTGAGTCGTGTATTGTGGCCGTTGCACCAGCCGAGCTGGAAGGGACGGCCACCAAACATGAGAAAGCCAAGCTTGTCGGCATCCTTGACGTCCTCGAGCTCCGGCGCACTCGCAACGTACTTGCTGCCCTCGGGAATGGGCGTGGCAGAGAGCGCCTCGAGCACGGGCGACGTAAGCTCGGACGGAACGTTATCCCAAACGTTGCCATAGGACTTGAACTCGGGATCGTTGACAGAGTAGATATGCATGTTCGCTCCTGTTCGTTTATGTGACAGTATGAACATTCTAGAACAAACATAAGCGATTTTAAACACTCGTCCCGACCACTCAGCAAAAAGGCGCCCAATGCGCGCGTTTTGGGCGATAAAGCCCTTACGCCTGCTGATAGTGCAGGTGCTTCTCGTCGATATCGGCCAGGTCGCGGTCGAGGTAGCAGCGCGCAAGCCAGTTGGCCATGGGGAGGTTCTGGTCCAGGTAGTTACCGCACTCCTCGGGAGCGGCACCGGGGACATCGCCCTCAAAGCCGGCGACAAACTCGAACAGCTCACGCACGAGCGGCAGGATCTCCTCGCTCGTCACCTCGCCAAACACAACCAGGTAAAAGCCCGTGCGGCAGCCCATGGGGCCAAAGTAGACAATGCGGCCCGACCACTCGGCATGATTGCGAAGGAACGTCGCGCCCAGGTGCTCGATGGTGTGGCACTCGGCCGTGTTCATGACCGGCTCCTTGTTGGGCGTGGTCAGGCGCAGGTCAAACGTGGTGACGGCGGCACCGGTCGCCGGATCGCGGTCGATGCGGCTCACATACACGCCGGGCTCAAGCAGCAGATGATCAACGGAAAAGCTGGCGATGCGCTCCATGGCAGATCCTCTCGATAGTCAATTTGGGACGGGGCTCTTTTAGCTGGTTCGAATGGTCGCACCAATCATACCAGTCAAAAAAGCCCCGTCCCAAAAAGACAACTTAGCCAAGGACACGGGCCATACGCGTCTTGAACTCGGACAGGAAGCGCGGAGCATCCACGGTCAGTGCCACAAGCGCGCTCTTGTCCGGATCGGACAGGCGGCGCTCATCGCAGATGGTGCGACCGCGGTACTCGCCCAGCAGATCAACACGCAGGTTGCAGCCGAGCGCACCTACGAGCGTGGGGTCGATCGCCACGGCAACGGCCAGCGGATCGTGCAGCGCACAACCACCCAGGTAGGGTGCGTTCATCTCGTACGAGCCAATGTAGTGCTCGACCATGCTCGCAAATGCGCAGCCCGCCATGGTGCCCGAGCCCGTCCAGCCGGCAATGTCGCGGCGTGTGAGCACCACGCGATGCGTCACGTCCAGACCCACCATGGTGAGCTTACGGCCCGAGCGCAGCACCGCGTCGGCTGCCTCGGGGTCGCTCGCCATATTGGCCTCGGCGCCCGCGCTCACGTTGCCGGGCACGGTAAGAGCGCCGCCCATCACGACCACGCGGCCAATGGACATCATCGTCACCGCATCGCGCTCCAGGGCGAGCGCCAGGTTGGAGAGCGGGCCAGTCGCTACGTAGACCAGATCGGGACCATAGGTGCGCGCGGCATCGATCAGATAATCGACCGCAGCGTTGCCGTCGGCCGAGGTCGCCCCCACCGGCTCGTAGGGCGACGCGGGCACGCTCGCGCCGCCGATGCCGTTCTTGCCGTGAATGAGCGCGGTGGACGCCGGCGGCGTATAGGGCTCAGTCGCCTGCAGAGGACGGTCGGCGCCCAGGTACACCGGCACCTCGGGGCGACCCAGCAGATCGAGCACCGCCAGGCAGTTGTGCGCCGATTGCTCGACGCGCACGTTGCCAAAGCACGTGGTGATGCCCACGAGCTCCACCTCGGGGCTCGCGATGGCATAGGCCAGCGCCATCGCATCGTCCACACCCATATCCAGATCAAGGATCAGCTTCTTGATTGCCATTGTTCTACTCCGCTTCTCCGTCTTTATCGTTTAACTAAACCAATGTTCAACTTCGGCGCTCGTGGGAATCGATTGCTGAGCGCCCAGGCGCGACACCGTCACTGCCGAGGCGCGAGCACCCGCAGCCATGCACTCAAAGAGTGGCAAGCCCTCTAGGCGAGCCGCCGCCAACGCGCCGATAAACGTATCGCCGGCGGCCGTGGTATCGACTACCGTACTCGAAAGTGCCGGCATGCGCAGCAGCTCGCCGTCATCGCCGAGCGTAACCGACCCGGCGCCGCCCAACGTGATGACCGCAGCTCCGGCGCCCTTGTCGAGCAGCGCTTTGAGCGCGGCGATGCAACTCACATCATCCGTGGGCAGAATGCCCGTCAGAACCTGGCACTCGGTCTCGTTGGGACAGACCAGGTCGACCGCAGGCCAGGCCTCCGCAGGCAGCTCACAGGCAGGCGCTGGATTAAAGACCGTATAGAACCCCAGCTCGTGAGCGCAAACAAGCGCCTCGGCCGTCGCCGCAAGGTCACATTCGCCCTGGGCGATAAAGACGCTTCCGGCAGCCGGGGCAATCTCGCTGGCGTCACTATCGAGTTCATCGGCCACCAGACGCCTCAGCGCGCGGGCAACGTCCTCGCCCGCAAGCGCATGGTTGGCGCCCGGCGACAGCACGATGCGGTTGTCTCCCTCGCAGCGAATGATGGTCGCCGTTCCCGTCTCCACATCATCGCGATGCACTACAAAGTCACAGTCCACGCCGGCGTCTTGGAGCCCCGCCACGAGCGACGCGCCGAACGCGTCGCGACCGACCGCGCCGATCATGTGCGTGCAAGCGCCCATACGCGCGGCAGCTACGGCCTGATTGGCGCCCTTGCCGCCGGCGTTGGTGATAAACCCGCTGCCGCCGACGGTCTCGCCCGCACGCGGTATGCGCTCGCACGCCACCGAAAGGTCCATGTTCATGCTGCCGAACACCGCAACGATGCCGCGATCTGCCATGGAAACCTCCTCATCTGCGGGCCTTATGCCCACCGCCAGCCGTCGATCGTGCACTCTCGCACCCCCTATAACTTTAGTTCACTTTGATGTGGACGCGCGCTTGAGCTTGCGCCAGCAGCAAGCATTCACAGGAGCAGGCAGCTACAATGAAGGCGTGCTGATTATTCTCGTCATTGGATGATGTTTTATGGAACAACTCTCGCAATCGGGCTCGCGCGGTCGACGCCGCACGGGCAACGAGCCGGCGCCGCACGAACGCGTGAAGGGCGAACGCCGTGCCAACGAACCGCGACGCACCGTGAGCCCCCATCGTGCTTCTGCCAACAACGCGGGCCGCGCCAACACTCCCGCCGCGGAGCAGACGCCTGCTCGCCCCAAATCCCGCTACATCCCTGCCCTTGACGGCCTGCGTACGCTCGCCGTCGTCGCGGTGGTGCTCTATCACCTTAACCTCACGTGGGCGCAGGGCGGCCTGCTTGGCGTCACGATCTTCTTTGTGCTTTCGGGCTATCTGATCACGCGCTTGCTGCTCAACGAAGTCGCTAAGACCGGACGCATCGACCTTAAGAGCTTCTGGATTCGCCGCATCCGTCGCCTGGTCCCCGCCGTGGTGACCGTCGTGGTGGTAACCTGCGCGCTGTGCACTCTCTTTAACCACGTGATGCTCACCAAGATGCGCCCCGACATCCTGCCGTCGCTGCTGTTCTTCAACAACTGGTGGCAGATTGCCCAAAACGTCTCGTACTTCAATGCTCTGGGCGACCCCTCGCCGCTCACGCACTTTTGGTCGCTTGCCATCGAGGAACAGTTCTACCTGATTTGGCCGCCACTGCTGTTTGCCATGGTATCCATGCATGTGAGCAAACCCAACACGCGCCGCGTGGTTCTGGGCCTTGCCGTGGTATCTGCCCTAGCCATGATGGTGCTTTACAACCCTGTCGCCGACCCCAGCCGCGTGTACTACGGCACCGACACCCGCGTGTTCTCGCTGCTGCTGGGTGCCTGGATGGCCTTTATCCCCGATCGCGACCTGGCGCCGGTGCGTCTCGCTCATCGTTTGGGGCTCAATCGCCTGGCTGGCGCCGCCAAGCACGGCAAGAACGCCGAGGGCAAACCTGGCGAGAAGGCCGACGAAGCAGCCGAGACCGCCCCGGCACAGCCGAGCGCCCTCGTGCGTTTTTGGTCCTCGCCCGCATCCATCGATGTGTTGGGCGTCGTGGGTCTGGTTGGCCTTGCCGCCATGGTCGCGCTCACCAACGGCTACACCGCCTTCCAGTATCGCGGAGGCACGCTGCTGTGCTCGATCCTCACGCTCATGGTCATCGCGGCCTGCGTGCAGCCCCAGGGAATGGTTGCCCGCGCGCTGTCCGCCGAGCCACTCGTGTGGGTTGGCAAGCGCTCCTACAGCATCTACCTGTGGCACTATCCGCTGCTGCTCCTCATGAACCCGGTCGCCAACATCAACGATACGCCGTGGTGGCAGTACATTTTGCAGGTGTTGTTGGTGGTCGCCGTGGCAGAGTGCTGCTATCGCTTTATCGAGACTCCGTTTAGGAAGGGCGCCTTTGGGCGCACCGTCGCCGAATTCCGCGATGGCACCACCACGCCCGCCAACTGGGCACGCACGCACATCCCTGTCTGCGCAGCCTGCGCTGTCGTGTTGGTCGTTGCACTGGGCGGCCTGATCTTTGTGCCCGAGACGTCTGCGCTGAGCGGCGAGGGCGCCGAAGTTCTGAACAAGGAAGCCAAGAACACCGCGCCCACCGACCAGCAGGCGGCCGACGACACCGACAAGGACAACGACGGCTTCCCCGATGGCTCCTACGATCTGCTTATGATCGGCGACTCCGTGTCGCTGCGTGCCGTAGACACCTTTGACGGCGTGTTCCCGCACAGCCATATCGATGCCGAAAAGGGCCGCCAGTTTGATGCGGGGCGCGCGACATTTGAGGGCTATATCCAGCAGAACCTTGCCGGCAAGATCGTGGTCTTTGCCCTGGGCACCAACGGCTTGGTAACCGACGACCAGATCGACGCCATCATGGCCGATGCAGGAGATAAGCGTATTGTGGTGTTTGTGAACACGCGCAGCCCGCAGCCGTGGGTTGGCTCTACCAACCAGGCCATCGCCAACGCCGCTACGCGCTACAAGAACGTGCGCGTTATCGATTGGTACGGATACAGTGCCAACCGCAACGACCTGTTCGATGGCGATGGCACGCACCTATCGACCACTGGCGTGACTGAGTACCTCAACTTGATCCACGATGCCGTCAAGAAGGACCTGCCCGTACACCCCGAGGATCACGTCAACGATCCGCAGCCGGCAGCCGTCAAGTCTGCCACCGACGCGCTCGTCAATGCGCTCGCTCTCAAGCCGCACAAGTTGGGCACCGACAAGTAACCTGCAGCGCAAACTTCTCACATCCGGAGGAGGCGTCTGCCGTGGCAGACGCCCCCTCCGGCAGTTAGGGACGTTCCTTATGTACCGGTACCTAGGGACACTCCTGGCGCAGCCAATGAAGACCTCTACGGATGAATTCCAGGCCGCTCCGTCGCTCCAGACATCGTTTCCGCGCCTCGTGCCTGCCCCAAACAATCAAAACAAGCCCTTTTCGCCGCACCCTCAAAGGTCTGTGGGCAAAAAAGGGCAAATATGAGTACTGTTACCATTTTAGTAGCAGGCAAAACCACCCAAAATGACGTCCGAGCGACCCCTACAACCCCCTAAAGCAGCCAACCTGACTGGTTTAAGGCGTATTGGAACCAATTTTAATGAACATACTAAAGGCTATGTTCATTATCTTTTAGGATGTAAATGCTATTCACTTAGCAACAGTACTCATATTTGGCATTTTTTGTCCATTGCTATATAACTAACACCCTATAGCAGACAAAAAACAGGCCGCAGCCCATCGCTGCGGCCTGTTCGGAAGCAAAAGTGGGCGTTAAGCGCTGTAGCCCATCGCCTGCAGAACAAACATGACGACCGTGAGCACCGTAATCACACCGATAGTCGCCCAAGTGAGCACATTCCACACGCGGCCGTTGCGGTTGGCACCCATAATGTGACGGTCGGCTGCGATAACCACCTGGAACACCAGAACCACGGGCAACAGCACACCATTGATGACCTGTGAGGTCATCATAATCTGGAACAGATCGACGCCGGGCATAAGCACCAGCACGGCAGAGATACCGATGATGGCCGTAATGATGCCGCGATAGACCGGGGCCTCGTCCCAGCTGCGGTCGGCACCGCGCTCCCAGCCAAATGCCTCGCAGATAGCGCTCGACGTAACGCCCGGCAGCACGCAGGCAGCCAAGAAGCTCGCCGCGACCAGGCCCGAGGCAAACAGTACCGTGGACCACTGACCCGCAATAGGCTCCAACGCGCGGGCGGCATCGGCAGCATCGCTAATCTGAATACCCGCCGGGAACAACACCGTACCGGTCGTGATGATAATAAAGCCGGCAATGACATCGGCGGCAAGCGAGCCGCTCACGGTATCGATGCGCTGCAGCACGATATCGTCCTCGCCCGCGTTCTTATCGACCACGTTGTTCTGCGCCAAGAAAATCATCCACGGCGCGATGGTGGTACCGATCGTTGCGACCACGAGCGACACGTAGCTGGGGTCATTTTGAATGTTAGGCACGACCAGGTCGACCGCGACCTCACCCCAGTTGGGGCCAGCCATAAACGCGGCGACAATATAGGTCACGAACACGCAGCTCACCAGCAGCAGAATCTTCTCGATGCGCTGGAAGCTGCCCGACATGGTAAGCATCCACACCAGCAGCGCCACCAGCGGCACCGAAATGCTCGCCGGCACGCCAAAGAGGGCAAGGCCGCTGGCGATGCCCGCAAACTCCGAAATGGTCACAGCCGTGTTGGCGATCAACAGCGCCGCCATAGCAAGTACACTCTTGCGCACGCCAAAGCGCTCGCGAATGAGCGATGCCAGGCCCTTGCCCGTGACGCAGCCGCAGCGCGCCGCGGTCTCCTGCGTCACGATGAGCAGCACAGTCATGACGGGAAGCATCCAGAGCATCTTGTAGCCATAGCTGGCACCCGCGCTGGAATACGTTGCAATGCCGCCGGCGTCATTGCCCGAAAGCGCCGCCAGCAGACCGGGACCCATAGCGCCAAAGATGGCCGCGATGGTCAACTTTTGCTTGGTGCCCGACTTTTGCTTGGTATTTTGCACGCGACCACCTAACCCATGACCGACATGGTGAGCAGCACCGCAGCGGCGCAGTACGCTACGCACGAGATCATGACGGCAATAACGTTCATGGCGGTGCCCGACGTGTTGAGGTCATGCTCGTCACGCCAGAACAGCACCATCAGGTAAATCACGGCGCTCATGTTGCCAACCAGGCAAATGATGGCAGCGATATTAAAGCACCCGGTAAAGAGTTGCTCCTCAAACATGGGCGCATCGGGGAACGCAGCGGTGCGCACCAGCTGGGCGCACAGATAGGTCACGAGTGACAGAATCAGGCCCATGCCCGTGCTCTGGAAGAAGAACCCCAGATACGGCTTGGGCTCGTCGTCGTGACCGTCATACTCCAGGAAGTAGTTCTTGACGAACGACACCATACGCGAGGCAGCCAGCAACACGAGCGGCATGGCGCACATGGGGAACACCACCAAATGCGCGGAGCCCAGCGCCGTCCCCAGCACCGTTGCCATGATGCACGAGGCGATGCCCCACACGACGACCCAGTACTGACGATGCACGAACCAGCTGAGCACGTTCGTCGAGTCGTCCGACGCGCTATCGCCCGAGCCGACACCGGCGATCTGCAGGTCCTCCTGATGCTCCTCGGCAATAACGTCCATGGCGTCGTCGAAGGTCACGATGCCCAGGATATGACGGTTCTCGTCGCAGACAGGGATGGCAACCAGGTCGTACTTGGTCATCTCGTCCGTCACGTCTTCCTGGTCCTCGTCGGGTGACACGTAGACCAGATCGCGATAGGCGAGCTGGCCCAGCGTGGCGTCGCGGTCGGCCACGATCAGCGTGCGCAGCGAAAGCACGCCCGTCAGCATGCCGCTCGGGTCCTCGGTATAGACGTAATAGACGCTCTCAAAGTCCTCGTCGAGCTTGCGAATCGCTTCGATGGCGTCGCCGACCGTCGCCGTGGCGGGCAGCGAGACAAACTCCGAGGTCATGATGCGGCCGGCGGTGTTGTCCTCGTAGCCCAGCAGATTACGAATCGCCTTCTCCTCCTTGACGCCCATCAGGCGCAGGAGCTTCTCGGCCTTCTCGTAATCGAGCTCGTCGATCAGGTCAGCTGCATCGTCCGGGTCCATCATGGCCAGCATCGACGATGCGTCCGTGTCGGACAGGCCCTCGAGCATCTCGGTCATAAGCTCGTCGTCATCGAACTCCGAGATGGCCTCGGCGGCCTGGGCAGTATCGAGCTGCGCAAACACCTGCGCACGTAGGCGCGGGTCGAGCTGCTCGATGATGTCGGCAATGTCGGCAGGGTGCAGCTCACCAAGCGTCTTGTGCGACACCGAGAGCTGGATGTTCTTAGTCGAGCGATCGAGCAGGTCCATGTAAGACCAGGCAATAATGTCCTCACTGAGCGGCTTGCCCAGGTGCTTCATAAAGCCTTCGACGATATGCTCAAGTGCGGGGCTGATCGCGCGTAGCAGACCGCGGGCGCCCACTTCGGCGCCCAGCAGGCGCAGCTGATTTTCGCCCGACATGGAAAACTTGATGTCGTTGACGCGCACGACTTTCATGCCCTGCGTGTCGACGATCTGCTTGTTGAGCACGTCGCGGGCAAGCAAGAGTTCGGTCGGCTGCAGGTACGAAAAACGGATTTCGGTGGCCGACGTCTTAAGGTGTACACCCGTCTCGTCGATACGGTCGACCCATTTGCGCCAGCTGATCATAAACGGCGTCTTGCCGGGTCCGCGGAACGCGAGCGACGTCACGTGCGGAAAAACTTCGCCGGTAGCAATGCCAAAATCGTTCACCACGCCGAGCTTTTCGCCGTCGACGTCCAAGACCGGCAATTTGAGCATCTCACTCAGATAATTCAATGGTGCTCCCCATCATTATTCCTCCGGACGCGGCCGCATGTGCGGCGTCCGGGGGCTTCTGGATATGTATACGCATGCGCGGGCGGCACGCCGCTCGACGCTTACACCCCGTGCATGCGCAAAAAGCACCTGCATGGGGTCATCGACTGTATGGTCGAGGTTTGGATTTCACCTGTAACCTTTCTCTTGACCCTCATTAACCGCAGTAACTATAGCATCAGCATCGCCCTGCGGCATCGAATTTATGCGCTGCACATTGCAGGCATACCAAACGCTGACGCATCCGTGACATAGTCATTGGGGACGTTCCTAAACGACTACCCAATGACTACTCTGTGGTGTCGTCGTCCTCGGCAAGTTGGGGGAACACGGCGTCCTTGGGCATGGTGACCTTCGTCAGCGAGGTGAGCTTTTTACTCAGCGACGTGTCCGTCTTGACCAGGTCGCTGAGCGTCACGATCTTGTAGCCGTCGGCAATGAGGCCGTCGATAATCTGCGGCAGCGCCTCGAGCGTCTGCTCGGCGCATTCGTCTCTATCGGTGAGCAGCACGATATTGCCCGGCGTCACCGAATCGAGCACCGTCGAGACCTGCTCGTCGGCACCGTTGAGCAGCCAGTCGCCCGAGTCAATATTCCACGAGACCACGGCGGAGACCAGGTCCATCGCATCAATCCAGTTTTGCTCGTTAAAGGCAGCGTAGGGAGCACGCAGCAGCATCGTCTTCACGCCGGTCGCCGACTTAATCGCATCGGTGCCTTTCGTGATCTGTTCGCGTACCGCCTCACGGTCCTGACCCTTGAGCGAATCGTCGCTGTAGCTGTTGGATCCGATCTCGCACCCGGCATCGACAATCGCCTTGGCCGTGGCAGGCGAGGCCTCGGCCGCATCGCCCGAAAGGAAGAACGTCGCGGTGACACCCTTTTCCTTGAGCACCTGCAAGATCTGCTTGGTAGCGCCGCTCGGACCCTCGTCAAACGTCAGCGCCACGTACTTTTTGTTGCCCTTGGGTGCCACGCTGGCGCACGCAACAACGCAATCGGTGGCGGGCACAACCTCGCCGCGATCCTGCGTCTTGCCCGACTGCTCACCAACCCACACCTCGGAGCGGCCCCGGACACCCCACGTCTGCACATACTCGATAGCGCCCGTGCCCTCGACCTTCAGCTTGGGCTCAATGGTCGTGGCCTGCACCTCGTGCTTCTCGTAGATGTTGCGGCCGTCTTTGACCGTCACCTTCTCGCCACCGGCAAGCTCGCGGCTATCCCATTTGCCCTGCTTCACGCGCTTGCCGTCGACCTTCACCGACAGCTTTTCGCCCCCATGGCGCTTGAGCACGCTGTCATCGACGGCCAGCAGGTCGCCTGCGTCGTAGGTGTCAGTCAACTCCTGGTCGTCGATGAGATTCTGCAGCGTAGAGCCCACACGCACCGCGGTCTTCTGGCCGTTGAGCTCCACGTCCACACTGCGGTTGACGTAGCCCACGACGGCAGCGACAAACAGCACGAGTGCGCAACCCACGGCGATGAGCGCATAGGGCAGGCGAGACGAACGACGGGGCGTACGGCTGTTGCCGATGCGAGCGCTGCGGTCGCTAAAGCCGCGGCTATGGTTGAGATACATCGCGCCGGGCTTACGGTGACGCTTGCGCTGACCGCTGGGTAGCTGCCCCAGATCGCGGCGCGCCGTCGGACGCGCGCCCGAACGCCCGTTTAAGTTGGATCCGTTTTGGCGCATGTGCCCTCCCCCATAAACACAGCAAGCCGGAGCAACAGGTCTCCGGCTTGCCTCCCATCATTTGGTACGTCGCTATTTTGTAGCTTTTGACGAGCCTCCGCTCGCCTTTTGGTATTCGTCCTTAAAGGCCTTGAACATGCCGCGCGTCTTGCCGAGCTGCTTGCCCAGTGCGCGACTGCCTTTGTCCACGGCAACCGATCCCTTGTCATCGAGCACCTTGGCGCCCTTCTTGACCTTATCGCCCACCACGACGCTTGCCTCGGCAGCCTTTGCGGCGGCACCGCCCGAATACCCGAGCGACTTGACCTCGTCCGAGACGACCATCGCGCCGTTCTCGTAGCCGCGCAGCATCGTCGGCGGCACCTGCGTGTCACCAACCAAAACACTCGAAGCAGCACCGGCGGTCACATAGAATGCCTGCACGATGCCCGAGCGTGGCTTGAACTCAACGTCCGAGCAATAGCCCACGACGTCGCCCGATTCCGTGCGCACGTCCATACCGACCCAGATGATGCAATCGTCCAAGTTGATGTCGAGGCGCTTGGCGGCGGCGGCATCGTACGTGTCCTTGACGTCGTCAACCGCGATGGCGCCCTCGTAGACACCAATGGCGTCGAGCGCTACGAATCGGTCGGGACGCTCGATCATGCCCGCGATATCGGACTGGCGGACCATAAAGCCGACCACGCGCGTACCACCCGGGGTAAAGACCGGAAAGTGAATCTTTCCGAGCTTTTTAGGGCTGCGCGGCGTGCCGTCCTTTTTGGTGCGCTTGTCCTCGGTAGGCTTGCGATAGATCTTGGCGCCGACAAAATCCCCGGCGCGCATTATGCCTCGGTCGAGGGCTCCGCAGCCTCGGTATCAGCCTCGACGGCGTTCTCGACCACGACGTCGGCGGCAGGCGTCACGTTGCCGCCCGAAATGGCGTCGTTGAGCTGCTCGCGCAGCTGGTCCATGCGCTCGCGGGCCAGATCGACCTTGGCACGCAGGTCATCGGTCTTGGCGTCGACCATCGGGCCAAAGTCATTCACCGCAGCACGGGCCTCCTCGGCGCTGTGCTCGTAGGTGTCGCGCATATTGTCCCAGGCGTCGTTGGCGATATCGGCAGCCATGGCGCGGGTCTCGGCGCCCGAGCGCGGGGCCAGAGCAACGCCGACAATAGCGCCGGCAGCGGCACCAAAAAGTGCGCCGGAGACAAAGCTGAAAGTCTTACCCATGATCATTCCTCTCCTGCGGGCACGTCGGTGCCCACCGTTTGAATGCTGTCCATTATACCCGCAGCGCATCACTTGCCGCTCCGCTCATCTGCGTACGGCAAAGGCGCAGGTACGTGATGGTGATAAACGCGTAAGCCTACTCCTGAGGCATAGCCGGCATGGCCACCGTGGCACCCGGGTCTTCGCCGGCGCCGTCCACGAGCGGCAGGCCGCCCTCATGCGCAGGTCCTGCCGGAACCGTCGCAGCACCGCCAAAGACGGCAGCGGAGGCCTCGTGGTTCTCGGCAACCGCGCCCTCGGTATCAATCGCCACCTGGGGCTCGTCGTCAAAGTTGGGGACGCCCTGGGGCTCGGCGGGAACGGGCTCGGCGGTCGCATCGGCAACGAGCTCGGCGTCGGCCGGCACATCGCCCTCGTCAGCGCCCTCGTCCTCGGCAGCATCTTCGCCGTTCGCAGCGGCGACGGCCTCGTGAGGATCCTTGCCCTCGGCCTCGGCGCGCATGCCCAACACCAGGTTGCGCAGACCCGCGACCGTGCCTTCCACGTCGGGGGCAGGCTGGTCGGCGTGCAGGTACGCCCAGTCCATCATAAAGGTGGCCGACGACAGCGCACCAATGGCCAGTGCGTCGTCGGGGCACGAAAGCTCAACCTCAAAGACGCGCTCGTCGTGCTCGCTTACGCGCGTGCGGCCGCACGAGATGCTACCGGCAAGACCGGTCTCGTTCATGAGCTCAACCGTCACGTGCTCCAGCAGGTGGCAGAGCTCGGTCTGGCCCATGCAGTCCTGGAACTCGCGACCGGAATCACCCAGGCACAGGTGCTTGGCAATCGCCGGCACCAGGTAATACACGCGCGCCGTGGCCTCGATGTCCTCCGAGGTCATGAGCGGCATGCCGGGGTTCACCAGCACGTGCGCGCAGATCTTGTCCTCACTGACGGTGACCTTAAGGATGTTGAACAGGCCTGCCATAACTCTCCCCTACTCTTCCTTGCCCTACTCGTCGCCGTCGTGCGGATTCGCGGAACCCGCACCCGACGTCGTCGGCTCGTTTACCGAAGACTCGGAATCCTTCTTATCGGTTTCGGCCGGAGCGATCACGCGAATGAGCGAGATGCGCTGGCCACGCATCGACTGCACTTTAAACTTGTACCCCGCGACCTCAAACACCTCTCCGATGTCGGGCACCGAGTCACAAAGCTCCAAGATCCAGCCGGCGATGGTCTCATAATCATCGCTTTCCTCGAGCGGCCAACCAAGCTCAATCGCGTCATCGCACGAAAAACGCCCATCGACGAGCCACTCGCGGCGCGAAAGGCGCGTGAGGTACTTGTTGTCGGGGTCGAACTCGTCCTCGATCTCGCCCACGATCTCCTCGACGATGTCCTCGATGGTGATGATGCCGGCCGTGCCGCCGTACTCGTCCACGACCACCACGATCTGGTCGTGAGAGGTCTGCATCTCGGACAGCAGCGGCAGGATGTCCTTGGTGTCGGGCACAAAGGTGGCGTCGCGCAAAAAACCGGCGATGGGCTGGTCGCCCTTGCCGTCGAGCGCGGGCTGAATCAGGTCCTTGATGTGCGCAATGCCGGCGACGTTGTCGGGATCCTCGTGATAGACGGGGATGCGGCTAAAGCCGGTCTGGCGCATGGTGGACAGCACGTCGGCGACCGTCTCGTCGTCCTCGCACATGGTGGTGTCCACGCGCGGCACCATGACCTCGCGGGCAACGGTGTCGCCCAGGTCGAAGATCTCGTGGATCATGCGCTTTTCCTCGTCGAGCAGGTCGTCCTGCTCCGAGACCATGTACTTGATCTCTTCTTCCGAGACGTTCTGGCGGTCGTCGGCACTCTTGATGCGCAGGATGCGGGCCAGGCCATCGGAGCAAGCGCCAGTCAGCCACACGAGCGGACGGGCGATCTTCTGGAACACGGAAAGCGGGCCCACGACCTGCTTGGACACGCCCTCGGCATTGCCCAGGCCGATGCGCTTGGGGACGAGCTCGCCGATCACGATGGATACGAAGGCGACCGCGACGGTGATGATGACCGGCGCCAGGCCGCGCGCGATGGCGGAGAGCGGCGCGATGCCAAAGCTCATGAGCCACGTGGCGAGCGGGTCGGACAGACTCGTCGAGGCGACGGCGGACGAGGCGAAGCCCACGAGCGTAATGGCAACCTGGATGGTGGCGAGCAGCTGGTCGGAGTCGGCAGCCAGCTTAATGGCACGCTCGGCGCGCTTGTCGCCTTCCTCGGCCTCGTGCTCCAGCACGGCGCGCTTGGCCGTGGTGAGCGCCATCTCGGACATAGAGAAGTAGCCGTTGATGAGGGTCAAAACGAGGGTGGTGATAAGGGAGATGGTTATGTCCATCGGGAGTTTCTCGAACCTCCAAGATTCGGGACGTCGGATTAAAACGTTGACGGCGGATACGGCAATTGCGCCGGCGCCCAAACAAGGACGCGAGCGCGCAGGCGTGGTCGCTAGATTACGAAGAGGATCACCGCCATGAACTGGAAGATACTGCCGGCGAGCACCCACAGGTGGAACACGCTGTGCAGGTAGCGCACGTTTTTGGCGATATAGAACGGCACGCCCGCGGTGTAGCACACGCCGCCGACGGCGAGCAGGGCAAGTGCCACGGGGTTGAGCAGCGCCACAAGTTCGGGCAGCTTAAAGACAACGAGCCAGCCCATCAGCAGGTAGACCAGGCCGCTTACCCAGTGCGGTTGACGCTCGCGTAGGAAGCACTCGAGGGCGATGCCGATAATGGCGATGGCCCATACGGCAAAGAACAGCGCAGGGCCGCCGTCGTTTGCGAGCGTGATAAGGCAAAACGGCGTATAGCTGCCGGCTATGAGCAGGTAGATGCAGCTGTGGTCGATGATGCGAAACACGCGCTTGGCGCGCGCGGGCTGAATCGCGTGGTAGAGCGTGGAGGCTAGGTATTCGAGAATAATGCTGACACCATAGACAATCGCCGCGGCCATGTGGGCCGGGCCTCCGCCGCGCAGGGCAGCGAATACGATCAGGAGCACCAGGCCCGCGATACCCAGCAGGCAGCCGACACCATGGGTGACGGAGTTCATGATCTCCTCGCCCACCGTGTAGTGTGGAACGGCCGCGGTCTTGGGTCGCGGCTTAGAACTGTCGCTCGAATCGGACATGCCGGTTACATCCTCCAACGTAAAGAATTCTCAACACTATATCAAAGCGTCTGGGTGCGTGCGAAATTTGCACCTTACGTGACCCTTTGTTTACCCATTCTTTGTTTGTTGACGCATCAACGGTGAACGTCCATAATGCGCTTGCATTAAATGTTGATGTATTAACATCTTATAGGAAAGCTTCTTATGTCTCAAAACGCACGTTCCCATCGAAAGCTCAAGATAGCCGGCGTCGTTGCGTTGGCGCTCGTTGTCACGTTGCTCGGATTTGCCGGCAACTTCTTGTTTGACTTTGCCCTGAATCCCCAAGCGCCGTACACCATGAAGATGATGCAGGATAGCAAGAACGGCAAAAAAGGTGAGCAGCCGGATACCGAGGAAACCGAGGCGCGGGCGTGGTTTAAAGAGAATCGCGAGAGCAGCAGCCTCACCGCAGATGACGGAACCGAACTTGCCGCTTGGTATTTTGCTGCTTCGGAGAGCACGCACGACTACGCCGTCTGCCTGCATGGATATACCAACGAGCCCATCGGTATGGCCCGATACGTCAAGCGATTCCACGACCGCGGCATGAACGTGCTCGCGCCTGCCGCCCGCGCCCACGAGCACTCCGGCGGCGACTATATCGGCATGGGCTGGCCCGAGCGCCTCGACGTCGTCGCATGGATCGAGCGAATCGTTCAGGCTGACCCCGGGGCGCGCATCCTGGTCTTTGGCGAGTCGATGGGTGCGGCAACCGCCATGAACGTCGCGGGGGAATCTCTGCCCGCAAACGTGAAATGCATTATCGAGGACTGCGGTTACACGAGTGTCTGGGACGAGTTTTCTCTGCAGCTCAAGGACGTGTTCGGCCTGCCCAGCTTTCCCTTGCTCGATGTGGCAAACTTGGTGTGCAACGTGCGCGCAGGCTACGACTTTCATAAGGCGAGCAGCGTGGAGCAACTCGAACACGCGACAGTTCCCATGCTGTTTATCCACGGCGACCAGGACACCTTTGTACCGTACAGCATGCTCGACCAAAACTACGACACGTGCGCCAGCAAGGTCAAGCAAAAGCTCACTATCCATGGCGCCACCCACGCCAAGAGTGCGCAAGTTGACCCCGAGCTCTACTGGAACACAGTCGACAACTTCCTCGACGAGTATTTTTAGGAAATAGTACGGTTTACTGGTCTATCTGACCCCCTAGCACTTCCAAAAAGCCGCCCGTGGGCACTGTGCTCACGGGCGGCTTTTGCTAACGTTGCGCTACAAAAGCGCTTGATGTGTCCAATAGACAGGTGTTACTTGACCTCGATAAGCTCGTACTTGCTCGTGCCCAGACCGATCTTCTCGGCGTGCGCGATGCACGCGCGCCAGTCGGTGTCGGGATGCGTGATGCAGAAGGGGTCACGCGCCTGCTCGCCCTCCAGATGCTCGTGGTTATGCTCCATCTTGGCCGCGCTATCGGTGAGCTCGGTGTTGGGCAGCGGCTCGGATGCCATGACGGCATCGGCGCAGGCCTGGTCGATGGCGACCGGGTCGAAGCTCGCAAACATGCCGATATCGTTGACGATAGGCGTGTCGTTTTCGGGATGGCAATCGCAATTGGGGCTGATGTCCATGGCAAGCGAGATGTGGAAGCTCGGGCGGCCGTCGACAACGGCCTTTGTATACTCGGCGATCTTGCAGCTGAGCACGTCGGCCGCGGCGTCATAGCCGGGCTTGATGCAGTCCTGGTTGCATGCCGCAATGCAGCGTCCGCAGCCCACGCAGCGATCGTGGTCGATGGCAGCGACGTGAACCGTGCGGGTGTTGCCGTTGGCAAGCTCGCGCTCGCGGGTGTCGTCGAACGAGACAGCGTTGTGCGCGCAGATCTTTTCGCAGGCGCGGCAGCCAACGCAGTGCTCGGCCGCGACGTTCGGCTTGCCGGCGGCATGCTGCTCCATCTTGCCGGCACGGCTGCCGCCTCCCATGCCCAGGTTCTTCATGGCGCCGCCAAAACCGGCCTGCTCATGACCCTTAAAGTGGGTGAGGCTGATCACGATATCGGCATCCATGAGCGCCTGACCGATCTTGGCCTCGTGCACGTACTCGCCGCCCTCGACCGGGACGAGCGCCTCGTCGGTGCCCTTGAGGCCATCGGCGATGATGACCTGGCAGCCCGTGGCATACGGGGTAAAGCCGTTCTGGTAGGCGGTGTCAATGTGCTCGAGCGCGTTTTTGCGGCTACCGACGTAGAGCGTATTGCAGTCGGTGAGGAAGGGCTTGCCGCCCAGCTCCTTCACCACGTCCGCGACGGCGCGGGCGTAGTTGGGGCGCAAAAAGCTCAGGTTGCCCAGCTCGCCAAAGTGAATCTTGATGGCGACGAACTTGTTCTCAAAGTCGATCTGCTCAATACCGGCGTGACGAATGAGGCGCTTGAGCTTGTCGAGCTGGCTCTCGCGAGCATGCGTGCGCAGGTTGGTGAAGTACACCTTAGCGGGTGCTGCGGGTGCAGTTACGGTCATAGATATATCCCCTCGGTCTATATGGCGTTACAGACATAGAGGATGGTACCAGTTAAAGCAGAGTTAAAGTCAAGTACGGTACCTAGTCATTGGGGACGTTCTTAAATGACTACTCTTGGACTTTGAGGGCTTCGGCCAGACTGACGCGCTTGATGGAGCGCGCGTGCAGCAGCGCCACGACCAGGTAGGTCACAAAGCCAATGCCGACGCATGCAGCCATAGACCAAGCGGGCACGTAGATCTCGATATTGCCGTTGTAGGCGAGTAGCATCGAGCGGAAGATGGCTGTTAGCGAGCCGATGATCACGGGCAGGCTCAGCACGAGCGACACCGCCACGCACAGTGTGATCGAGCGGATGTACAGCTGCGAGATCTCGCCATCGCGGTAGCCAAAGACCTTCATGTAGCTGATCGAACGGGCGCTGTGGTCGATCACCGCCTTGGTCAGCAGGTACATAAACAGCAGGAAGATAAACACCGCGAGCCCGATCATCATTCCGATCATTTTGCTCATCATGCCGATGAACTGGTCGCCCACGGCCCACATGTCGTCGGGCGTGGTGTCGCCGGCAAAGTAACGAGCATCGAGGTCGAGCTTCTCGTCGCTCACATAGCCGTTAAAGTAGGCCGCATCGTTGTCAAACAGCTCGTTAAAGTCTTCGATACTCATATAGACATTCATATCCGACTTAGAGCCCCAAACGCAGTCCTTGCCCACGTACTCAAAGGAATAATTCTCGCCCTCGTACTTGTCGCGAAGCTTAACCTTCTGACCCTCGCTCCAGCCAAACTTGTCGAGCAAGCCACCGCCAAAGACGACGCGTCCGTCGCCGACGTCCAGCCCTTTCCAGTAGCGCGAATCGGGCGAGATGCCGTAGATGGAAATCGTCTCCTCGCCATTTCCGTCGCCGCGGTCGTATTGCAGCTGGTAGACGGCGTATTTCTCGGCCTGTGCGATTGCGCCCGCGCCGTTGTCAATCGTGTTGACCGGGTGAATGTCGTCGTTGTCGGTGTCGATCTTAGAGGCCTTGTCAATCAGGTCGATAGCCTCGTCGCGGTCGCAGCCGAGAGCATCGGCAAGGTCATCGAGGCGCGCATAAAGCGCATCCTTCTTGTCCTGGACCTTGGCGAGCGCGTCCTGCGCCGCGGCCAGGCTCTCGGCAGACGGAGATGCGGTCGCGGCATCGGCTGCCGCCTGCGCTGCATCGGCCGCGTCCTCAAGCTCGTCATCGGCATCCTGAGCGGCAGAAAGCAGTGCGCCGTCAACCGACTGCAAACGCTCGAGTGCCGACCACTGCTCGCGCTCCTCGGCGGTGCCCTCGAGTTCCAGCGGGGCCTTGAGCGTGTACTGGTGCTCGGCGACCAGGCTTGTCTCGAGGTTGTCCGCGTAGTGCGTCATCGTGGGCAGAATCGCCAGGCCAAAGAGCAGTAGCAGCGAGGCAAACGCAATGCCCACGAAAAGCGTGGCGAAGTTGCCCAGATTACGCAGGAAGATGCGCAGGCGGAAGCGCGAGACAAAGCCCATGCGCTCCGGCAGCTGCAGGCCGCGCTTGGTGCCCGACTTGCCGCCCGCCTCGTGACGGAGGAACTGCAACGGCGTCTTGCCCATTTTGCGGAGCAGGCCCACCAGCGTGATGAGGATGAGCGCGGCGGCGGGAACCACGGCGCACTTCACAAAGATCTCCCAGCTCCAGTACACCTGGAAGGGCGGCAGGCTGTACGAACCGTAATAGAGGCTGCACATGGGCTCGGTAAAGAACACAACGCCGAGCGCAGTGCCCAAAAGCGCCGCGACCACGCCCACGATGACGGGAAGTGCCAGGTAGTGCAGCACGATCTCGCGACGGCGATAACCGCTGGCGAGCAGCGTGCCGATGATGGCGCTCTCCTCCTCGATGGTGGCGTCGGTAAGGACCACAAAGACGAACGCCATGATCACGATGATGATGTCGAGCAGCGTCATCCACATCATGGAGTCGCCGTCCACGTCATCGCGCGCATAGCCAATGCCCTGATTGGAATCGGCGTCGGTCAGATCGTCCACGCGCGCATCGGCGTCGGTCAGTGCCTCGACCATATCTTGCTCGGCGTCGATGCGGTCCGCGGTGGGGAGGTCGCGATCGGTAAAGGTGAAGGAGTAGGTGTAGGCGGGTGCGCCGCCGGCATCTTCGAGCGCGGCAAAGCCGCCATCGGTGACCTCGGCCACGCCGTACGTGATGGTGTTCACCGTAAAGTCCGAATTGTTGAGGAACAGCGCCTGACTATCGGGCTGGGTCATGATGCCGCAAATGGTGTAGGTGCGACCCTCGAGCTCGACTTTATCGCCCACGGACAGGTTGTTATTGGTGGCAAAGACACGGTCGATGGCCACCTCGTCATCCGCCTTGGGTTCCTTGCCCTCACAGTAGGACGCAATGTCCACCTTAGCGCGGTGCGCATAGGTGCGCAGTGTGCGCTTGGTGCCGTCGTCGCCGGCGGTCTTTTTGATGATGGCGTCGATGGAGAAATTCTTGTAGAGCGTGACGCCGCCGACGTCGCCGGCTGCATCCTTGGCGGCCTTGAGTTGATCGTCGGTAGCCTCGAAGGAGGTGGTCACGCGGCCGTCCTCAATCGCGTACGCATCGCGCATGTCGTCGATAAGGCAGCCGATGGAATGCGCTGCGAGCAAAAATCCCGAGGTGAGAGCGATGCTTCCGCACATAAGCAAAAAGATGCCCAGGTACTTGCCGATATTGCGGCGCAGCTCGCGCGGGAGACGTTTTGCGAGAGGTGCCATGGCGCCGCCTACCAATCGAGCTCGGCGGCCGCAACGGGCGACTCGTTGAGCTCATCCTCGACGATGTGCCCGTCGCGCAGGCGCAGCACGCGATTGGCCATGTGCGCGATGGCGGCATTGTGGGTGACAATGATGATGGTGCAGCCGTAGGTGCGGTTGACATCCTCCATGAGCTGCAGGATTTCCTTGGACGTCTTGTAGTCAAGCGCGCCGGTGGGCTCGTCGCACAGCAGCAGGCCCGGGTTTTTGACGAGCGCACGGCCGATGGCACAGCGCTGCTGCTGGCCGCCCGAGACCTGGCGCGGGAACTTGTTGCGGTGCTCGTAGAGGCCCAGCGAACGCAGCAGGTCGTCGACATTGAGCGGGTTTTTGGACAGGTGCGCCGTGACCTCGATGTTCTCCTTGATGGTGAGATCGGGCACCAGGTTGTAGAACTGGAAGACAAAACCCAGCTCACGGCGGCGATACTCGCCCAGGTCGGTAGGCTTGAGCACCGTGAGGTCGCAGCCGTCCACCATGATGGAGCCGCCGTCGGCATCCTCCAGGCCGCCGATCAGGTTAAGAAACGTCGACTTGCCCGAACCCGAAGGCCCCAGCATGACGCAGATCTCTCCGCGGTTGATGGACGTGTCGATGCCCTCGAGTACCGTCAGGCGCGCATCACCGTCGCCGTAGTGCTTCTTGAGCCCCTTGACCTGGACATAGGCTTGCTTTGTCGCCATGCTACCCCCCATTGTTAGCCTATTGCTACTTTTATAGGGTAATAGTAAACCCAAGTGAACTATTTTTGGGCGAGAGTGGGGGTTTGTTTCAAGACTAGTCGTTGGGGACGTTCTTAAACGACTAGCTGTTGGGGGCGCTCTTTCGCCACCCGGCAGTTAGGGACGTTCCCTTTCTGCCGGCAGCTGGGGACAGTCCTTGGCAAGCCGGCCGGCAAGCCGGCGGTTCGGCAAAGACTGTCCCCAATGACTAGTCGTTTAAGTCTGTCCCCAATGAGTACCCAACGACTAGGCGGTTAGGCGCGGGATTTGTTGTGGGCGAGGGCTAGGCCTGCGGCGGCGATGGCCACGGCAAAGAGCACCGTGACGCCCAGGTCGCAGACAATGTCGCCCAGCACGGCGGACGTCAAGTCCGAGGCGAGCGCCTTGCCGATCGCGTCGTTCACCCAATATGTCGGCACAAAGTGCGCCACCGTCTGCACGGCCGGGCCCATCAGCGACAGCGGCATCCAGGCGCCGCCCAAAAACGTCATGAGCATGCCGAGCAGGTTGCCCACGCCGTTGAGCAGCTCCTCGCGCGCACCCAGGCTCGACAACGCAAAGCCAACGGCCAGCGGCGTGCACGCCAGGGCAGACGTCGCCGCCAGCGCCAGGCACACACGACCCGCGCCGACCTCGGCAACCGCGCCGGCAAAGCCCACGACGCCCATCATGCTCGACACAAACCAGATACAGACGGTGAGCACGGCGGCAGCTGCAAACACGGCAAGCGAACGCTGGCGCTCGGAGACCGGACCGGCATCCATACGACGCACGCGCTCGGGCTCGTTCATGCCCGAGAACACCAGCCCCACCGACACGATGACCGACGAGATAATCGCGTACGCACCAAAGTTGAAGTACGACTCGAGCGTGGCGGCGACCGTCGAGTCGACCTTGACCTGCTCGATCTGGACCTCCGCGCGCTTTGCAGCGGCATGCTCGACGGCCTTGGCAACGTCGCCGTTAGAAGCAGCGGGCTCAAGCGCCGCCGCAGCGCTCGCGAGCGAGATCCAGCGCGAGGCCTCGGCAGACGAAAGCGCCGCCGCCATGGTGCCGGCACCGTAGGTCACATCGAGCTTGGGCAGGGACTCCCCCACGCGAGCGGCTGCAACGAGGTCGTCCTCAAACCCCTCCGGGATAAAGAACACGCAGTCGGCGCTGCCCTTGGCGCTGTTGCTCTTGGAGAGCGCGTCCGCAAGGTCGTCGGTGTCGTCGCCGACGCCCATGACCAGGTCAAAACGCGAACCTAGGTGCTTGGTGAGCGCACGTGAAAGATCACTGTCGTCGCGGTCGACCACGATCACGTTGGCATCGTAGGGCTTGTACTCGGTGAGCTGCGACGAGTTCCAGCTCACCGAGGCCGCGATGAATACGCCCATGAGCGAAATGAACACCGTATAGATGAGCAGGTAGAATGGGTGCGCCAGCGCCATGCGAAGCGCGGTCTTAAAGGTGCTCATAGCGGCTCCTTCCAAAGATCAGCGTAGCGGCGGCGACAAACACCAGCGTCATGAGGACCAGCGCGCCGGCGCGAACGGCAAAGGGACCCAGGTCCTCAAAGAAATACAGGCGGTTGAACATGTCGCAGATGAGCTTGACGGGGTTGAGCCAGCACTCGGCCGGGCAGGCGCGGGCGACGTCGTCGGCAAGCGCCATCGCCGGCTCGCCGTAGAGGCCGGCGAACAGGGCGCACGTGGTGGCAAAGCCCGTGAGGATGCCCGACTTGGACGCCTTGCCGCCCTTAACGGGAAGCGTGCCCACAAAAAGGCCCAGGCCCGTCGCGGCAAGCGCGGACACGGCGCCGCCCACCAGACACAGCCCCTCGCGCCCGCCAAAATCGACGCCCACGACCAGGCGCACGTAGCCAATCGCAACCGCCATCGAAGCAAAGGAGACCAGCCACGAGCCGACAAAAATGCCGGCCAGCGACGCCGTCTTGGAAAGGCCGCCCACGCAGCGACGCGCGCCGAGGCCCGACAGATTGGGCTGCAGATCGACGACGCTCAAGGCGGCAAACTCGGCAGACATCATCGCGACCAGGCCAAAGAGCGCGTAATAGTAGATGACCGTGCCATCGGGCGTGGTGCGTGTCAGGCTTACGCGGCGGGTGCCGCCCTCGAGCGACAGGGCGCGCGCAACCGCCTCCGGGTCGGCGAGCGCCGCCGGGTTGTCCTGGGCAATCTGAGACATGAGCTCGGCATTTTGTGTATACGAGCTTGCCACCGTTTCCAGGATGCTGCGATCGGTGAGCACCGATGATGCGCGCGAGCTGTCGTAGCTCGATAGCAGCGTGAGCTTGGGTACGCCTGCGTCGTCGACCGTATAGATGCCCGCAACCTCGCCGGCCTTAAGCGCACGGTTCGCATCGGCTGCGTCGTCGAGCTCGTGGATCTCGAGCAGCTGATTGTCGCTCTCCTTGGCAAGCGACGTCGCCACGTCCTTAAAGGTCGAGGCGTCCCAGGCCTCGTCCGCTATGACGGCAACCGGTACCGGGTCGACCGTGCCGTCAGAGCTCAGATTCGCAAACATAAACATGAACATCGTGGAAAGTGCGATGGGAAAGAGAGCGCCCCAGACCCACGTGCTCGGCCGGCGCAGCAGCGTCTTGACCGTAGTGATGATGGTGTTGAACATGACTGCCCCCTAGTCGCGCAGCTCGCGGCCGGTGATCTCGAGGAACACGTCGTTGAGGGTCGGCGGCTCGCTCCACACGCGGCCGAGCGCCACATCGGCGGCGCGCAGCGTGTCGAGGATGTCGACCAAATTGTGCGGGCTCGCTTCGCAGGTGCAGACGAGCTCGCCGCCGGACAGCTCAACCGAAAGCACGTGCTCGAGGGCGCGCAGCCGCTCGACCGTGGCGGTCTCGACGGCGCCGACCTCGACAGTCACGCGCTCGCCCATTTGAATCATGCGTTTGAGCTCGTCATTGGTGCCCTGCGCCAGCACACGTCCGCCGTCCATGATCATGATGCGGCTGCAAATCTGCTCGACTTCCTCCATGTAATGGCTGGTATACACCACCGTGGCGCCCTCGTCGCGCAAGCGGCAGATGCCCTCCAGGATGGCGTTGCGGCTCTGCGGGTCGACCGCCACCGTGGGTTCGTCAAAGAAGATGAGCTCGGGCTTGTGCGCGATACCGCAGGCGATGTTGAGGCGACGCGCCAGGCCGCCCGAGAGCTTGCCGGGGCGAAACTTGGTAAAGTCGCCCAGCCCGACAAAGTCGATCGCCTCGTCCACCAGCGCGCGGCGGCGCTTGCGGTCGTTGACGTAAAGGCTGCAGAAATAGTCGATGTTCTCGCGCACCGTAAGCTCGTCAAACACCGCCACCTGCTGCGGCACCACACCGATGCGGCGCTTGAGGTCGTAGCGGGCGGGCGTCATGGGCTCGCCGAACAGCTCGATGGTGCCTTTGTCGTAGGCGAGCAGCTGCAGAATGCAGTTGATGGACGTGGTCTTGCCCGAGCCGTTGGGGCCCAGCAGGCCAAAGATCTCGCCGGGGGCGATGCTGAGGTTAAAGTGGTCAAGCGCGATAAGGTCGTCGTAGCGCTTGACGAGGTTTTCGACGTGGACGATGTCTGTCATGAGGCGGCCCTTCTGTTGATTGCGGCCCGGTACGATTGCATCATCGCAGGAGCGGACGGCGCGCACCAGTGAGCTTTGTCACGAGTGCGGGGGCTCGGTCGCGTGGCCCGCTGACGCGACCGCCCCACCGTGCGGGAGGAATGTCACGGTTGCGCTAGGCGGCCCCTCCACCACGCGCAGCTTCGCGTACAATACCCGTATGAACAGGCTTTTCGACAAATCGATCGTGCTGGCGTGCTGTATTGCGGCCGCCATGGGTCTTGCCGTGGACGCTCGTCTGGTTGTGGCGTTTTGCCTTGGCATTATTGCCACCTCGCTGGCCGAGGTCGCACAGGGGAAACGCACCCGACGCGCAAGCGAGGCAGCGAGCTACGCCTGCATCATCGCGGCTGTCTTCGTGCCGCCGTTTGTGCCGTTTGCGCCTCTCGCCCTCTATGACATCGCGCGACGCGTGCGCCGCGAGCACGCCTGGGTCGCGTTGGGCATTGGCTCCGTCTTTGCCTTTGCGCTCGTCGCGGACCTTCGCGCCGATGCGCTTACCGCACGAACGCTCCTGCTGACCGCCATCCTTTCGGTTGCCGCCACCTTGCTATCGCTACGCACCGCCCAGTTGGAGCGCGAGCAGCGGCGCATGCGCCGCACCCGCGACGAGCTGCAGGAACGAGCCCTCGCGCTCGAGGCGCGCAACCGCGATCTTGCCGATCGCCAGGACTACGAAGTCGAGCTCGCGACGCTCGCCGAACGCGCCCGCATCGCGCGCGAGATCCACGATAACGTCGGGCACCAGCTCACGCGCGCCTCACTGCAGGCCGAAGCCCTACGCGTGGTCCACGCCGACGAGCCTGGCGTCGCCGCCGATTTCGCCGACGTTAAACGCACGGTTGACGAGGCGCTCCAGCTTGTGCGCGCCAGCGTCCACGCGCTCAACGACAACGCCGTCGACCTTTCCGTGCAGCTCGAACGCATTGTCGAAGGCACACGCTCGGACGGCGGCCCGCAGATTGAGCTTGAAGTTATGGCCGAACATGCGCCCGCAAACGTCGCCAACTGCTTTGCAGCGGTCCTGCGCGAAGCGCTCTCCAATACCATACGCCACGCTTGCGCCCAGACCGTCACCGTACGGTGCATGGAGCATCCGTCGTTTTACCAGCTCATTGTTACCGACGATGGCGTGGGTGAGGTCCAAGCAAGCGGCCGCGGCACCGCGGAGGGCATGGGGCTCGCCTCCATGCGCGAGCGCATCGAGGCGCTTGGCGGCACCTTCACCGCCGGCCCGCGTGCCGGCGCCGGCGGCTGGCGTGTGTTTGCCACCGTTCCCAAACAGCAAGGAGATGAGGGCCGATGAGGCTCATCGTTGTCGACGACGACCGCTTGGTGGTCGATTCGCTCAAGATTATCTTGGGCGCCCAGCCGCAGATCGAAGTGGTGGGCACCGGTGCCAACGGCAACGATGCGGTGGCGCTCTACGCCGAGCACGCACCCGATATTGCGCTGCTCGACATCCAGATGCCGGGACGCGACGGCCTTTCGGCCGCGCGCGAGATCCTTGAGCACGACCCTGCGGCGCGCGTGGTGTTTCTGACGACGTTCTCGGATGACGAGTACATTGTGTCGGCGCTCAAGCTGGGCGCCCGCGGCTACCTGATCAAGACCGATGTCGCTGCCATTCCGCCGGCGTTGGCGCAGGTCATGGACGGCAAACGCGTGCTCGAGGGCAAGGCGATCGAAGATATCAACTTTGATGGGGCGGACGTCGAGGCCGGCGCGACCCGCCGGCCCGCCGCCTTTGCCGGCCTGACCGACCGCGAGTTCGAAGTCGCCGAGCTCATCGCCCGCGGCCTCGACAACAAGGAGATCGCTGCCACCGCCTATATGGGCGAAGGCACCGTGCGCAACCACATCAGCTCGATCCTAGCCAAAATGGGGCTACGCAACCGCACCCAAATCGCCATCGCCTATCTGCGAGGCTAGCCGCTGGCTGCCGCCAATTTGATGCCATTTCAAAACTATGCCGGTTTACTACGATGAACCGCATATCTCCGACCACGGCAAATTGCGCACTTACAAAACCGCAGGTAGAACACTTGCGATATTTGCAAAAATGCGGGTGTGGTCAGGAATCTCGGATTCATCGTAGTAAACCGGCATAGTTTTGTTCGGGCGGCCCTGCACGAGTGTCTCCGCCAGCCTCGCGGGACCAAAATGAGCCGTTTTCCTCCGTCCCCAATGGATCAGCCGAAACCGCCCGCCACGAAATCGGCCCATCTACTACGTTTGACTCGATACCCCTGACCATACCTTCGTTTTGAACAAAACCGCAGGCGTTCTACCTGCGGTTTTGTTTTTGCGCTTTTCGGCATGGTTGGGGGTAAGGGGCTAAACGTAGTAGATGGGCCGGTTTCGTGGCGAACCCTTCTCGCCTACGCACAAAAGCGCCGCCACGGAGGAGGGAGATACCTCCGTGGCGGCTGGGGCTGGGGGTGGGGCTATGTTCTGGCTCCCCGCCGGCCGCCCGGGGCCTTCTGGCCCCGGGCGCTGCCAGCGTGCCTAGCGCTTACGGATACCCCAGACCAGGGCTCCGACGCCGGCCATGGCGATGACAAATGCCATAAGCAGAGCGGCAGCCTGCTGGTCGCCCGTGGTGGGCAGGAAACCCTTGACCGTCTTGACGATGTTCGTCACGGTCTTGGGCGTGCCGGGATCGGGTGTCGGCGTAGGAGTCTCGGGCTTCTTGTACGTGTTGTTGAACACGATACCCTCGACGCTTTTGTCGCCCTTGGTATAGGTAACGCTCGCCTTGAGGTTACCCTCACCGTCGTCGACCACGTTGACGGTCGCGGTAAAGACGGACTTGTCGTAGGTCATACCGGCCTCGTCGCCCTTGACCTCGCTGACGGTGTAGACGTACGTACCAGGCTCGTCGTACTCGAACTTGTCGAAGTTGATCTTGCCGTCGGCATCGTTGGTAACCGTAGACTCGATGTCCTCGCCAACGAGCTTAAAGCTAAACTCGTCCTTCTTGAGCTCACGTCCCTCGAGCAACTTGATGGCCCCGATGGAAACCTGCGTGGGCATGGCGTGATACTTGTTGGTAAAGCCAGCCGACTCGGTGGTTCCCTCGAGCTTGTGCGTCGCGGTCAGCGTGCCGCCGCCGTTGTCGGAGACGGTGGTCACGACGGTGTAGGTCGCGCCGTCATAGGTGACGCCCTTGTGCAGGCCGAGCGCGTTGGGGCAAGCCTCGCGCAGCATGTACGTGTGCGTGCCGGGCGCCTCGTAGCGGATCGGGCTCAGCGTAACGTTACCGTCGACGTCATTGGTGCCGCTCGCGACAACCACGCCGTCCTCGAGCAGCTCAAACGTGAACTCGCCAGCTGCAAGGTCGCGTCCGGTCAGACGCTTGACCGTCTTGACCTGATCGGTCACGGAAGAATCGGTAGGTGCCACGCCGTAGGTGTTGGTGAACGTGAAGGCAGCACCGTCGTCGCCCTCGCGCACGACACGCAGATGTCCGGTACCGTCGTCAGTCACGGTGTAGGAAACCTTGCGCATGGCGTTGGCGTCGTTGGTCACACCAGGGGCACTACCGGACTCGGTCACCGTGTAGGTAAAGGTGTGCGAGCGCGGAGCGGTGGGGGCTGCGGGCTCGGACTCGTCGTTGGACTCGTCGGTGTCGGCAGCGTCGGCGTCAACCTCGGCCTCGCCGGCGTTGGCCTCGGCTTCGTCAGCTTCGTCTGCCTCGGCCTTATCGGTCGCATCGTCCGTCACGCCCAGAGCGCGGTTGAGGTCCTCGAGCGTAAAGTGGATCTTGCCAAAGCCCACGTTGCCAGCCGCGTCGTTGGTTGCGGTCGTGCGCTCGGGCATCGGGGCACCAGCCTCGTCGGCGGTCACGGTAAAGGTGAACTTGCCCGTGATGTCAACCGGGGTCAGGCCCTCGGCAGCTTGGAGCTTCTTAGTGCCGGTGAGCGCGGCATCGACGGCTTCGGCGCCGTAGACGTTCTCGAACAAGGGCTCGACGCCGCCGTAGTCGACCGTTGCCGTCAGGGTACCGTCACCGTTGTCGACGACGATAACCTTAAAGCCAAAGCTCCACGTTGTAGCGGAAACGCCATTCGGCAGCCCGAATAAATCTTCGTAGGCCGTGTAGTTAATGGTCCAGGCAAGCTTACCGTCCTTATCGGTACGATGGGCAAGCCCAGCAGCCTCAAGATTAGCAAGCATCTTAGTGTCGTAGTGCAGCGTATCAAAGCTCACGTGCCCGCCGATATTGGGCTTGAGGTTTTCGTATGCCACAAGCTCACCCTGATAGGCGATGCCGAACCAGAACTCGCCGTCGGCCATCGGGCGGCCGGTCAGAGTCTTGGTGGCAACGACCTGAGCGGCGGTGCCGCCAGGCGTGTTGGTCGTAGCGCTGTAACTGTTGTGGAACGGCACCAGGGCCTTCTCGACCTTGTTCTCGCCACTCTTGTGGACCGTCTCATGCGTGCCCTCGGGACCGCCGGAAACGGTCGTCGTAGCAGCGAGCGTGCCGGCGGTGTCGTCGGCGATGGCGATCGTCACCGTGCGCACGGCGTCGTCGTAGGTGTAACCGGGCTGGCCGTCGTTCTTCTCGGCCACGGTGTACGTAAAGGTCTTGCCGGCGTCAGCCTGCGTAAATATAACCTCATGACCAGCCAGAATGTCGATCAGTCCGACCGTTGCCTCTGCCGCTGCGGGGGACTTGAAGCTATTAGCCCCGGGCAGCAGACCGAGCGCGCGAGCCGAAGCGTCGTCAGCAGGTGTCACGGTAAAGGTGAACTGACCCTCGGTCATGGGGCGGCCATCCAGATACTTGCTGAGCCACAGACCGCCGGCAGCGGTGTAGTTAAGCTCAGTGCGGTACGTGTTGGTAAAGCGTCCGTTTTCCTTCTTGGTGACGTTGGCGGTCAGGCTGCCATCGCCGTTCTCGGTCACGGTCACTTCGGCGGTTGCGACATGCGCGTCATACGTCAAGCCGACCGTGCTGCCCGCGTTCTCGCGAATCTCGTACTTATAGGTTCCGGCGGCAGCGTAGTGAATCTTGCCGAACTTGATGGCGGCAATGCCGTCCTTCGCGTCCTTCTTGCTCACGGTTACGGTTGCGGGATCGGGCAGTGGGGCGTCTTCGGGGGCGGTGATGGTAAAGCTGAACTCGTCCCCATCCGTCCAGTCGCGGCCGCTGATGACCTTGCCCAGGTCAAAGTCGAGCTCCGCATCGAGCGGGGCCACGCTGTAGGTGTTCTTGAAAGTCGCAGCCGTGGCGTCCTTCAGGACATGCTCGGCCTTGAGGGTGCCGTCGCCGTTGTCCGTGATGGTGGTCTCGATGGTGTACTTGGCGTCACTGTAGGTGATGCCCTTGCTGGTGGTTCCGCCCTTGATCTCGCGCAGCGTGTAGGCGTGCTTGCCGGCCTCGGTGTACTTCACGGCGTTCATCGTGATCTTGCCATCGGCGGCATTGGTGCCGGTGGCGACGACCTTGGCGTCCTCGTCCTCGCCCTCGACGAGCTCGAAGGAGAACTCGCCGTCCTTGAGGTCGCGGCCGGTCAGGGACTTGGTCGCGGTGATCTGGTCGGTGACGCTGAACTCACCAGGATTCGGCTTGTAGCTGTTGCTGAACTTCGCCTCGCCGTCGCCCTTCAGGACATGCTTCGCCTCGAGCGTGCCGTCGCCCTTGTCGGTGATGGTGGTCTCGATGGTGTAGGTCTTGCCATCGTAGGTGATGCCGTTGCCGGCGTCGCCCTTGACCTCGCGCAGCGTGTAGGTGTGCTCGCCGGCAGCGGTGTACTCGATGGGGCTCATCTTGATCTTGCCGCGGGCATCGTTCTTGCCGGTGGCAACAACATCGTTGCCCTCGACGAGCTCGAAGGAGAACTCGCCTTCCTTGAGATCGCGCCCGGTCAGGACCTTGGTCGCCGTGATCTGATCAGTAACACTGAAGCTCTTGGGGGTTACGGTGTAGGCGTTCTCGAAGGTCGCCTTGTCAACATTCTGCAGCTTGTGCTCCACGCTGAGGGTGCCATCGTTGTTATCCTTGACGGTGGTCACAATAGTGTACTCAGCGGTGCTGTAAGTAATGCCATTTTCGGTGGTGCCGGCCTTGGTCTCGCGCAGTATGTAGGTGTGCTCGCCAGCCGCAGTGTAGGTGACAGGATCCATTACGATCTTGCCGTCGGCATTGTTGGTACCGGTGGCGACCACGTTATTGCCCTCGACGAGCTCGAAACGGAACTCGCCAGCCTTGAGGTCGCGCCCGTCCAGGACCTTGTCCGCGGTGATCAGGTCGGTGACGCTGGAGCTCTTGGGGGTCACGTTGTAGGAGTTCTTGAACTCGGCAACCTTGACGTCCTTCAGAACATGCGTGGCACTGAGCGTACCGTCGCCGTTGTCGGTGATGGTCGTCACGATGGTGAACTTGGCATCACTGTAGGTGACGCCCTTGCTGGTGGTTCCGCCGTTAACCTCGCGCAGCGTGTAGGTGTGCGTTCCAGCCTTGTCGTACTTCACGGGGCTCATCGTAATCGTGCCGTCGGCGGCGTTCTTGCCGGTGGCAACGACCTTGGCGTCCTTGCCCTCGCCCTCGACGAGCTCGAAGGAGAACTCGCCCTCAGTCATGTCGCGCCCGGTCAGGACCTTGGTCGCGGTGATCCGATCCTCGACAGGCTTCACGTTATAGGCATTGGTGAACGTAAATGCCACATCGCCGTCTGGCTTGTGGGATACGCTCAGATTACCCTTGCCGTCATCGGTCACGGTGTAGGAAACCTTGCGCGTGGCGTTGGCGTCGTTGGTCACGCCAGCAACCTTACCGGACTCGGTCACGGTGTAGGTAAAGGTGTGCTCGCGCTTCTCGCGCTTCTCGCCCAGAGCCTTGTTAAGGTCGTCGAGCGTAAAGGCGATCTTGCCAAAGTCGACCTTGCCCTTGGCATCATTGGTCACGCTCGCGTTCGCGGGCATGGGTGCGCCCTCTTCACCGGTCACGGTAAAGGTGAACTTGCCGGCAATGTCAGCCGGGGTCAGGCCATCAGGAACCTGCAGATTCTTCTTGCCCACAAGCGATACCTCGACAGGCGCGGCAGTGTAGGAGTTCACAAACTCGTTGCCGGCGTCGCCGTAGACAGCCGTCGCCGTCAGGGTACCATCGCCGTTGTCGGCAACGGTCACATATGCGTCAATTGCCGCCGTGGTAGCGCTCACGCCCGCAGGCAGCTCGCCGGTCTGCTCGGCAGCAATGTAATGAATAGTCCACGTGGGCTTATCTGCGCTGGCGTCAAACAACGCCTTGTCTTCCTCGACAAGCTTGACAAGCGACTTGGTCGTGTACGTCAGCGGACCGAACTCAACCTTGCCACTCTTGTTGGTTGCGTTCAGCAGGACCTCGTCGTGCCCCGCGTAGCTCAACGTAAACTTGAATTCACCGTCGGCCATCAGGCGCCCCGTGAGTGTCTTGGTAGCCTCAAGAGTCAGCGGGGTTTCCGTCTTGGCGCTATAGGTGTTCGTGAACTTAGTCTCACCCGAGGTCTTTTCAACGTCAGCCTTAAGCTCGCCCTTGGCGTTAACCGCCACAGTCACCTTGAACGTGACAACGTTCTTGCTGTAGGTAATGCCACCGGCGTCGCCCTTGACCTCGCGGACCTCATAGGTGTACTCGCCCGGCTCGACATAAGTAATCTTGCCAAAGTTAATGGCTGCCTTGCCCTTGTCGAGATCGGCATTGGTCACAGTTACGGTCGCGGGGTCGGGCATCGGGGCATTGTTGTCGGACGTCGCGGAGAGCTCAAACTCAAACGCATCCGTATCCGCCCACTTGCGGCCCTCGAGCACCTTGGTCAGACCAAAGTCAGTCTTGGTATCCACCGTTGTCGGCTTGGTTGCAAGGCTAAAGATAATCTTGCCGTTGTTGCCCAGGTGCGAATGCACGTGCGTGGAAGTCGCAACGGAGGAAAGGTCATTCCACCTGGGGTTAAGCACGTCGCGCGCGGTCTCGGTCTTGTTGCCGTTCGCCTCCACATCGTCCTTGGTGGTATGCAGCTGGTCGATATAGGCCAAGCGCGCGGTTCCCTTATTAAAGGACCAATAGCCGTCATCTTTGACCAGAGCGCCGTCGTAGTTGGCGATCTCGTGCCCCTCAAACTCCACAACGGCATAGTCGTCCTTCGGCTTGCCGTTTGCGCCCATCGCCACAAACTCGTCCTTGTAGTAATAGACGTCGTTGCCCTGCGGCTTTACCGTCGCGCGCTGGGTGCATTCCTTGTCCGTGTAGATAGGCGTGATTTTTTGGAAGTAATAGTAGCTGTTGGTATCGGCGGGCTCAAACTCGGCGACAACATCGCCCAGCTCGCCGCCCGACCACTTGTTGGCCAGGAAGTAGACCGTCTGGTTGTCGGCGTCCTTGTGGTCATCGATATACTTCTTGAGCACCTTATCGGGCGTAAACAGGTTGTTGCGTGCTTCGTCCTTGACGCTCGAGGTGTATTTAATCTGAATAGGCTTGATGTCATTGAGCGACGTGCGCTCAAAGATCCCGTTTTCCATGTCCACGTGATAGCGGATCAGCGGAATCAGCGATGCGGGGATCTTAACCGTCACGATATCGCCCTGCTGCGCATTGGCAGAGCGCTCGACGGTGATGACCAGGTCCTTGGCCACGCCCGAAAACTCGTACGTGTCCGTATTGCCCTTGGTTGTCTTGGTCACTTCATCAAAGGGGACGCCATTAATCTGAGCGCTGACAAACGTATCGACTTGCATAAAGTCGCCCAGCTCATCACTGAAGGTGATGTAGCCGGACTTGCTCTCGTCGTAACCATCCTCGATCTGAGTGGGAGAGCCCTTGCCCGAGGTGATAGAGCTCGAGATATCATCAAACACCTTCTTGAGCTCATCGGCATTCGACGCAGCCTTGTAGAAATCGGAATTCTCGGTGCGCTTACCAAGCTTATTGGTTGTGTAGGACGTGGCGTTTGGATAGTTGTTCGACACGGCGTGCATGAACTTGTTTTCTTTGCTTGCCTTGCTAATGGCCTGATCCGGGTTCGCACCGCTAAAGATGCCGATGGTGTAGATGGTGGCGCCTTTATCTTTCATGGTCTTGGCGGCATTAACGGCATCATTAGCGACATCGGACTCAAAACCATTAGAACTTGTAGGAGAGCCGTCGGTAAAGAACACGACGACCTTCTGGGCATCCGTGCGGCCCGACATGTCGCGAGCAAGCTCAAGGCCGTAATCAGCCTGCGTAGCGCCGGCGGGCTCGATGTGGCCGACCGTATTCTTAAGTTCCGTCGCATCGCTACCGACACACGGCGTCAAGCCCTTCATAACCTGCGAATAGTTATATTTGTTCCGGCTATACGTACCGTTACCGATATCGTAGCTCTTTGTACCGGCAAACTTGACAATCGAAACCTGATGCTGTTTGGAATCATCTTTGATCTTTGCGTTCTGTTCGGCGATGGTGTCGATAAAGGAACTGGCAGCTGCCTTGAGTGCGTCGATGCGTTTGGTCGAATCGCTGCCACCCATGTCATCACCCATCGACCCGGAGGCGTCCAGCACCATCACGATATCGAGCGGCTTAGTAACCAGCGACGTTGTATCAGAAGTCGAAGAGATCGTGGAAAGCGTCGTCACAAAGTCGGACTTTTCGTCCTGCGCGGGCTCGACCGTCTTGTCCGTCCAAATCCGGCCCACATAACGTGTCGTCTGGTCCTGCTCGCCGCCCGACGCCCAGTATTGCCAACGGCTAGTGGTGTCAGGATCGACTATCTTTGTCGCCGTCGGTCCGTCCATTCCGGTGCTGGACCTGGCGTTGGCCTCGGGCAGCATGGCAAATGCTGCAGCCGGCAACACCAGCACCACGGCCAGTATCACCGCCAAGAGACCCCTCGTGTACTTACTCATCGCGTCTCCCTTCTCGCGGTCTCAGACCTTGCATCAGCCTAAAGTTACGGAATGAGACACAATTTGGGCAGGTGACACACGTTCCAGATTCGATTTTGAACGTGAGACAAATGTCTCACCAAAGTTGAGACACGAGAGTTTTCGCAGGAAAACGGGTGCGACTCAAGATGAGCGGGCTAAAATTGCCCATTTTCTTCCATCTGGAGAGGATTAGGAGATAGCCTCCACCACGAAACCGGACCATTTACTACGTTTAACCCGGTGCCCCCGACCATAGCCGCGTTTCATGAAACACAGCAGGCGTTTTACCTGCGGTTTTATTTTTGCATTTTTCGCCATGGTTGAGGGCAGTAGCTTAAACGTAGTAGATAGGCCCATTTCGTGGCGGGCGGGTCGCGCGGGCGCCCTCGCAAGGCCAAAATAGTCCGTTTTCCTCCATCCCCGGGGGATCCGGGGCTGGTACCAATATGGTGTCATTTCAAAACTATGCCGGATTACGGGGCAAAAGTCGGAGCCCTCATCCATGCCCTCTATTTTTGAAAAACAGCAAGCAATCTACCTGCGGTTTTATTTTCGTGATTTTCGATATGGTTGGGGATTCGCAATCCAGCCCCGTATACCGGCATGGTTTTGTTCGCGGCGGCCCAACCGCGCGTTCGCGCGCGGGGCCGGCGGGGCATTTTTGCCCCGCCGGCCCCCATTCCAGCGCTATACCAGCCCCATTCCAGAGCTACTCCGGTTTGGTTTCTACCGTGGGAGTCTTGTCCGCTGCGACTGGAGTACGGGCGGTGTCCATAGTCAGGCAGTGCTTGGGGCAGCTCTCGATGCACTCACCGCACACCACGCAGGCGTACGGGTCGATCGACCACGTTCCGCCCTTGCGATCGACCGCGAGCGCGCCCGCCGGGCAGCGACGCGCGCACATGCCACAGCAAATGCACACGTTCATGTCGTTGACGATGTGCCCGCGCAGGCGCTCGGGCGCCGTCAGCTTCTCCTGCGGATAGCACACCGTTACCGGCTGTTTGACCATGGAACCCAAGGCCGTCTTGGCAAATGTCAGCAAACTCATGCCGTGCCTACCTTTCCGTGCAGCTAATGCAGGGGTCGATGGTCAGGATAATCATGGGCACGTTGGCAAGGAGCACGCCCTGCAGCGCATGTGTCAGACCCGCCAGGTTCTGCGACGTCGGCGTGCGCACGCGGAAACGGTCCAAGTTCTTGGTGCCGTTGCCGCGCACATAGTAATACGCCTCACCGCGCGGCTGCTCAATCACAACCTCGCCGCGCGCGCCGTCGGCTGGCGTAAGCTTGGTGCGCGCGCCGATACCGTCGTGCGGAATCTTATCCACAAGCTCCTTGATGATATCCATGGCCTGCGTGACCTCGGCACAACGCACCTGGCAGCGGGCATAACAATCGCCGTCGGTGGCAACGATGGGCTCAAACGCGGCCAAATCCGCATAGGCGCCGTCACCGAACATGCGCACGTCGTAGTCCACGCCCGAGGCGCGGCCGAACGGGCCGACCATCGACAGATCCAACGCGTCCTTCTTGCTGATCACACCCACGCCATGCAGGCGCTCGCCGCAGCTGTCGTCGTCCAAAAACGTATGCGCCAGGGCCTCGTAGTCAGGACGCATGGCATCGAGCGTCTGGACAATGCCCGCCAGCTCGGAATCCTCGATATCGTGCTTAAGGCCGCCGATCTCGTTAATCGAAAGGATCACGCGCCCGCCGCACGTGCTCTCGAAGATCTTGAGAATCTGTTCGCGCAGGGTCCACGACCGATAGAACAGCGCCTCAAAACCAAAGGCATCGGCGAGCAGGCCCAGCCACAGCAGATGCGAGTGGATGCGCGAAAGCTCATGCAAGATGGTGCGGATATACTGCACGCGACCGGGCACCTCGATGTCGAGCATGTGCTCGCAGGCGCTGGCATAGCCGCAGCTGTGGCCCACGGCGCAAATGCCGCAGATGCGCTCGGCGATGTAGCCAAACTGATGCATGTCGCGCTTTTCGGTGAGCTTCTCGAGTCCGCGGTGCACAAAGCCGATCTGCGGAATTGCCTCGATGACGCGGTCGTCCTCGATCACCAGGTCCAGATGAAGCGGCTCGGGCAGCACCGGGTGCTGCGGGCCAAACGGAATAACAGAGCGATGTGCCATGGGCCTTACGCCTCCTTTTTCTGCTTGTCGCGGGCGGCCTTGGCGGCAAGCGCCGCACGGACCTTGGCCGCTTTCTCGGGATCCATGGCGGCGAGCTTTGCCTCCATCTCGGCGGCCTTGAGCGCGGCCTTCGCAGCAGCCTCATCGTGCTGAGCATCGGAGCCGGCGGCCGCAGCGGGCTGAGCAGCGGCGCCCGCGGCATCGCCAGCGCCCGTGGCACCCTCCCCCGCAGCGGCCTTCTCGGCAGCGGCCTTGCGCGCCTTGGCCTCGGCAGCCGCGCGGACCTTCATGGCCTTCTCGCGCGCGGCCTTCACCTCGGGCGTAATAACGCTCATGGGTTCAGCGGTCGAGACCTGGTAGAAAAAGCCCTTAAAGTCGATCTGCATGTCGGTGATGGCAAGCCCGAACAGGTCGTGTGCCTCATTTTCAAACGGGAACACCGCGGGGTAATACGAGCTGATGGACGGGATCTCCTGGTACTGGTCGATGCCCTCGACCACCAGATTCTCAATCGCATAGCTACCGTCCTGGGCAATCTGCTCTTGCGCGGCGCGGACGTTGATAAACGTATAGACCAGGCGATACGTGCCGTCGTCGACGTTGCGCTCGGCGTGCATTTGCACAAAGCGCGCGCCAACACCCTTGAGAGCCTGGACATGCGACAGGAGCTCATCGATCCCGACGGTGGTATAGATAGCCTTTTGCATTACTCGGCCTCCTTTGCAGCGACGGGCGCGTCGCCGGCCGCGGACGTCCCAGCAGGCGCATCGTCAGCCCCGGCCCCCGCAGCAGCCACAAACCCATCCTCGCCCAGCTCAACGCCACCGTCCCAGGTAGCGGCACCGCCCACGGTGAGTGGATCGCCGCCGGCGCGCATCACGGCCTCCTTCTGGTCCAGAATGCCGCACGCCTCCACGATGGCATCGATCACCGTCTCGGGGCGAATGGCGCATCCGGGCGCGTACACGTCCACGGGAATCGCGCGGTCCACGCCGCCGATCACGTTGTAGGCATCGCGGAACACGCCGCCCGAACACGCGCAAATGCCGCACGCCACCACGCACTTGGGCTCGAGCATCTGGTTGTAGATCTGGCGCACGACGGGCAGGTTCTGGGCATTGACCGACCCCGTCACCAAAAAGATATCCGCATGCTTGGGGTTGCCGGTGTTGACCACGCCAAAGCGCTCCGCATCGAACAGCGGCGTGAGCGAGGCCAGCACCTCGATATCGCATCCGTTGCAGCTCGAACCGTCGTAATGAATAACCCACGGCGAGCGCGACATTTTATGATCCATGGATGCCGCCTCCTAAATAAATACGTCGACGAGGATGGGCATAAGGTTGAGCAGGCCAAACACCAGCGCCACGCCCCATCCGAGCCTAAAGCAGCTGCGCCAGGTGCTGCGTGCGAAGGTGTTGTCGATCAGCACCTCGACAAAATACGTCGCGGCCATCACGACCAGTGCGACCACCCAGCTCACCGGGTTGTCCCAGACGAAGAACATGCCCACCCACATCAAAAACAGCACGGTCTCGCACCAGTGCATAAGGGTCATCTTGGCCAGCGTGCCGCCGCTCATCTCGGTGGCGACGCCCTGGACGATCTCCTGATGCGCGTGATGCGAGTACGAAAGGTCAAACGGCGACTTGCGCAGCTTGATGGTAAGCACCGCGAGCAGCGCCAGGAAAATGGGCGCACTGTACACGATGATGGGGGCCGACTGCCCCGTCACAGCGATGGAATCAAAGCTGTCGGTGGCAAGATACAGACCCACGCTCATCAGCAGAACGGCGGGCTCGTAACTCATGACCTGCAGCAGCTCACGATCGGCGCCAACCTGGGCAAACGGGCTTTGCGTCGAGGCGGACGCCAGCACCACAAAGATCGCGGCGAGCGTCACCATAAAGGCGCACAGTAGCGTGTTAGAGCCCGACACAAAGATGCCGCCGCCCACGACGGTAAAGATGAGCGCGCACGCCATATAGGTATCGTCCATGGTGTTTACGCTGGCAGGGGCTTTGCGCAGCAGCTTGGCAACGTCGTAGAAAGGCTGGAGCAGGCGCGGGCCCACGCGGCCCTGCATACGGGCCGAAAGTTTGCGGTCAACGCCGTCGATCAGGCCACCAACCAAAGGCGCCAGCAGGGCAAACACCAAGGTACCAATAAAGATGCCCACGACACCCGAACCTTCGAAATACTTGCCGCGCAGCACCGAGGGCGCGCTCATGGCAAGCCTCTCGGGCCCAATCCATGCGCAGCACAGCAGCGCAAACAAGATAATGCTGCAGCACACAACGCTACCCACGGGGCTAATACGCTTCTCACCAAGGGCGTCCTCCGAGTACCAATTGCGCTTTTCGGCCTTCACCTCGTGTCCCATCGAGCCACGGAAATGGCGGTAATTGTCGGTTCCCACACCCGAAAGATATACGTTTACATGCGGTTTGTTGCTCACGCGGAATGACGTCAGCAGCACCACGGCGATAAACGCCACGATAACCACCATCAGATACATGGCGTCCTTGCCAATAACGTACGGCACGCGGCCAAACACCATGGCCAAGTAAGGCGACACCAGGCCGCTCGAGATAACCGGGAACGCCACGCAGCACAGAATCAGCAGCGCGGCGATGGTGTTGAGCGCCATCCATTCGGTCTTATGGACATTGACCTCAACGTTTTGAGCCGTGGGGTCGACGCCCGAAAGCTTGGCAAGCCACTTGCCCCAGAAGTAAAACGTCGCGGCCGAGCCAAAGGCAAGTACCATGATCATGAGCACGTTGCCGGTCTGCGCGAACGCCACCAGGGCGCCCCACTTGGACACGAGCATGCCAAACGGCGCCACAAACATGCCCATAATGCCCAGCATCATCAGACGCGTCAGGTGCGGCATGCGGCTGAACAGACCGTCCATGTCCTCGATATTGCGGCTGCCGATATGATGCTCGGCCGTGCCCACGCACAGGAACAGCAGCGACTTTGCCACCGTATGGAACAGGATCAGAAAGATGGCGGCCCACACGGCCTCGGGCGCGCCGACACCCAGGCAGGCACTGATGAGGCCCAGGTTGGAGATGGTGGAGTACGCGAGCACGCGCTTGGCGTTACTCTGCGAGATGGCCATGAGGGCAGCGAGCAAAAACGTGATGGCACCCACACTCGTGACCATAAAGCCGGTCACGGGATAGATGGCATAGAGCGGGCTCAGCTTAACCATCAGGAACACGCCGGCCTTGACCATGGTGGACGAGTGCAGCAGGGCGCTCGTGGGCGTGGGGGCAACCATGGCACCCAACAGCCAAGTGTGGAACGGCATCTGTGCGGCCTTGGTGAGTGCGGCGAGCGACAGCAGGACGACCGGCATCACCAGCAGCGCGGATTGCGCGGTTCCGGCGCCGGAAAGCTCGATCATGCCCGAGATGGTCAACGGCATGCCGTTAACGTGCAGGTACATGAGTCCGGCCAAAAACGCGATACCGCCCAGCATGTTGAGGATGATCTGGGTGAAGGCGTTCTTGATGGCCTCGGGCGTGCGCGTGTAGCCAATCATGAGGAACGAGCACACGGTGGTGATCTCCCAGCCGCAGAACAGCCACTCAAGGTTGTCGCTCGTCACGATGACGAACATGGCCGAGAGGAACAGGAACATGAGCGCCAGGAACTGCGGGCGACGGTCGGGCGCGGTCTGCCCGCGCAGCGCGGCCTCGTGCTCGTCGTGGGCCTGGAAGTCCTTCATGTAGCCCAGGGCATACACGCAGATAAGGCTGCCGACAATGCCGACGGCGAGCACCATGATCACGCTCATGTAGTCTAGGTAGAGCGGCGTTGCGGTGACGGCTTCGGCCGCGGGCAGCGTCATGGTCGCAAAGGCGAGCGACCCCACCAGCTGGACTATGCCGAGCACTGTGGTAAGCACGTTCCTATATTTGTACGCGTTGTACAGGATGACGGCGCACAGGATGACATCGATGACGGAGCTGATGATCGAGAGCACATGCGAGGTGCCGGGGGCAACCTCAAAGCTCTGCGGACCCGTGCCAAAAAACATAACGGCGACTACAACTGTCACCGCCATAATCATGCCGGAACCTATGAGCCCCACCGCATCGCGGGCGCGGTCACCGCGCGCGAGCAGCATGCCCAGCGCCGGTACCAGCGGAAACAGGGTAAGGAAATACAGTAGCGTCATACCATCACTCCCCCATGCAAAAACGCTGCAATTGTTTAACGTTATAGCTCAATTGAGGAGTGGCGGCGGCAGGTTTTCGGTCAACTGGGGAGTTTTAGGCGTACGGGGTAAGGGCACGTCCGCTTTGGAGCAGAGAGGCGGCAAGAAAAATGCGCCCCTGTGGGCGCACCATCCCGTTTGCTATTCCGCCTTTTTAACGCGCGGCTTGCGACCGCGCGGCTTATCGACCAGTGCGGACTCACCGCCCTCGCGGTACTGACGGCACCAAGCCTTGACCGAAGACTCGCTGGGAATCTTGTGCTTGATCATGGCCTCGCGAACTGTCAAGCTGTTTTCCAGACGGTCCTTAACCACAGCGAGCTTTACGTCGTACGAATAGGTGTGATGATGCGAACCGGCATTGAGAACGGCGTCGGCACCGCCCACGGCATACGCGCGGGCCCACTGACGAGCCGTGGCCTGGGGAATGCCAAGCTCCGCGGCGAGGGCGCGATGGCCGACCCCCTCTTGGAGGATCTCGACGGCGCGCTGCCTAACCTCGGGCGCATGCGTGCGAGTCCTAGTTGCTTCCGACATACCTGTCACTTCTTAGCCTTAACCGTTAATCTGCTTTCTTACGTGCAAGTTAGATAGTAGCATTTTACTGTTTGCTCAAAGCAGTTAATTAAAATAGACGCGGCGTTATCTGGGCATTTGGCACCAAATTACGACATTTCTTTATCGATTATTTACGCTGGTAGCTGACTCGCAGCTAATCGTCATTCGCTTGCCAACAAAATTGGCATCTCTTTGTGTCCTTTGGTATAGAGGATATAGTTATTAACCCCTCCCCCAATAATTTTGAGTGATCTGCGAGGCAGTAGACGTCCTCACTCCTCATGATTACCGCGCATTGCCATCCACCGGAGCAAAACAAAAAGGGCGGGACCTGCTGCGCTTGCAGGCCCCGCACCGGTTGACACCCGACGGGACACAGCCGGGCGAGACGAATCCGTGCTACCGCCCCGCCTGGCCGCGAAGTTAACTACAGCTCGTTGGCCGCGTGATATGCCGTGCGAATGGCGCTCGCAATGTCGGCGGTGCGCTCGCCCGAGCAGTCGCCCACGCAGGTCACGGGCACCGTCACGCCGTCCAGGTCAAACGCGTTGGCCTTGGAGCCCACAGCCATCACCACGTAATCGCAGGCGATCTTCACCGGCTCCTCGGCGCCGTCCTCGGTGGTGCGAACAGCCTCCACGCCCTCGTCGGTAATGGCGGTCAGGCGGGTCTTCACGTGCTGCTCCACGTTGTGCTCTGCAAAGTCGCTCATAATCAGCGGCAGAATGGTCTCGGACTCGCCCGCGGCAATCTTGTCGAGCATCTCCACGATCGCCACCTCGCAGCCGTGCTGCAGCAGGTACTCGGCAGTCTCGGTGCCCACCAGGCCACCGCCAATGACGGCGACGCGCCCGCTGAGCTCCACCTTGCCGGCCAGCACGTCCCAGCTCGAGACGACCTTCTCCGAGTCGGCACCCGGAACGGGGATGACCACGTCGTGCGCGCCCACGGCCACAATCGCGGCGTCGGCGGCGTTGAGGTCCTCAGCGGTAGCGGCATGGTTGAACTCAACCTTCACGCCCAGGCCGGGCAGAATCTTCTCGTAGTACTCGACCGAGCGCATGATCTCGTCCTTGCGCGGAGGCGCAGCCGCCAGCACAATCTGGCCGCCCAGATGATCGCTCGCCTCGTAGATGGTCACGTCGTAGCCGCGCTTGGCCGCCACGCGCGCGGCCTCCAGGCCGGCAATACCGCCGCCCACCACGGCGATCTTCTTGTCGCCCTCGCCCGGCTTAATGGCGATGGTCGCCTCGTCACCGTTCTCGGCGTTGAGCACGCACGAGATGTACTTGCGGTTTTGAATCGCGTCGACGCAGCCCTTGTTGCAGTTGAGGCACTCGCGAATGGGCTCGCCGGTCGCAGCCTTCAGCGCAATGTCGGGGTCGCACATGAGCGAGCGGCCATAGGCAATGATGTCGGCGGCGCCGTCTTCCAGAATCTTCTCGCCGGCCTCGACCGAGACAACACGGCCGACGGTTGCCACCGGCACGGAGACCAGGGCCTTGACGCGCTCGGCCACGGGCAGCGTCCAGTTGTAGGGCATGGCACCCATGGGCGGAATGGTGTCGCCCATGTTGCCGGTATGGTTGGCCTGTGCAACCTGGATCATGTCGATGCCGGCACCCTCGAGCAGCTTGGCAAACTCGCAGGCTTCGTCGGGCAGCAGACCGCCCTTGCCGCGCGGCGTGCCGTCGGGGTTCTCCATGATCACGGGGAGCTTGTACTCCACCATCAGCTGCGGCGCCGCTTCCTTGATGGCGGCGACGACCTCCAGCGCGTAGCGAACGCGGTTCTCGAACGAGCCACCGTACTCGTCGGTGCGCTGGTTGAGGATGGCCGAGCACAGCGAACCCACCAAGCGGTCGCCGTGGACCTCGATGGCGTCGATGCCGGCCTGCTGCGCGCGAGCGGCCGAGGCAGCGATGGCCTCCTTGATCTGGGTGAGTTGCTCCACGCTGGCCTCGTTCACAAAGTGCTGCATGTCGTGATGCAGCTTGGCGTAGGCCTGGTTGCGGATCTCGTTGGACTCGGCCATCTTGGCGGCAAAGGTCTCCTCGTCGCCGGCGGCCTTGGCCTCCTGCGCGGCCTTGGCGGCGGCCATGGATCCCATGACCATGCGACCGACACCGGGCACATCGTACTCGGGGTGGAACAGCTGCAGCGCGACCTTGGCGCCGTGCTTGTGGACGGCATCGGCCAGGGCCTTAAACGTGGGGATTTGGGCGTCGGTCGCCAGCTTGGGCGTGGGGCTTGCGGTCATGACGGGAGCAACGTCGCCGATGACGATGTAACTCACGCCGCCACGGGCCAAGCGCTCGTAAAAAGCCAGGCTGCGCTCGCCAATGGAGCCGTCACGCTCCTCGTAGCCGGTGGTCAGCGGCGGAAACATAATGCGGTTTTTGAGCTCAAGGGGGCCAACCGTAATGGGCTGAAGCAGCTTGGATGCAGGTGCGGTCATGGACATTCCTCTCTTGTAGGCGCGGCGGCGATGTTGCCGCGTAGTTGTCTAGAGGATATGGCATGGGAATACAACAGCGCAACGGAAATCGGCGGACGGCAGGTAGCGGCAGGTGGATGGGGCAGGGCGGCCCGTCGGTTTGTCTCAATCTGTAACAGTTACGCGGCAAAACTGGGTCTTACTGTTACAGATCGAGACAAACCAAACCCGCCTGCTAGAAAATCTCAATCTATAACAACAACTCGGCAAAATCCGTCCCTCGTGTTACAGATTTAGACAAACACGACCCAACCCACCGGTATATCTCGATCTGTAACACCTAGCCGCCCAAATCGGGTCTAGATGTTACAGATCGAGATTTTGTTTGAGAGGCCGAGAATTGGACCGAAAACACGGTCCCGAAATAACAAAAAAGCTCGCCGGCTAGGCCGACGAGCTGCAAGTTCTTGGTCGCGGGGGCAGGATTTGAACCTACGACCTCCGGGTTATGAGCCCGGCGAGCTACCAGACTGCTCCACCCCGCAATGTCTGGGCGCCTCATGTGCGCAAGAAAGAATATTACGCGGGAGTTCGGTAAACGGCAAGGAAAATCTCGTAGAGCATAATTCCTTCATATTTAAACCCCTCAGCCCCTATCACCGTAAACGAATCGCAGCCGAGCGCCGTCGACGGCACGTATACAATGGTGCGCGTCCTTTTATGCCGACACTGGGAGTAGACATGCTGCTCGCTATCGATATGGGAAATACGCAGACGGCCATGGGCCTGTTTGACGGAGACGAGCTGGTGCAGTCGTGGCGCATGCCCACCGACCGCTCCTATACCGCCGACGAGATCCACGTGCGCCTGATGGGCTTCTTTAAGATGTACGACCTCTCGCTCGGCGCGGTCGACGCGATCGCCTTTGCCGGCGTGGTGCCGCAGCTCTCGCGCGAATGGCACGCTGTGGCCGACCGCATTGCCGCAGACGCCATCGTCATCGGGCCGCAGACGGCCGCCGTGACCAAGCTGCGTGCGGCGCGACCCCAGGCCGTGGGCGCCGACCGCGTAGCTAACGCCGTCGCAGCCGAAGCTTTCTACGGCGCGCCAGCGATCGTGGTGGACTTTGGTACCGCGACCAATATCGACGTCATCGATGAGGACGGCTATTACATTGGCGGAGCGATCGCGCCGGGCATCCGCATCTCCATGGACGCGCTAGCTGCCCGCGCTGCCAAGCTCGCCAGCGTTCCGCTCGAGGCGCCCGAGCACGCCATCGGCCGTGACACCGAGGAATGCATCAAGGTCGGCGCCGTGATGGGCGCCGCCGCCATGGCCGAAGGCCTGGTCGCGCGCATGAAGCGCGAGCTGGGCCGCGACGATGCCACCGTTATCGCCACAGGCGGTCTCGCCGGCATCGTCGCCGATTCGACCGATGCCTTCGACGTGGTCGACGGACAGCTCACCATCAAGGGTATCTGCGAAATCTACCGCCGCATGCAGGAGCTGGGATAGGACAGGGGCTTAAGTCGAGCACGCCCGATGCCACAGTCCCCGCAAATGCTCGCCAAGCCTATTCCTCAAAATCGAAAAATTTTCAGTTTTGAGGAATAGGTCCGAGGTGCTACCCCGCAGTCACGCAAAGCCCTCCCCGGCACAGGCCGAAGAGGGCTTCGTTGTCATCGTTATCTTTGAGCGCGGGTGCCTCGCGTTACAGTCCGCGAATTCGTACGGCCTCGGGCGGAAACTCCTGCTCGCCGGCATCGGTCTTAATGGTCGCGCGGCCCCAGATGTCCAGGCCTGCAAACACACCGACCGCAAGCGGCAGGCCGTTGGGCGACACCGCCGCAACTTGGCGGCCCAGCAGCGGCACCATGTCGAAGTACTCGCCCAGCACGGGAGCCAGCGGCCCTGCGGCGCCTTGCGGCGTGTTGGCAACAACCGCCCAGGCGTCCACGCGGGCCAGCACGGCGGCGGCCAGCGCCTCGACCAGCGCTTCGTCAGCCACGTCCACACCAAGCTCGCTCAACGCCGAACGCTCAATATCCACCGTCACGGCACCGAACATGCCCGCAGCACCGGCACCGCCGTTCACGGCAACACGCGCGAGCGACGTCTCAAACGCAGGCGTTCCGCACACGATATCGCTCGGCCACTGGATACCCACCTTACCGGCAAGGCCCAACCCCGGCGTCGAAGCCGTGCCCACAAGCGCGTCCATCATACCCATCGCGGCCACAAACGGCAGGCCATGGAAGGCGTGCATATTCACATCCGGACGCACGACCAGCGAAAACGCCAGCGAAGCGTTGCCCGCGCTCCATGCGCACCAGCCCGCGGACACGCCCTCGCGGCCCGCGTCACGTGCCGCGTCGAGCTCGGTGCCGGCGGCAACAGCATTCATCTCGATCATCTACATACGCCCCAATTCGCCCACGATATGACCCACGCGGTCCTCGGGCTCCTTGACCTCGACACCGTTGTAGCGGAAGAACCGCGCCGGGTCGTGCATCAGGTCCTCGAGCGGCACCAGCACAAAGTCGCGCTCGCCAATGAGAGGATGCGGCAGGCGCAGCTTTTTGCCGCCGTGGGTCTCGCCGTCCATCCACAGCAGGTCCAGGTCGATGGTGCGCGGACCGTTGGCCTTGGCCTTTTTGGAGCGGTCGCGCCCAAGCTCGGCCTCGATCTTCATGAGCTCATCGAGCAGCACCAGCGGCGCCAGCTCGGTCTTGATCTCGATGACGGCGTTGGCAAACGCGTCCTGGCGCGTCTCGTAGGCCGGCTCGCTCTCGTAAATCTTGGAGGAGTTGGACACGCAGGTGAGTGGAATCTCGGCGATCATCTCGCGTGCGGCGCGGATGTTGTCGCAGCGATGCCCCAGGTTGGAGCCCACGGCCACAAACGCGCGGCGCGGCTGCGGCTTGGCAACCGCCCAGTAGCCGTTCAGGAACTGCGCAAAACCCGCGGCGTCGTGCACGCGCACGATGTTGGCACCGGCCTGGATGGCGCCCAGGCACACGCCAAACGTAGCGGCATCGCGCTCGGCGGCCTCGGTCACGCCCGAGACGGCGCCCACAAAGCGCTTGCGCGACACGGCGCACACGAGCGGATAGCCCAGTGACGCCATCTTGGCAGTCTCGCGCTGGATGACGATGTCCTCGTTAGCCGACTTACCAAAGCCCGGGCCAGGATCAATGCAGATGCGGTCGCGCGACACGCCGGCATGGATGAGTGTGCGGGCCTGGTCGGACAGAAAGCCCATGACGCGGCGCATGATGGGCGCCGAATCGGGCAGGGTGAAGCGGCGGAGCTGCGAGGTGGGCACGTAGGCTTCCTCGCGGCGGGCGCTGCGGCGCATCATGGCGGCCAGGCGGTCATCGGACTCCGATGCGGCCTCGGTGGCTGCGGGCGTGGCCTCGGGCGCGGGCGCGACGGTCTCGGCGGCAGCAGCCCGCTCGGCGGTGGGCGTCTCCTGCTCGCTTGCAGGCTCGGACGTGGGCTCCGGTTCGCCAAACGGCAACGAGGGCTGCACCACGCCGCCCGGAAGCTTGGCCTCCGGCTTAGGCTCGCCCAGCAACTTGCCGCGACGGCGGCGAGCCGGCTTCTCGGCCTCACGCGCGGCCTCGGCAGCCGCCTCGCGCGCCTTCTCGGCAACAAACGCCGCTGCCGAGGTATCGAGCTGCACCGTTGCGTGCGTGCGTGCGGTCGCGGCGACCTCGCCGGCGTGCATTACGATGACGCCGCAGGTGCTCGTCTTAACAAACTCGACCATCTTGGGATCGGTGAAGCCGGTCACGTCGTTGACGATCGAGGCGCCGCAGCGCACGGCCGCCTTGGCAACCGCCACGTGGCGCGTGTCGATCGAGACGATGGCACCCTCTTTGGCCAGCGCGCGCACCACGGGCAGCACGCGGCGAGCCTCCTCGTCGGGGTTGACCGGAGTAAAGCCGGGACGCGTGGACTCACCGCCCACGTCGATGATGTCGGCGCCGGCGTCGAGCATCGCCAGGCCGTACTCGATGGCGGCATCCGGGTCGAAGTGCTCCCCGCCATCGCTAAACGAATCGGGCGTCACGTTGAGGACGCCCATGATGCGCGGACGGTCAAAGCTGAGCTCGTACTTTCCGCACCGCCATGTCTTGCTGTCGTTCGCCATGAACATCCTCCTAAAATGCCCACGCCGCCGAGCTTGGGGAGCTGGCGGCGGGGTCGCTTTGCACTCAGTCTTTCTATTGTATCCGCGCACGCGGGCTAGAACGCAAACGCGGCCGCGATGTCGCAAGAAATCAGCAGGTCGGCATTTGCATCCTGATCGGTAGGAGCAAGATTGCAAATAGCCAGCGTATCGCCGGTAAAGTATCGCGTAAGGCCTGCCGCCGGATACACCACGAGCGAGGTCCCGCCCACAATGAGGGCATCGGCCGCGGCGATGGCGGCAACGGCACCGGTCAACACATGCTCGTCGAGCGGCTCTTCGTAGAGCACTACATCGGGCTTGATGCGGCCACCGCACGCGGGGCACGCAGGCACGCCCGCGGCATCCTCGTGCTCGCGCGAGCAAATCCACTCGGCGCTATAGACCGCGCCGCACGACTGGCAAATGTTGCGATGGACCGATCCGTGCAGCTCAAACACTCGCTGTGAGCCGGCCATCTGATGCAGGCCGTCGATATTTTGCGTCACCACGGCATCAAGCTTACCGGCGCGCTCCAGCTCGGCCAGCTTGGTGTGGCAGCGGTTGGGTTTAGCGTTAAGCGCGATCATCTTGGTGCGGTAAAAGTCGAAGAACTCCGCCGGATGCGCCTCGTAAAAGCTATGCGACAGCATGGTCTCGGGCGGATAGGCAAACTGCTGGTGATACAGGCCGTCCACGCTGCGGAAATCGGGAATGCCACTTGCCGTAGAAACACCAGCGCCGCCAAAGAAGACCACGCGCTTGTGGGTGTCAAACAGATCCGCCAGCGCGGCGGAGGCCTGCCTGGGGTCCGATATTGCCTGCGTCATATGAGTCCTCCGTCCTTGTTAGTCGGGCAGCGTTGAGCGACGTCCCAGCATGCGGCCTTTAAGTCAGCATGCGCGGATCCCACCCCGCCCCTGTTGCGCTAATCTTAAGCCTGCCAACCCCGCCGAAAGGACACCATGCCTCAGACTTACACTTTCGCCTCGTGGAACGTCAACGGCCTGCGCGCCGTGCTCAAAAAGGACCCGAGCTTTATCCAGATCGCGCAAGAACTCGACGTCGATATCCTGGCGCTGCAAGAGACCAAGTTGCAAGAAGGCCAGGTCGATATTGACCTGCCCGGCTATCACCAAACCTGGAGCTACGCCGAGCGTAAAGGCTATTCGGGCACCGCGGTCTTTAGCCGCCAGGAGCCGCTGCGCGTACTGCGCGCCGATGCGCTGCTGCCCTACGCCGGCGAAGGCGAGGCGGCCGTGCTCGTCGCCCAAGCCGCAACCGAGGGCCGCGTCTGCGCGCTCGAGTTCGACAAATTCTGGTTTGTGGATGTCTACACGCCCAACGCACAAAATGAGCTCGCGCGCATCGACGTGCGTATGGCCTGGGACGATGCCTACCGCGGCTTTTTGAACGCGCTCGAGCGCGAGACCGGCAAACCCGTCGTAACCTGCGGCGACTTTAACGTGGCGCATGAGGAGATCGACCTTAAGAACCCCAAGTCCAACCGCGGCAACGCAGGCTTTTCGGACGAGGAACGCGGCAAGTTTACCGAGCTGCTCAACGCCGGCTTTACCGATACCTGGCGCGCGGCAAACCCCGACGTCGAGGGCGTCTACAGCTGGTGGAGCTATCGCTTTAATGCCCGCAAGAACAACGCCGGCTGGCGCATCGATTACTTTCTGGTAAGCGATTCGATCGCCGCCAACGTTCGCGACACCGGCATCCGCGGCGACATCTTTGGCAGCGACCACTGCCCCGTCACCCTCACGCTAGAGCTCTAGCCCCAAGTAATTCCTCTAGGGGACAGAGGAAAACAGATCATGTGACCCCTCTCCCCCTATAAGGTGCGGTGGAATAGTTCCTGTTTGGGCAGCAAATAGCCAAAAACGAGAACCATTCCACCGCAAGTTCGTGAGGGAACGCGAAATGCCTTACAGCCCGTATTTCACGACGACACGGTTAATGCGACGGCACCAAGGCTTGTACAAGGCAGCCAAGAACACGCAGGTCGCGAGGCCGTGTGTGATATCGAACGGCACTGCCGTGGCAAGACGTGCCATGGCACCCGCCCACGTGAGCGGTTGAACAAAACCGATAATGTCGTAGGCGTTGATCACAACGCCGTACAGCAAACCCGAAGCAAAGCCGTAGGTCAGCAGCGCCGGCATACGCACGGTGCCATCGGCGCGATCAAAAGCGCCGGCATGCGCCAGCGCACCGCCAACGTATCCCACGAGCCCCCAGGCATACATCTGCCACGGCGTCCACATGCCCTGCCCAAAAAAGAAATTGCTGGTCAGCGCCGCCAACGCACCGACCATAAAACCATTGCGGCGACCAAGCGTCGCCCCCGCGATAATGGCGATGGCACTCACGGGTTTAAAGTCGGGAATGGGGCCAAACAAGATGCGCCCCGCCGCGGCCAATGCTGCCAGAACCAGCGTGGGCATAATCTGGCGCAAACCCGGACAAGATGCCTCGTAACCCGCAAAGAACAGCGCGAGCACCAGCGCCACCACAACCAGCATGGCCAATGCTGCCTGCTCAACACCCGACAGCAACGCGGCAGCCATCACCGCCGGCACCGCCAACAACAGCGGGACCTCCAGTTTTGCAAGCAAGCGCGCGACGCGATAATCCGTCATCCCATCACGCCCTATAAAACACGTTATCGGCAAAGAAGTCGGCCGGCGGCTCCATGCAGGCAATCTCGCCGTCAAACATCATGACGACGTCGTCGGCTACCTGCTCGGCAAAGTCCAAATCGTGCGTAGCCATGATGACGGTGCCGCCAGCCTTCGCATGGTCACGCAGGGCGCGGGCGATGATGCGGCGGCTGAACAGGTCTAGACCCTTGGTGGGCTCATCGAGCAATAGCAGTTCGGGGCCGATTAGCAGCAGTTTTGCCAATGCAAGCAGTTGACGCTGCCCGCCCGAAAGATCGTACGGATGGCGTCCATCCAGACCCGACAACCCCAAGCTCGCCGCACGCTCCCGCGCCAAGTTCTCGTCATATCCGCAGGTCGAGGCCCATTCCATCAGCTCATCGCGAACCGTCTCGGCAACCAGCAATGCTTTGGGATTCTGAGGCAGCAGCGCCGCCGAGGCCGCTCCGCGCACCATGCGGCCGCGCTGCAGCTTGGCGGTCTTCGCCAGCACCGAGAGCATCGTCGACTTGCCGCAGCCGTTACCGCCAACAACCGCATGCACCGCACCGGCCGAAAACGACGCATCGAGCCCACGCAACACCCAGCCGGACGCTCGATCGTAGCGAAACCAGCCTTCCGACAGGGTGGTAGCCGACCCGCCGTGCATTTTTTGGAGTATTCTGCTTCCATCCGTGCGCGAGAAGGCTTCCGAGCCGTTCTCGAGCGACGTTTGCGCCACAAATTCGGACGATTTGTCCAATTCCGAACTTTTTTTCGCGCTCGATACGTCCCCGGGCGGCTCCAGAGAACCCAAATTGTCCTCACGCCTGCTGAATACTCCGTTTTTTGCACATCGGATGGCACCCCACCCCAACATGTCATCGGAAAACAGCGATTCTCGGCGTCCCAAAGAAGACATATCCGCCACCTCGCGCACGCGACCGCCCTCAATCCGGTACGTACACGTCGCATACTCGAGCATCGGCCGCGGCTGATGCGTCGCCACAACAACCGTGCAGCCCAGCTCGCGATTCACACGAAACAGCGCGTGCAGGAAATTCTTCTCCGCAACCGGATCAAGCTGAGACGTGGGCTCGTCGAGCAGCAGCACGCGCGGGCGCAACGCCAGAACGGCCGCCAACGACAGCAACTGTTTGCGACCACCCGAAAGCGTGTCAGTATCGCGGTGAAGCCAATCTTCCAGCCCAAAGAAATAGCTGGTCTCAGCTACGCGACGGCGCATCTCATCACGTGCTAGCCCCAAGTTTTCCAGGCCAAACGCCATCTCGTGCCACACGGTTTCGCACACGATCTGGTTCTCGGGATCCTGGAACACATAGCCCACGCGCTCCGCCGATGCCCGCACATCCATGTCGGCGACGGGCTCGCCCAGCACGCGCAGCTCGCCGGAGCGCGTACCCGCCGGCGCGATCTCGGGCTTGAGCAGCGACAGCAGCGTCGACTTGCCCGAACCGGTACCGCCAACAAGCAGTGCAAACGCACCTTGGGAAACACGCCAATCAAGCCCCTCGAGCACCGGTGCCTCGGCCCCGGGATAGGCAAAACTAAGGCCTCGCACCTCAATCGCCGGCGCGGCCGAGCCATATGCCACACCCGCCGCCGAGCTCCTATCCAACCGAGCCATCAGCCAAACCTCTTCTCATCAATCGCGTGCGACGCGCAAGGCAGCATCATCCAGGCAGCGTACACGACATAGCCCAGCCACGGCGCCGGCACCGATAGTTGCGGGTAAAACGAATACTGCATCGTCGCAGTCCACGCCACTGCCGTCGTGGCCATGCCAAACAGCGCAAGTCCAACCAGCGCGGCAACATCGCCGCGCCCCAGCCGATACCGCGCATGCGTCGTACGACGTGTCGCGGCACCCCACCCGCGCGAGCGCATCGCGTCCGCGCGCTCCAGCGAATCTTCCATGCCCCAGCCCATCAACACGCTCGACGCCCGCAGGCGCGATCGCACGGGATCGGTGGGCGCGCGGCCCGGCACATCAATCGCATCCTGCACCGCCAGCACCGTACGACCGCGGCGTAAAAACTGCGGGATAAGCCTCATGCACATCGAGATCATGAGCGCAATCACCGGTACGGCATTGCCCAGCAGCGCGAGCACCTTGTCGTATTCGAGCATCGACGCCGCGGCCTCAAACCACAGCACGCTCGCCACAAACAGCCCGCCCATGCACAGGCCGTATACCATGCTTTCCAGATACACCGCGCGCATGCCAATACGGAACAGCTCCGTCGAGCCCGAGGCGCTAAACAGCGGATTGACCAGCGCGATAATCAAAATCACCGGCAACTGCCAGCGGAGTGCGCCCAGCGTGCGGGCAGCCCCACGCGTCGCAAATCCATACGCCAGCCCGCCCGCAAGTGACAGCGCAATCAGCACCGGCTGCATCGAGAACATGGTGAGCCCCAGCGTCAGCACTATATAGAGTGCCGGCACAGCCGGATGCGACATCGAGAACGCCGCGACGGGCTCGCCGCCAAACTCCTCTTGTATGTTGTCCACGGGCACCCCCGTCCCCTCGCTCAAACGATAGCTCCGCAGCACCGCCAACGCCGCACGCAAGCAGCACAAACGTCACGCCGTCGGCACCGACATCGGCCCTCACGCATCAATCGTTACGCGCTCAACATATGCCTGCGGTATCATATTGCGCCGTGTATCGTTTCCAAACACACGTCTCTATAACGTAACAGGAGATCACATGGACGCAACCGCAATTATCCTCGCTGCCGGCGAGGGCACCCGCATGAAGTCGAACCACTGCAAGGTTTCGCACAAGATCCTGGGCAAGCCCATGGTCCAGTGGATCGTCGACGCCACCATCAAGGCCGGCTGCAGCCGCGTCGTGGTCGTCATCGGCAGCCACGCCGACGAGATGCGCGCCCTCATCGACGGCGCCTACGCCAGCAGCGCCACCAAGGTCGAGTGCGTCGAGCAGACCGAGCGCTTGGGCACCGGTCACGCCGTGAAGGTCGCGCTCGAGGCCTGCGGCATCACGCAAGGCCCCGTCGTCGTGCTCAACGGCGACCTGCCGCTCATCACCGCCGACACCGTCGCCAAGTTCGCACAGACCGTCGCTACCGGCGAGCTCGCCTGCACCGTCATGACCATGACCCCGCCCGATCCCTTCGGCTACGGCCGCATCAAGCTGGGCGCCGACGGCCAGATCGAGCGCATCATCGAGCAGAAGGACTGCACGCCCGAGCAGGCCGCCACGCTGCTGGAGTGCAACGCCGGCTGCTACGCCTTTGACGGCGCGCAGCTCGCCGCCCACATCAACGAGATCGGCAACGACAACGCGCAGTCCGAGTACTACCTGCCCGACATGCTCGAGATCCTCAAAGGCCACGGCCAGGCTGTCTCCATCTTCCACTGTGATGACTACCGCAACGGCCTGGGCGTCAACAGCCGCATCCAGCTCGCGCAGCTCACCGCTATCGCGCGCGACCGCATCAACGAGCACTGGATGGCCGAGGGCGTTACCTTCATCGACCCCACGCAGGCCTGGATCGGCCCCGATGCCGTTATCGGCCGCGACACCGTCGTGTGGCCGCAGACGCATCTGATCGGCCACGTCACCGTGGGCGAGGAGTGCCAGCTCGGCCCCAACAGCCGCCTCACCGACACCACCATCGGCAGCGGCTGCACCATCGATGAGACCATCGCCATCGAGGCCGTCATCGAGAACGGCGTCGACTGCGGCCCGCGTGCCTACCTGCGCCCGGGCACCCACATGCTCGACGGCTCCAAGGCCGGCACGCACGTGGAGATCAAGAAGTCCACGATCGGCGAGGGCTCCAAGGTGCCGCACCTGTCCTACATCGGCGACACCACCATGGGCTCCGGTGTCAACGTAGGCGCGGGCTCCATCACCTGCAACTACGATGGCGTGCACAAGCACAAGACCGTCATCGGCAAGGACGCCTTCATCGGTTCCGACACCATGATGGTCGCGCCCGCCCAGATCGGTGACGGCGCGCTCGTGGCCGCCGGCTCCGTCATCACCGAGCCGGTCCCGGCCGACGCACTTGGCCTGGGTCGTGCCCGTCAGGTAAACATTGAGGGCTGGGCCACCGATTATCGCCGCCGCCTGCGCGAGGACGACGAGGTATAACGTTTTACCAAGCATCTAAGGAGCTGTTCCCATGGGGGCGGCTCCTTTTTCTATCGTGACCTGCGCAACCGGATGAGTGGTCGGTTCGTGTCCGTTGACGGTAAAGACGTTATCAAGACTCGATAAACCCCGCCGCGCGGTTACAATGCAAAAAGGCATCTATATGGCATTCGATATAAAGGAGAAGGGTAATGCCGATTAATGATCCCGAGAAGTCGGAGAATATGCGCAAGTCCATCCGCGTGTATTCCGGTTCCTCCAACCGTCCCCTCGCTCAGAAGATTGCTGAGTACCTTGGGGTCGAGCTTTCGGGCCTTACGCTAAAGCAGTTCGCCAATGGTGAGATTTACGCCCGCTACGACGAGACCGTCCGCGGCGCCGACGTCTTCCTGATTCAGTCCGTGGCCGGCGGCAACGTCAACGACATGCTCATGGAGCTGCTCATCGCCACCGACGCTGCCAAGCGCGCATCCGCCCGCTCCATCACTGCCGTTATCACCCACTACGGCTATGCCCGCCAGGACCGCAAGGCCGGCCCGCGCGAGCCCATCACCGCCCGCCTCGTCGCCAACCTGCTCGAACGCGCCGGCGTCAACCGCATCATCACCCTCGACCTGCACCAGGGCCAGATTCAGGGCTTCTTCGATATCCCGGTTAACCACCTGTCCGCACTGCCGCTGTTTGGCCAGTACTACAACGACATGCACTTCGACACCGACAACCTGGTTGTCGTCTCCCCCGATGTGGGCCGCGCCAAGGCCGCCAAGAAGCTGTCCGACATGCTCGGCTGCGACCTGGCCATCGCCCACAAGGGCCGTCCGCGCCACAACGCCGCCGAGGTCATGGGCATCATCGGTGACATCAAGGGCAAGACCTGCATCATCAACGACGACATGATCGACACCGCTGGCACCCTGTGCGCCAACGTCAAGGAGCTCAAGGCTATGGGCGCTGGCGACATCTACGTCTGCGCCACCCACGGCATCTTCTCCGGTCCGGCCATCGAGCGTCTGAACGACGCCCCGATCGTCGAGTGCCTCGTCACCGACGCCATTCCCGTCGAGGTCGGCGGCAAGATCAAGACCATCTCGGTCGCCGAGGAGTTTGCTCAGGCCATCTCCGCCGTTTACCACGAGGAGCCCGTCTCCACGCTCGTCGGCGGCGACTTCGCACTGTAGTCGCATCGTCCTTGCAACCCGGCGCATCGCCGTCGGAACAGAAGAAACCCCCGCGCTCCCCCTTGCTTCGCAAAGGTCGCGCGGGGGTTTCTTCTGTTCCGACGGCTCGCTCTGCCGCGGCCGCGCTTTTGTCTGGTGGGATTTCGCTGAAGCAAAGCCTCGCCTTCGGCGGGCGTGGTAGCCTTTGTCGTTGATTGAACTATTTGTGTAACGAAAGGAAGCGTATGGCAGCTGCACAGCCGCTTAAGATTCGCATGGTTGCCGGACTTGGCAACCCTGGCGAGGAATATGCCGAGACCCGTCACAACGCTGGTTTCAAAGCAATCGACGAGCTGGCCCGTCAGGCCGGCGTCACGTACTGGAAAAACCAAGCAGGCGCCGAGATCGCGCTCATCAACATCAACGATCCCGAGGAAGAGGGCGGCAAGCGCCAGATTGTACTGGTCAAGCCGCAGTCGTACATGAACACCTCGGGCGGGCCCATCTCCAAACTCTGCCGCGAGTACAAGATCAAGGCCGAGGAGCTGCTCGTCATCCACGACGAGCTCGATATTCCCGCTGGCGACGTGCGTGTTAAGGTGGGCGGCGGCCATGCCGGTCACAACGGCCTGCGTTCCATCATCGATAAGATGGGCAGCCGCGACTTCAGCCGCATCCGCACCGGCATCGGCAACCCTCCCGGCAAGATGGCCGTCGCCGACTACGTGCTTAAGCAGCTGCGCGCCCGCGAGGCCGAGGATTTCCAGGACACCTGCGCCCGCGCGGCCGACGCCGCCGGCCTGGCGATTGTGCACGGCGTAGTCTATGCTCGCGACCATGTCAACGGCGCCGCCTCCGCCAACGGCAAGCACTAAAACCTACTATTTAGGGACAGGGTTATTTTGGCAGGTTTTATCTACGGAAACGCCATGACAGCCGCGCCGTAATAAACCCTGTGCCGCCATACATATGCAGCGCCCCAAAGGGGGCCGGCCTCATCACAACCCGAGGCCGGCCCCTTTGCCGTTTTGCCTGATAAAACCGACCAAAATAAACCTGTCCCTATTTGGTAGGCCAAAGTGGACAAACCCTGCTCCCAACCGCCGAAGACACACGTAAGTGACATGTCCATGAGGGTATAATTTGCACCGTATGTCTGCACAACGCCTGTGCACGTACGGTTTTACTCGGGCTACCGTCCATTTCCGTGGAGGCACGGTTCGGCGGCCCTAACAAGAGAGGGGTTCTATGTATAAGATCCTGGAGAAGACGCAGTTCTCGGAGAAGGTGTTCAAGTTCCGCATCGAGGCGCCCGCAATCGCCAAGCATGCGCACGCTGGACAGTTCCTCATGGTCCGCGCCAACGAGACGGGCGAGCGCGTCCCGTTTACCCTGGCCGGCTGGAACGGTGACGAGGGCTGGGTCGAGTTCATCTTCATGGTGATCGGCAAGACCACCGAGATGCTGTCCACCTACGAGGCCGGCGAGTCGCTGCGCGACGTCGTGGGCCCGCTGGGCGTTCCCACCGAGATGGCCGAGGGCCCCTGCGCCGTCATTGGCGGCGGCGTCGGCCTGGCAATTGCCTTCCCGGTCGCCAAGCACCTGGTCGAGACCGGCCACGAGGTGCACGCCATCATGGGCGCCCGCACCAAGGACCTCCTGCTTATGGAGGACCAGTTCCGCGAGCTCCTCGACGAGGACCACATCCACATCACCACTGACGACGGCTCCTACGGCGAGCAGGGCGTTGTCACCGCTCCGCTGGAGCGCCTGCTGCAGGACAAGGCCGTGAGCCAGGTCTTCTGCGTCGGCCCCGTTCCGATGATGAAGTTCTCGACCCTCACCGCCCAGAAGTACGACACCCCCATCACCGCATCGCTCAACCCCATCATGGTTGACGGCACCGGCATGTGCGGCTGCTGCCGCGTCGAGGTGGGCGGCGTGACCAAGTTCGCTTGCGTCGACGGCCCCGACTTCGATGCCACCCTGGTCGACTGGGATGACCTTCGTGCCCGCCAGGCCGCTTACCGTTCCGAAGAGGGCGAGTCCCTCAAGGCCTATGAGGAAAAGAGCTGCGCATGCCACTAGTTAACGGTCGTTTCGTTGCCGATATGAAGTCGCCCCGCACCCCCGATAACGAGGAGCCGGCTGCCGAGCGCGCCTGCGACTTCCGCCCCGTCGACAAGGGCTTCACCGAGGAAATGGCGCTGGCCGAGGCCGAGCGCTGCCTCAACTGCAAGAAGCCGTTCTGTGTTGAGGGCTGCCCCGTCAACATCAACATCCCCCGCTTTATCGAGCAGATCCGCGAGAAGGACTTCGGCGGCGCTCTCGATACCATCCGCGAGGACTCCATGCTTCCCGCTATCTGCGGCCGCGTCTGCCCGCAGGAGAACCAGTGCGAGGGCAAGTGCATCCGTGGCAAGAAGTCCGAGCCCGTGGCCATCGGCCAGCTCGAGCGCTTCCTGGGTGACCGCCCCGAGCTCGCCTCCACGCCCAAGATGGCTCCCAAGAACGGCAAGAAGGTCGCCGTCGTCGGCTCCGGCCCGTCCGGCATCACCTGCGCCGGCGAGCTCGCCCGTAACGGTTTTGACGTCACCGTCTTTGAGGCCTTCTTCACCGGCGGCGGCGTGCTAGTCTACGGCATCCCCGAGTTCCGTCTGCCCAAGGCAGTCGTCAAGCGCGAGATTGACGGCCTGGAGGACATGGGCGTCAAGTTTGAGTACAACTCCGTCGTGGGCAACATGGCCACGGCCGAGGAGCTGTTCGAGCAGGGCTTCGACGCCATCTACGTGGCGACCGGCGCTGGCCTGCCCAAGTTCCTCAACGTCCCCGGCGAGAACCTGCCCAACGTCTTCTTCGCAAACGAGTACCTCACCCGCGTGAACCTGATGAAGGCCAACAAGTTCCCCGAGTACGACACCCCCACCAAGCACGGCAAGAACGTCGTCGTCTTTGGTGGCGGCAACGTGGCTATGGACGCCGTCCGTACCGCCAAGCGCCTGGGCGCCGAGCACGCCATCATCGCCTATCGTCGTACCGAGGACGAGATGCCCTGCCGTCGCGCCGAGCTGCACCATGCCAAGGCCGAGGGCGTCGAGGTTCTGCCGCTCGTTTCCCCGCTCGAGTTTGTCGCTGGCGAGGACGGCTCCGTGTGCGCCGTCAAGGTCCAGAAGATGGAGCTCGGCGAGCCCGACGAGTCCGGCCGTCGTCGCCCGGTGCCCATCGAGGGCGCCATCGAGGAGATTCCCTGCGACGTCGCAATCTCGGCTATCGGTACCAACGCCAACCCCTTCGCAAAGAAGATCGGCGGCAAGATGGAGCTCAACAAGTGGGGCTACATCATCGCCGACGAGGAGACCGGCCAGACCACCGATCCCCGCATCTGGGCCGGCGGCGACATCGTCACCGGTGCCGCTACGGTCATTCTGGCGATGGGCGCCGGCAAGAAGGCCGCCGCTTCCATCACCAAGAGCCTGCTGGGCGAGTAATCACCCTCAACGCTAGCCATCAAACGGCAAAGTCCCCGTCGAGCACACGCCCGGCGGGGACTTTTTCTATGCCGGCCGCCCAAACCACCACAAAGGGGACAGGCACTTTTGTGGTGGTTTGGGACTTGCTTGCTCGTTTTGTCTCAATCTGTAACACCTGGAGCCCGTTGAGCCTTGTAGTTGTTGCAGATCGAGATATTGTGCCAGCCGCCCCCGCTTTGTCTCAATCTGTAACAGTTAGAGGTCAAATTCCCCGCTTGGTGTTACAGATCGAGACATTAGATTGGCGGCCATTCGGTTCATCTCAATCTGTAACATCTAGAGGCGTTTTGGGCAGTTTGGTGTTACAGATTGAGATTTTGCTGAGGCCGAGAACGAGAGCCGTCACCCAGCTCTAACGTTTGCGGCGCTTTGTCGCGGCGAGGCCGGCGGCGGCGACCGTCATCGCGGTGGTATCCCCCGTGGTAGCCAGGACAGCATCGCTCTTCTTGGCCTGCGTGGTTTTCTCAACCGTCTTGGTCGTGGCGGTTGTCGTGGCCGACTTGGCCGCGGGTTTGGTCTCGGGCTTCACTTCGGGCTTGGTCTCGGGCTTAACCTCAGGCTGCGGTGTCGGCTTGGGATCCGGCGTAGGCTGCGGATCGGGAGTCGGCGTGGCTTCAAGCGTAAAGGTCAGATCGGTGTTGAGCCACAGGGTGTAAATCCAGCCGCTGTCCTCATCGGATACGCTATCCGCGACCTGGTAGCCGCACTCCTGGCCGTTGATCACCAGCTTGGTGTTGGGCGTAAAGTAGAAGCCGCGCGCCGACTTAAGGTAGATGCCGTAGCGATAGGTCACGCCAGGCTTAAAGGCATCGATGTGGTTCGTGATGTTCTGATCCCAGAACTTCTGAGAGTTCACTTCGCTGCCATCGCTGCCCGTCCAGAACTCACACTGAGGAAGGGAGTTGGAGCCCGTCGGAACATTCGCCGTAAAGACCGGCTTATCGCCCGCCTTGAAGGTGGTCGTGGCACCGTTGATCTCGATAACGTCGATGGCCCGCCATTCGTCGATCGGCTGCTCGCACAGCATATTGTCAGCGTTTGGCGCGAAGACGCCGTTGACGGTCTTGATGTGGTGCGCCCAATGACCGTTGACGTTCATATTGCAGTCATCGGCCACGGTATTGTCGCCCTTGAGCCTCAGCTCAACGGAGTACATGTAGAACTTTCCCTCTTCGAAGTGGTCAATCTTCTTCATGCCCGGCGTGTACTTCGCGGGGTCGGAATACCAGAAGGCAACGGGTACCGACTCCCCGGATTCCATATCGAGCTCCATCTCTTCCCAGCACTCATAGGCGATCTCGTACTTGTCGGCGTCAGCAGCGGGGATCGTCGCGGTCGCGCGCGGCGCCTCGCCGGGCGCGTAGTCGGTCTTCACGTCGTTGACGTCCAGGTTATGGAGGGCTTCGTTTTCCGATGCAACGAGCGTAATTTCGCTCTTGATGACGTAGCGGAGGTAATAATCGTACCTGGTTTCGTTGAGGATAGTCGAGCTGCCTTCATAGTCAGTTCCGGTATACTCCAGTGCCGTGCCAATATAGAGAGCCTCATTGCGCGTGAGTCGATACGAGCCGCCTGCCGCGCCACCCGTAAAGGTCAGCGTCAGCCTCATGTAATCGCCAACAGGCTCAAAGCGGGCCGTCACATCGGACATAGATGTGTCCTGGACTTCAGCCAGGGTGCCCGAAGCAGCGTCGGCCCGGTAGTACTTGGTTTCGACAAGTTCGCAGAGCGGCTCATCCGGCATGCCGCCCTCAACATCGGGAAAATCATAGGTATACGACTGGCCCTTTTCGAGTGTGACATTGCTCGGAAGCGCGCAGTCCGTGTAGCGGGAAACCACGGTCGTATTGACCCTAACGTCGCTGCCGCCAACAACATCAGTCACACCGCGGGGCATGATGGCGTCATTCGCCGGCGTGGCGGCGTTGTCGCTGGGAGTATTTTGTTCAGCGGGTGCCGCATCGTTGGATTCATCGGTGGCGCCAGTCGGGGCCGTCTGCTGAGGCTCAGCGGTGGCTTGCGCCGCCGGAGCAGCATCGGTTGCAGGCGCGGTCGTTGCGGCCGCATCCTCCGCAACCGTCGGCGTCACCGGAGCCGCGGCAACCTCATCCGTCCCAGCGGCGGGATCGGCGCATTCCGTCGCCAGCGCCACGCTCGGCAGCAGCAACTGACCGACCATAAGCGCACACGCGCCGGCGCAAGCGATTTTGGCACCCACACAACGCCAAGTACCGTGAACCAGCGAGCAGGTGCGCTCACGCTGAGTTTGCTTATCGAAGTGACTTCCGTTCATAACGGCCTCCTTGGTCGTAGGGACATACCGCCACAAAGGTGCCTGTCCCCTTTGTGGCGGTCCTGTACCACCAAGATGTGCCAAATGACTCCATATGCCTAGGTTCGTAGATGCGAACCTAGGCCTCTACCTGCGGTTTAATTCAATATGATTTCGTTGTCGTCACACGCGTCCCAGGGACGCTACAATCGAGGACACGACTATTCCGTCCACCCAAAGGACTGTCCTTGAATCTGAGCAAGCCTAAAATCAACGCGCTTCTGGCACTCGCACTGTTTACCTTCGCCTTCCTTGCCGCCGAGTTTCGCTTCGACGTCAACGTCGGGCTGCTCGCCGGTGCCGAACGCGTTGTGATCGCACAGGGCTTTATTCTGGGCGCGAGTGTACTCGGCTTTATCGGATATGCGCCGCTGCTCGGGCTCGCACAGCGCAAAGGCCACTCATTGGCAGCCGCCAACGCCGCTGTTCCCGTCGCCATCCTGGGATTGACCCAGATCCAGTCCCCCACGGGCCCGCTTGCCCTCGAGATTCTGGGGTGCGTGGCGTTCTTTGGACTCGGCCTGCTGGGCGCCGCCACTCACCACGCCTTTTCGTTGGCATTTCAGGATGATCCCAAGCTCGCCACCGGTGCGGGAGCGGCCTATGCCGCGGGCATCCTGATGCAGTTCGCCGTCAACCTGCTCAATTGCGGCGGTATCGCAGAGCTCATCGTCCTTGGCACAGCGACGATCGCCATCTCCGCCCTCAGCGTCGTTCCCCAAAAGGCTGCCGAGAGCTCCAGCCCCGCCATCAATCCCTTTGTTGAGCCCTCTCATGCCCTCGCCAAACAGGCATGCTGGAGCATCGCGCTCGTCATGATTCTTGCCTGCTTGTTCTCGACCCTCGACAACGTGGTCACACTCTCCAACGCCCACGGCACCATTGCCGTGCAGATCTGGCCGCGCCTCTTTTTGGCGGCAAGCGGCCTTGCCGCCGGTCTTATCTTTGATCTTGCCGAGCGCCGATACATGGGGCTTGTCATGCTCGGCATTGCCGTGCTCTCGACCATTTCCATCCTGGCCGTCGAGGCCGGTGCCGATCCCAACCTGGGCCTTGTCGTCTTTTACCTGAGCTCGGGCTTTTTTGTCACGTTCTTTACCGCCACCTTTACACAGCTGGCACCGCACATGCATGCGCCCGCTCTCTGGGCCGGCATGGGACGCGCCGCCAACAATGCATGCGCATTCACTACATCGGGCATCTCGCTTGCCCTTGTGACCTCGGGCAACGTTGCCCTCATCATGATCGGTGCGCTCGTTTTGCTCGTCGCCGCCTGCGCGGCATTCGTGGCAGCCGGCCTGTTCCGCCTACCCCAAACCGAGCAGGAGCGCGAGCGCGAGCAGCTGGCAGAAGAAGTGCTCGCCGCGCCCACCGTCGAGGAGCAGCGCCAGGCCTTCATCGCCAACCACGCCCTCACCCCGCGCGAAGTCGACGTGCTCATAGCCGTGACCCAGGATGAACGCCCGCTCAAGCAGGTCGCCGAGGAGCTCGGTATCTCGATGCGCATGGTGCAGCGCCACCTGGGCTCTATCTACCAAAAGACCGACACGCAGACGCGCGCCGGTCTCGCCAAAGCCTTCCCCTCTGCCTAAAACAAAAACCACCACAAAGGTGCTGTCCCCTTTGTGGTGGTTTTGATCGGCTAGCCTTCGAGCTGCGCCACTTTGTAGCGGTAGGCAGCGGCAATGACGTCTTTACAGCCTTCGCGTCCCAACTTGGCGCGGTTGACAACGATATCCTTACCGCTCGTCATCTTCCACTTTCCGGCGCTGTAGCGCTTATAGAACGCCTCGCGCGCCTTCTGCTGCTGCTTGACCAGCTTGGCGCCCTTCTTTTTGTTAAGACCGCGCTTCTTGCGCACGATCTCGACGCGGTCCTCAAAGGGAGCGGTCACCAATACGGCAATGTGGTTGGGGTTGTTACGCAGCAGGTAATCGGACAGGCGGCCTTCGATAATGCAGCTCTCGGTCTCACCCAGATCCAAAATCACCTGGCTCATCTTTTGGAACAACTTGTCCGAGTACGAACGGGCATCGTAGCGGTCGGGCAGAAACGCCATGTTCTCCACGGCCAGGCGCTCGTCGTAGGCGGCCATCTTGTCGAGCGACTCGCCCGCGCGCAGCGACGCACGCACCAGCAGCTCGTTATCGTACAGCGGAATCCCCAACTCGTCGGCAAGCATGCGACCAATCTCGTGGCCCTCGGCGCCAAAGTCGCGCGCGATGGTAATGACCACAGGATTCTTCTTGTTCTCCAGATCGCTCATCGCGATTCCTTTCTAACAAATGAGAAATAGGCGATTCCTGATTCTCATTTTGTCACTTACGACCGTCCTGGTTTCCCAAGTGCGGCAGATTGCCCCGAAAGAGGAGCGCCGCGTACTAAATGTACGCAAGCGACGATTGAGGGGCAAGATGCCGTGCTTGGGGAAGCAGGACTACGCTGCCACAATACGGCGTTGATATGCTCGAACCAGCAGCGAGATACCAAAGTTGAGCACAAAGTACATCGCAAACACCAGGCCGTAGAGCATAAGCACCTGCGACAGGTCGATCGCGTGGGCCATCACGACGTTTGCCGTGTACATGAGCTCGGCCACGTTAATGCCCGAAAGATACGAGCTGTCCTTAATGACGGTCGTGCATTGGCTAAACAGCGCCGGAATGATCGTCTTAAACGTCTGCGGCAGAATGATGTAGCGCATGGTGGCAAAAAAGCCGAAGCCCTGGCTCTGCGCCGCCTCAAACTGGCCACGTGGAATCGAGTTGAGACCGCCGCGCACAATCTCGGCCATAACAGCGCTGGTAAACAGCGTAAAGGCGATGGTCGAAATCACAATGTCCAAACCCTGCACCGTAAAGTAGATAAACAGAATCCACAGCAGGTTCGGCGTGCAACGGAACAGTTCGATATAGGCGCTCACCAAAATACGGAATGGACGGGGCGCATAGCTCTTAACGAGCGCCAGCACCGTGCCAAAGATGAGCGAGAAAAAGATCGACAGCGCCGAGATCTCGATCGTCTTAACAAAGCCGCCCCAAATGTAGAGCAGGTTGGTCGCGTTGAAGATTTCCATGCGCTAGGCCTCCTCTACGTTGTCGAGTCCCAGCTCGGCCAGGCTCACGCCGCGCGGACGCTCCTTGGAGCGGCGCTCGAGCCACTGCACCAGCATGGCGAGCGGAAAGCAGATGATGAAGTACATAAGGCAGCAGACGATATATCCCTGCAGGTAGCCGTACAGACTCACAAAGTTGTCGGAACGGTACATAAGGTCGCCGCCGGCCACGAGCGCCAGCACCGACGTGTTCTTGACCAGGTTGAGCGCCTGGTTACACAGCGGCGGCAGAATGATCTTGAACGTCTGGGGCAGCACGATGTACCAGTACGCCTGCGCACGGGTGAAGCCCTGGCTCTGGGCCGCCTCCATCTGGCCGCGCGGAACCGCCTCGATACCAGTGCGGATGACCTCCGAAATGTAGGCCGCGTGATACAGACCCACGCCCAAGAAGCCCAGCACGAACGGCGCGATGCGCACCGGCTGGTCGGCACCGGTTATGGCCTGCAAAAACTGCGGACCGGCCATGTACATAAAGAGCACCTGCACGGGCAACGGGGTGTTCTGGTAAAACTCCACGTACACGCGGCTTATGGCGCGCAGCACGCGCGAGCGAGTGGTAGAGAACACGCCCAGCAGCGTGCCCAGCACCAGCGACAACAGCAGGCCGGCAACGACCACTTGCAGCGTCACGCCAAAGCCCTCCCAGAAGGGCCCCATATTTTGAAATGTCGTCGACCAACGGTCGGCGTCAAATAATCCTTCGAGCATTTGATTCCTTCCTTGGACGATGTGCCTATACAAGACCCCAGGTCTTGACCTCTTGGTCGAGCCAGCCGTCGGCCAGGCGATCGCAAATCACCTGATCGACCACGGCCGAAAGGTCGCAGCCCTTCTTGGTCGCCACGCCGTAGCCCTGCTCGCCAAACTTGACCTCGGGCTGCAGCAGCTCAACGGTCTCGTTCATATAACCGGCCAGCGTGGAGCGGTCCATGGCAAAGACGTCGATATTGCCGGCGTCGAGCGAACTCTTGATGATGGGGTAGCCGCTAAAGGCCCTAAACTCTGGCTTGCAGCTAAAGCCGTTGTCCTTGATCATCTGCTCGATGAGGCCCTGTGTGGTGGCACCCTGGCTCACGCCAATGACCTTGCCATCCAGATCCTCAATCGAGGTAAAGCCCGAACGCTTCTTGACCATGAGTCCCACGTAGTCGGTGCGGTACGGCGTCGAGAAATCCCAGCTCTTCTTGCGCTCGTCGGTGATGGTGTAGGTCGCCGCGACCACGTCGAGTTGGCCGTTATCGATCAGCGGGCCGCGTGTCTTGGGCGTTACGTCGGTAAACTCGACAAGCTCCTGGGCGCGGGCCTCCTTGTAGCTCACGTCAAAGACAGCAGCGGCGATCTGATAGCACAAATCGACTTCCATGCCCTCAAAGCGGCCCTTGGCGGTGTCGTAATAGCCGTAGCCGGGAACATCCTTCTTAACGCCGGCATTCAGATGGCCACGCGATTTGATGGCCGCAAGCTTGGACCCCTTGTCGGAGCCCTCGCCGCTGGTGGAGTTGCCGCAACCGGTAAGCGCGGTCCCCGTCAGCGCAAGCATGCTGGCGCCAGCCAGCTGCAAAAAGTGACGGCGCGACACGGCCGCCCTCGTCATATCCGTCATGTCCATCACCGCGCCTAGTGCAGAATCTTGGACAGGAACTCGCGGCAGCGCGGGTTCTCGGGGTTATCGAAGAAGTGCTCGGGCGTGCCCTCCTCCAGAATGCGGCCGTCCTCCATAAAGATGACGCGGTCGGCCACCTGGCGCGCAAAGCCCATCTCATGCGTCACGCAGATCATGGTGATGTCCTCCTGCGCGAGCTCAATCATAACGTCCAGAACCTCCTGGACCATCTCGGGGTCGAGCGCCGAGGTCGGCTCGTCAAACAGGATGATGGGCTGCTTGGTGCACAGGGCACGGGCGATGGCGATGCGCTGCTGCTGACCACCCGAGAGATTCTGCGGATACTCGCCGGCCTTATGCGCCATGCCGACGCGCTTGAGCGCGGCGATGGCGATCTCGGTCGCTTCCTCCTTGCTCTTCTTTTGCAGCTTGATGGGCGCCAGCGTCAAGTTGCCCAGCACTGTCATGTTGGGATACAGGTTGAACTGCTGAAACACCATGGAGCTATACTTGCGAGCCATCTCCAAGTGGTTCTTTTTGGTGAGCGGCGTACCGTCGATGACGACTTCGCCCGACGTGGGCTCCTCAAGATAATCGACACAGCGGATGAGCGTCGACTTACCCGAACCGGAAGGCCCGATCATTACGAGCTTCTCGCCGCGCTTGACGGTGAGGTTGATATCTTTGAGCACATGCAGGTCGCCAAAGTACTTGTTGAGATGCTTGATCTCGATCATGTCTGCCATGAATGTCCCTTCCCTGCGTTTACACGAGTTGAACTATTGTACGGAAAGAACCGCGTTTCCGCAGCCCGCACTACATTCCCGTAAAGAACCCGCAACCTTTAACCCACTCATTGGGGACAGACTTAAATGAGTACCTGCTCATTGGGCACTCATTTAAGTCTGTCCCCAATGAGCACCGCCCAGCAAAAAAGGGGCGTGACCGCAATGGCCACGCCCCCTCAACATCAACTATATGCCGCTCGGCCCCTACGCGAGTTTGGCTCCGACGATCTTTGCCGCGGCCGGCTTATCGAAGTTGCCACCGGTGGCCTTGCCGAGTGCACCCATAACCTGGCCCATCTGCTTCTTGGACGTGGCGCCCAGCTCGGCGATAACCTGCTCGATCAGGGCCTCGAGCTCCTCGCCCGAAACCTGCGCGGGCAGCAGGCTCTCCAGAATCTTGACCTGCTCGGTCAGGTTGTCGGTACGCTCTTGGTCGGTGCCGGCCTTGATGGACATCTCCAGCGTCTCGCTCGTCTGCTTGATCAGACGCTTGATCATGCTGTTGACGTCTTCCTCGGTCACATCGCGGCGCTCGTTGACCTCGATATTCTTCACCTCGGCCTTAACCTGGCGAATGATGGACAGGCGGACCTTGTCCTTGGCCTTCATGGCGGCGATCATTTCCTTCTGCAGCTCTTCGTTGGTCATCTGCAAATCCTCTCTAATAGCGTGGGCGGCACTCGCGCGAGCACCGCCCCATGATTACTCAGTCGTCGACGAATCGTCGGTCGAGCTCTTGGTGACGCCCTTCAGACTCACGTTATAGGGTACGTCCTTGGGCATGGGGTTAACGGTGATGTCGGCATCCTTCTTGTACTGCTCCAGCCACTCGCTGTACGCGGTGCTGGCCGCCTGCGTCTTCACCACATTGGAGACGTACTTTTTGATGTCCTTGGGCACCTGGTTGATGTCATCGACCTGATTATCGACATGGAAGTAGTCGGTGCACTTGATGATGTGGTAACCATAGGTCGACTCGACGACTTCGCTCACGTCGCCCTTGTTGAGCCCCTCGAGCGCCGTCTGGTAGCTGTCGACGAAAGTGGTGAGCTTATCCCAGCCCACATCGCCCTTCTTCTCCTTGGAGCTGGTATCGTCGGAGTACTGCTCAACGGCGTCCTCAAAGCTCAGCTCACCGGAGTTGATCTTGTCCAGGCACTCCTGTGCCTTGGCCTTGGCGGCAGCCTTGTCCTCGTCGGAAGCGTCGGAATCAACCTTGATCAGGATGTTCGACGAGCGGCGAGCATCGTTGTAGTTAGACAGGTTCTCGTTGATGTAATCGACGATCTCGCTGTCCTTGGGCTTGCTGGTGGGCGCCACGGCATCCTTGAGTTTCTGCTGCGCCAGGCTCTCCTTGAGCGAATCCTTGTAGGTGTCCTCGGTATAGCCGTAGGTCTTGAGGGTCTTCTTAAAGGCCTTGGCACCGCCCGCGCTCTTGCACGCGTCCTTCCAAGCCTTCTCGACCTCCTCGTCCGACACCGTCACGCCGTTCTCCTTCTGTGCCTGCTGAAGCAGAATCTGCTGCGTGTAGGAGTCGATGAGCTGCTTGCGGTACTTCTTGGGCGTGAGGTCGTTGTCAACCAGATACTGCGCCCAATCCTCATCCTTGGTGTAGCCGTAGGACGTGCGCATGCTCATGATCTGCTTGGTCACGGTGTCCTCGGTAAGGTTGGTGCCGTTGATAGTGGCAGCAACACCGCCGGTCAGCTTGTAGCCCGAGGTGTCCTCGGCCTGCGACATAAGGCCGGAGCACGCCATCGCCGAGACGGAAAGCAGCATCGCCAGCACGCCGATGACCACCAAGACGATCTTGACGGTCTTAGACACGTACGTCTTGCGCTGCTTCTTGCGAGAGCTGGAGGCAGCGCGGGCCTGCTGCTCGGGCGTCGGCTCGGGTGCGGGGTTCTTTTTCTTATTTGCCATAGTTGGCCTTTCGCATAACGAATCGAACAAACGCCATTGTGTCACAACGCAGCCCCCGCGGCACGCTTGGTGCATTGGGGACAGGTTAATCTGCACCATTTTGGTGCAAAGGGGACAGATGTGGCAGCCGGCAGTTAGGGACGTTCCTTTTCTGCCGGCAGTTAGGGACAGTCCCCAAGTGCCGGCAGAAAAGGAACGTCCCCAGGTGCCGACTCAGCCCCACCTTAGAAGTGGCGGCGGATGGCGTCGACCATGCCCTGGGGCGTGGTCTGGCCGAGCACGTCGGCTGCGGCATCAGCGTCCATAAAGATGTTCATGAGCGCCTGAAGGGCCTCGACCTGGCCGCCCGGCTCGGCGATGCCCAGATTGATGACGATCTGCGCCGGCACCGGAGCGCCCATGCCAGCCATAGCGTTAAATGTCACGGGCGCGGCGGGCTTCACCACCGCGATATAGGGCTTGGCCACAAACCCCGGATCGGTATGCGGAATGGCAATGTTTGCCGCCGGCATGGCAAGACCCGTGGGATAGGCATCCTCGCGCGTGCGAACGGCGTCGAGCCAACCGGATGCAATGTAGCCACGTGGTGCAAGCTCGCCCTCAAGCCGCGCGAACACCTCATCCGGCGTCGCACACTCCCAATCAAAAAACACCAGCTCAGGCGTAAACAGCGCTTCGTTATCCGCCATGCGCTCACCTCTCTCATCTAGTCACCTGCGACGTTCTTGAATGACCAGTCGTTAAAGACCGTTCCCGATGACTACCCAAAACAAAGGGTGGCCACGTGCGCCTTGGCGCCAATGACCACCCTGACTACTCGGCTAAATTGTACTGTGCGCCGCTAGCCGCGAGGCGCGTCAATTGCGACCTTGCCGCTCTCCAGCACGTGGACGCGGCCGTCGGCGAGCATTTGCACGACCTCGGGATACAGCACGTGCTCAATCGCATGGATGTGCTCCTCGAGCGTGTCGACATCCCAGCCTTCCTCGACAGCCAGCGCGCGCTGGGCGATGATGGGGCCGTTGTCGTAAATCTCGTTGGCAAAGTGCACGGTCACGCCGGTCACCTTGACGCCGCGCGCAAAGGCATCGTCAATCGCATGCGCACCGGTAAAGCTCGGCAGCAGCGCTGGATGCAGATTGACCACGCGGTTGGGAAACGCCGCCAGCAGAGGCGTGTGCACCATGCGCATGTAGCCGGCCATGACCACATACTCGCAGCCGCGCTCGAGAAGCTCGTGCGCGATGATCTCGTCGGCGGCAATAGGGTCGGCATAGACATCCTTGGACAGCGTGAGCGTCTGGATGCCCGCGCGCTCAGCGCGCTGCAAACCCTTAGCCGAAGGACGGCTCGACACCACAAGCTCAATCGAAGCGTTGAGCTTGCCGGCAGCGATCAGATCGATCAGCGCCTGCAGGTTGGTACCCGAACCGCTGATGAGCACACCGATCTTGAGCGGCTCGGCCGTATCGGTGCCGGTCGGACGGGTATAGGGCACAAAATCCAGGCCCTCGGCAGCAGTCATCTGCTCGTTAGCGCTCATCGGAGTACACGACCTTACCAGAACCCTCGACGCACTCGCCCACGCGGAACGGCTTCTCGCCCAGCGCGACCAGGGCCTCGGTCACCGCGGCCTCGTCCTCGGGGGCGACGATCAGGCACAGGCCAACGCCCATGTTGAAGGTCTTGCATGCCTCATTGGGCGCGAGCTCGGCCTGGCGCGAGACGTAGGTGATGACGGGAGGAACGTCCCAGCCCATCTCGGCACCGTTGCGGGTGACCACGGCGTCGACGTCGTCGGCGAGCGCGCGGTTGAGGTTCTCGGTAATACCGCCGCCAGTGATGTGGGCAATGGCGTGCACCGGAGCGCCGCCGCGCAGCAGCTCCAGAATCGGCTTGACGTAGATGCGCGTGGGAGCCAGCAGGGCGTCTGCCAGCGAAGCACCGCCGAGCTCCTCGAGCGGACGGCTCAGCTCCTCCGCCTTAGCGGCGGCCTCGGGCGTGCCCGGCTTAATGCCGTCGACGCCGATGACCTTGCGCACGAGCGAGTAGCCGTTGGAGTGCACGCCGGTGGAAGGCAGGCCCAGGATCACATCGCCCGGGCGGACGTTTGCGGGGTCGAGCATCTTGGGACGGTCGACGACGCCCACGGTAAAGCCGGCAAGGTCGTAGTCGGCCGGAGCCATGACGCCGGGGTGCTCGGCCATCTCGCCGCCCACGAGCGCGCAGCCCGCGAGCTTGCAGCCGTCGGCCACACCCTTGATGATCTTTGCCATGTGCTCGGCCTCGATGTGACCGATGGCAACGTAGTCCAGGAAGAACAGCGGCTCGGCGCCCGAAGCCAGAATGTCGTTGACGCACATAGCGACCAGGTCCTGGCCCACCGTCTCGTGACGGTCCATGATCTGGGCGAGCACGAGCTTGGTGCCCACGCCGTCGGTACCGCTAATCAGAATCGGGTCTTCCATATCCTTAAGCGCGGCGGCCGAGAACAGGCCACCGAAGCCACCGATACCGCCGATGACCTCGGGGCGGTTGGTGTCCTTAACCATCTGCTTAATAGCGTCAACGGCGCGGCCGCCCTCGGCGGTATCGACGCCGGCATCCTCATACGTCACATGCTTGCTGTCGCTCATCTGAGCCTTCCTCTCCCACTACCGTGGCGCCGCGCGGGCGCCAAACGGTGCTCATAGTTGCGTTCATTTCGGCGCGCGCCATAACAACGCGCGCCGTCATATCAACAAAACAGCAGGTAAAACCTACCAAAATAAACCTGTCCCTACATGGCAGGTTTTAGGCCTCGCCGTGTTCCTCTTCCCAGCTGCGATCGTCGTATTTCTCGACCACGGCGTCGTCATCAAAGTGCAGCGGCTTGTCCAGGTTGCGGGGCTTAAAGCCCTCCATGAACTTGTCGCGGCCAAAGCTCTCGGGAATCGCCACGGGGTAGCGGCCGGTAAAGCACGCATCGCAGTAACCGCCCTTGGGCATGACCTTAAGCAGGCCCTCGACCGAAAGGAAGGCCAGCGAATCGGCGCCGATATACTCGCAAATCTCGTCGACCGTCTTGTTGGCGCTGATAAGCTGCGACTGCACGTCGGTATCGATGCCGTAGAAGCACGGCCAGATGACCTCGGGCGAGTTGATGCGGATATGAATCTCCTTGGCGCCAGCGTTGCGTAGCATCTTGACGAGCTGCACCATGGTGGTGCCGCGCACGATGGAGTCGTCGATGACGACCAGGCGCTTGCCCTCGATGTTGTCGCGCAGCGGGTTGAGTTTCATACGCACGCCCATGGCGCGCAGCTCCTGCGTGGGCTCGATAAACGTACGGCCCACGTAGCGGTTCTTGATAAGGCCCTCGCCAAAGGGAATACCGCTCTCGTGCGAATACCCCTCCGCGGGCGGCAGGCCGGAGTCGGGCACGCCGATGACCAGATCGGCCTCGACGGGCTCCTCGTGTGCCAGCTGACGACCCATGTCGTAACGGCAGGCATAGACGCTCTTGCCGTTCATGATGGAGTCGGGGCGGGCAAAGTAGACCTGCTCAAAGATGCAGTTTGCGGGCTCTTCGGCTGCAGGCACGCCCTGCTCGGATACCAGACCCTCGGCGCTGATGCGCAAAATCTCGCCGGGACGAACGTCACGGACGTACTCGGCACCCACGATGTCGAGTGCGCAGGTCTCGGAAGCAACGACCCAGCCGCCGGCGCGCGTGACACGGACGGCGGAGTCGACCGTCGCGGCGCCGTCCTGCGACGGCAGCTGCGAAACGGATGCGGCATCGGCCTGGTCCAGGCCCTCGTCCACCAGCTTGCCCAACACGAGCGGGCGAATGCCGTGCGGATCGCGGAATGCGTAGAGTGCCTGCTCGTTGATGAGCGTCATGGCGTAGCCGCCGCGCACGAGCTCCATGGTCTTGCGAATGCCCTCGCGCAGATGGCCTGTACGCTGAGTAAAGTAGCCGATAAGCTTAGTCGCGACCTCGGAATCCGAATTGGAAAGGAACGGCACGCCCAGCTCGATCAGCTGGCGGCGTAGCTCGTCGGTGTTGACCAGAGTGCCGTTGTGAGCAAGCGCGATAATGACGCTGTTGATGGTGGAAAGATGCGGCTGCGAGGCTTCCCAGCTCTTGGCACCGGCAGTGCCATAGCGCACGTGGCCCACGGCCAGCTGGCCGGAGAGCGTCGACAGGTCGGCGTTGGAGAACACGCGATCGAGCAGTCCCAGGTCCTTGCGAACCATAACCGTGCCGCCATCACCCACGGCGATTCCCGCCGATTCCTGGCCGCGATGCTGCAGCGCGCGCAGACCAAAGTACGTCAGTCGAGCCACATCGCGATCGGGCGCCCACACACCAAAAATGCCGCATTCCTCATGCAGCTGGTCGGAGTCCGGATCATACGTCGACATGGTCTTCACCTGTCCCGCGGCACGCTCGGCCGCGCGGATGGTTTCTTGAGACATGGCATCCCCTCAGAGCCTCGTTATTTGGCGTTACCTGCCCTATTATACGCACGGCAAGACAAGCACTCCCGCGCATGAACAGCGCTTTTTAAAAGCCCACCGAGCTTATAATCCGTTTTGCAGCCAAACATTTTATTGGGCAACCGCCTCGGGGCCGACGATCCCGCATACTTCCGTTGCGACGCGTCTCGCCCGCCGTTGGGGCTTGCATTGTTGCAATTGGGACGTTCGTCCTGTCTTTTGGCAGGTCGGCGGCGTATCCTTGTACCTACAGCAAAACGAGAAAGGTTATGTATGGATCGAAACGAACTCGACCCCAGCGTCCCCAGCGCCACGGAGGTCAAGAAGATCCCCCTCATCATTAAGGTGTACGCCGTCCTGTGCATCCTGTCCGGCGTGGGTACGCTCCCGTCGGTCGGCGCCTTTATGTGGCAGGTCATCACCGCACTCATCAACGGCAACGCCGCCGCCAAGCTCGGCGACAACACGCTCGTCGCGGTCGGACTGATTGTCGCCGGCATCATGCTCTCTGCGGCAAGCGCCGTCATCCTGATCATCTTTGGCCTGGACCTTATCAAAAACCAGCGCCGCAACGCCGCTCGCCTGTCCTACATCCTTATTGCATTCACCGTCGTCGAGCTTTTGGTCGACGTGATGCTCCAGGGCATCGGGCCCTTCTTGCTGCGCCCTGCCATCCAGCTCGGCATCCTCGTCGCGCTTTCGACCACCGTCGACCCCACGCTGCGCCAGGAGCGCGAGCTGCAGCGCCGCCTGCAGGAGATGCTCGACCGCGATGCCGCCGCCGAGGGCATGCTCGGGCGCGATGAAACCGGCGAGGGCTACATCAAGCTCAACTACTTCAACCTGTTCTGGGTATTCTTCGTCTGCAGCATGTTAGGTCTCATTCTCGAGGAAGTCTGGCATATGGTCGTCGTCGATCCCGGCGTCTATCAGGACCGTGCCGGTATGCTATTTGGCCCCTTTAGCCCCATCTACGGATTTGGCGCGGTGCTCATGACCATGGCGCTCAACCGCTTCTATAAAAAGAATCCTCTGATCATTTTCCTGGTAAGTGCCCTGATCGGCGGCGCTTTCGAGGTGTTTGTAGGCTGGTTTATGCAGACCTCATTTGGCGTGGTGTCGTGGAGCTATTCACACATTAGGCTATTCGGCATGCCCGATCCCATCGCGGTATTGACCGGGGGACGCACATGCACGCCGTTTGCCTGCATGTGGGGCCTGGGTGGCCTCATCTGGATCAAGGTCTTGCTGCCGCGCCTGCTTAAGCTCATCAATATGATTCCATGGAAACGCCGCTACTCTGCTACCGTCATCCTGACCGCCGTCATGTTGATCGACGGCGTCATGACGTTGCAATCGCTCGACTATTGGTATCAGCGCGTCAACGGAACCGTTCGAAATATTCCCGTCGCACAGTTCTATGACAAGCATTTCGATAACGAATATATGGAGAACCGTTTTCAGAGTATGACCATGAGCCCCAAGGACGCCACACGCGTGTAGCAAACGCCAGAGCAAAATAGCTCCAACACATCAAAGCCCGCTGGCAGATCTACATGAACTGCCGGCGGGCTTTCGCTATAGACAGACTCGGATTGCCGACGAGGCCTTACGCCTCGCGCTCGACCTCGCTCACGCACTCGTTCTTGATGGTGCCGACGAGCGACTGCAGCGCATCGACCACATGCGGGCGAATGTCTCCGCCAATGAGCACGAGCATGATGTCGTCGCCCACGGTAAGCTCGCCGCTCGCCAGCCACACGCGCACATAGCCGATACCCGGCATCGTGCGCGTCGCCTCGATAGCGGCCTGCACCTTTTCGGCATCGAAGCCAAACACCATGCCGCCCACCTTGTGGCCTGGCGCCACGCCATCGGTCTCGACTCCGCGCACTTCGGCCTTGGGCGTCGCGCGCACCACGCCGTTGTGTGTCAGGTACATCCCACAATCAGCCGCCGAAACATCGGCCTTGGCTTCGCGCAGCCAAGCATCAACCGAAGGCATCGATTTGCCGTTCTCAAGCATCATTTCTCCTTTTGATTTCCAGGGTAGTCTTTTTGGGACGGGGCCCGGACACTTTATTCCTCGACCGGCGTGAGCACCATGACGGCGCGCGTATTGCTAAATGACAGCGAACGGCAGGTCACAAGCGTTACGACCTTGGTTGCCGAAGCGGCACGATCGGTGGCATCGCTCGCCACGGCAGAGGCACCGTCGAGCATCTCGGACAGATAATTCTTCAGTCCGTCATCGCCCTCAAAGTTGGGCGTGCGCGCCTTGGCATACGTGTCCTCGACCACCTTGGTCGCCAGCGGACGCAGCTTATACGTCGCGTCACGTGTGATGTAGTACACGTAGTCCATGCTGTCGAACGTCGCTTGATCGGTCGTATCCGAAATCACGTTGAACATCGAACCGTCGTTCATGTGATGACCGTAAATCGTGGTCTGCTGATCCACCATGCCCGGCGCGGTGTCGTCGCTATCCAGGAAGATGGCACCCGATGCATTGGCGGTGCCGTCGAACAGCGTGTTGAGGTACTTGGAGTTGTTGTTGGTCTGCACCACGGGGTAGTTGATGTTGGTGCCGGGCGCGTAAATCCAACCCACAACCTCGGGATTTGTCTGGGCAAGCGCATTGAAGTCGATAATTGGCACGCCACTGGCGTCCTTGTCGCTCACATATTGCTTTTCGATTTTTTGATACGACTCGCTCGCCTGCTTGTAGCCAATCTGCGCGTTGATAAAGATAGCGGCCGCAGCAACGATCAGGCCAATACCGATGATGATGAGCAGAATGGGAATAATGGAGCGGCGCTTCTTACGCGGCGGCTCGGTGTAGCTGGACGGCGCGCCGCTCGGTTGCCTCGTCGTCCGGGCCTGCTTCTTTGCCGTGCCATATGACGAGGGGCGATACGCCGCCGGCGCGTCCTGGCGTCGGTGCGTCGCCGGCGTCACAGGACGCGCCGCTCGCGGCTGCTGAGGAGAGGATGTCCGACCCTGCTGTGCCGCATGGGCAGCACCCGGCTTCGACGGATCGGGAATCTGAGAAGCCTTGAATCGTTTTCCCTGATAGTCGGACATGGCTCTCCTTATACTGCGGTGAAACGGCGGAACGCCTAGGCGTCGGCCATCTCCTGCTTCATCTTCTCGATAACCTTGCGGTACTCGGGGTCGCAAGCGCCCAGAATCTGCGTGGCGTAGATGGCGGCGTTCTTGGCGCCGTTGATGGCAACGCAGGCCACGGGCACGCCCGAAGGCATCTGCACCATCGACAGCAGCGAATCCATGCCGCCCAGGTCACTCGTCTTCATAGGCACGCCGATGACCGGCAGCGGCGTAAAGGCAGCCACGACACCACCCAGGTGAGCGGCCTTGCCGGCGGCGGCGATAATCACTTTGATACCGCGATCGGCGGCAGTCGAGGCCCACTCGTGGACCTTCGCCGGCGTGCGGTGTGCGCTCGCGATCACGAGCTCATAGGGCACACCCAGCGCCTCGAGCTCGGCGGTGCAACCTTCCATAACGCCCAGATCGGACTTGGAGCCCATGATAATCCCGACAACCGGCTTTTGATCTGCCATAAACAAAGACCTCCTGTTGAGAGCGGTGACGCGGCGGATCCGCGACCCTTAACTACTGAGAGTAGTATAGCTGCTCCCGTCCCTGCGGTCTTTGTGGCGCTTCGCGGGCGGGCCAGGCTTTATCTTCACTCCGGTTGCTTCGCAAAGTCGTTCAGATAAAGCCTGGCCCGCCCGCGAAGCGCCCTGCGACCTACCGGGAATTGCCATGACGTACGTTGGCTGAATTATTAGTGTGGGCCCTGCCGTTCGTTCGAACGGCAGGGCCCACACTCACTTTTTTATTCAGCCCTAGTCATCGCGCAAAGCCCCTTCGGCAGCACACGGTGCAACCAAGTCACCGCAGGCCGGGGCGGGAGGCGGTCCTTTCTCTCGGAAAACTTCGCGAAGCCCAGTTTCCGAGAGAAAGTGTCCGCCTCCCGCCCCGGCCGGACAGGTCACACTACACCGTGTGCTGCGGCAGGTCCTGCAGGGCGATGACGTCCATGCCCATGTCGTTGGCGCTGCCGTGACCCTGCTCGTCCTCGCGCACGGCCTCGATAGCGCTCACGTACGTGTTGGCCGCGGACATCGCGGTCACGCAGGTCACGCCGCGGCGCACGGCCTCGGTGCGCAGAAGGTAGCCGTCGCCACGAGAACCCGGGCCATACGGCGTATTGACGATCACCGCGATCTTGCCGTCGGCGATCAGGTCGCCGATGTTGGGACGCTCGCCATCGTGCGGGCCGCTGATCTTCTCCACGACCTCGCACGTCACGTTGCCTCCACGCAGCACGCGCGCCGTGCCCTCAGTGGAGCAGATGTCAAAGCCTAGGTAGCGCAGGATGCGGGCGACCGAAAGGATATGACGCTTGTCGCGGTCGCACACGCTGATGAACACCTTACCGGCGCTCGGGTCGGGCAGCTTGTAGTCAATCGCCAGCTGCGTCTTGGCGTATGCCTCGGGATAGCTCTTGGCGATACCCATGACCTCGCCCGTCGACTTCATCTCGGGACCCAGGATAACGTCGGCGCCCGGGAAACGACCCCAGGGCATAACGGCTTCCTTCATGCAGAACCAATCGAGCTGACGCTCGTCGCTCGGCAGGCCCAAGCTCGCGATGGAATCGCCTGCCATGATGCGCGCCGCGCACTTGGCCAGCGGCACGCCGGTTGCCTTGGAGATGAACGGCACGGTGCGGCTCGCGCGCGGGTTTGCCTCGATCACGTAGACGGTCTCGCCCTTGATGGCGTACTGCACGTTGACCAGGCCGCGTACGCCCAGCGCCATCGCGATGCGGCGCGTGGTCTCGCGAAGCTTTGCCTGCAGGCTCTCGCTAAAGCTGAACGGCGGGATGCAGGTCGCGGAGTCGCCAGAGTGGATACCGGCCTCCTCGATATGCTCCAGGATACCGCCGATATAGACCTTTTCGCCATCGCACAGGGCGTCGACATCGGACTCGATCGCACCCTCCAGGAAGCGGTCCAGGTACACCGGGTAGTCGGGGCTAATGCGCGCAGCCTCGGCCATGTAATCGCGCAGATGCTCGGCATCGTAGGCGATCATCATGCCGCGGCCGCCCAGCACGTAGCTCGGACGCACTAGCAGCGGGTAGCCGATGTGCGCGGCCACGGCCTCGGCCTCCTCAAACGAGGTGGCCTGGCCCGCCGGCGGGTACATGATGCCAAGCTTGTCGAGCAGAGCGGCGAAGCGCTCGCGGTCCTCGGCAAAGTCGATGGCATCGGGCTTGGTACCCATGATGTTCACGCCGCTCTCCTCGAGCATACGCGCCAGCTTAAGCGGGGTCTGGCCGCCGAGCGTCACCACGACGCCGTCGGGTCGCTCAACGTCGATAACGTCCATGACGTCCTCGTAGGTGAGCGGCTCAAAGTACAGGCGGTCGGATGTGTCGTAGTCAGTCGAGACGGTCTCGGGGTTGCAGTTGACCATGATGGTCTCGAAGCCGCGGGCCGCCAGCGCGTAGCTCGCGTGCACGCAGCAGTAATCGAACTCGATACCCTGGCCAATGCGGTTGGGGCCGGCGCCCAGGATCATCGCTTTGGGCTTGTCCGCCGGCGTGGTCTCGTCGGGAGCCACGCACTTCTTGGCATCCGGGCTCGTGCGGTAGATGTTCTCGTACGTCTTGTAGTGGTATTCCGTGGCGCTCGAGAACTCCGCAGCGCAGGTGTCGACCGTCTTCATGCTGGGAACCACGCCCAGACCCTTGCGGTAGGCGCGCACAAAGCGCTCGTCCGAGCCGGTCAGCGCGGCAATCTCGGCGTCGCTCGTACCATACTGCTTGAGCAAGCGCATCGCGTCGGCGTCGATATCCTCCACACGCAGGCCGCGGACGCTCTCCTGGACCTGCACCATGTCATTGATACGGTTGAGGTACCACGGATCGATACCGCAGATGGCATGGATGCGAGCGATGTCCCAGCCACGGCGCAGGGCCTCGACCACAAAGAAGATGCGGTGCTCGGTCGGCGTTGCCACGGCTTGAGCGAGCTCATCGTCGCTCAGTTTGTCGGCACCTTCCTTGCCACCGGCACAAATGCCCTGATGCCCGTCCTCCAGCGAACGCATGGCCTTGCCAAAGGCCTCCTCAAAGGTGCGGCCGATCGCCATGATCTCGCCCACGGCCTTCATGCGCGTGGTGAGCGTAGGATCAGTGCCCTTGAACTTCTCGAAGGCAAAGCGCGGCACCTTGACCACGCAGTAGTCAATCGTGGGCTCAAAGCAGGCAGGCGTTGCCTTGGTGATGTCGTTGACGATCTCGTCGAGCGTATAGCCCACAGCCAGGCGCGCGGCGGCCTTGGCGATGGGGAAACCCGTGGCCTTGGAAGCGAGGGCGGACGAACGGCTCACGCGCGGGTTCATCTCGATGACGATCAGGCGGCCGGTGTTGGGGTTCACGGCAAACTGCACGTTGGAGCCACCGGTCTCGACGCCGATCTTCTCCAAGATGGCGAGCGAGGCCACGCGCATGCGCTGATACTCAAGGTCGGAGAGGGTCTGCGCCGGCGCCACGGTGATGGAGTCGCCGGTATGTACGCCCATGGGGTCGAGATTCTCGATGGAGCACACGATGATGCCGTTGCCGGCGTGATCACGCATGACCTCCATCTCATACTCTTTCCAGCCCTCGATGGACTCCTCGACCAGCACCTCGTGGGCAGGCGAGAGCTCCAGGCCCTGGCTCACGATGGAGACGAGCTCCTCGTGGGTGTGAGCGATGCCGCCGCCGGCGCCGCCGAGGGTAAAGCTCGGGCGCAGTACGCAGGGATAGCCCACGCGCTCGGCGATAGCCTCGGCGTCGGCCACGCTGTAGGCATAGCCCGAGCGCGCGACCTCCAGGCCAATCTCGGCCATGGCCTCGTTAAAGAGCTTGCGGTCCTCGCCACGCTCGATGGCGGCAAGGTCGCAGCCGATCATCTCGACGCCGTACTTGTCGAGCGTGCCGTCTTTCGCCAGCTCAACGGCGGCGTTCAGACCGGTCTGGCCGCCCAGCGTGGGCAGCAGCGCGTCCGGACGCTCTTTCTTGATCACGCGCTCGATAAACTCGGCGGTGATGGGCTCGACATAGGTGCGGTCGGCAAGACCCGGGTCGGTCATGATGGTCGCCGGGTTGGAGTTGACCAGGATGACCTCAAAGCCATCCTCCTTGAGCACCTTGCAGGCCTGGGCGCCAGAGTAGTCAAACTCGCAGGCCTGGCCGATAACGATGGGGCCCGAGCCAATGACGAGGATGCGCTTGATGTCAGTACGTTTCGGCATGTTAGTTCTCCTCGGTCTCAGCGGTCTCGGACTCAGCAAAGCTCCAGCCGGCAAGGCGGTCCTTCGCGGTGTCGATGTCCAGGTAGTTCTCCTCGCCGTCCATGAGTCGCGTAAAGGCGGTAAAGAGATAGTGGGCATCGGTGGGGCCAGGCGAAGCCTCGGGGTGGTACTGGACCGAGAAGCACGGGGCATCGAGCAGCTGGATGCCCTCGGCGGTGCCGTCGTTGAGGTTCACATGTGTCAGGCGAATGCGGCCGAAGCGCTCGTTCATCACGACTGGCGCGATTCCGCGGCGTACCCAGACGCGCAGATCTCCATCGGCCGCATGCTCGGTCTCGCCGCCGGAAAGCTCGGGGACAAGCTTGCCCAAGCTGGGGAATAGCAGGCCAAAGCCATGGTTTTGCGCGGTGATCTCCACGCGACGGCTCACCAGGTTCATGACCGGCTGGTTGCCGCCGCGGTGACCGAACTTAAGCTTTTCCATCTGGGCGCCGCAGGCCAGGCTGATCATCTGGTGACCAAGACAAATACCAAAGACCGGCACCTTGCCGATCAGCTGCTGCACCTGCTCGTAGGTCTCCACCACGGCGTCGGGGTCGCCGGGGCCGTTGGACAAAAAGACGCCGTCGGGATTCATGTCGAGCACCTCACTCGCGGGCGTGTCCCACGGCACGACGGTAAGGTCGCAGCCGGCGCGGACCAGCCCCTCCAGAATGCCGCGCTTCACACCGCAGTCGTAGGCGACCACTTTGTGACGGGCAGGAGCGGCAGCCGAAAGCGCAAAGTCATGCGTGGCAGGCAGGTCGACGGCGGCAAACTCGTGAGGCGCGGGGCAACTTACGGTCTTGACCAGGTTCTCGCCTACCAGCGTGGGCGCTGCGGCCAGACGCTCGGCAAGCTCGTCGACGTCGAAGATCTCGGTCGAGATAATGCCCATCTTGGAACCATTGTCGCGCAGGTGGCGTACCAGAGCGCGGGTGTCGACGCCCTCGATAGCGACGATGCCGTGGGCGCGCAGATACTCCGGCACGCTGACGGCCGAGCGCCAGTTAGAAGGCGTGGTGCACATGTCGCGAACGATCATGCCGCGCATAGCCGGAGCGCTCGCGGGGCGCACGGCGTCGCCGGGGAAGGCCGACTGGACGTCGGTCTCGTCGATACCGTAGTTGCCGATCTGCGGATAGGTCATGGTTACGATTTGGCCGGCATAACTCGGGTCGGTCATGACCTCAAAGTAACCCTCGAGCGAGGTGTTGAAGCAGACTTCGCCGGTCGCGGTGCCCTCGGCACCGCATGCACGTCCATAAAAAATGGTCCCATCCTCAAGATACAGGATGCAGGGACCACAGGTGCCCTTGCTGGTTTTGGCCAGCATACGCTGGCAAAGCTCGCTGGGCGCGAAGGTGCGGGCGGCAGCGCCCGCGGTATGGTTGTTCGCCATAATTCTCCTTCCCGGTCTCACAGGACCGGCTTAAAGGTGTGTAGTTAGGCCTCGCGGTATTGTAACCGCAAGCATGCCTCATGGCGTTAATTTCATCGAAATGTTTACGAAATGATAATTATGACTTTCTATGCATAATGATTTCTCTGGGACGGGGATTAAAAAATCATCCCGCGGGGCTTGTGGCTCACGCGGGATGATGGCGTCTTACTTTTTCTTGTCCTGTTCCAGCAGTTCGGACGGTGTGCGATCGGGCTTGCCGCCGCGGAAAATCTCGCGGCCATGCAGACGATGCTCCAGGTCACGCTCGGTCTTTTCCTCGTCAATCTTGGTCTGGCTCACCACCGGATCCTCAATCAACGACGACACCGAGTTCACCTGCTTCTGAATGCGCTCGGCGATGGTGTCATCCATACTCACGATGCGCATCTTCCAGTCGATACTCGTGGCGTTGGATGAGCTCTTGGTCCACACGAACGTCAAAATGGCGCTCTGGTGGCCCCGCGCGGGGAACATGCCAAAGAAGGAATCGTGCTGAATGTTGCTATCCTCGTCGATATAGGCGTGAACGTTATACACCACGCGGTCGATCTTATCGTTGAGCAGCGCGTTGGTCGCAAGCGCCGCGGCCTGAATCTGCCCGTTGGACAACAGCTCGAGCTCGTTGGCAGAAGACGTGTCCAACACCGTCACCTCGACCGTGCCCGTGCGTTCATCGGCTTCATCGACGGTAAAGTCGAGCGGGAACTGCGTAAAGCCGTTGCCCCACTCAAGGCCGCCCTTCAGCGCCGTCGAAACGGTATCAACCGAAACGCTCTCGGACAGGTTGGCGGTATTCAGACGGCGCATCACGCCGTAGCCGATCTGCATGCCCACGATCAGCACCAAAATACCGATGACCACGGCCATCGCGGTCTTCGTAATGGTATGGCTCACCTGCGAGCCCGAAGGATCGTCCTCGGACAGCGGGTCGATATGTTTTGCCTGGCTCGCGCGGTCCTCGCTGCGCAGCTGCGCTAGCGCCGCTTTGTCACCGCGCTTGGCCGCAGCCTCCTTCTCACGCATGCGCTCGGTACGCTTTTTGGCGAGCGTGGGATCCAAGACGCCGGATGCATCGATTTCGGAGAATAACTCCGTCACTTCTTCCGGAGTCAAAGGGTTCTTGTCAGCCATAAACTTCCTGTCATATCAATCAGTCGAGCTCGTGCGCACGCGCACCTTCGAACTGCATTCGATAGTAACGGGCATAGGTGCCGCCACGGGCGAGAAGCTCCTCGTGCGTGCCACGCTCCACAACGCGACCATGCTCAACGGTCGCAATCTCATCGGCATGCTTAATGGTCGAAAGACGGTGGGCGATGATAATCGTGGTGCGGCCGCGTGCCAGCTCTTCGAGTGACTCCTGCACCGCCTCCTCGCTCTCGTTATCCAAAGCACTCGTCGCCTCGTCCAAAATCAGGATCTTGGGGTTCTTGAGAAACACGCGCGCGATGGCAACGCGCTGCTTCTGTCCGCCCGAAAGACGGCTGCCGCGCTCGCCCACCACGGTGTCGTAGCCCTGCGGAAGCGACTCGATAAAGGCATCGATGTTGGCGCGACGGGCGGCCTCGGCGATCTCTTCTGCCGTAGCGCCCGGCTTGCCGTAGGCGATGTTCTCGCCAATCGTGCCGTCAAACAGATAGACATCCTGCTGCACCAGGCCGATGGCGCGGCGCAGGCTCTGCTGCGTCACATCGCGCACGTCCTGACCGTCGATGCTAATGGATCCGGTAGCCACGTCATAAAAGCGCGGCAGCAGCGAACAGGTCGTGGACTTGCCGCCGCCCGAAGGGCCAACCAAAGCGATGGTCTGCCCGGGCTTGATGGACAGGTCCATATGGTCGATAACGGGACGCTCGTCGGCATAGCCCTCGCCCAGCTCAACATCCTCGTAGTTAAAGCACACGTCGTGATACTCCACGGCGCCGGCAGTCACCTGCAGATCCGTAGCGCCCGGCTTGTCCTGGATATCCGGCGCCGTCGAGAGCACCTCGTCCATACGCTTAAAGCCGGCGATAGCCTTCTGATACGTTTCGGCCGAATTGACGAGTGTCTCGAGCGGCGTGCAGAACAGCGAAATATAGAGTGCAAAGGTCGCCATATCGACCGCCTGCAGCTGTCCCTGGGCGACCAGCCAGCCGCCCAGCAGCACCACGATCACATAGAGCACACCAGAGAGCAGGCCATACGTCGCGGTATAGACGCCCATGGCGTGATACATGTTCTCCTTGGACAAAAGGTAGCGATTGTTGGAGGCGCGGAACTTGGCACGCTCGGTCTCCTCGTTGGCAAAGCTCTTGACCACGCGCATGCCCGCCAGAGAATCCTGCAGCTGCGCATTGATGCCGCTGATCTTTTTGCGGTTGTCGCTAAAGACCTCGCGCATACGCATGTTTTGCCAAAACATGATGACCGCAAACGCCGCCGTCACCACGGCCATGGCAAGCGCCAGCACCGGGGCGATGGTAAAGAGGATCACAAACGAGCCGATAATCTCGATGCCGCAGATGATGATCCACTCGGGTACGTGATGCGCCGCCTCGCAGATATCGAACAGGTCGTTGACCACGCGGCTCATCATGTCGCCCGAACTGTTGCGGTCGAAGTACGCAAAGCTAAAGCGCTCGTACTGGTCAAACAGGTCCTCGCGCATCTTGGACTCCATGCGCGCACCCATCACGTGGCCCCAGTAGCTCACAAAGTAGCGGCAGGCGCAGCGAACGGCATACATCAGCACCAGCCCCACCGCGATCATACCGAGCGCCTGCATAATGGCAGCCTGGCCCTGGGTAAACAGCCCACCGGTCAAATTGCGCAGGATAATGGGGAACGCCAGGTCAATGGCAGCAAGCACCAGAGCACAAACAGTATCAGCAACAAAAAGCCCCATCTGGGGCTTGTAATACGAAAGAAACCTCTTCAGCATGTGATCCTCAAAGAAATATCAGCAACGTAAGGCCCTGGAACAAAGCAATCAGTAGTACTTGTCCCAGGGCTATCCCCACTCGTTAAAGCTCCGTGCCCCCAAGGCGGTGTGCGATGCTGTCGCAGGCAAGCGCGCCCACGACGGTCTTGGCGTCTTCGATCTTGCCGTCGAGCACGGCGTCGATCAGCTCGTGCAGCGGCACGAGGTCCACGTTGACAAACTCGTCATCATCGGGGTTGGGTGCATCGAACTCGAGCTTGGTGGCCAGGTAGATGTGAATGATCTCGTCACAGAAGCCACAGGACGTGACAATCGACGTCAAAAAGCGAATGCGACCAGCCCTAAAGCCCGTCTCCTCATGCAGCTCGCGCTTGGCGCAATCGAGCGGGTCCTCGCCTGGATCGAGCTTGCCGGCGGGAATCTCGACCGTCACGCGGTCGATGGCGGTGCGGTACTGACGCACCAGTACGATCTTGCCGCTCTCGGTCAGTGCCACAACAGCCGCCGCACCCGGATGGCGAACGATATCGCGGGCGCTGCGGCGACCGTTGGGCAGCTCAACCTCAAGACGGTGGACGTCGAGGATCTTGCCCTTCCAGGCGCACTCCTCCGAAAGAATCTTCTCGTGCAGCTCGGCATCGTGCGGGTCGTCATCGCCCAGCACCAGCGCCGGCTCGTCAGCGACCTCGCCACCAGGCTCGCCCTCGGCGTGCCCATACACGCGGCTGTCCTCTTCGACGATCTGCGCGTCCACGAGCTCTTCGTTCTTCTCGTCCATCCGTCTCATTCCTCTCGGATTTTAGGCATCCCAGGCGTCGCGGCCGCGCAGCGCGCGCAGGCCGATGTCGTGACGCAGGGTCTTGCCCTCAAAATCAATCTTCTCGCAGGCCTCGTAGGCAAGGTTGCGAGCGTTCTCGAACGTGTCGCCCAGAGCGGTCACGGCAAGCACGCGGCCACCATTGGTCACGAGCTGGCCGTCCACCACGGCAGTGCCCGCGTGGTACACGGTCACGTTCTCCATGGCCTCGGCATCCTCAATACCGGTGATGACCTTGCCCTTCTCATAGCTGCCGGGATAGCCCGCGCTCGTCAGGACAACGGCCACGGCCCACTCGTCGCGCCAGTCGAGTTCAATCTGGTCGAGCTCGCAGTTGGCACAAGCCAGCATGACCTCGACCAGGTCGTTCTTAAGGCGCGGCAGCACGACCTGCGTCTCGGGGTCGCCAAAGCGAGCATTGAACTCCAGCACCTTGGGGCCGGCAGGCGTGAGCATAAAGCCACCGTACAGGCAGCCGCGGTAGTCGATACCCTCGGCAGCGAGCTCGGCCACGGTCTGCTCCATGACCGCCACCATGGTGGCGTGCTCCTCGTCAGTCACGATGGGCACCGGGCTGTAGACACCCATGCCGCCGGTGTTGGGGCCCTTGTCGCCCTCGAGCGCGCGCTTGTGGTCCTGCGAGGTAGCCATGGGGCGCACGGTCTTGCCGTCGGTAAAGGCCAGCAGCGAGCACTCGGGACCAACGAGCATCTCCTCGATGACCACGGTGTTGCCGGCATCGCCAAAGGTGCCGCCAAAACACTCGCGCACGGCCTCCTCGGCCTGCTCAAGTTCGGTCGCCACGATAACGCCCTTGCCCGCGGCAAGGCCGTCGGCCTTGACGACCAGCGGGGCGCCCTGCTCGCGCACGTAGGCGAGAGCCGAAGCCTCGTCGGTAAACGAACCATAGGCTGCCGTCGGAATGCCCGCACGCTCCATGAGCTGCTTGGAGAACAGCTTGGAGCCCTCCATCTGGGCACCCTCGGCACCCGGGCCAAAGCAGGGAATACCCGCCGCGCGCACGGCGTCGGCCACGCCCGCCACGAGCGGAGCCTCGGGGCCAATTACCACGAGTCCGCATCCGTGGCTCTGAGCAAACGCCGCCACGGCCGCAGGATCGCAGTCGTCGAGAACAACGTTCTCGCCGCAGCTCGCGGTGCCGCCGTTGCCCGGCGCGATGTAGAGCTTGCCGGCGCGCGGTGATGCTGCGAGCTTAGCTGCCATAGCATGCTCACGGCCGCCGCTGCCCAACAACAGGATGTCGATGGTTTGAGTGTCCGCCTTCAAGGGTGCCTCCTCTATGGATTAACGGCCCGCTCCGCGCGAGCCCTTTGCAAGCAAATATACCCCTCGGCCGCCCGCTTGGGCTGCAAAGGGGTATATCGCAATAACCAAATAGTCCCGATTACTTCCAGAATCGGTTGATGATCTGCTCGCGACCGGCGCCAACGCCAATGAACGTCACGCGGGTGTGTGCCAGATCCTCGATAAACGCCACGTAGTCCTGAGCCTCCTGCGGCAGCTCCTCAAAGCTGCGGCAGCCGGTGATATCGCACTTCCAGCCAGGAAGCTCCTCGTAGATGGGCTTGGCATGCTCAAAGCGCACCTGGTGCTCGGGCACGCTCGTGTAACGCTCGCCATCGACGTCATAGGCAACGCACACCTTAATGGTGTCGAAGGCCGAAAGCACGTCGAGCTTGGTCATGGCGATGTCGGTGAGGCCGTTGACGCGCGAGGCATAGTTGGCGATAGGGCCGTCAAACCAGCCGCAACGACGACGGCGACCAGTGGTCACGCCGTACTCATAGCCCTCCTCGGTCAGCGTGTGACCGGCCTCGGACTCATAGGAAAGCTCGGTGGGCATGGGGCCCGAACCGACGCGAGTGATATAGGCCTTCATGACGCCCAGTACGCGGTCGACGTTCTTCATGCCCACGCCGGAGCCGGTGATGGCGCCGCCGGCGGTGCAGTTGGAAGACGTCACGTACGGATAGGTGCCGTGGTCGATGTCGAGCAGCGTCGCCTGGGCGCCCTCAAACAGCAGGTTCTTGCCCTCATCGATCATGTTGTTGAGCAGCAGGCTCGTCTCGGTGATGTAGGGACGCAGGCGCTCGGCCATCGGCAGGTACTCGTCGCAAATCTGGTCCACGGTGTAGGTGGGCAGGTTGTAGATGAGCTCGAGCTCGGGGTTCACGCGGGCGAGAGCGGTCTCAAGCTTGTCGCGGAACAGCGCCTCGTCCAGCATGTCCTGCATGCGCAGGCCAATGCGGGCCATCTTGTCCTGATAGCACGGACCGATGCCACGCTTGGTGGTACCGATGTTCTTCTTGCCGAGCTTCTGCTCAAAGGCGCCATCCAGATCGATGTGGTACGGCATGATGACATGCGCGTTGCCGCTAATCTTGAGGTTCTTGGTGGTGATGCCGTCGGCCTCGAACATGTCGATCTCCTCAAGGACAACCTTGGGGTTGACGACGCAGCCGTTACCGATCACCGACACGTGGTCAGAATACATGATGCCAGAGGGCACCTGGTGCAGGCCGTACTTCTTGCCGTTGACGACGATGGTGTGACCGGCGTTGTTGCCTCCCGAGTAGCGCACGACGGCATCGAAGTCGCCGGCGACCAGGTCGCAAATCTTACCCTTGCCCTCATCGCCCCACTGGGCACCGACCAAAACGGTTGACGGCATGTTTACTCCTTACATTCATGGACTGTCTACGCGCCACGCCGGCACGCAGAAGCACAAAACATTCCCAGTATACCCGTGCAACGGGCGCCTGTCCTACTCCTCGGCATGTGCCCCATCAAGCTCATAAAACTTGGTGGATGCCGGCAGGAACATCAGATCGACGTCGCCGATCGGGCCCGAACGGTTCTTGGCCACGACGATACGCGTAACGCCCTCGTCGGGTCGATCGTCGCGCGAGGCTTCGGCCTCGTCGGCGGAGCGGTCCAAGAACATGACGATATCGGCGTCCTGCTCGATAGAGCCCGATTCACGAAGGTCGGAAAGCTGCGGACGCTTGCCGGTACGGGATTCGACCTGACGCGAGAGCTGCGACAGCGCGATGAGCGGGATCTTGAGCTCCTTGGCCATGATCTTCAGACCACGCGACATCTCCGAAACCTCGACGGTACGGCTCTCGGAGCGGCGTCCCGGCGGAGGACTCACCAGCTGCAGGTAGTCCAGGATGATGATTGCCTTCTCCTTGTTATGGAGCATGCGGCGGCTCTTGGCGCGAATCTCGGTCACTGTGGTGCCGGGCGTATCGTCAATCAGAATATCCAGCTTGGACAAGGTCTGCGTGGCCTCGTTGATATTGGCCCACTGCTCGGGGCTAATGCGGCCCATGCGGAAATCACTGATCGAGATCATGGCATAGGCGCAAATCAGACGCTGGGCAATTTCCTTGCCCGACATCTCCAGCGAGAAGAAGCCGACGGTATAACCAGCAGCGGCAGCGTTGAGCGCCAGATTCAGAGCGAACGACGTCTTACCCACGGCAGGACGGGCACCGATGATGATGAGCTGGCCTTCGCGAAAACCCATGAGCATGCGGTCGAGCGACGGGAAGCCCGTGGGCACGCCCGCAGCCTGGCCACCGGCCTGGCACACTTCCTCGGCCTCGTTATAGGCCTCGACCATAAACTCGGTCAGCGTCTTGTAGCTCGACTTGACCTCGCGTGCCGTGACCTTGAGCAGCTTGCTCTCGGCCAGCTCCACGACCTCTTTGGTGTCGGTGGGGGCGTTATATGCCAGCGCGTTGATCTCGTTGGTGGCGCCGATCAGCTCGCGCAGCATCGAATCGCGGCGAACGATGGCGGCATGGTGCTGCCAGTTGACGAGCGACAGGGTCTGACCCATCAGCTCCAAAATGTACGCCTCGCCGCCCACGGCATCGAGCTTGTTGATGCTTCGCAGGTAATCGATCAGCGAGATGGAGTCGATGGGAATGCGGCTGTTGTACATATCGACCATCGCAGTATAGATGGTCTTATGAATGGGCCGGTAGAAGTCATCGGGCTGCAGCTCGACCTGGGCCTCTTCGACCACCTCGGGCGATAGCAGCATAGCGGCCAGTACATTGGCCTCTGCATCTTGGTTTTGGGGAAGACCCAACTTTGAGCCGCGGTCCTCGACCGTCAGCCCGGTCTCCCTATCGTCATATGCCATGAGCATCCTCATTCATATCGCTTGCGAGCATCCATAGTATCAGCCACGGTCCCAAAACGCGCCGCGCGCCGCCAATCATCACCGAACCAAACGGATGAACGGTCCTGTATATAGGACTTTGACGCGACGTTCACCACAACACTCACTCAGCGCAAAAAACAAAAGGGCGCCCCGGTTTCCCAGAGCGCCCTTCTTAGAACAAGATTGTTGCGTTGCAGCGAATGCTACTCGGCAGCAGCCTCAGTCTCGACCTCGGCGGTCTCGGCCTCGGCGACCTCAGCGGCCTCCTCGACCTCAGCCTCGGCAGCGAGCTCCTCGGCGGTAACGCCGACGAGAACGACAACCTCGGCCTTGATCTCGCGATACAGCGAGATGGCAACGGTGTGGGCACCGGCAACCTTGATGGGCTTACCGAGCTCGACGCGCTTGCGGTCGATGTCCATACCGAGCTGAGCCTTGATGGCGTCAGCGATCATAGCGGCGGTAACGGAGCCAAAGAGGATGCCCTCGTCGCCGACCTTGACGTCAACGGTGACCGTCTTGCCCTCAAAGGCAGCTTTGGTCTCGTTGGCGGTAGCCAGACGGACGGCCTCGCGCTTGGCGATGTTGTTGCGACGCTCGTCAAGCTGCTTGAGGTTGCCCTTGGTGGCGGCAACAGCGAGCTTCTTGGGGAACAGGAAGTTCTCAGCGTAACCCTGAGCGACCTCTACGACGTCACCCTCGCCGCCCTTACCCTTGATCTCATCGAGAAGAATAACCTTCATGATGCGTCTCCCTTCTTAGCCGCGGTCGCGGTTGCCACGAGAGGAAACCACGGGGACGGTGTACGGCAGGAGAGCCATCTCGCGGGCGCGCTTGATGGCGTTGGCGATGTCATGCTGATGCTGCGTGCAAGCGCCAGTGACGCGACGAGGCTTGATCTTGCCACGGTCGGTCATGTACTTACGGAGAAGCTGAGTGTCCTTATAGTCGATGAACTCAGTGTTCTCCTTGCAGAACTGGCAGTACTTACGACGCGGCTGACGTGCAGAAAAATCATTAGCCATGTCAAAATACCTTTCATTTGGCAACTCCGGCGAACCGAAGCCGCCTCTCACTCAAAAATAGGTGAACAACCCTTAGAACGGGATGTCCTCATCGTAGACGTCGACCGCGGGCGGCGTTGCCACCGGTGCGGCAGGACGTGCTGCGGGCGCGGGAGCTGCGGGGGCGTAACCGCCCTGATCGTAGCCACCCTGACCACCACGGGAGCTCATAAACTCGATCTCATCGACGATGACCTCAAGCTTGCTCCGGCGCTGGCCGTCGCGCTCCCAAGAGCTGTAGCGCAGCTTGCCCTCGATCGCGACCTTGTTTCCCTTTGCCAGGAAACGGCTCACGGCCTCGGCGCGGGTGCCGAACATGGTGCAGTCGACAAAGTTGGGATAGTCCTCCCACTCGCCAGTCTGCGCGTTGCGGCGACGATCGTTCACGGCGACGCCAAAGGACAGAACCTGGGTTCCGCCGGCGGTGGCTCGCAGCTCGGGATCGCGGGTGAGGTTACCGGTGATGTTCACTCGATTGATGCTCATAACTCACTACTTCCTCTTGGGGCACAAGCCCAGTCCAAAACGACAGTCTTACTCCTGGTCGTCGCGACGGACGATCATGTGGCGGACCACAGCGTCGGTGATGCGCAGGACGCGATCAAGCTCGGCGATCTGGGTAGGATCTGCGTGGAAGTTGATGAGGGTGTAGTCACCATCGGTGAGGTCGTTGATCTCGTAGGCGAGCTTGCGCTTGCCCCACTCGTCAACGGAGTCGACCTTGCCAGCGCCCTCAGCGATCGTGGTATCGATACGCTTCATAACAGCGAGACGAGTCTCGGGGTCGAGCGACGGGTCAACAAAGAACAGCAGTTCATAAGCCTTCATATTGTCACCTCCTCTGGGCAAATGTGGCTTCAGGTCGTGAAGGTGCGCCTGAAGCAGGAAAAGACTTGGTAATAATATCTTTCAACCTCCTAGGCTGCAAGAATATGCAGCTACAACCTCATGACCTCCACATATGCCCATACTCGCACGACGTTTCATGCGCATTCCAACCAAATGCTGACCAAAAGCTTGACGGATCTGTGGACAAGATACGGTGCCGTGAGGACAAGCTGAGCCAAGTCGCAGGTCAACGGGCGCATGGTTGTGGTCACAAAATGCATACCAGTGGCCCACAGCACCACCCAAAGATTTTTAAATTCATTGCCAAATCGCTTATAAATACCCCTTTTGAACAATTGAGTTGATCAACTACGCTGGTCGGAAGCCGTTTTTTGGCATCTCAAACCCCGCTGCAACGCCAAACGCGGCCAAGCGTTTTAAAAAATGCCAACTTTTCTGTTTGCACTTTGCGATTCCTCGTGTATACTGACTTTCGCATTTAACGGAGAGTTGTCCGAGTGGCCGAAGGAGCACGATTGGAAATCGTGTAGGCGTCAAAAGCGTCTCCAGGGTTCAAATCCCTGACTCTCCGCCAGTTAATTCCAAAGCAGGCCTTCGAGCCTGCTTTGTTTTTACCCCACGCGGAGGGGTGGCAGAGTGGTTGAATGCGGCGGTCTCGAAAACCGTTTGGCCTGTATAAGGTCACGAGGGTTCGAATCCCTCCTCCTCCGCCATTTTGGTTGAGAAAGCTCCCGAGAATGGGAGCTTTTTTGTTTTGAGTCCCCAACAAGCAAACACGGCGGAGGAGGAGGGATTCGAACCCGCCAGGGCCCGGAGCGTAAAGAAAACGCGCCCGTGGCGCGTTTTTAGCGCAGCGCGGTCGGCGCAAGCCGACCGGATAAATTTTGAGCGGAGCTCAAAATTTGGACATCCCTCCTATTCAACCGCGCCCCCATCGCGTTCAGCATCAACCCGGATCCCCTAACATGGAACCTATGACCGTACCCAGTCCCGACCGTTTGCCGAGCAATAGGGTCGCAATCGGCGCCGAACATGTACTATGTACGGGCATTGTCTAAACCCGTAACTCAAAGGACCCCATCTTGCCCGTTGCCGCCGCTATGATCGTTACCGCACACGCCTCGGATGCCATGGTTGCCATCCCGTTTTGGCTCGAGATGTTCGCCGTCGTCGCGGCATCGATCTCGGGCGTGTTGGTCGCACGCGAGCACAAACTCGACCTGGTGGGCGCCGTCGCGCTCGCCGTGGTCTGTGGACTGGGCGGCGGTCTTTTGCGCGATATGACGCTGCAGGTGGGCAACGTCTACATCCTCAACCAACCGATGGCGCTCCCGCTCTCCATCGCCACCGCGGCCATCATCTACATCTTCCCGGCAATCGTCGACAAGCCCGAAAAGCTCATTCCCCTGCTCGATATCATCTCGGTGGGTATTTATGCGGCAACCGGCGCAGACAAGGCGCTGGTCTACGGCTTTGCGCCGGCGGTGTGCATCATGATGGGCTTTTTTACCGCGGTGGGCGGCGGCATGCTGCGAGATGGTTTTATGGGTGTGGTGCCGGGTATCTTCCAGCGCACCAACTTCTATGCCATCGCGGCCATCGCCGGATCGGCAAGCTATGTTTGCCTTGTCATGAGCGGCTTGGTCAGCAATGTCGTCGCACTGGTCGTTTGCGTCGTGGTGACCATGGGACTACGCTGGCTGTCGCTGCGCTTTGATATCAAAAGCCCCACCGAGGATGACATCGCACGCTTTTTGCACCGCAAAAAGTAGGTGGCGCGGGCTCATCCTTCGAAATGCAACCGAGAGGTTCTTTTAGAGCGCCCACGCGTTGGGTACCCTGTTAGATGCATATCGAGCATCTGACGAAGGATTCACTATGCCCTGTAATCAATTCCCGTTGACCCAGCGCCGTAAAGCATGGGGCCGCATCACCATCCTGTTCGCGCTCATCGCGCTGGCGATCACCGCGCTTCCCACGGCGTCGTTCGCCGGCACGGACACCGCAGGCAACGTACTTGCGACCGACAATGACGCCAATCCGTCCGGCGTCGAAGGTGACCTGTACTGGGCAGGTCAGGCCCTCAACTTGGACGATACGTCCATCGACCGCGATATCATCGCCGCGGGCGATACCCTCTCGATCCGCGACTGCACAGTGGGCGGCGCCGTCCGTCTGGCGGCACGCACCATCGACATTGCCAAGACCACGGTTGATGGCAGCGTGACCGTTGCTGGCCAGCATGTCGTTCTCAATTCCGACAGCACCGCTAACTGTTTCTACGCGATAGGCGAGACGGTTGCCTTGCGAGGCTCCACCAAGTCGGCAGCGCTCGCGGGCGATACGGTAACCATCGACGGCACCGTCGATGGCGATGTCGAGGTTTGGGCCGACAAGCTCATCCTGGGCAAGAACGCCCACATCACCGGCACCGTGAACGCGCACGTCTCCGAGGACCCCGAGCGCGCCGCGGGAGCCGAGGTCGGCGCGCTCAAGATCGACCGCACCGAGAACGAGGATACTTCCACCGTTAACGATGTCATCGGCGGTATCGTCGCCGCGGCACTCTCGACCTGCTTTGTCGCTCTGCTGCTCGAGCTCATCTTTCCGCGCGCGACCGCCAGCGCCGCCGGCATGCTCCACCAGCGCTCCATGCCCCTGTGGGTGAGCGGTCTTCTGGGCACGATTGCTATCGTCCCCGCCGTCCTACTGCTGATTATCTCTATCGCTGGTCTGTCGCTTGCCGGAACCCTCTTGTGCGGCGTTATCGGCATCGCGTTGATGTCGAGTGCCTTTGCGGGGTGCGCGATCGCCCGCATGGTTGGACACAACCAAAACCGCTACGCCATGGCAGCCGTGGGCGGCGTAATCGCAGGCGCCCTCACGGGGCTTCCCCTCGTAGGTGACTTCATCAGCGGCGTGGCCTTTGTCTTTATGCTCGGTTACATCATCCAAATCATCTGGCGCAACGCCCGCGTCAAGCCGCAGCAGCCGGCTAACACGCCAGGACTCCCCACCGCTTAGCCGCCAACCACCACAAAGGGACCAGGCACCTTTGTGGTGGTGCAGACCAGCTCAGTCCCTATGCACAAAAAGGGCGCCGACCATTACGGTCGACGCCCTTTCTTGTTAGACGCTATAAAGTCCAGCGCTTATTTGTTGACCTGGCCGGCGCGGACGGCGGCCTTCTTGCGGTCGGTGGCGTTGAGCAGGCGCTTGCGCAGGCGGATGTTCTTGGGGGTAATCTCAACCAGCTCGTCGTCGGCGATGTACTCCAGCGCCTCCTCCAGCGAGAAGGTGCGGGGAGGCACCAGCTGGACGGAAATATCGGAGGTCGAGGAACGCTGGTTGCCCAGGTTCTTGGTACGCGCGATGTTGACGACCATGTCGCCGGCCTTGCTGCGCTCGCCCACGATCATACCCTCATAGCACTCGGTGCCCGGCTCAACAAACAGCTGGCCGCGCTCCTGCAGCGTACCCAGAGCATAGGCAACGGCCTTCTCGGTGGTCATGGAGATCATGGCGCCGTTCTGACGGTTGCCGATCTCGCCGGCGTAAGGACCATACTCCAGGAAGGTGTGGTAGAACACGCCCTCGCCGTGGGTGACGTTCATGATGCGGTTCTTAAGACCCATGATGCCGCGGGTCGGAATCTTAAACTCGAGGTGCGTCACGATGCCCGAGGTATCCATGCTCGTCATGATGCCGCCGGAGGTGCCGAAGACCTCAACGACCTTGCCCGAGTACTCGTCCGGACACTCGACGACGGCCTGCTCGACGGGCTCCATCTTGTTGCCGTTCTCGTCCTTCTTAAACAGAACGCGGGGACGACCGACCTGGAACTCAAAGCCCTCGCGGCGCATGGACTCCATCAGGACGGACAGGTGCAGGATGCCGCGGCCCGAGACCTCGACGCCGCTCTTGTCCTCGAGCTCCTCGATCTTCATGGTCACGTTGTTCTCGGCCTCGTTGAACAGGCGCTCCTTAAGCTGACGGGCGCCCACGATGTCGCCATCACGGCCGACGAGCGGGGAGGTCGAAGCCTCAAAGACGATGGACAGGGTCGGCGGGTCGATCTCGATGGGCTCGAGCTCGACAGGGTTCTCGGGATCGGTGTAGACATCGCCGATATCGGTGCGGTCGATACCCACGACAGCGGCGATGTCGCCGGCGCCGACTTCCTGGCACTCGGTACGGCCCAGGTAGTCGAAGGTAAAGAGCTGCTTGACGGTGGCGGTAGCGCTGGAGCCGTCGTTCTTGACAACCAGGATCTGGTCGCCCTGGTGGATGGCGCCAGAGTACACGCGGCCGATACCGATGCGGCCGACGAAGTTGGAGTGGTCGATGGTCACGCACTGCATGGCCAGCGGGGCGTTCTCGTCAACCTCGGGCGCGGGCATGTCGTCGATAATCATATCGAGCAGCGGGTACATGTCCATGTTGCCGTCGTTGGGGTCAAGACGGGCAAAGCCGTTCATGGCGCTGGCGTAGACCACGTGCTCCATGGCGAACTCAAGCTGGTCGTCGGTGGCGCCCAGGTCGGCCATGAGGTCCAGGCAGTCGTTGTAGGCCTTCTCGGGGTTGGCGCCCGGACGGTCGATCTTGTTGATGACGATCATGATCTTAAGGCCGGTGTCGATAGCGTGACGCAGCACGAAGCGGGTCTGGGGCATGGGGCCCTCAAAGGCGTCGACCAGCAGCAGGGCGCCGTCGGCCATACGCAGCACGCGCTCGACCTCGCCGCCAAAGTCGGCGTGGCCCGGGGTGTCGATGACGTTGATCTTGACGTCCTTGTACTCGATAGAGATGTTCTTGGCGAGAATCGTAATGCCGCGCTCGCGCTCCTGGTCGTTGGAATCCAGGACGCGGTCCTCGACCTGCTGGTTGGCACGGAAGGCGTCCGTGGCACGCAGGAGCTTGTCGACCATCGTCGTCTTGCCGTGGTCGACGTGAGCGATGATGGCGATGTTCCTCAGATTGTCTACGCGCATGTAGTTCCCCTATCTTCTATCTATATACAACCGGCACGCGTATGCGACCCACCCAGCAATGCAACGCTCGGCGGGAATATTGAGCCTTTTACCGAAAACTCGTTTATTTTAGCGATTTTAGATGAGAGGGGTTTCCTCACCTGCAGGTTCAGGGTCGCTCCACATAAAACCATCGCCGGCGCCCATGCCCTCATACAGCACATATGCCGAAAAACCGCTCTCGAGCGTGGTTTCGAAGAAGCTAACGAGCAGAGCATCGTGATAGCCGCCGTCAATCTCGACGCAGCCGGTGTAGCCGATGGCATAGCGAGCGATACGGCCCAGGCCCTCGTCCTTAAGACCCATCTTGTGCTCGGAGATAAAGTTGGTGGCCGCCTCGAGGCACGCCTCTTCGCCGTCCTCGTCGAGCGCCGCCAGATAACGGTTGGAAGCGGCGTCCTCAATTGCCACGACCACGCCAGGGTTTTCACCGGCGGCAAGGTCGTCCAAGAACGCGCCGATCAGATCGCACACCATGGCGTCGAGCTCGGCGGAGACGTTACCGGCGTCCTGCATATCCTGTGCCATCTTTAGACCTTCCCATCGAGTCTGGCGTCGTTACAGTTCTTGCGCCTCGGCGGCGATCTTAGCAGCGGCATCGCGGGCGCGCATCATGTCCGCCGCGCGTTTGTCGAGCACCTTGATCTGGCTAGTCAGCATGACCGCATCGACCACGCCCCAGATCACCAGGCCCGTAGAGATCGAAAACCCAAGCGCACCAACTGTACCACGAAGGCGCGAACAGATTGCCGCGACAAGGGCGGAGATGACAACCATCTTGATAAACGAGCCGCGGCGTTCGCGAAGCGTGCGGGCCTGCGTCACATAGGCAATGCGAGCCGCCTCGGATGCCTCCGAGCGCATCTGGGCTTCACGCGCGATAGCCGCCGCCTCGGCAGACATGCCGCCGGCCATCAGCGAACGCTCCGCAACCTGGCCGCCCCGCATTTAGAAATCATCGGGGGAGAGCGTATGGACGAACTCGTCGAACTTCTCGAACTCCTGCTCGTCGTCAACTTCCTCGGCATGGGTAGAAACAGTGCCCAAGCGATTCATGATGTCATCCTCCACAAACATGGGAGCATTGCTGCGCACGGCAAGGGCAATGGCATCACTGGGGCGGGCGTCGATCTTGCGCTCGTCGCCATCGACCAGCACAACGATCGTCGCGTAGAACACCGGCGGCTCGGCGCGAACGATCTCGATGCGCTCGAGCTTGGCGCCCAGGGCGCTAACAGTATCGAGCAGCAGGTCATGGGTAATCGGGCGCTCGGCGCGGCCACTATCGATGCCACGGCTAATGGCAGCAGCCTCAAACGAACCAGTCTGAATGGAAAGGGAACGCAACGGCGCGGGCGAGTCCGATTTGCTGCAGCGCTCGCGAAGCACGATAAGCGATGGCACGGGACCGGCGGCCATGACGATGGTCTCTATGTCGACACGAACCATGGAACACCTCCGGTACGTAGCGGTTAACACGCGGCAGGGTTGCCGCATTGAATAGCTATACTACCCAATCTTTCGCACAGCACACAAAACCAAAATGAGATTTATCGCAGACAAGAAAAAAGCCCCGAGGCAACGCCTCAGGGCTCTTCACAGTTTTGATGGTGGACCTGACAAGATTCGAACTTGTGACCTCCCGGTTATCAGCCGGACGCTCTAACCAACTGAGCTACAGGTCCATCATGGTGGAGGTTAGGGGGATCGAACCCCTGACCTCAGGCTTGCAAAGCCCGCGCTCTCCCAGCTGAGCTAAACCCCCACGGAGACAGTAATAAACACCCCAGCGGCGACTCGGCTCTCGCTGGGGTGTTTATTGCGAAAGAAAGTGGTGGACCTGACAAGATTCGAACTTGTGACCTCCCGGTTATCAGCCGGACGCTCTAACCAACTGAGCTACAGGTCCATCGCGCAAGGGATATATTAGACGAGTCGTTACGCGCGCGTCAACAACTTTTTTGAAAATCTTTGGGAGGGGTGGTCGCTGGGCTGGCGAGATGGTTTTGGTTTGCTGCTCGGACAGTCCTGCGCAAGACGAAGGCCACATTAAGTGGCCTTCTTTGCGTGCGGAACTCGCGACAAACCAAAACCATCTCGCCAGCCCAGCGACCATGGGGTCCCAAGGTTTTCAAAAAAGCGGTCGGCGCGCAGTGCGCCGACCGCCGATATATGGTGTCTGATATTTTCTACCAGCTAGGGCCTCTTACTCGTCTAGGAGATCTTCTGGCATGTCGTTGCCGTCGCCTAGATCGACAGGGGTTTCTTCGGAAGCAGAGACGTTTTCTGTGGCTTCGCCCTCGGGCTTCTCTTTGGCGGCCGTCATGCGGGCTACGGCGCAGATGCGGTCGTTGTCGTCGACGGTCATCATCTTGACGCCCTGGGTGGCGCGGCCGGTCTGGCTGATCTCGTCGGTCTTGACGCGAATGACCGTCGCGCCCTCCGTCACGATGAACAGCTCGTGCTGTGGGCCCACCGTCTTCATGGCCGCAAGGTTACCCTTACGCTCGGTCATTTGGATGGTGTAGACGCCCTGGCCGCCGCGATTCTGCTCCGGGTAGTCCGCGACCGGCGTGCGCTTGCCGTAGCCGCGCTCGGTGATGACGAACAGATCGCCGTTGCCGTTAGTGACTTCCATGCCCAGAACGCTCACGCCGTCCTTCATACCAATACCGCGAACGCCGCTGGTATCGCGGCCGGTGGCGCGCACCTGCTCCTCGGAGAACATGATCGCCTTGCCCGCGGTGGTGGCCAGGATAATCTTGTCGCCCTCGCGCACGCGGCGCACGTTCAGCAGCGCGTCGTCGTCACGCAGGTTGATAGCGATCAGGCCGTCGCGACGGCTGCGGTCATATGCGCTCATCACGGTCTTCTTGACCATGCCGCTCTTGGTGGCAAACATCAGGTACTCGTCGGCTGGGAACTCGCGGCAGCTGATGACGCTCGCGATCTTCTCGCCCTCCTCGAAGGGCAGCAGGTTGACGATCGCGGTACCGCGCGCCTGGCGCGTACCCACCGGCAGCTCGTGCACCTTCAGGCGATAGACCTTGCCCTTGCTCGAGAAGAACAGCACGTACTCGTGCGTGGACGCGATGAACATCTCGTCGATGACGTCGTCCTCTTTGAGGTTGACGCCCGACACGCCCTTGCCACCGCGCTTTTGGGCACGGTAGGCGGCCACCGGGATACGCTTAACGTAGCCGGTGTGGGTGATGGTCACGACCATATCCTCGTCGGCGATGAGGTCCTCGACATCCAGGTCCTTCTCAACCTGGCTGATCTCGGTGCGGCGCTTGTCGCCGAACTTCTTGGAGATCTCGCGCATCTCTTCCTTGATGACGCCCAGGATCTTCTCCTCATGCGCCAGCAGGTCCTCGTAGTAGGCGATGGCGCGGCGCAGGCCGTCCAACTCTTCCTGGATCTTGTCGCGCTCCAGGCCGGTCAGGCGGCGCAACTTCATCTCGAGGATGGCCGTGGTCTGCTCGGGCGTAAAGCCAAAGCGCTCGATCAAGCGGCTGCTGGCCTCGGAGTCGGTCTGCGAGGAGCGGATGATGCTAATGACCTCGTCGATATGGTCGAGAGCCATAAGATAACCCTCGAGGATATGCGCGCGGGCTTGGGCCTTCTTAAGGTCGAAGCGGGTGCGGCGAGTGACGACGTCGACCTGGTGGTCGATGTAGTGCTGCAGCATCTCACGCAGGCTCAGGCATTTGGGAACGCCGTTGACGAGCGCCAGGTTGTTGGCGCCAAAGGTCGTCTGCAGCGAGGTGTACTTATACAGGTTGTTGAGCACGACCTGCGGAATGACGCCCTTCTTGAGCTCGATAACCAGACGGATGCCCTTCTGGTTGGACTCATCGCGCATATCCGAGATACCCTCGATGCGCTTGTCGTTGACAAGCTGGGCGATCTTCTCCTGCAGGGTGCCCTTGTTGACCATGTAGGGAATCTCGGTAAAGACCAGGCGGCTGCGGCCGGTCTTGGTGGACTCCACGTGTGCCTTGGCACGCACGGTAATGGAGCCGCGGCCGGTCTCGTAGCTCTGCTTAATGCCGGCGCTGCCCATGATGATGGCGCCGGTGGGGAAGTCCGGACCGGGCATGATCTGCATGAGCTCGTCGACGGTGGCGTCGGGGTTGTCGATCAGGTAGCAGGTGGCCTCAATCGCCTCGGTGAGGTTGTGCGGGGCGATGTTGGTGGCCATGCCGACGGCGATGCCCTGGCTGCCGTTGACCAGCAGGTTGGGGAAGCGCGCAGGCAGCGCCACGGGCTCGGCGAGCGATTCGTCGTAGTTGGGCTGCCAGTCGACGGTATCCTTCTGCAGGTCGCGCAGCAGTTCCATGGCGGGCTTTGCCAGGCGGCTCTCGGTGTAACGCATGGCTGCCGCGCCGTCGCCGTCGATGTTACCGAAGTTGCCATGACCGTCGATGAGCGGCGTGCGCATGGAGAACCACTGTGCCAGGCGGACCATGGCCTCGTAGACCGCATAGTCACCGTGCGGGTGGTACTTACCGATAACTTCGCCGACCGTCCACGCCGACTTCTTGTGCGGGCGGTTGGGGTAGATGCCGCTCTCGTTCATCGCGTACAGGATGCGGCGGTGCACCGGCTTTAAGCCGTCGCGCACGTCCGGCAGGGCGCGCGCCGTGATGACCGACATCGAATACTCGATAAACGACTGCTTCATCTCGCGACCGAACTCCGAAATCTGGAGCTGGCCGCCGTTGATATCCTCGCCGGCCGAGGCGCCACGGTCGACTTCGCCAAAACTCTCCTCGAGCTCGCCGTCGTCATCCTCTTCCTCGTCATCATCGACATCGGGGTTATAGGCGTCCGGGTCGCCGTCCTCGCCCTGCTCAGCACGGGCAAGCAGGCGCTTCAGATCGTCGGGCATGCCGGCATCGCCGGCCTCGTCCATACCCCCGTTATTGTTGATATCGTCTGCCACGTTACCTCCTCTTAAGCGTCAAGGAAACGCGCGTCATGCGCATGTTTTTCAATGTACTCGCGGCGATAGCCGACCTCGGAACCCATGAGCTCGCGCACGGCGCGGTCCGCCACCACGGCGTCCTCGATCGACACGCGCTGCAGGATGCGGGTCTTGGGGTCCATCGTCGTCGAGGCAAGCTGCTTGGGGTCCATCTCGCCCAGGCCCTTGTAGCGCTGGACGGTATAGCCCTTGCGCTTCTTGGTGATCTTGCCGTCCTTGGCCTTGCCGTCCTCGTCGTTATCGTCGGGGTTCAGGCCCAGACTCTGGATGGTATCGCGCAGGATCTCGTCTTCGGGCTGGCGGCCGTTGGGATACACGTAGTGGATCTTGTTGCGCACCTTAATGCCAAAGATGGGCGGGCAGGCAACATAGACGTAGCCGGCATCGATCAGCGGACGCATGTACTTGTAGAAGAACGTCAGCAGCAGGATGCGGATATGCGCGCCGTCGACGTCTGCATCGGTCATGATGATGATCTTGTGGTAGCGCGCCTTGGTGATATCGAAGTCGCCGCCGTCGCCGGCACTCGTCGTGACGCCGCAGCCGATCGCGGTAATCAATGACTGGATGGTGTCACTCGAGAACGCGCGATGGTCACCAACGCGTTCGACGTTCAAAATCTTGCCGCGCAGGGGCAGAATCGCCTGGATGTCTCGGCGACGGCCGTCCTTGGCCGAACCGCCTGCCGAGTCACCCTCTACGATGAAGAGCTCGGTCAGCTCGGCATCGCGCACCGAGCAGTCGGCGAGCTTACCGGGCAGGGACGCCGTCTCGAGCAGGCTCTTGCGACGGGTCGCTTCGCGCGCCTTGCGGGCGGCGTTGCGGGCCTTGCATGCCTGCTGGGCCTTCTTGACGATCTCGCGAGCGGGCTTGGGATGCTCCTCGAGGTAATCGGCGAGGCCGTCGGTCACGATCTTGAGCGTCAGCGCGCGCATATAGGAGCTGCCGAGCTTGGCCTTGGTCTGGCCCTCAAATTGCGGGTCGGGCAGCTTGACCGAGATAACGGCCGAAAGGCCCTCGCGCACATCGTCGCCGGTCAGGTTGGCGTCTTTTTCCTTGAGCAGGTTCTGTTTGCGCGCGTAGTCGTTGATCACACGGGTGAGCGCGGTGCGGAAGCCCTCAAGGTGCATGCCGCCCTCGGGGGTGTAGATGTCGTTGGCAAACGACATGACGTTCTCGCCGTAACCGCTATTCCACTGCAGGGAAACCTCAACCTCGCCCATCTTGGTCACAGGCGCGCCCGGGTCCGATTTGCCCTCGATGTAGATGGGCTCCTTAAAGGCCTCGGGGACGTCCTTGCCCTCGTTGAGGAACTTGACGAAGTCGATGATGCCGCCCTCGTAGCAAAACTCCTCCACATGGGGAGTCGCCTCGCGCTCGTCGGTCAGCACGATTTTGAGGTTCTTATTGAGGAACGCCGTCTCCTGCAGACGGTTGTGCAGCGTATCGAAATCGTAGATGCATGTCTCGAAGATCTCGTCGTCGGGCCAGAAGGTGACGGTGGTGCCCGTCGAATCCGAGGTGCCCACGACCTCCATCTTCTTAACGGTCTTGCCGCGCGAGAACTCCATCTCGTAGGTGTTGCCGTCGCGACGAACCTGAACGACCACGCGCTTGGACAGTGCGTTGACGACGGAGATACCAACGCCGTGCAGGCCGCCCGAAACCTTATAGGCCGAGTTATCGAACTTACCGCCGGCGTGCAAGATCGTCATGACGACCTCGAGCGTCGGGATCTTTTTAACAGGGTGCTCGTCGACGGGGATGCCGCGCCCGTTGTCGACGACCGTGATGGAGTTGTCGGCGTGGACCGTCACCTGGATCTCGGTGCAGAAACCGGCCATGGCCTCGTCGACGGAGTTGTCAACGATCTCCCACACCAGGTGATGCAGACCGCTGGCGCTCGTCGAGCCGATATACATGCCCGGGCGCTTACGAACGGCCTCGAGACCTTCGAGAATCTTAATCTCGCCGCCATCGTAATCGTTTTCGTTTGCCACACGTCCTCCTTCAGTCAAGAAAATGTGTACAGCCTTACTAGTTTATCGTAAAAAAATACCCTCGGGAACGAGGGTATTTGGCTCTACAAGGCCACCAGATGCGATTTAAGGCTCTTTTTTGCTTTCTACGCCCTTGGCCCACTCGGCACTGGCTCTCATGGCATTCTCGAGGGCCTCGCGCAGTTTTTGGTCTTCGATGGGCGCCACTTGGCGCTCAATCTCGGTGCGCTCGGCCTCACTTAGGTCGGCGTGCGGGGCCGGCGGGCGCTCGGTCGTCGCCGGGCGCAGGCGCTGCTTGGCGGCGGGCGGCGTGTGACCCGGCGCGGTAGTTTTGAACACCAGGCCGTCCACATGCGCACCGGCGCGCTCCATGCGCGCGCGGATGATCTCGCGCAACAGCGTCATTTCCTGCGTCCACGAGGGCGAATCGAGATATACCAGCAGCTCATTGGACTCGGGCAGGTAGCGCAAGCCCGTCACATGCCGCCCCTCGCGCGTGCCCGAGCACACCGCGTTCCACGCGCGATAGACCGCGCGCGACTCCTCGGCAGCCTCCATCTGCGCGCGGCGCTCAGGTGTCGCGGCCGCCAGGATGCGCTGACGCTCTGCGTTCAAAAATCCACTGAAGGCAACCGTTTCGCTCTCGCGCTCGTAATTAGCACGTCTCACCCATGCTCACCACCTTGGCTCGATCAAGCAGGTCATCGGTAAAATACCCCAGGTTGGTCGTGGTTATGACCGTCTGGATATCATCGCCGATCAGCCGCAGAAAAGCACCGCGGCGTTCGCCGTCGAGTTCGCTCATCACGTCGTCCAAAAGCAGCAACGGGGCGGTGCCCAGGACATCGCGAGCCACGGCCACCTCCGCCACCTTCCAGGCCAGAACCAACGTTCGCTGCTGTCCTTGGCTGGCAAACGAACGGGCGGAGCGAGCCGCCACGGTAAACTCGATCTCGTCGCGATGCGGTCCCACCAGCGTCACGCCGCGGCGAATTTCCTCGTCGGCGTGCTCATCAAGGGCAGCCAGCATGCGCTCGTACGCCCAGCCCTTCAGTTCTTCGCGATCCTCGACCTGGGGCAAATCCCCCAGCGTGGACGTATAGGTCACGTTGGCAGCCTCACCGGATGCCACTTGCCCGTAGGCAGTGTGCACATGGCCCGCCAGCCGGTCGAGCAGGGCCAACCGGTGCACGAGCAGAGCCGAGCCCGCGCGGGCAATCGAATCGTTCCACGCGCCGAGCATCTCGCGGCAGCACCAGGTCTCCTTGAGCAAGGCGTTACGCTGGGTCACGCAGCGCCCATAGGTGCTCGCAAGATCGGCATAGCGTGCGCTCAGTTGCATGCCAAAGTCATCGAGGGCGGCGCGGCGCACACTGGCGCCTCGCTTAACCATGTCAAGATGGTCGGGGCAAAACAGCACGCTCGGCAGAACCCCGCGCACACCGGCGGCAGAACATCTCTTGCCGTTGCGGCTAAACGAGCGCTTACCGTCCTCCGCGTTCAATCCCATATCAAGCACGCGGCCGTCGCCCTCGAGCCTCAGCTCGGCCTTGCACGAGCCCACGCCGTCATGGACGAGCTCGGCTGCGGTCGGATGCCTAAACGAGGCGCCGCTCGTCAGCAGCTGCAGCGCCTCTATGAGATTGGTCTTTCCCGCCGCGTTGGGTCCCGCAAGTATCGTCACACCCTCGTCCAGGGCAAGGCGATAACTATCGAAGCTGCGGTAGTGCGCGACGGAAAGATCGCGGGCGAACATGGTCATGGCGCAGCGCTAGATGCGGACCGGCATGACTAGGTATAGGTAGTTGATCTTGTCGTAGGACTTGAAGATGCCCGCCTGCGAGTAGCTCTTGAGCTCCAGCGTGATCTCCTTCTCTTTGGACAGAGCATTGAGGCAGCCGAAGATGTAGTGGTAGTTGAAGGCGATGGTGCCCGACTCGCCCTCGGCCTCGACATCGATCGTCTCCTGCGCAAGGTCCTGGTCATTGGAAATGGAGGACAGGCCCATCTGCCCGTTCTCGACATCGATCTCGAACTTGACGGCGGGGTTGGCGCTCGCGATAACGGCCACGCGCTTGAGGGCGGCGTTAAAGGCGGCGACGTCGATCTTGACGCTCGTCACGCACGAATCGGGGATGAGCTGCTTGTAGTTGGGGTACACGCCCTCGATGCGGCGCGACACGTAGGTGGTGTTGCCGGCCTCAAAGACGACCTGGGTGTCGGTAGCCCCGATCATGATGGTCGCCTGGCTGGCCATGATGTTCAGCGCGTCGTTAAAGGCGTCGGCCGGAACGTTAAGCTCAAAGGAGCCCTCGAGGGTCGAGGTCTCGACCTGCGTATCGCACACGGCCAAGCGGAAGGAATCGGTCGCCACCAGGCGCACGGTGTTGTTCTCGACCTTCATGTGCACGCCGCCCAGGATGGGGCGGGCCTTGTCGGTCGAGGTGACGCGCCACACGCGGCCGACCATTTCGGACAAGATATCGGTCGGCAGCTCCACGGCACTCTCAATGGCATAGGCCGGAAACTCGGGGAAGTCATTGGCATCGAGCGTGTTCAGGCGGAAAGAGCTCTTCTCGCAACCAATCAGCACCTGGCGCTCGGACAGCTCAAAGGTGACCGGGGCATCGGGGAGGGTCTTGGTGATATTGGAGAGCATCTTACAGGGGATAACCATCTCGCCCTCTTCTTCGACATGCGCCGCGATGCGATGACGGATCGAGATGGTGTAGTTAGAGGTTTGGAATTCCAAGATGCCGTCTTGCGCCTTGACGAGCACGCCCGACAGGATGGGAAGGGTGGATGCCGAAGCGACACCCTTCATAACGACGCCGATGGCTTGTGTAAGCGAGCTCTGGCTGACGGTGAACTTCATCTTTTAATACCTTTCTATAGATATAAATATCTTAATAATAGTAATAGCACTGACGAAACTGTTGATTACTCCCAAAGACGCAGGTCAGACCCAGAAAGGGAATCGACAGCAGCCTGTGTGCAACAGGGGTGGTTTTCCACGTTCAAAACCTGCGCAAAACTTTTCATCACCGCGGGTTGGGTTTTAAACACCTTATGCCCGTGGTTTCGACAAGTTTTCAACAGATGTCTCTATTTCCCTACGAGCGCAGTGTAATTTTATCGCGCAGCGACTTGAGGTCTTCGGTGACGGTGCGGTCTTCCTGGATCATCTTCTGGACTTTTTTGTAGCTCGTGCTGACGGTCGAGTGGTTGCGGTTGCCAAATTCGGCGCCCACCGCCGTGGTCGTCATCTCGCACATCTCGATGGCCAGGTAGATAGCGATATGACGTGCTTTGGCGATATTGGCGTTGCGACGCGGGCCGATGAGCTCCTCGTGCGTCACGCCGTACTGCTCTTCGATGACGGACTGAACCGTCTGGACGTTGATCTTTTTGGCCGATGTGTCGAAGTACTGGCTGGCGATGGCGTCGATATCGTCAAAGGTGAGCTCCCCGCCCTCGCGCTCGCGGTCGCCCGCCTCGCCGGCGCAGCGCTCGCAAAAGCTCTCGAGTTCGCGGATGTTGGTGCCCGAGACCTCGGCCATGTGTTTAAAGTGCTCGTCGGTCAGGTGCCCTCCGTCGCCCCCATAGGCCGCCAGCAGCGAGTCGTCGCCCGCCTCTGGAGCGGCGACGATGGTGTTCTCGTAATAGCGCTGCAAGATCTTGTATTTCATCTCGTAGCTGGGCTCTGCGACCAGGCAGAGCATGCCGGCGTTGAAGCGGCTGGTCAGACGCTCATCCATGCTCAGGTCCTTGGGGGCGCGGTCTGCCGCGATGACGACCTTCTTGTTGTTGCGGATGAACTCGTCCATGAGCTGGAAAAAGTAGTCCACGCTCGCGCGCTTGCCGATGATGTTTTGGATGTCATCGATGATGAGCACGTCCACGCCGTGGTACGCCTGCATGATGGGGGCGTTGCTCTTCTTTTGGCGGTCGAACTCGGTCATCAGGTCGTCCAGATATGCCTGGGAGTTTGCATACTTGACCTTGATCTCGGGCGACTTTTCGGCGAGCTCGTTTTTGATGGCAAGCAGCAGGTGCGTCTTGCCCAGGCCCGATTTGCCGTAGATGAACAGTGACGTGCACGTGCCGCGCTCGTCCGCGAGGGCGGCAAACTTGAGTGCCGAGCGATAGGCATGGCTGTTCTCGGGGCCGTAGACAAAGTTCTCAAAGGTGAATTTTGAGTTCGCTGCGAGCGGGGCTCCATCCGTATTCTGCTCGGCCGGCACGGTCGGTGCTGGCATGGGTGAAGCGGGGGTCGCAGCTTGCGTGGATTTAGTCGGCGCTCCGCCCTTCATCTGGTTCATCATGCGACGAAAATCATCGGCCGAGAGCGTGTTCTTGATTGCAATGCCCGAATCCGCGCCCGCCGCTGCGTCGTGAGCGATGGGCATGTGCGTGACGGGTGCGTTCGTTGACGTCGCTGCCGCGGTCGGCAACGGTGCCATGGTTTCACGGGAAACATCGCTGCGCTGGTGCTCGATTGTCGGCACGTCGCCTGCGGAGGCCGGCACCGCCGGGGAAGCAGCGGGAGCCGTGGCGGGCGCCGTCGCGACAGTGGATTCCGTCGCGGCGCCTTGCGGTGCCACGATGTCGAGCGCAATCGGTGCAAAGGCGATTTCTTCCAGATAGGCCTCAATAGTCGGCTGATGCTTTTTGAGCTGCGCGATGGCAAAGCGCGAGGGGGCCTCGATCGTGAGCGTATCTTCGGTCAGGCTTATGGCGCGCGATTGCCCCAGCATGTTGATGAGGCGTGCATCTTGGCCGTCGCGCTGACAAAAGGCGATGGCATCCCCCAGGATGATGCTTGCTTCCTCGTCCACTGTCTCTCCCGTTCTTTAGCTCTGAGCTCGCACGCGAGCGGCGCCGAGTTCGGTCAGATGGTATTTCTGGCCATGCTTGATGACCAAGCCGGCCTGCGCCAAGTCATTGAGCGTGCGTGACCAAGTGGGGGCCGAGTTTCCAAACGCCCTCGCCAGATCGGTTGCACCGCACGCTTGATTTTGCGCCAGATAGCCCAGCGCGGCGTTGCCGCGATCGCTTACGAACACGTCCGGTTGTGGCTGCGCATACTGATTTGCTGCATTAGGATACATCATTTGAGCTGCTGGTTGTTGAGAACTCTGCATCGGCGGCATTTGCTGTTGAAAACTTTGAGGCCACTGTTGGTAAGGCTGTGGAGGCATCTGCTGGGCCCAGGGGTTGTACTGCTGCTGCGGCATCTGCTGGTACGGCTGCTGATATCCCTGCTGGTACTGCTGCGGGGACGGTTGGCCGTACCCCAGTGGCGGCATCTGCTGATATGGATATCCCTGTTGGTACGGTTGATAGCCCATTTGCTGGCCACCCGGTGCCCCCGTCGCCTGCTGCATTGCTGCTGCATCCTGATCCGCCAGCGGCATGGCCTCTGGCATGTTTGGCGGCATCGACATCGATGCCGCTTGGGATTCTTGTGTAGGAAGCATTCCGGGCTGCTGCATCTGTCCCACGGGGGGCTGCATCTGCTGCGTTGCCATTGGCTGCTGCGCAAAAGCTCCCGGCAGGGGATATGTGGGCTGCTCCGTCTCGGGCCGCACGGCAGCGCCGCGTCCGCCGGCACGCTCGATTTCCTGCACGCGTTTAGGGTTCAGGCTTACCGTAACCACGGTGCCGTTGCCCATGTTGTCCTCGATGGATACGGCACCGCCGGCGTTTTCCAAATACTCCTGCACCATGGGAAACCCTGCTCCGGTTCCACGGATATAGCGCTTCATCTTGCTGTTTGCGCTGGTAACGCCAAAGTCGAAAGCACGTTCCTTGTCGTCGATGCCGGGTCCTTGATCGGCAAAGCGGATGGTGTCTCCGCCGTCCAGAATCGAGATGATGGGCTCGGCAAAGTGTGCGTGGATAAGGTTTTCGACAATCTCGCGGATGACCATGAGCGAGATATGACCACCTTGTTCTTTCATGCACTGGTAGACGGTGTTGGTCGTCTCTTCCAAATACGTGCGGACATCTTGCGGATCAATGACGATCACACGCGGTGTCGACAGCATGTCGTCATAGACGGCGATGCGTGCGGCGTACATGGCTTTTGGCGCCTGCGTGGTCGTCTGCTCGCCTTCCTCACGCTCTTCGCGCACGCCGGTGATGTGCTCGTTGTCGGGTGCCGGGTCTCCGGAATCGACCATGGTGTAAAAGTCGTCAGACATGCCGCTCGCAATCTTTCATAAGGTTTCGAACAAATAGTAGCTCACTGTGCAATGTTTCTCATCTTTCGACAACTTTTCAAAACCTGTTGAAAACTTTGGAAAACGGGCGAAAAGTTCTCAACATTGCCAACATGACCTGTTGAAAACTCGATGAAATATCGTGAAAAGTTGCCATACACCGCTAAATCGAGCTCGGCTTATGGGGGAACCGTGTGAACTGCGCAACCTTTTACCTTTGATTTCTTGACATTTGAACATTGATTTCCCTACAATCTTCAAGCTCACGTGTCTATATCTGCGTCCGCGCCCCCGCGGACACTCGAAATGCAGCAGGAGGAACTTAAGATGAAGCGTACGTATCAGCCTAATAAGCGTAAGCGTGCCAAGACCCATGGCTTCCGTGCCCGTATGGCCACTAAGGGTGGTCGTGCCGTGCTCGCCCGTCGTCGCGCCAAGGGCCGCAAGCGTCTCACTGTCTAGCAGCGATACACACATCTCGCATGAAGACTATTAAGTCTCGGCAAGATTTCGAGCATGTGTTCAGTCAGGGGCGTCGTTTCAATCACCCTCTGATTCGAATGACCATATGTGAATCGGTTGGCGAAGGCGACTCCGGAAGGGTCGCCTTCGTTGGTGCTAAGCGACTCGGTTGTGCCGTCGTGCGCAACCGATCTAAGCGTGTGATGCGCGAGGCCGCCCGCAGCTGCGGATTTCCCGTTGCGGGTTATGACATCATCTTGTTCGCAACTCCCAAGACGAGGGTTTCCTCGCCGCAGGAGATGGACAAGGCGTTGCGTTCGCTTATGAAACGCGCCGGCGTTGCCGGGGAGGAGCGATGAGCAATCACGTTTTGCGACGTGTTGCCATCGCTCCTATTCGCATATATCAACAGGTTATTTCGCCCTTATTGCCTGACGCGTGCATTTATTACCCAACGTGCTCGCAATACGCCATCCAGGCGATTGAGAAGTACGGTTTTTTGAGAGGCTGCTGGCTTGCCGTGAGGCGCATCGCTCGCTGCAATCCCCTGCACGTCGGCGGTTATGACCCTGTGCCCTAGCGGGCACTCGCTATCGGAGGAAAACTTACATGTGGGATTGGATCGTTAACATCCTTTTCGAGCTGCTCAAGCTCATCCAGACCTTTGCGGTCGACTGGGGCCTGTCCATCATCATCCTGGTGGTCATCATCCGTCTGCTGCTGACGCCGCTCATGCTCAAGTCGACAAAGTCGACGGCTCGCATGCAGGTGCTGCAGCCCAAGATGCTCGAAATCCAGGAGCGCTACGCCGACGATCCCCAGCGTCAGGCCGAGGAGATGCAGAAGTTCTACAGCGAGAACAAGTTCAATCCGCTGTCCGGCTGCCTACCGCTCCTGATTCAGATGCCTATCCTGTTTGCCCTGTTTACGCTGCTGCGTAACCTGCCGCAGTACTTTAACGAGGGCACGTTCTCGTTCTTCAACATCCTGCCCGACCTGACCACCACGCCGAGCGCTTCCTTTGCCGATGGCTTTATGGTTGCACTGCCTGCGCTGGTCTGCCTGATCCTGTTCGCCGTTCTGACCCTGATTCCGCAGCTCTATATGTCGCGCAACCAGACCGGCCAGCAGGCTCAGAGCATGCGTATGATGGCCGTTGTCATGACGGTCATGATGCTTTGGATGGGCTGGAGCCTTCCCGTTGGTGTTCTGCTGTACTACGACGTCTCGTCTGCTTGGCAGGTTATCCAGCAGATTTTTGTGACGCAGAAGGTCATCGACAAGGCGAAGGCCGATGAGGAGGAGCGTCTTAAGAACGCGCCGCTGCAGGTTGAGGTCACTCGTCGCGAGAAGAAGCCGCGCCCGCACAAGAAGAAGTAGCGGGATATCAATCTTATTTAGGTACCTAACTTTTGGAGTACGTTATGTCTGAAGAGATCATCGAGGATATGCTTGAGGAGGTTGCCCCGCAGGTCGCGGGCGATTATCCCGAGATTGCACAGCGCTACAAGGCTGGTGAAGAGCTGACCGATGAGGAGCTCGACACCATTGCCGATGTTGCGATTTCCATCCTGCGTTCCATCCTTTCGCACTTCGATGCCGCCAACTCTCCTATCGATGAGTATGAGGGTGACGAGGGTGAGCTGATTTTGGATGTAACGGCTCCCGATCTTGCTGTTCTCATTGGCCGTCATGGTCGCACCCTTGATGCCCTTCAGGTTATGTTCTCTTTGCTGGTGAGCCGCAAGCTTGGCTTTAGGTATCCGGTTGTAGTGGACGTCGAGGGATACAAGAGCCGCCGTCAGGACAAGGTTGCCTCCATGGCTCAGTCTGCTGCTGAGCGTGCCATTCGCACTCATAAGAGTGTTTCGCTTCCGCCCATGAATGCCTATGAGCGCCGACTGGTTCACATTGCACTTCGTGGCAATGATGCCGTCGATACTCATTCTGAGGGTTCTGACCCTGATCGCCATGTGGTGATTGTTGCTCGATAATCTACTCGAGCTTATGCTAAGGGGACGTGGTTTCCACGTCCCCTTTTTTTGTCAAAAGTTCTCGATACACTGATTTTTGTCAGAAAGGAGCTTTCGTTGTTAGTACTTACTGATCAGCAGGCTGACGAGATGTTGAGTCGCCTAACTTCCTATTGCAAAGAGTATTCCTTGAGCGTAACTGATGTTGAGCTGAGGAAATGTATTAAGCATTTGGATTTGGTTTTGGAAACAAATAAGACAACCAATCTCACCCGTATTCTCAACGTAGAAGATGCTGCAGTACTTCATATCCTCGACTCACTTGTTTTACTCCCTTATATCAATAAGGCTCCTGAGGGAGCTTTGCTCGATATGGGTACAGGTGCGGGCTTCCCTGGTATTCCGTTAACCATAGCCACGCATCGTAAAGCTACTTATATTGACTCTGTTGGCAAGAAGGTTGATGCTGTCAATTCCTTTGTCCATGCTCTTGGATTGAAACATGCTCATGCGGTTCATGATCGTCTTGAAGAATATGCTCGAAGTCATAAGAAGCAGTTCTCTGTCGTAACCGCCCGCGCACTGGCCCCTCTACCGATTCTTGTTGAGTATGCAGCTCCGTTCCTCAAGGACGGAGGGCTATTTGTTATCACCAAGGGCAATCCATCTGATGAGGAGCTTGCCTCTGGCATGTCAGCAGCTAAGATTTGCGGATTCTCTTCGCTTCTGAATGACGCAATCGATTTACCAGAGGGCCTGGGCCACAGGGAGTTCATTGTTCTTAAGAAGAGTCATCCATCATCTGTTTCATTGCCTCGTGCAAATGGCATGGCAAAGAAGAATCCGCTTGCCTAGATGTTTCACGTGAAACATAATAGATATTAACAACATGCAGTGTTTCACGTGAAACATGGCGGTTGATATTGAATCGGAATGTTTCACGTGAAACATCCTCCGTTTGACAGCTTTAATACACACCAGGAGGGACCGTGGGATTTCGCGACGTTAAGCGTTCTAAGAGCGCAAAAGACACGCGTATCATTGCAATCATCAATCAAAAAGGCGGCGTCGGTAAGTCAACGACGGCTGTAAACCTAGCTGCAGCACTGGGCGAGCAGGGTCGTAAAACTCTGATTGTCGATTTTGATCCGCAGGGAAACAGCACCAGTGGATTTGGAATTGAAAAAGAAGACCTTGATCACTGCATCTATGATGCATTGCTGAATGATGTGTCGGCAGAATCGCTTGTTCTTGATACAAATTGCAAAAAGGTATTCGTAATTCCGGCTACAATTCAGCTTGCAGGCGCCGAAATTGAGCTCGTAAGCGCAATTGCTCGTGAAACCCGCCTCAAAGATTTGCTTGAGCCGATTCAGGACGAGTTCGATTTCATTTTCATTGACTGTCCTCCTTCGCTCGGCTTGCTTACCATCAACGCCTTGACAGCAGCAGACAGCGTTTTGATTCCAATCCAGTGCGAGTATTATGCACTCGAGGGCGTTACGAAGCTGCTTGAGTCAATGAAGATGGTCAAATCACGTCTGAATAAGGGCTTAGACACCTATGGCGTGCTTATGACTATGTATGACTCGCGTACTTCTCTGTCGAATCAGGTTGTTGAGGAGGTTCAATCGTACTTTGGTGACAAGGCGTTTAAAACGCTGATCCCCCGTACGGTTAAAATCTCCGAAGCTCCGTCTTTTGGAGAACCGGTAATTACCTATGCACCTCAAAATAAGGGTGCAAAAGCGTATATGAACCTTGCAAAAGAGGTGATCAAGCGTGCCTAGTGCAAAGAAACGTGGCGGATTGGGACGTGGACTCAATGCTTTGGTCTCAGAGGCCGAGTATGAGACCGGTGGTTCGGCTGCATCCGCTTCAAAGGCTGCATCTGAAACGAAACTACCTATTGAGGATATTGTTCCCAACCCTAACCAGCCGCGAATTCACTTTAACGAAACTGAACTTCGCGAGTTGAGCGAGTCAATCCAAGAACATGGCGTTTTGCAGCCGCTATTGGTTCGCAAGCATGGAAACGGCTATGAGATCATCGCTGGTGAGCGTCGTTACCAGGCGTCAAAGCTTGCTGGTCTTGAGGAGCTGCCTGTCATCATTAAAGATGTTAATGATGAAGAGATGCTTGCTCTTGCTCTTATCGAAAACCTTCAGCGTTCTGATTTGAATCCCGTCGAAGAGGCTAAAGGCTATCGCCAGCTTATCGATGCCAGCGGTATGACCCAGGAAGCATTGTCGAGGGCAGTCAGCAAGTCACGCTCTGCAATTACAAACTCGCTACGCCTTCTCGATCTCCCCGAAGTTGTTCAGCAGATGATTTTTGAGGGCGAACTTACTGCTGGTCATGCACGTGCGATTCTTGCAGTTCCCTATGAGGATGCACGAATTCGACTAGCAGAGAAAGTTGTTGCGGAAGGCCTTTCCGTAAGAGCGACAGAAAATCTTGCTCCGTTGTTTTCTGCCGGAGAGACACCTAAAACGCCTAGACCTGCAACGCCTCAGTCTTTTAAAAAGGCTGCCCGTGTGCTTCGTCAGGTATTTAATACCAACGTGCGTGTGAAGAGCTCGCGTGGAAAGAATAAGATTGAGATTGAGTTTAAAGACGAGGAAGAGCTCTCTCGTATTCTTGGCGAAATGATTCAGTTTGATCAAGGAGGCCAGGATGAGGAATAAGATTTTAACAGCGATTGCATTGGCGACGACTGTTGCAGCTGGTGCCTTTGCCGGCTATAAGATCGCGACAGACGATGAACTTCGAGGTCGTTTGCTTCGTGGTGCGCAAGATATCGTCGATACTTCCAAAAAGAAAATGGATGTCATGACCGAAGATGTTGCCATACGTACTGCTCAGGTAACGAAGAATCCCAAGATTAATCAAGGTTGGGTTAGTAACCAATGGGAAAATGTAGGCTATTAGGTACCTAACAATTACTCAGCATATTTTGAGAGGCCCTTGTCTAATTCATGAGACAAGGGCCTCTTATTTTGGCCGTAAAACATGGGACAGGTAGCAGCATATTCAAAATTAAGGACAATAAATGAAACGACCCCGGTTGCATATTCTGCAACCGGGGTCGTTCGATGTTTCACATGAAACGTTTTGGGGTGCGACTCCCCTATGCGTTCTTCTGAACTTTGAAGCGCTGCTTCAGCTGTCCGCAAGCGGCGTCAATGTCGTTACCACGGGAGTTACGAATCGTGGTCTCGATGCCACGGGACTCAAGACGACGCTGAAGATCCTCAACCTTATGAATCGGCGACGGCTTGAGCGGGCTGCCCTCGATGTCGTTAAGCTGAATCAGGTTAACGTGGCACAACGTTCCCTCGCAGAAGTCGCAGAGCGCCTGCATCTCGGGATTCGTATCGTTGACGCCTTCGATCATGGCATACTCATAGGTCGGGCGGCGGCCAGTCTTCTCGGTGTAGAGTTGAAGCGCCTCGTGAAGGCGAAGTAGCGTGTACTTCTTAACACCGGGCATTAGCTTATTGCGTGTCGACTGGATGGCGGAATGCAGGGAAACGGCAAGCGTGAACTGCTCGGGGATGTCGGCAAATTTGCGAATACCGGGAATAACGCCGCTGGTAGAGACGGTGAGGTGACGAGCACCGATACCGATGCCATCGGGGTCGTTGAGGATTCGCAACGCCTTGAGAACCTCGTCGTAGTTGGCAAACGGCTCGCCCTGGCCCATGAAGACAACGCTCGTGGCGCGCTCGCCAAAGTCGTTGGATGCATGAAGTACCTGGTCGACGATCTCTTGAGCGGTCAGAGATCGCTTGAGGCCGTTGAGACCGGTAGCGCAAAAGGCACAGCCCATGCCGCAGCCTGCCTGGGTGGAAACGCAGACGGAAAGCTTGTTACGACGGGGCATGCCGACAGTCTCGACGGAAACGCCGTCGTGGTATTCGAGCAGATACTTGCGCGAGCCATCTTTGGAAACCTGCTTGGTGAGTTCAGTGGGCGTGTCAAAGGCAAAAGCCTCTTTAAGCTGCTCGCGGAAAGCCTTGGGAATGTTGGTCATATCGTCAAACGAACAAACGTTCTTCTCAAAGACCCATTCGATGAGCTGCTTCGCGCGGAAGGCTGGCTGGCCAAGTTCGGCCACGAGCTCGCGAATATCGTTTTGGCTCAAGTCGCGAATGTCCTGAGATTTAGTCCTGGGATTCATGGAAGCCTTTCGATTTTGGGGAAACGTAGAGGGTATCGCTACAATATGGTATCAGCTGCAGAAATTATAGAGGAGGAGTCTGCCCATGCCGGGTAAAAGCCTAGAGAACATGCACGTAGCGGTCTTGGCGGGCGGTCATTCCGCCGAGCGCGAGATCTCGCTCAATTCGGGAAAGAACGTTGTGGTGGCACTGAAGGAAGCCGGCTACACCTCGGTGGAGCTGCTCGACACGGCCGCTGATGATTTTATGGTAACCATGGCGACCGGCGGCTTTGACGTGGCGTTTATCGCCATGCACGGTGCCGGCGGCGAGGATGGCGCCATGCAGGGTGCCATGGAGACCCTGGGTATCCCCTACACGGCCTCGGGCGTGCTTGCCAGCGCCTGCGGTGCCGACAAGGAGGTCTCTAAGCTCTTATACGCCAAGGCGGGCATCCCCATTGCCCCCGGCCTTGCGCTCGAGGTGGGCGATGAAGTCGATATCGATCATATCGTCGAGGTCTGTGGCGAGCGCTGCTTTGTGAAGCCGGCCGTCAACGGTTCCAGCTATGGCATTTCCCTGGTCCATGAGCCCTCCGAGCTGCCCGCGGCAATTGCCAAGGCGTTTGAGTACGGCGACAAAGTGCTGGTCGAGAAGTGCATCGAGGGTACCGAGATCACCGTCGGCGTGTACGGCGAGGACGACGTGCGCGCCCTACCGATTGTCGAGATTCGCAAGCCCGAGGACTGTGAGTTCTACGATCTGGACGTGAAGTATGTCGACCCTACGGACATCCATCGTATTCCGGCGCAGATTTCACCCGAGAATTATGCTCGCGCTCAGGAGCTTGCCTGTGCTGCTCACAAGGCCCTCGGTTGCCTGGGCATCTCGCGCAGCGATTTTATCGTGAGCGAGGACGGCCCCGTCATCCTCGAGACCAACACCATTCCCGGCATGACCGATACGTCGCTGTATCCGGATGAGATTCGCCACACCGACGACATGACGTTCCCGCAGGTCTGTGACAGCCTGATCCGTATGGGCCTTCGTCGAGCGGGCATTGCATGCTAATCGAGGACGCGGTTTCGTCAGGAACGCCGCAGTTTGTCATCGACTCCTATGCCACGCTTGCCGAACGCGCCAAAACGCAGTCCTTCGGCCTTATCGAGGAAGATGTGATTGTCCTCGATACCGAGACCACAGGTCTTTCGGTGCAGGACAACGAGCTGATCGAGATCTCGGCGGCCCGTCTTTCGGGCCGCGAGATCGTCGACCGCTTCGATACCTTCGTGCATCCCAAGCAGCTAATTCCCGCCGAGATTACCGAGCTCACGAGCATTACAAATGCCGATGTGGCAGATGCCCCGTCGGCCGCTGAGGCCGTCGCCGCTCTCGCCGATTTTGTCGGTGGTTGCCCGGTGATCGCACATAACGCCACGTTCGATCGCTCGTTTATCGAGTCGGTCAAAGGCGGCGTCAACGTGAGCGATATCTGGATCGATTCGCTGGCGCTGTCGCGCATCGCGCTTCCGCGCCTGGCCTCGCACAAGCTGTCTTTTATGGCCGATCTGTTTGGCTGTGACTCGGTATCACACCGTGCCAATGCCGACGTCGACGCCCTGTGTGGCGTATGGCGTGTGTTGCTCGTGGCGCTCACCGACTTGCCCCAGGGCCTCATGGCGCGCCTAGCCGACATGCATCCGGATGTGCCTTGGTCCTATCGTCCTATCTTCTCATTCTTGGCGGGGCAGAACCCTGGTTCTATCTTCTCTCTCAGCGCCGCTCGTGCTGACGTTCTCAAGGCCGATCGCGCCGACGATCGGGTGGACGCCGACGAACTGCCGGTCCTCAAGATGCCGAGTCGTGAGGAGATTGAGACAGACTATGCGCCGGGTGGCCTGGTCAATCGCATGTATCCCACTTACGAGCCGCGTGATGAGCAGATCGCGATGGCGCTCGAGGTCCGCGATGCGCTGGTCACGGGCACACATCGCGTAATTGAGGCGGGCACGGGCGTCGGCAAATCGATGGCCTATCTGGTGCCTTTTGCCGAGGCAGCACGCCGTAACAACATCACGGTTGGTATTGCGACCAAATCGAACAATCTTGCCGACCAGCTCATGTACCATGAGCTGCCAAAACTTGCCGAGCAACTGGACGGTGGTCTGTCATTTTGCGCTCTCAAGGGCTATGACCACTATCCGTGCCTGCGCAAGCTTGAGCGCATGAGCCGAGGCCAGGTCGAGATTACCACCAAGCGCGATCCGGCGGACACGCTCACGGCGGTCGCGGTCATTATGGCGTACGTCTGCCAATCAGCCGATGGCGACCTCGACTCGCTCGGCATTCGGTGGCGCAGCGTCAACCGTCCCGACTTTACGACGGCCTCGCGCGAGTGTGCTCGTCGCCTCTGCCCGTTTTTCCCTGATAAATGTTTGGTCCACGGCGCTCGCCGTCGTGCGGCGCATGCCGATGTGGTGGTCACCAACCATTCCCTGCTGTTCCGCAATGTCGCGGCCGAGGGCAGGATTTTACCTCCGATTCGTCATTGGGTAATCGACGAGGCCCATTCCATCGAGCGCGAGGCGCGCCGCCAGTGGGCGCGCGTGGTGTCGGCGGACGAATCACGCGTTCTGTTTGAGCGCCTGGGTGGCTCGAGCACCGGCGCGCTAAGCCAGGTTTCCCGTGATTTGGCAACCTCCGAGGGCTCTACGCTCTATCTGGGCCTTACTGCCAAGGCGACGTCGACGGTTGCGCGCGCGAGCATGGCAATCGCCGACGTGTTCGATGGCGTTCGCGAGCTCGGCCGCCGTGCGCGTGGGGGTTATGACAATGCCAATCTATGGATTGGCCCCGAGCTGCGCGAATCTGACGACTGGCATGATTTCTTACAGTCGGCCTACACTGGCATCGACGCATTGGAACAGGCTGACAAGAGCGTCGACGCGCTGGTGCAAGCCGTCGCCGCCGACAAGCCCGAGGTTGTTGTTGACCTGGGTGATATCTCGCGTCGCCTGCACGAGCTGGTCGAGAACCTCAAACTCATCATTGATGGCACCGATGAACACTACGTGTATTCGCTGCAGGTCAATCGCAGGCTGCGTGCCGGCGGAGAGTCGATGACCGTAGAGCGCATCGACATTGGCGAGGCCTTGGCAACCGAGTGGCTGCCCGAGGTTCACACGGCTATCTTTGCCTCGGCGACTATGACGGTGTCCAAAAGCTTTGAACACTTTAACCATGCGGTCGGCCTCGATCGCATCGGTGCTTCAACATCCTCATCGCTGCACTTGGACTCGAGCTACGACTTCGATTCGAACATGGCTGTAGTCGTTGCGGGCGATATCCCCGATCCGCGCGATCGCGAGAGCTATCTTACGGCGCTCGAGCGCGTGCTGGTCGACGCCCATCTTGCCATGGGCGGATCGGTGCTCACACTGTTCACCAATCGGCGCGACATGGAAGACCTGTACGCCCGCGTTGAACCCAAGATGGCCCGTGCGGGTCTGGAGCTCGACTGCCAGCAGCGCAACTCATCTCCTCGTCGCCTGCGCGACCGGTTTATCAACGAGCCGACCTCGTCGCTTTTTGCGCTTAAGGCCTTCTGGGAGGGGTTTGACGCCAGCGGCGAGACGCTGCGTTGCGTCATCATTCCCAAGCTGCCGTTCTCGAGCCCCATGGACCCGCTCTCGTGCGAGCGCAACCTGCGCGAAGACCGCGCTTGGGCGCGCTATTCGCTGCCCGAGGCGGTGCTCGAGGTTAAGCAGGCGGCCGGCCGCCTTATCCGCTCGTCGACCGATTGCGGCGTGCTGATTCTGGCCGACCCGCGCCTGGTGACGAAGGGCTACGGAAAGAAGTTCTTAACGTCGCTGCCCACGAGCTCCTACCAGCGCATCGAATCGGCGCAGATCGGTCACTATCTGCAACTGTGGCGCGCACGTCACGAGCGGCGGCGCTAAAGCGGACAGACGAGGGTTTTTGCCATATCGCACAGACGCTTTGACAGGGCGGGGTCATCCAAGATGCGGATGGCTCCGCCCGCTGCGATTACCTGGCTCAGTAGCCAACGCTCGGAGCCGTAATGCACGGTTACCGTTGCCATGTCTGCCCCGCTGCGCTCGATTAGGGTGATGCCGGCCCAGTCCAGATGCTCCGCCATATCGAATGGCATCAAGAGCTTTGCGCTACGCTGCGTCCGGGCAAGGGAATCGTGGAGGGATGCGACGCCCGGTGTGTGAGGCACGACGGAGTCTTCCGTCAAGGTGAGTCCCTCGATTTTATCCATGCGATAGGTGCGCTGCTCATCGATCGCGATGTCCCAGGCAATCAGGTATGTTTGGTCGCCGTTTGCCGTAATGCGCAAGGGGTCGACCAGACGCTCGCGTGGCCGCGCATCGTCCATCGAGCGATACGAGATGCGGCAACGAACACCGTCCTGAATGGCGCAGCTCAGCTGCTGCCAGTGCGACCCGTGGTTGACGGTGTCAAAGACGCGCTGGTTATAGCCGAGCTCTTCGGGCAGAAGGGCATGTCGAATCCGAGCTGCCGTCTGCGGCTCGATCCCCAACGATTCAAGTTCATGGTTGAGCACGGCGCCCTCGGCGGCACTCAGGCGCAACGGTAGCACGCGCCCGGCGTCACCAGTGAGGGCCACGCGCTCGCCGCGGCATTCGCAGATGATGCGCGCGCCCGATTCTCGGTCCGCGAGCGTCGAGACGATCTCGAGAATCTCGTCGAGCGACGCCCCCGTGATGTCAAAGCGGCTGCAAATCTCGGTTCGTGTCATGCCGCCATCGCCGGCGGCGTAGAGGGCCTCCATGATGTCGATGGCGCGCGAGAGTCTCTGCTCGCTGGTGAGTTTACGCACGGGCATGCTCGTGCACCGTCCTTTCTATGAGGTGGTTCCACGCCTGCTTGAGCGATTTGGGGGCCATGGGCCTCATGCCGTCCATGGCGTGGGCCATGCAAAATGAGGCGGCGGCTTCAAGGTCACGCACGTCAACGGTCCAGGTCCATCCCGCATCGGTGTGTGCGAGCTCACCTCGCCCGCGCGTGAGGCCGTTGATCATATCGATCTGCGTCTGAGGACCGAACGAGAACGTGGCTGCAACGGGCGGTCGGTCGGCAAAATCGAATTCAAAGAACAGATAGTCGTTGAGATTGAAGTCTGCAGGGATGGCGTAGGCCTTCGAAGGACGCCAAGCGCGAACGATACGGTCGCAGCGGAATGTCCTGATGTCGTCGGTGGCATTGTCGAGGCCGCAGAAGTACGCCACGCCCTCGCGCTCGAACATGCCGTAGACGCAGGCGGTACGTTCTTTCTGCTCGCCGCGTCCGTTCTGATATAAAAATCGCAGCGCGCATCGCTCGGCAAAGGCGCTCCATACCGCATCGACGGTGGGAGAGCGGCGGATCGGTGCTTCGTCCACCGCCGACATGCCGGTGAGGTAGGCAATTTTGGAGCGAATATCGGCAAGCGGCGCGGCAAAGGTGGAAGAGCCGGCCGCTAGTGTCTGGTCGATGGCGTTGAGCAGGATATCGGCGTCGTCTGCGGTGATGAGGCCGCCTGCTGCAAAGGTGTGCTCGCGGTCGATTGTCCACGAGCTTTCCTCGGTCTCCTGCGCACCGGCGGGGCGAACCTCCTTGATTAAGATGCCACGCTCGAGCAGTTTGTCACGATCGCGCCGAAACTTGCGCTTATCCGAGTCGATGTTGCCGGAGCCATATCCCAGGTCGGAATCCAAGACGATCTGCTCGGTCGTCAGCGGTTCGGGGGAGCTGTTGAGCACAAAGAAAAGATTGAGGATGCGCTGAGCCGTTTTATCGAAACCGGGCTCCGAACTTCCCTTTTTAATTGTCGCGGTCGCGTCGCTTGCCGTCATAGAGTCCTCGCATGAGAAGGTGGTTTGCTGCCATGATTTTAGTCCGATATGGAGATTAGGCTATATCCTTGTCCGCTCGGGGCGTTAAGATGGCCCGAATTCGGTCGTTTGCGCTCGCTCGGGGTATACTTTCGACTATATACGGTTCTAATGTGCATGCATTGGGCCTATTTGTCGGATTATGGATGTGGAGCGCACATGGCGAACACCCAGAACTATATTAACCACCTGCTGCAGAACACCGGCATTACGCCGGCATGCAGCGAAGAAGAGCGCTTGGCTGCCGAGGATATCGCTCAGATCTTCCGCAACCACGGCTTTGATCCCGAGGTTCAGGAGTTCAATGCCCCGGCGCCCGGTAGGTTGGCATTTGCCGTTACCGGTATTCTTGCGTTTGCCGGCGCCCTGCTGATGGGCATCGGCGGCGGTATCGGCTTGGTCGGCACCTTGCTGGCCGTTGTCGGCGCCGTTCTTTACGTGCTCGAGCGCACGGGCCACCCCGTGGTTTCGCGCCTGGGCAAGACGGGCGTGAGCCAAAATGTCATCGCCTACCACAAGGCCTCGGGCCCGCTCGCGTCTCCGCGCAACCGCCCGGTGGTCGTTGTCGCACACTACGACTCTCCCCGTGCTGAGCTGCTCGCCCGCGAGCCCTATGCTTCGTATCGTGCGCTCATCGCCAAGCTGTTGCCCGTTGCCACGGTTGCCCCTGCTGCCGTTGCTATCCTGCGTATCCTGCCGCTCCCCGGCGCGCTCAAGGTTCTGCTGTGGATTGTCGCGATCCTCGCTTCCCTCGTTGCACTTGCCAACGCGGCAAACATCATCTCTAACCGCCACATTCTTCCCTATACGTCCGGCGCGGTGTGCAACAAGTCTTCTGTCGCCGCTATGCTCGGTGTTATGGACAACGTTGCTCCCTTCCAGGGCGAGAACGAGTTTCCCGACGATGTTCCGTTCGATACCTATTTTGGGGAGCAGAAACGTCGTGCCGAGGAAATGGCGCGCGCGGCGGCGGAGTATGCCGCGGCCCAGCAGCAAAACGACTACGGCAACACCATCGAGTACGAAGAGCCTACCTACGCCGAGGACGAGTTCGGTCAGCCGATTGCTCCCGACGCTCAAACCGAGCCCGAACAGGGCGAGGCTTTTGACGAGCAGATCGAGGGCTTTGAGGGTGCGTCTGCCGACGAGACGCTGATTGGCGCCATCGTGCCCGAGGATCAGAATCAGGCTGTCCAGGCCGAAGAGTTCAATGACGAGGTTCCCGCTGCTGAGCCGGCGGAGGAGCCTGCCGCGGCCGAGCCCAAGCTCTATCGCAACGCCGCCGGCAACATCCGCTTTGGTTCGGATGCCATCCGTGCGCTCGGAATGCTTCCCGAGTCCTGCACGCTCGATTACGAGGAGGGCGAGGAGCCGATGTTTGAGCCCGAGCCTGCGCCCGTTGTCACTGCGGATGATGAGTCTGCCGCGGTTACCGCTGCCGTTGCCGAGCCCGAGGCGGTGTCTGCGATCGATCCCGCGGCAGGATTGGACATTTTGGCTCCCGCCGCGCCGGCGCAAGACGTTGCGGACGAGTCTGACGACGATTACGTTGAACAGCCGAGGCGCGTGTCTTACGAGAGCGATACTGATTTCTCTGCCGAGATTCCCGCGGCAACGCCCCATGCCGATATTGCATCCGCGTTCTCTTCGATTGGCGCCAGCGCTTCCAGCTTCTTTAAGGGTGCGCTTGCAAAGGGCAGGAAATTTGTCGACGATTTCGAGGAGAAGCGCGCTGCCGCACGCGAGGCTGCCGAGCAGGAGGCTATCGCTCAGCAGCAGGCAGCCGAGGCGGCACGTGAGCGCGCGGCGCAAGAGTTTGAGCAGAACGAGGCTATGCAGTCCGGGCCCGTCGACGCTGCCGAAGCTACGACGTCCTTTGAGTCCCAGCAACCGACGTCAGCGGATGTTGTTGAGGCAACAACGTCTTTCGAGGCTCAGCAGCACGTCGATAGCACCATGTCGTTTGATGCCGCGCAGTTCGATTCCACGATAACGTTTGAAAAGCAAGGCACCGCAATTGCCGAGCCCCTTCCTGTTTCCGATGAGCAGGGCGACGCGGCGGGCAATGGCGAGCCCATTGATGCTGCCGAAATTCAGGATGCGACCGAGGACGAGTCCGTCGAGGCCAACTCTGACGAAGAGCAATACGCGGCAGCCGATCAAGGTGATTCGACCGAGGTCGAGCAGGAGGAAGTGCCTGCGGTTTCCGAGACTCCCGAGACGGATGAGTCGAGGCCTTACTCCACGCAGATTTTCACCATGCCGACCCCGAGTGGTTCCGGTGCCACGGTTGCCAATGTTGCTCCCACCCAGGACGAAACGGTCGATTCCCTTATGGCCCAGATTTCCTCCCAGGCATCGCCGCGTCCGCAGATAAATGTTCCCGATCCGGCGTCGGCACCGTCGCCTGCACCTTCCTCGTCTCCGCTGGCTTCGGTCCCCGATCCGTCGCTGCCGTCGATGAAGCAGGCAAACGTTGCGTCTCGCACGTCGCTGTTCGACCTTCCCGATCCCTCTGCCCAGGTCAACGACCCCTTTGCTACTGCCCAGGGTCCCGAACCCACATCGGCACCCGTTACGCCTTCTATGCCCGTTGCGTCGGGCGCGCAGCCGATCGAGACCATTTCGGCTCCCGCCCCAGCGGCACCCAAGTCTCGCAAACGCGGCCTGGGTGGCCTGTTCGGTCGTAAAAGGAAAAACGAGCAGGACAGCATGAGTGATTGGCTGGGCGTCGAAGACGATTACGATGCCAAGAAGTCCGGTCGCGGTATCGGTTCGTGGGATAACTTCGAGGACGATAACGATGGCTGGAAGGGCGGCGCTACGTCTTCCGATGGCGCTTCTTCCGAAGATATGCTCTCGGCTGTCGCCTCTATGGGCGATGATGAGCTGCTCGGTCACGATATCTGGTTTGTGGCAACGGGCGCCTCGGATTGTGATGGCGCTGGCATGAAGGCCTTCTTGGCTTCGCATCGCGATAAGCTCCGCGGCGTATTCTTTATCAATCTTGAATCCGTCGGCGCCGGTAGGCTTTCGGTGGTGACGGTCGAGGGCGAACAACAACTGCTCAAGGGCGATCGCCGCATCATGAACCTGGTCAGCAAGGTCTGCAAGTCGTTCCATGTCGATTGTGGCGCGCTCGAGATGCCCTATGCCAAGACCGATGCCTATGCTGCGCTCGAGGCGAGCCGCCGAGCCCTTACCATCGCCGGCGTGGACGGCACGCGTCTGGCTTGCGCTCGTACCGAGGACGACCTGCCCCACAATGTCAACCCGACGAACATTGCTACGGTATCCGAGGTCGTGACCGAGGTTATCCGCCGTTCGTAGACGGAGCTCTAAGGAGTCAACGTGTTTTCGTATATTAAGCGCCATTGGCCTGTCTACGTGATTTTGACCTTGATTGCCATTGCGTTAGGATTTGGGGCTGCCTACATCGTGGGTGCAAAGGGCTCGACCCCCGCCTCCGCAATCAGCGAAGAGGTGGAGCAAGAACAGAGTACGGGTGCCGATGGGATTCCTGAGTCCGAGCAGGCAATCGTTGATGGTGGATCTTCGTCTGCAGAGTAGATGCGGCGATTTAAATGATTGAAAGCGGGCGAGCCAGGGGACTGGCTCGCCCGCTTTTTCATCGCGCTAGCGCTTCTTTGGGATCGACCTAAGGCGAGCGAACCATAGGGCTGCGGCACCCGAGGTCAGGAGCGCGGTGATGCAAGCGGCGATGGGAACTGATCCTGTTGCCGGTAGGTCCTGCGGTAGGGTACAGCGTTGAATGACGCTGTCCTCGTCATGTGACTCAAGTTTATCGCCGCCGCCGTTGCGGCAAAGATCGACGCGCGCGCTGTTGGTGAGTGCGGTTTGGGGCGTATAAGCCGACGTTGCCTGCATGTGTACGACTGCGCCCCGAGCGTCTGTGCCAAGGATTGCTTTGGCATCGTCAAGGTCGTCGTGCTCATCTTTGAGATCATCGCGGGTCCAAGAATCCGCATCGCTTCGAGTCGTAAAGTCGGCGGCTACCGCACCGTATTCAATTCGAATGCCTGTTACGACGGTATTGGATGCAAGGTCGAGCTCTTCCACCTCGAGTGTGGTGGATTCCGTGGTCGAGACATCCGCCTTCCAGAGGTGCCAGCCGTCGTAATCGACGAGGCGGCAATCCTCACCCAGACTTTCCCTTACTTCGTCGGACTCAAGCCAAGGATTTTCGTGCCCATCGTCAAGTGTCGCGTTTGCCGGCTCATCGACGTCTGTCGAGTCCAACGGCGTCGTGCGATACCACACGTTGCACAGACCGTTGAGGTCGCCGATGGCGACGGGGGTTTCGATTGAGACGAATCTCGCTGTATCGTCCTCGGCACACTCAAGATCATCGGTAATTGTGAACTCATCAACCCAGGTAGCTGAATCGTTTCGAGCGTCGATGGTATAGGAGAAAAGCCCATCCGTATTGGTTTGCATCGCGGCACGGTTTTTACCATCGCCGTTAGCCAACAGGCCCTTTTCGATAGGTTGGACAAGTTCCTGACGCTTGTCGACCTGCCCCTTGATCTCGATGGGCGCATCCTTCATCGCGACGGATTGGACTTCTCCCGTATCCTTTATTTCAAACGTTATCTCCTCGGCAAGGTCATAGGTCCGCGGAGACATCATTTCGCGCAACGAGTAGGTGCCGGGTGCAAGATGTTCGACGCGGTGCGGCTTGTCGGATGAGGTCCAGGAGTCTATTTCGGTTTTATCGGGACCATATAAGGTGAGCTGTGCGCCTTCCACTTCCTGCTCACCGCTTGCATCGACCTTGGAGATATCAACCTTGGTGTAATCGTCGGATACGTTAAGCCGTGCTTCTACAACGGGTGTTTTCTGGTCGGCATAAGTAAGGTCGACAATATGGGTTGTCTGATCGAGCAAGAAGCCTGCCGGCGCTTGAGTCTCGACAACCTCGTAGCGTGCGGTGCCAGATCCCAGTGGGAGGTTGTCCGCGCGTGCTTCTCCAGTTTCATCCGTCGTGACGGTCGCGACGGTCTCACCGTCGAGCGCGGCAATGCTACCGTCGGGGCGCACGATATCACCCGAGGCACGGATCTCAAAGACGGCGCCCGCGAGGCTGCTGCCGTCTATGGCATCGGTTTTAACGATCCTGATGTTTCCGGTCGCGGCGTGGTCATAATACGAGGCGATTGCAACGGGCGTTAGGTTCATGTCGGCGGGTATGTTTACCTCGATCTCTTCGCCGACAAGATAGGGCTCTTTGGCCGAGGTTTCGCGTACATAATAGGTGCCCGGCATGAGCGATTCGGGCAGTGTGACGGTGCCGGTCGCGTCAGTCGTAAAGGTGTCCATTACGTTATGTGCTGGATACCAGCAAGTTTGTGAGACAGGTTCGTGATTGCTGTCGAGGAGTTGGAAGGTGAATCCGGCTAGGGGAACAGAAGCGCCTGTTTGGGCATCGCGTTTTACAATCTGGAGATGCGTCGACAGCGCGTGGTTGTCCACAATATATTGAAGCTCGGCCCCGTCGGAAATCTGATTGGCCCCGACGGTCCATTCCCCTGCACGTTTAAAACCCTCGGGGACGGTTTCCGGAACCTCGCGAATCGTGTAGCCGGCACGGTCGTATGGGACAGCTCCGTGGACACCGGCGGGTCGCTTGCCTGTGCCGAACCATGCTTCGGGCTGATCTTTGGTGGAGGCAAAGCCATAGATGTTTGTGGTCAGTGTGCCAACAACCTGCTGAGAGCTGTTGCTGACAACCTCAAAGACAACACCACCCGCCGGCTGCTCCAGGCCGGATTGGTCGCTATTGCCGTAATCCTTGAATTTGGAAATCTCAAGGTCAAACGCAATGGGGATATCGGAAATGCGGGATTCGATCTCGACCACGCCTGAATCGCCGAGCTGGTCGGCTCCAACGGTATAGGTCCAGCTGTCGTTGGATGGCAGGTAGCCCTCGGGGGCTTTTGATTCGTAGATGGTAAAGGTTCCTAAGGGGACATCGGCGAGGGTGGCCCGACCGCTTTCGTCGGTCGTGAGGATTTGTGCCCATCCAGGGGTTGATTGCGACACACACGTGAACTCTGCTCCTGCGAGTGAAGATCCCACCTGGGGGCCGGCATTCGTCGCGGCATCGAGTTTTACGATACGCAGGTTGATGGTGCCGGGCTGTTCATCAATGGCGACCCGCCCGCCGTCATTCCCCGTGGTAAAGGCAATACGATCACGACGGGGGACATAGCCGGCCGGCGCCTTCGTTTCAACTAGGTAGTATGCCGTGTTGGGCAGAAGTGTTGCTTGCGCTCGACCGTTGCTGTCCATCTTGATGGTGCCGACACGCGCGCCGCTGGCGCTCTCAAAAATATCGAATGTTGCCCCGGTAAACTGATAGGTATTGTTTCCGCTGGTAATAACGGTGTTAGCAGACTGCTTTTGGAAGGAAACAGAGACCGCCGGCAGTACATAGAGCATGTCTTGACGTTTGCTGCCGCCCGATACGGCCCCTAGATAGCGTCGCGCGCGGTGCGGAGCGGCTTTGATGCTTCCTGATTTTGCGCTGTCGTGGAGCCACCGCGCAGCCGCCACGACTTCATTGTCGGCGGTAAAGTATCCGCTCTTGGTTTTACCCTGAGCGGTCGTGTAGGAGTAGGTGCCGTCGACATGGGTAGTGCCGTTGAGCATCCATACGGCAAGCTGGGTGGCGGCGCGGGCGCGATCGGGTGAAAGATGGTAACCGCCAAACGACGTGGTGGTTGGATATCCGTGACAAACGATTGCCGCGAACTCGTCGTCGAGCCACACCCAGCCTTGATCAAAGTTGAGCCATGGGCCGCCCGGTTTGGTGGGGCCGGGGCGCTCCTGGTTCATGCAGTAGGCAATCGAGGTGTCTTGAGCTTCATACTTGCCGATGAAGAAGGGTCCACAATCATCGCTAATAGTGCGGAAGCCGAGCTGGTCGTAGCCATCGACGGCAAATGCGGCTCCCGGTGCCAGGCAGCCGAAAAGCAGGAAGAGGAGCAGGAGCAGCGGACCTGTTGCGATTGCGCTGTGGACAGAGTGCGTGGGTGCGTTGGACATGGCTGCTCCTTATCCCTCGTGCGTCGCACGGGGAGGCTGCGACGCGTAGGATGAGGCTACCCCCGAGGTTCATGCGGGTAAGTGCCGGAGCCTGACCAAAAGCTTGCCCAATTCCTGACAAATTGAGCTCAAATACAACAATCAAGCAAAAGCGCAGGTAGAAGATAAGGAGAACAGGAGGTCAAAGGTCCTCATCTCCACAATTGACGCGATTTTCAAACTAATCTCCATAGCTAAAACAAGCATCGCCACCCTTGTATCGAACAAGACAACCGCGTTATACTATCCCCCACATATGCGGGCATCGCCAAGTGGTAAGGCATCAGCTTCCCAAGCTGACACTCGCGGGTTCGAGTCCCGTTGCCCGCTCCAGCTAGAAGCACAAGCACGGCACCATTACGGTGCCGTGCTTTTTTCAATAAAGCGCCGGGACTCGAACCCGACAGGGTGCGAGCGTAAAGCAAACGCGAAGCGTTTGTAGCGAGCAGGCGAAGGCGCCGACAGGCGCCTGAAGCCGGTGCGGATTTGCGAAGCAAATACGCGGATGTCCCGTTGCCCGCTCCATCGAGTGCGGGAGACATGGGGACGGCCAATTCAACAAAGTCTTCCCCCGCGGCTTCGTGAGGCTGAGGGGCTCGCCTGAAGCCGGTGCGGATTTGCGAAGCAAATGCGCAGATGTCCCGTTGCTCGCTCCAATTCCAAAATGTTAGGTTAATGCCTGCTGCCCATACTTGCACCTGCGCACGGTACAATGGATGGGTTACGACCAACGTGCCAATAACCAAAAGGGAGCCGCTATGATCGATCGCTATACCCGTCCGGAGATGGGACACATTTTCTCCCTCGAGAACAAGTACGCCATTTGGCAGGAGATCGAGGTCTTGGCCTGCGAGGCCCAGGCGGAGCTCGGCAAGATCGGTATTTCCAAAGACGAGGCCCAGTGGATCCGCGACCATGCCAACTTTGAGAAGGCGAAGGTCGATGAGATCGAGGAAGTCACGCGCCACGACGTCATTGCCTTCCTGACCAACATGAAGGAGTACATCGATGCCGATGTTCCCGAGGGCGACCCCAAGCCCAGCCGCTGGGTTCACTATGGCATGACCAGCTCCGATCTGGGCGACACGGCCCTGTGCTACCAGCTCACCCAGGCCTGCGACCTGATCATCGAGGACGTCAAAAAACTCGGCGAGATCTGCAAGCGTCGCGCCTTTGAGGAGCGCAACACGCTCTGCGCCGGCCGTACTCATGGCATCCATGCCGAGCCGATGACCTTCGGCATGAAGTTTGGCTCTTGGGCCTGGGAGCTCAAGCGCGATCTGGATCGTCTTGAGGACGCCCGCAAGAATGTTGCCTTCGGTGCTATCTCGGGCGCTGTCGGCACGTACAGCTCCATCGAGCCGTTCGTCGAGGAGTACGTCTGCGAGCACCTGGGCCTGGTCCACGATCCCCTGTCCACGCAGGTCATCAGCCGCGATCACCATGCCTACCTTGCCGGCGTGCTTGCCACTACAGCGGCCACCTGTGAGCGCATCGCTACCGAGGTTCGCAATCTACAGAAGACCGATACGCTCGAGGCCGAGGAGCCGTTCCGTAAGGGCCAAAAGGGCAGCTCAGCCATGCCGCACAAGCGCAACCCCATCACCATGGAGAAAGTCTGCGGTCTGTCGCGCGTCGTGAAGTCCAACGCCCAGGTTGCCTTCGATAACGTCGCCCTGTGGCACGAGCGTGACATTTCGCACTCCTCTGCCGAGCGCGTCGCCCAGGCCGATAGCTTCATCGCCCTCGACCACATGTTCCAGTGCCTCATCCGCGTTATCGACGGCCTGCAGCTGTATCCCGCCCGCATGATGGCCAACCTCAATAAGACCCGCGGCCTCATCTTCTCTTCCAAGGTGCTGCTCGCCCTCGTCGACACGGGCATCACCCGCGAGGACGCGTACGCCATTGTGCAGGAGAACGCCATGGCAACTTGGCACGAGGTACAGGATTGTGTCTCCGGCCCCACCTTTAAGGAGCGTCTCGAGGCCGACCCGCGCTGCACCGTCAGTCAGGAGAAGCTCGACGAGATCTTTGATCCGTGGGACTTCCTCACCCGTATCGACACGGTCTTTGATCGTCTGAAGCAGCTGAGCTTCGAGTAGGTTCGGGCATAACGTTAGCTTTTTAGGGCGCTTTGCTGGTAATGTGTGTTGCCGGCAAAGCGCCTCGTTGCATTTAGGGAAAGACGGGGATAATAGTCGTCTCGAATAACATTCTGAGAGGGGATCGCATGATTTCGTTTGATTACAAGCCTCAGGGCGTGTGTGCTCGCAATATTCACCTTGATCTTTCCGATGACGGCAACAAGGTGATGGGCGTTGAGTTTACCGGCGGCTGCGACGGCAATCTCAAGGCTATCTCCAAGCTGGTCGAGGGCGCTCCTGCCGATCGCGTAATCGAGGTTCTCGCCGGTAATACCTGCGGTATGAAAAAGACCTCCTGCGCCGACCAGCTTACACGCGCTATCGAGGCCGCTCGCACCGAGATCGCCTAATGGGTATCGCCGATCACATCAAGAACGGAATATCGCGTCGCGGCTTTGTACTCGGTGGGGCTGCCGCGGGCGCTGCCACGGTGCTTGCCGGATGCTCGAAAAAAACGGGCACCAGCGATGATGCCGCCGGCGAGCCGCAGGTTATCAAGGACGATTCCAAGATCATCTCGATTACGGATGAGTACGAGGCAGTCGACATCGATCTTGAGCCGGCGGCGTCGTGGACGCTGCCTCTGGGTACGCTGCTGTACTACTGCGACGGCGATTACGCCGCGGCGATGATGGCGCCCGCATCGGCGCTGCACGCCAACACACTCGGTGTGCTCAACCTGGGTGATGGCTCGCTTACCACATTAATCGAGGATCCTATCGAGGGCACGGGATATGCATTCTACGATGTCCGTGCCGGCGACGGCGTATTCGCGTGGGTTGAGATGAACTTTGCCAATTCATCGTGGAAGCTCTACGCTCAAAATCTGTCGGGCGCTTCGCTCTCTGGCGACGTGGTTGAGCTCGATCGAGGTGGCAAGGACTATGATCCGCCCCTGTTTACGGCGTTCGGGTCATCGGTCATCTGGTATAAAATGCCTTCGGCAGGCGGCAATAAAACGAGTAGTGATTCGTTTTGCTATCGTCGCTCGCTTGATGAATCCAAGGCCGAGGTAATTTGGAAATCGACGGGCCGCTTTGCATCGGCCCCGCGCGCGAGCGACGGCATTTTGACCATCTCGCCGCGTGTCCGCAACGACGAGGGCGTCTACTACGGCATAACGGCAATCGATCTGACCGACGGCAACAACACCAAGCGTGCCCAGTTGGTCCTCCCTTCGTCAGTTTCGCCTTTCGAGGCCGTATATATGGGCGATACCTTCGTGTTTTCTATCGAGGCGGCCTATAGTGGCGTGGGCAGCCTGGGCAATATGGGCACGTATATCGGTAATGAGGGAGGGCCGTACCTCTTCCTGTCACGCGAGCCGCTCGCATGTGCGGCTGGCAAGAAGAATAAATACCTTGTTAAGGTACAGGCGTCGCATTTCCTGATCGACACCTCTGCCAAGACCTATGGCTCGCTGCTGTCGCCCGACCGCGCTTTGGAGTATGGCGATTATCCAGCTACGGCGGGAAAATCGGACTCATTCCTTACGTACGCCACGGTGCGCAACAGCCAGGGTATACCAGAGACGGTCACTGCACGCCTATTCTCTCTTTAAGCTTAGAGGGGTTAAAAAGGCGCCAACAGGGGAATAAACGCGTTGTAATTGTGAGTACCGCCCGCCGAGCTGCCGCGTCATAGCGGCATCCGGCGGGCTCAGGTGCGTTAAAATGGGCTTGTTCTTAGCTAATTGAGACAGGGGGGCCGTGTTATGGCTTCAGATGCAAAAAAGATTCTGCTGGTCGAGGATGAGAAGGCAATCCGTGACGCCGTCGCTGCCTATCTCGAGCGCGAAGGCTACTGGGTTGTGGGCGTCGGCGACGGCCAGTCCGCGATCGAGGAGTTCGAGAAGCATCAGTTCGACCTGGTCGTGCTCGACCTTATGCTCCCCAAGATTCCCGGCGAGCGCGTTTGCCGCACCATTCGCGATACCTCGGATGTCCCCATCATCATGCTGACGGCTAAGGGCGAGATCGAGGACCGTATTATCGGTCTTGAGCTCGGCGCCGACGACTATCTGATTAAGCCGTTCTCGCCGCGCGAGCTCGTCGCCCGCGTTCGCGCTCTGTTCCGCCGTGCCCATCAGGCCGACGAGCCCGCCGTCGAGGTACTCGACTTCGGCGATCTGGTCATCGATATCTCGGGCCACAAGATCTTGGTCGAGGGCAAGGAAGTCGATCTGACGGCTTCCGAGTTTAAGCTGCTCACCACGCTTGCCCGCCATCCCGGCCGTGTGTATAACCGCATGGAGCTGGTCGAGAAAGTGCTCGGGTATGACTTTGAGGGCTATGAGCGCACCATCGATAGCCACGTGAAGAATCTTCGCGCCAAGCTGGGCGATGATCCCAAGAAGCCCAAGTGGCTCTACACCGTCCATGGTGTCGGCTATCGCTTCGAGGCTCCGGCCAAGACCGATAAGTCGGACGAGAAATAGGGAAATCACATATGACACCTGCGCGCTTTGAAATCGGACAAAAGCACAAGCAGGAGAGCGAGGCGGGTTCCAAGGCTAGTTGGAACACGCCTCGTTCCGATTCACGGCCAACGATGAGCTATCCCTCGCGCATGGCACTTGCTTTTGCTCTGACATCGCTCATGACGGTATTGGTGCTGGTGGGCGTTGTCTCTGTTGTGTGGGGCACGGTCTTTTCGGATTACACACGCTCCAATATCGTCGAAATCGCAAATTCCGCTGCCGAGAAGTTGGCGACCTCATATGAGGAAAACGGCTCTTGGACCGCGGGAGAACTGCGCACGGTCGCAACGTCGAGTTTGGTTTCCGACGATCTGGGCATGCAGGTCGTCAATAAAAAGGGTGTGATCGTTTATGACGATTCCTGGCCCTCGGCAAGCGCCACCGCCGATGTACGCGAAAACCAGGCTACGACCGACGACACGAGCGGCAAGAGGGCATCGCATAGCCCGGTCTCGTCTGCTCCAACCGACTCCGATAGCGTTGCTAACGTCGAGATTGTAACGTCTTCCGGCGAGCATGTCGGACAGGTAAAGCTGTGGGCCATCGGCTCCGACGCTCTGCTCACCAAGGCGGACTCTGCGTTTAGGGAGAAGACCTTTAACGCCATGGCCCTCGCCGCGGTTGTTGCAATCTGCATTTCGGTCGTTATCGGATCGCTCGTGTCGCGCATGCTCACCAAACCGATTCATCGCATCACCAGTACCGCAAAGCAAATCCGTGACGGCGACCTGTCGGCTCGCACGGGGCTGCGCGGTGATGACGAGATCGATCAGCTGGGTGAGACCTTCGATGAGATGGCCACCTCGCTCGAGAAGGATATGAAACACGAGAAGCGCCTGACCTCAGACGTTGCACACGAGCTTCGCACGCCGCTTATGGCCATGCTCGCAACGGTCGAGGCCATGCAGGATGGCGTGTATCCCACCGACGATGAGCATTTGGAGACCGTTGCTTCCGAGACGCGTCGCCTGGCTCGTCTGGTGCAGCAGATGCTCGACCTATCGCGTATGGAAAACAGCACGGCTCCGCTCAATCTAGAACCGGTGGACATGGTTCCGTTCGTGCGATCGATTGTGAACGGCCAGGAGCGTCTGTTTGCCGACCGTGACCTTCGTCTTCGCTTTGCAGATGAAACCCAAGGTCACGACGATGTCGTCGAGGCCGATCCCGACATGATCACGCAGTGCGTCATCAACCTCATGAGCAACGCCATGCGCTACACCCCCGAGGGCGGTTGGGTCGTGGTGTCGGTGCTCAGTGACCGCAAGCATGTCAGTATTGCCGTTTCGGATACCGGTATCGGTATTGCCAAGGACGACCTGTCGCGCATCTTCGGGCGATTTTGGCGCGCAGATGCCAGCCGCGCCCGCGAAGCCGGCGGCCTGGGCGTTGGCCTCGCCGTGACCAAGCAAATCGTCGAGCGTCACCATGGCTACATATCCGTGGAGTCGGAGCTTGGAAAGGGTACGACTTTTACGATTCATCTGCCTCGCGAGCACACGGCGGACGCGGCATCTACTACAATGGAGCACTAGCTTTTCGCTATTCGGTGAAGGAGGGGCCGCGTTCCTGCCGCTCCGAGTTTGCGAAAACATGCGGGAAAGAACCCGCATTTCTGTCGTATTTAGGTAAGGAGTGACTCACGTGACAACGATGGAGCGTCGTCCGGATTCCCGTGGCAAGGTTCGTGATATCTACGATGCCGGCGAAAACCTTTTGATGGTCGCCACCGATCGCATTTCTGCGTTCGACTTTATTCTCCCCGACGAGATTCCGTTTAAGGGAGAGGTGCTCAACCGCATCTCGGCATTCTGGTTCGACAAGTTTGCCGATATCGTCCCCAACCACCTCGTCTCCATCGATCCGGCGGATTTCCCCGAGGAGTTTGCTGAGTATCGTGACTACCTCGCTGGCCGCGCCATGCTGGTTAAGAAGGCCCAGACGATTCCTATCGAGTGCATCGTCCGCGGCTATCTGACCGGTTCGGGCAAGAAGACCTACGACGAGAACGGCACCGTCTGCGGCATCCAGCTGCCTGAGGGCCTGACCGAGGCTTCCAAGCTTCCCGAACCGCTGTTCACGCCGTCCACGAAGGCCGAGATCGGTGACCACGACGAGAACATCTCGTTCGAGCGTTGCTGCGAGATCGTGGGCGAGGACATCGCCACGCAGATTCGCGACCTTTCCCTCAAGATCTACAAGGCCGCTGCCGAGTACGCCGCGACCCGTGGCATCATCATTGCCGACACCAAGTTCGAGTTTGGTGTCATCGATGGCAAGGTCACGCTGATCGACGAGTGCCTCACGCCCGACTCCAGCCGTTTCTGGCCTGCTGCCAGCTACGAGGAGGGTAAGATCCAGCCTAGCTACGACAAGCAATTCGTCCGCAATTGGCTCAAGGCCAACTGGGATATGACGGGGGAGACCCCGCACCTGCCCGCCGAGGTCATCGATGGTACGTCCGAGCGCTATCGCGAGGCCTTCCAGATCATCACGGGCTCCCAGTTCACAAGCATGAAGGAGAATGCATAAGTGAGTACCCGTAGCGCCACGAACAAGCGCACGCAATCCCACGAAGTTACCGGGGTTGCGCGCAAGTCTGCCGCATCTGCTAAGCCCGCCCGCCAAGCAGCGAGCTCCGTTCGCGTCGTGCCGGCTTCGTCTAAGGCACGCCGCAAAGAGCTCGAGAAGGGCGAGAACCTCGAGGGCCTCTCTAAAGAGGAGAAGCGCGCCCGCAAGGCTAAGCAGCGCGCCAAGGAGGACCGCATCTATACGGTGTCGAATATCCTCCTCAAGCAGGACGAGGACTACACCAAGCGCCGTCGCATCTGGTGGATTGTGCTCGCCATTGGCATGGTGCTCGTCGTGGCAATTTGGGCCTCGCTGTACTTCGCTCCCGCTGGCATGGTGTCCAGCCCTGTCCAGATGGTCGGCATTGTTTTGTCCTACGTCATCATTTTGGGCGACTTTATCTATGACTTCGCTCGTATTCGTCCCTTGCGCAACATGTACCGCGCGCAGGCCGAGGGCATGTCCGAGAACAAGCTCAACGCTCTTATTGAGCGCGCGGCTGCCGAGGAGGACAAGAAGGACTCCAAGAAGAAGTAGCGTTTGCATACATACTTATCGCTAAGATATAAGGCGCGTCGTTTTTGCGGCGCGCCTTTTTACTGTTCTATAGATAGATGGAGTGGCACATGATTCGAGCTGCCCTGACGGTCGAAGAGGCTCTGGAGGGCATGAAGGCCCTGGAGCCCAAGATTAAAAACTACGCGCGCCTGGTCGTCCGCAAGGGCGTAAACGTCAAGCCCGGCCAGGAGGTCGTCGTTCAGTCTCCGGTCGAGTGCGCGCCGTTTGCGCGCGTGGTGGTCGCGGAGGCCTATGCTGCCGGCGCCGGCCACGTGACGGTCATTTGGGCCGATGATGCCGTGACGAGGCTCACGTACGAGCATGTCGAGAAAAGCTATTTTGAGCAGACGCCCGAGTGGAAGCGCATGCAGCTGGATTCCTTGGCCCAGGATGGTGCCTGCTTTGTCTTTATCGAGGGTGCGGATCCTGCGGCCCTCAAGGGCATCGATCCAGCCAAGCCGGCCGCGGCATCAAAGGCGAGGAATACGCAGTGCAAAGTTTTCCGCCGTGGACTGGATTACAACATCAATCCGTGGTGCATCGCCGGCGCTCCGGTCGTGGCTTGGGCGCACGAGGTGTTCCCGGGAGACGCCGATGAGGTTGCAATCTATAAGCTGTGGAATGCGATTCTGCACACCGCGCGCGCCGATGGCCAGGACCCAGAGAGCGACTGGGAACTCCATGACGCCGCATTCGAAAAGAACCTGCGTTTCCTGAACGACAATCGTTTCGACTACCTGCATTACAACGCGGCAAATGGAACCGATCTGACGATTGGCATGACGAAAGGTCACGAGTGGGCCGGCGGCAAGGGCAAGACGCCCGATGGGCACCCCTTCTTCCCCAACATTCCCACCGAGGAAGTCTTCACTTCGCCCGATCGCATGCGCGCCGACGGTATCGTGTACTCGGCCATGCCGCTCATCCATCACGGCAATAAGGTCGAAGATTTTTGGATTAAGTTCGAGGGCGGCCGCGTGGTGGACTACGACGCCCGCGTGGGCAAGGCAACGCTCGCAAGTATCATCGATACTGACGAGGGCGCTGCTCACCTGGGAGAGGTCGCGCTCATTTCCAAGAACACGCCGATCCGCGAAAGTGGTGTTCTGTTCTACGATACGCTCTATGACGAGAACGCTAGCTGCCATCTCGCGCTAGGTGTCGGTTTCCCCGAATGCATCGAGGGTGGGTATGACATGTCCAAGGAGGAGCTCCTGGAGCATGGCGTTAACGTCTCGAGCACGCACGTCGATTTTATGATCGGCACGGACGACATCGATATTACGGGCATTACGCCTGATGGACGTGAAGTTGTGATTTTCCAGAACGGCCAATGGAGTTGGGAATAGTCCCAGACCGTGGTACAATGCCACCCGCGGGCCGTTAGCTCAGCTGGCAGAGCAGGGGACTTTTAATCCCAAGGTCCAGGGTTCGAACCCCTGACGGCCCACCCAAAGATTGTTGAGACGGTCAACTTCGGTTGGCCGTCTTTTTTGTCGCCCTTTCATGGGTTCGAACCCGTCGGGGCGCGGAGCTGAGTAAACGCGTGAGCGTTTGCCAGCGCAGCGCGCAAGGCGCGAAAGCGCCGCAGCGGCCGCCTGCGAAGCAGGCTGAACCCCTGACGGCCCACCCAAAGATTGTTGAGACGGTCAACTCCGGTTGGTCGCTTTTTTGTTGCCGGTGCACGGGTTCGAACCCGTATCTAGCTATATATAAGAACGCTTGGCGAACAAAACCCGCCTTTTACCGATGGGAAACAAATAACTGATGCCTTTGGAGTAAAGTAGCGCTCCAGAGATGACCGATGTCTCAATACACATAAAACAGCTGGTCATCGCCAATATCAGAAGCCAATGCTTCAGTTATAACCTCAGGGACGCGACTGAGGGACATATTCATTTGTGAACAAAATATGGAGTGCCAGATTCCCGCCCCCGGCGCCCCTCCGGTCTGGCAATATATCTCCTTGCCGCGCGGCCCGGTGCAACCGGGAACCAGCGCAGGCGTGCACCTTGAGAACCGGATACTGCGAGGATGGACACTTCAAGTGTCGCATCCGGGCAG
>DBFPAR010000005.1:0-1092 GCA_048362915.1 Collinsella sp.
GGAGCGACTGCCGCCTCTCCTTCGCCTCCCCCGTGGGGCTGCTACTCTCCTGCAACCACATCTACAACCAGTACGTACTGATAGACAACAGCGAGGAAGCCTTGCAGAAGTTCGAGAAGTCCGCCCGCAACATGCAGTCGCTCTCACGGTATTCAAGGAGCAACAGCATCAACCGCGAGTGGATAGACCAGTACCTGAACGAAGCCCGGTCATACGGATTGACTTCGGTAAGGGCACACTTCAACGTCATGGCGTGGAGCGACGACGCGGAGGATCTGAAGAATATCAGGAACGACGTGGGCAGCCAGCTGGCAAGCATGGAGTGCGTGCCGCACCACAACACCATAGACTGCCCGACGCTCTACTGGGCGGCGATACCCGGCAACGCGGCTGACTTCCCGGCGGAAGAGAGTTTCCACACCTTCATCGAGCAGGCGGTGTGCCTGTTCACGGAGGAAACCAACTACCGCAGTTCGCTCTCACCCTTCGGCATCAAGATGGTGGACAGGCTCACGGGGAAGCCTCTGCACCTCGACATCAGCGACCTGCCCATGAAGCGGGGCATCACCACGAACCGCAACAAGTTCGTGCTGGGTCCTTCGGGCAGCGGCAAGTCCTTCTTCATGAACCACCTCGTGCGGCAATATTATGAGCAAGGCGCGCATGTGGTACTGGTGGACACGGGAAACTCCTATCAGGGATTGTGCGGCATGATCCGGCGCAAGACAGGCGGAGCGGACGGCGTGTACTTCACCTACACGGAGGAGAAACCCATATCGTTCAACCCGTTCTACACCGATGACTACATCTTCGATGTGGAGAAGAAGGACAGCATCAAGACCCTGCTGCTGACGCTCTGGAAGTCTGAGGACGACAGGGTGACGAAGACGGAGAGCGGCGAGCTGGGCAGTGCCGTGAGTGCCTACATCGAGCGCATCAAGGCAGACCGGAGCATCGTGCCGTCGTTCAACACATTCTACGAGTATATGCGTGACGACTACCGCAAGGAACTGGCACAGCGTGACATCAAGGTGGAGAAGTCCGACTTCAACATCGACAACATGCTCACCACCATGCGGCAGTATTACCGGG
>DBFPAR010000006.1:0-168721 GCA_048362915.1 Collinsella sp.
CGGCGTGTTGGCACCACCAGCGTAGTGGCGGCGGGGAGGCACGGTGGCCATTATTCGGTGACCGGGATTGGTCAAAATAGTTTGACTATTAGCGGCTAAAATCGCCCGGCGCTAACAAGATCTACCTCTCGCTTGGCGTGGTGGCGGACCTGCCAGGCTGGTCGTTGTAGGCGTATTTGCTGTACACGTTGACCTCCCACTGCTTTTTTTCGACCTTTGCCACGGAATCGAGGATGAATCCGGTTGCAAGGCTCAGGCCGCACAGGAACATAAACGACGCGGCGAGCATGGCGGTGGGGAAGCGCGGAACGAGGCCGGTCTGGAAATACTCGACAACGATGGGCGTGCCCAGGGCGAGGCCGATCACCGCAAACAGAAGCGCAACCAGGCTGAAGAACTTCAGCGGGCGGTAGTCCTTGAACAGCGTGCCGATCATCGCGACGACTTTAATGCCGTCGCTCACGGTATTGAGCTTGGACTCGGAGCCTTCCGGACGGTCGCGGTACTCGATGGGCACATCTTTGATGCGCCAGCGGTGGTCGACAGCGTGAATCGAGAGCTCGGTTTCGATCTGAAAGCCCTCGGAAAGCACAGGGAAGGTTTTAACGAACGGGCGACTCATGGCGCGGTAGCCGGTCATGACGTCATCGAAGCTGTAGCCATAGATCCACTTGATCATGGCACGTACCAGGTTGTTGCCAAAGCCGTGGAAGGCACGTTTGTTCTCCTCGGCATAGGTGCCGTTGGAAAGACGGTCGCCCACGGTCATGTCGGCCGTGCCGTTGAGGATGGGCTCGCAGAGGGCTTTGGCCGCCTCGGCGGGGTAGGTGTCATCGCCGTCGACCATCAGGTAACAATCGGCATCGATGTCGCGAAACATCTGACGGCACACGTTGCCCTTTCCCTGACGCGGCTCAAAACGCACCGTGGCGCCGTGCTCGGTGGCGATGCGTGAGGTATCGTCCGACGAGTTATTGTCATAGACATAGACCGTCGCCTGCGGAAGCTCGCGGTGAAAGTCGTCGATGACCTTACCAATCGTGAGCGCTTCGTTGTAGCAGGGGATGATGACGGCGATGGATTCAGAATTCACTCAATGCTCCTTATACATTCAATCCTTGAAAGTATAGCCGTTTGGGCTTGGCATCCTGAGATGTGGGTTAGTTCTCCAGTTTTGTTGCGCGAATCGTTTGCATGGCCGTCGGGTCTATACTGTTCGTTTGTCAACGATTACGAGTAAAGGAGTTGCATCCGTGTCGGATCAGACAAAGCAACAAGAAACTCGCAGTCTGCCTGCGACGTTTGCTAAGAACGAATTTGAGAAGGACGCGTTTATCCTTCGTCAGCTGGTTACCAAGGATTTTAAGATCAAGTATCGCCGTAGTGTTCTGGGCGTCGCGTGGTCGGTGCTCAACCCGCTGCTGATGATGATCGTCATGGCCATCGTGTTCTCGACGATTTTTGCCCAGGGCCGCAATGGCTCGATTACGCCCGAGATGTACCCGCTGTATTTGATCGTGGGTAACGTCACCTTTGCCGTCATGTCCGAGTCTACGAACCAGGCTCTGACGTCCATCGTGGGTGCGGCTCCGCTACTCAAGAAGGTTAAAGTGCACCGCTGGGTCTTCCCGGTGCAGAAGGTGCTCTTCTCGCTGGTCAACTTTGCCTTCTCGCTGGTCGCCGTCGCCATCGTTATGCTGTGGTTCCGCGTCATGCCTTCTTGGCACCTGATTCTGCTTCCGGTCTGCCTGCTGCTGCTTATGTGCTTCTGCATGGGCCTGGGCATGATGCTCTCGGCCCTCACGGTCTTTTTCCGCGATGTTATGCATCTGTGGAGTGTTGTCATCACGGCTTGGACCTATATCACGCCTATTTTCTGGACGACTGACTTTGTTGCTCAGATGCCGCATATCGTTCGGATCTTGGTGTATGCGAACCCCATGTACAACTACCTGCAGTTTATGCGCGATATCTTCCTGTTCCAGACTACGCCCTCGCTTTTGACGCTTGGTATGTGCGTCGCTTGGGCGGTTCTTGCGCTTGTTATTGGCTACACCGTGTTCCATAAGTCCGAGCGCAAGTTCATCCTCTACATCTAAGGAGTGCTGTGATGACTGAATCTGTTGTTGATTACAGCGAGCAGCCTCTGGCTGTCGAGGTCGACGACGTCACCATGATCTTTAACATGGCGTCCGAGTCGCTGACCAACCTCAAGGAGTACTTCATCAAGCTTGCCAAGCACGAGCTGTTCTTTGAGGAGTTTAGAGCGCTTAAGCACATCTCGTTCGATATTCATCGCGGCGAAGTTGTCGGTTTGGTTGGCACCAATGGCTCCGGCAAGTCTACGATGCTTAAGATTATCGCTGGCGTGCTTGAGCCTAGCGAGGGCAGCGTTAAGGTGCACGGTAACATCGCGCCGCTGATTGAGCTTGGTGCCGGCTTTGACCCCGAGCTGACCGCCCGCGAGAACATCTATCTGAACGGCGCACTGCTCGGCTATACCAAGGAGTTCATCGACGCCAATTTTGACGGCATTATTGAGTTCGCTGAGCTGCAGAATTTTGTCGATATGCCGCTTAAGAACTTCTCTTCAGGCATGGTGGCGCGTATCGCCTTTGCAATCGCGACGATTACCGAGCCCGATATTCTGATCGTTGACGAGACGCTGTCCGTCGGTGACGTGTTTTTCCAGCAGAAGTGCGAGGACCGCATCCAGCACTTTATCCAGAGCGGCGACGTGACGGTTCTGTTCGTTTCGCACTCCATGGAGCAGGTTGAGCGCATCTGCCAGCGCGCCGTTTGGATTGAGAAGGGCGACCTTCGCATGGACGGCCCGGTTGATGAGGTCTGCAAGGCGTACCGCGAGCAGTTCAACTAGGTTATAATTACTTGCGCCTGACAGGCTTGCGCTTGCTTGGGCGTGCGGTTATTTGCTCCATTAGCTCAGTTGGATAGAGCAGGGGACTTCTAATCCCAAGGTCGACGGTTCGAATCCGCCATGGAGCACCATCGTTTATTAAGCCCGGACCGCTTGGTGGCCTGGGCTTTTTTCACATGCCGGTGTTCTTTATTCTTGCCGGGTATACGTTTAGGCCGAAGCGGTGGTGCGAGCGTTCTGCGGGCAAGCCAGTCTGGCAATCTTTACGATCCATGCGGTCGATTGGTTTATTCCTTGGCAGACCATGCCTCTGCTTATGACGCTGCCAGCATCGTGGCTCTTCGCGTCAATCGTACGCTGTGCCTGCGATATCGGATTGGCGTACGTGATCAAGAAGGCGTAACAAAAGCGGGGAGGACCAACTTGGCCCTCCCCGCTGTATCTAGTCTGCCTTCAGGCACTCGGGCAAGACGTTTGCAACTGCATTCATCGCCTGCGGCCTCAGGTACTGCTCATTGAGCTTTACCTTTCTGTAGGCGTAGCGAGTGTCTGCCGAGTATTTGATCAACACATCGGTGAAGAACCGCTCCCAGCTCAGGTAGTCGCGGCTTTCGATATAGCTTGAGGGATCCTCGAGGATTTTTAAGATATCGTTACTGGGAATGAGGCCAGATTGCAGGAGTGTCCACTCGAATGATTCGGGGAGGAACAAGCGTACGTTCTTGTAAACGCGCTGTCCGAGCACCTTTTCGATGTAGGGACCAAATGCTGCTCCGTCTCCAATAGCAAGGATGTTTTGCTCGGGACATTCGTGAATCGTACGTTTTAGATTCGCAACGCCGGTGGCGGTATAGCAGGGGATCCCGAGTCGGTTGCAAAGAGCGTCGTAGAATTGATAGCCAGATTTGCTATCCTCGACAACTACGGCGTCGGGTACCTCGAATCCAACATTTAGATCCTGATACAGCATACTTGCCGTGTGGTCATATAGCGGCTTGGTCACCGAGTAGAAGCGCCTGTCGCTCTTGCGGCCATTGATTGTTTTACTTGTCGTGTTGACTAGCTTCAGGATCTCATCAACGCTGTAGGGGAGCTCGTTGGCATCGCGACGAGATATCAGAACAAAATAGTTGGACGAGCCGTTGACGGCTTTGGCGAAGTCCTTTGAGTAGATAAACTCGTTACCCTCATCTAGAAAGACGATTGAATCTTCGATGATCGATAGCTCGCGCTCCCAGCGTCTGCCGGAAAGCGTTTCGCAAGGCACGTCGCAACTGAGTGCAACGCCGCTTTCCGGTCCTCGGTCGTTGTAGTCGCGAATCATCGAGATGAGCGTCGTTTTACCCGTGCCGCTGTTGCCGCGTATAAAGGAAATATTGCGCTTAAACGTGAGTGTGTATTTGACCTTTGCACGCTCTACGACAACGGTATGCGTTCCCTTCATTACTCATCAACATCCAAAAAGTCATTCGTGGCGCCGACAAACTCCTGCATGTTTCTGACGATGCGGCCATCGTTTTCAATGCGGATTTCAAAGCTCTTCCAGGGGAATTTCATGATGTGGTATAAGGTCACCATCACATCCTGCTCTTTGCCGATCTTGAGTAGCCAGCGGGCACAGTTGTCTCCGCAGGTGGATGCGTTGAACACCATATTTGGGAGATTGCGCACCAGCAGCAGCGTCTTAACGCCGCCGGACAGTTCGAGTGGGGTGATCGAGCCCAGCTGTTTGCTTACGATGTTGTGGGGACCGATGAGCTCTGATCCGTCCACGCTTTTAATAATCTGTGCGGCCATAGGGTCTTCGAACCATGAGTCCAAGTATGAGTTCCTAAAATAGGTTTCGGTATCGTAGATGGAACCGGGGTAATCCCCCAGATGGATGCTTAACATGCGCGTCTCCAGACGTTGTGTGACTGCAATGATTATATGCCAGTAATAAAGTGCCGCCAGTAGCGAGGTTGCTGCTGGCGGCACTGGCATTATTAGCGTGTGAATCGCGTTGATGGATTTGCTCGCGAGGCTACTTTTCGAGACGTTCCCTCAGCAGCTCCAGCGCGTGGGCGTAGCCTTGCAGGCCCTCGCCGGTGATGGTGGCGAAGCAGGCTAGGCGGGCGTAGCTCACCTGGCGGAAGTCTTCGCGCGTCTCTACGGCGCTGATGTGCACCTCGACGGCAGGGATGGCAACGGCCTTGAGGGCGTCGAGGATCGCCACGCTCGTATGCGTGTAGGCAGCCGGGTTGATGACGATGCCGTCGACCTTGCCGTAGGCCTCCTGGATCTTGTCGACGATGTTGCCCTCGTGGTTGGACTGGAAGACCTCGACCTCGTCGAAGCCCTGTGCGGCACCCGCTTCCTGGCAGATCTGCACTAAGCGATCGTAGTTGTCGCTGCCGTAGATGCCTGGCTCGCGAATGCCGAGCATGTTGAGGTTGGGGCCGTTAATGACGAGTGCTTTCATGGTTGCTTCCTTTGCGGTTGAAAAACCACCACAAAGGTGCCTGTCCCCTTTGTGGTGGTTTTGGTTAGAGAGCGGGTGGGAGGGTGTCGAGGAGGGCATGGGCGGTGTTGGCGGCGCAGTCGCGTGAGTCGATGATGTAGTCGGCCCAGGCGCGGTAGCGCGGCATACGCTGCTCGGCCAGCTTGTCGATGCCGTCGCGCGCGGTGATGGGGCGGCCCTTGTGGGCGAGCTCGTCGAGCTTGCGATTGAGCATCACAATTTGGCTGTTCTGGTGCAGCAGCGGGTAGTTCTCGTCGCGTGTGACCACGCCGCCGCCGGTGGAAAGCACCAGGCCGCTGCGTTTGGAAATGTCGGCCAGCTCCGCTGTCTCTTGCTCGCGGAAGGCGGCCTCGCCGCGCTCGACGATAAAGTCGGCGCAGGGCATGCCGAGGCGTTCCTCGAGGGCTCGGTCCAGATCGATGTGCTCGCGACCCGTGAGCAGGGCAATCTGCTCACCCACGCGGGTCTTGCCCGAGCCCGGCATGCCGATCAGCGCGATGTTCTGTTCGCGGCGTGACAAGCGCTCCGTTACATCCAGGATGCGCTCGCGCAGGGTGACCTGGCCGGTGTAGCGCTCGACGGCCTGTGCCGCTTGGGCCACGAGCATCAGCAGACCGCCGATGCAAGGGATACCGCGGCGCTCGGCCTCGAGCATGAGTCCCGTGCGGGCGGGGTTGTAGACAATGTCGATAACGCCTTCGAGCGCATCGAGCCCTTCGAGCGTGCAAGGCGCGTCGGGGCAGTGGGGGAACATGCCGGCAGGTGTGCAGTTGACGAGCAACGTTGCATCGGACTGCTGCGCGATGTTGCCGTAGTTGACCTCGCTCGTGCGGCCCACGGGCACCACGGTGGCGCCAAGGTCGCCGAGCACCATGCTTGCCGTGGTGCCGGCACCACCGGTAGCGCCAAGCACGAGGACCTTCTTGCCGGTAACCTCAACCCCCAGCTCCTCGACCAGGCACTGAAAACCAAAGTAGTCGGTGTTGTCGCCGCGCAGGCGCCCGTCGGGCAGGCGCGTGATGGTGTTGACGTTGCCCATGCGCTCGGCGAGCGGGCTCAGCTCGTCCAGGTAGTTCATGACGGCGCGTTTGTAGGGGATGGTCACGTTGGTGCCTTCCCACTCGTTGCCGGTCATAAAGGCCGCGAGGTCCTCGGGCTCGCGCTCAAATCGCACGTACTCGAGCCCAGCGAGCTCTTTGTAGATGGTCGGGGTGTAGCTGTGGCCCAGCACGCGGCCCAGTACGCCGTAGGGGCGGGTTGCGGCGGTATCGGTCATCTAGAGCACCTCCGTGTAGCTGCCAAAGTAGGTGAAGCTCTCACACACGTCGTCGATCGAATCGAGTAGGTCGTCGAGGGCCTTGCTGCCAAAGGGGCAGTCCAGGTCAAAGTAGAACATAAACTCAAAGTCGCGACCGGGGATGGGGCGGCTCTCGAGCTTGATGAGGTTGATGTTGAGTGCGTAGAAGCGCTCGAGCACGCGATAGAGGGCGCCCGGCTCGTTGGCCGTGGTGATCATGAGCGAGGTACGGTTGGCGCCGGGGTAGACGCGCGGCTCGCGGCTGATGACGACAAAGCGCGTGTAGTTGTTGTCCGAGTCTTGGATATTGGGCTCCAGCACCTCGAGGCCATACAGCGTGGCACAGCTGCGCGAGGCGATGGCGGCGACGTCGGTGCGCTCGGAGTTGGCGACCATCTCGGCCGACATGGCCGTGTTTGGGTACTTGGTGGCGTGCAGGTCGTGGGACTCGATAAAGCCGGCACACTGGGCAATGGCTTGGCCGTGGCTGTAGACCTCGCGCACGTCGGCGAGCTTGGTGCCGGGCTTGACGAGCAAGTTGTGGTCGATCTTGAGGCGAAGCGAGCGCACGATGTGGAAGTCGAACTGGGCGAGCAGGTCGTAGACGGCGTTGACCGAGCCGGCGGTGGAGTTTTCGATGGGCAGTACGCCAAATTCGCAGAAGCCGTCGCGTACAGCGCGCATGACACCTTCGAAGGTCTCGAAGAACGCGATATCGGGCACGTCGAAGAGCTTACACGCGGCGATTTGACTGTAAGCACCCTCAACGCCCTGGCAAGCGACGGTGGCAGTTTGAGGGAAGGGCGTGTCGGAGGCTGCAGCCGTCGCGTGGGCCTTTTGCGAGACAGTGATGCCCTTGAGCTCGTTGATGTAGCGCTGCTGCTCGGCCTTGCTCATGCTCATGAGGAGACGGAACAGGGTGATGGTCTGCGCCTTGTAGCGCTCGGGCGCGCGGCTGGCGAGGTTGTTGAGCTTGGAGCGCTCACGGGCGGGGTCGAAGACGGCCTTGCCCGTCTCGATTTTTGACTTGGCTACCTCGGTGGCAATGTACATGCGCTCGACAAAGCTGTTGAGGAGCGTGGTGTCGATGCCATCGATGGCCTGGCGAATATCGGCAAGGTCCATAGGGACCCCTTTCGTGAATGGTTGCCTGGGGTAGTTAATTTGGGACGGGGCTTTTTTAGCTACCCTTTGACTGTCGACGAATCGATGGGTGCCAGGGCAAATATTAACTGGCATATGGGGGTAGCTAAAATAGCCCCGTCCCAAATTAACTACCCTTGGGGTGGGTGGACTAAAGCTGTCCGGCGTCTTCTAGGAGGGCGTCCCAAATCGCGAGGGCGGCGGCTGCTTCGGCTACGGGGACGGCTCGGGGGACGATGCAGGGATCGTGGCGGCCGTGGACCGAGAGCTCGGCGTTTTCCATGGCGTCCATGTCTACGGTCTGCTGCTCGCGGCCAATTGAGGGCGTCGGCTTTACGGCCATGCGCCACATGACGGGCGCGCCGGTCGAAATACCGCCCAGGATGCCGCCGGCGTTATTGGACTCGACCTCGATCTCGCCGGTCTCGGCATCGATGCGATACGGATCGTTGTTCTCGCTGCCGCGCATGGCGGCCACGGCAAAGCCCATGCCAAACTCCACGCCCTTTACGGCGGGAATGCCAAACGCGATTTGCGCGATGCGGTTTTCGATGCCGTCGAACATGGGGTCGCCGATACCCGCGGGAAGCCCGTAAATGCCGCACTCCACGATGCCGCCGATGCTGTCGAGCTCGTCGCGCGCGGCCAGAATCTCCTCGCGCATGCGGCCGGCTGCGGCGGCGTCAATGCACGGCAGATCGTTCGTAAGGATCGCCTTGCGGTCGGCCTCGCGATAGACCATATCGTCCATCGGCAGGTCGGAGATGCCGCCGATCTGCGCGACGTGCGCCATGACCTGAATGCCGCGGGCCTCGAGTGCCTGTAGCGCAATGCCGCCGGCGATGCATAAGGGTGCCGTTAGGCGGCCGGAGAAATGCCCGCCACCAGCGACATCGTGCATGTTGTGATACTTCACGCGCGCAGGGAAGTCCGCATGTCCGGGACGGGGCTTGCGGCGCAGCTCGGAGTAATCCTTGGAGCGCGTGTTGGTGTTCTCGATAATCGCGGCGATGGGCGCGCCGGTGGTATGTCCATCGACCACACCGGCGATGATATGCGCGGCGTCGGCCTCGCGGCGTTTGGTCGCGGTCTCGTCGCGGCCGGGGGCGCGACGGTCGAGGAAGGCCTGCAGCTTCTCCTGGTCCACGGCGATGCCCGCCGGGATGCCATCGAGCGAGCAGCCGATGGCGGGGGAGTGCGACTGTCCGAAGATGCTTAAGTGCAAGACGTTGCCAAAGGTCGAGGACATGCTATTCCTCCTCGAGCGTGACCTTACCGCCCAGCAGGCGGTAGTGGTCGAAGAAATCGGGATAGGACTTGTTGACGGCCTCGGCGCCGTGGATCGCGACCTCGCCGGTGGCGCGGCTCGCGGCGATGGCGGCCATCATGGCGATGCGGTGGTCGTTGTGCGAATCGACCTCGCCGCCGGTGAAGGCATCGACACCCTTGATGATGAGGTCGTCACCGGCGATGCGCACCTGTGCGCCCAGCGCGGTGAGCTCGCGGGTGGTGGTGACCAGACGGTCAGATTCCTTGATGCGCAGGCGCGCACAGTCACGGATGAACGTGCGGCCCTGAGCCAGCGAGGCCACGGCCGAGATAACGGGTACCAGGTCGGGAATGTCGTGGGCGCTCATCTCAAAGCCGGCGAGCTTGTCGGACTGCACGGTGGCGGCGTTGGTGGAGCGCACGATGCGGGCGCCAAAGCGCGAAAGCGCGGCAAGCACGTTGCGGTCGCCCTGTGCAGAGCTCAGCGACACGCCCTCGACGGTGATGGGGTCGCATCCGATGGCGCCGGCGCACAGCCAAAAGGCGGCGTTGGACCAGTCGCCCTCGACGGCTACGCTGCCGGGCGTGCGGTACGAGCCGCTGCTCACGCGGAAGTTCGTGACCTCGGGCTGGCCGTCCTTGGCCGGAATACGCTCGACGTTGACCTCGACGCCGAAGGCCTTCATGGCCTGGATGGTCAGGTTGATATAGGGGCGGCTCTCAATGAGGCCGGTCACCTGCACGCAGGAGGGCTGGGCGAGCAACGGGGCCGCCAGCAGCAGGCCGGAGATGTACTGCGAGCTCACGTTGCCCGGCAGGATAAAGGTGCCCGGGCGCATGCGGCCGCTTGTCTTGAGCGGAAAACCGCCCAGGCCCTGCAGGTCGCAGCCGGCGGCAATGATCTCATCGGAGAGCGGGGAGAGGGGGCGTGCGCCCAGACGGCCCTGGCCCACAAAGGTTGCCTCTGCCCCCAGCGCGCAGGCGACGGGCAACATAAAGCGGAGCGTGGAGCCGCTCTCGCCGCAGTCGAGCGTGCCGCCCGCAAGTGCCTTGAGCAGGCCGAACTCTATACTCTTCATAGTGGGATGGACCTGGAAGCCGTCCTCGACGGTCTCGATGCGGGCGCCCAGCGCCGTGAGGCAGCGCACCGTGGCTTCGATATCGGCGCAGGTGGTGTTGCAAGTGACGTGCGTCTCGCCGTTGGCGAGTGCGGCGCAGATGATGAGGCGGTGCGCCATCGACTTGGATGCGATGGCGGGGACGGTGCCCTTGAGTGGGGAGGGGGTGATGCGGGCTAGCATACGGATGCGTCTCCCTTCTGGCCGAGGCCCTCGGCAATTAAATCATGGAAGGTGGAAAGCGGCGTACGGTCGATGCTGCAGCGGCCAATGCCGTGTGGAATCACCAGGTCGATGGTGTCGCCCGCGCGCTTCTTGTCGTGGAGCGCCTCGGCAAAGATGGCGTCGGCCGAAAGCTCGCAGCGGGTCTTGAGACCATGGCGGGCGCAGAGCTCCTCGATGCGGCCGGGAAGTTCGGCGTCGCAGACGCCGTGCAGGGCCGCGGCGCGCGTGATGATGCCCATGCCGATCGACACGCAGTTGCCGTGTCCAAGCTCAAAGTGCTCGCAGGCCTCTACGGCGTGTCCGGCGCTGTGTCCAAAGTTGAGGAGCTTGCGTTGGTTGGTTTCGCGCTCGTCGGCGACGACCACGGCGCGCTTGATGTCGATATTGCGGGCGATGATGAGTGCTACGCGGGCCACATCGCGGTTGAGCAGCTCCAGCGTGAGCGGGGTCTTCTCCAACTCGGCGAAGAGCTCGGGATCGGCGATCACGGCGTGCTTGACGACCTCGCCGCAGCCGTCGGCGAACTGCTCGGGCGTGAGGGTGGCCAGGCACCCTACGTCGGCGATAACCACGCTCGGCTGCCAAAAGGCGCCGGCCAAGTTCTTGCCGGCGGCCAGGTCGATGGCGGTCTTGCCGCCCACCGACGAATCCACCATGGCGAGCAGGCTTGTCGGGATCTGCACAAACTTGCAGCCGCGCATGTAGGTGGCGGCCACAAAGCCCGCCACGTCGCCCACGACGCCGCCGCCGAGTGCCACGATCACGTCGGAGCGCGAAAGCTCGTGCTCGGCCACAAACTCCAAAATGGCAACATAGGTTTCGGCGCGCTTATGGGCCTCGCCGGCCTCGAAGGTGCATATGCTCACCTCGTAGCCTGCGGATTCGAGGCTCTGCTTAACGGGCATCTGGTAGAGCGGGCCCACGTTGGTGTCCGTTACGATGACGGCCTTGGTGCCGCCGGCAGTGGCGCGCACGAGCGGTCCCGCCTGCTCCAGCAAAAACGTGCCAACATGCACCTGATAGGGGCGTGCAGTGTCGATATCGATGGTAATCGCCATAAGCTTCGGTCCTTTCGACCTGGCGTGATAGGTGGTCTAGTGGGAGGACTCGTCGTCGAGCGCGCGCTTGATGCGGTCTCCCTCGGCAAGAAGATTCTCCAGATAGCGCTGGTCGCGGTTCTTGAGCGCACAGCTGTAGGCGCCGAGCGAGTCGATCAGGTGGTCGATTTCGAAGGCAAGCGCGTCGGCGTCGTCGATCATGAGCTCGGACCACATTTGCGGGTTGAGGTGCGCCACGCGGGTGAGATCGCGGTAGCTACCGGCCGAAAAGCCGTGGTGAACCTGGGCGGTCGGGCTCTTTACGTAGGCGTTGGACACCACGTGCGCAAGCTGGCTCGTGAAGGCGATGACGCGGTCGTGCTCGGCGGCGTTCGTTACGCTGAACTTGCCAAAGCCCAAGGGGCGCACCATCTCGCGCACCTGGCCCAAGAGCTCCAGCTTAAGGGCATCGTCTACCGCGGGCGGAACGAGCACCAGGGGGGCGCCCTGGAACAGGTCGGCGCGGGAGTGCGCGTAGCCCGAGAACTGGGTGCCCGCCATGGGGTGCGCGCCCACAAAGTAAAAGCCGTTCTCACGGGCAAGCTCAAAGGCGCGCTCGCACACGATGCCCTTGACGCCCACCGTGTCGATCACCACGGGACCCATGATGGCCTCGGTATCGGTGGCGTCGGCGAGTGCCTGGGCATGCGCCTCGAGCCACTCGATGCATGCCTCGGGATAGCAGGCAAGGACGATGATGTCGCATTCGCCGAGTGTCTTGTCGTTGAGCTCTCCGGCGACAGTGCCCATGCTGGCGGCCGTCATGACATCGTCATCGGGGTCCCAGGCCAGCACGCGGACGCCCGCCTGTGCATAGCCGCGGGCAAAGCTACCGCCGATGAGGCCAAGGCCGACGATGCCGGCGCACTTGGGGCCGCCCTGGTTAACGCGCGCGTTTCTCACCGTACCCATGGGCTACTCCATGGTCTCTTGGCAGACAACCTCGCGGATGGCTCGGATGCGGCGCATGGTGTCGTCGAACTGATCGGGGGTGAGGGCCTGGGCGCCGTCGGACCAGGCGCGGCTCGGCTCGTCGTGGACCTCGATCTCCAGGCCGTTGGCGCCGCAGGCGGTCGCGGCGAGCGCCATGGGCTCGACATAGCGGGTGTAGCCGGTGGCGTGGCTGGGGTCGGCGACGACGGGCAGGTGCGACAGGTGGTGCAGCACCGGCACGGCGTTGAGGTCGAAGGTGTTGCGGGTACGGGTCTCGAAGGTGCGAATACCGCGCTCGCACAGAATGACGTTGTCGTTGCCCTCGCTCATGATGTACTCGGCAGCCATGAGCAGCTCGTCGACGGTGCCGGACATGCCGCGCTTGAGCAGGATCGGGGTCTTGGTCTTGCCGACCTCCTTGAGCAGGGGGAAGTTTTGCGCGTTGCGGGCGCCGATCTGCATGACGTCGATCTTTTTATCTAAGAAGACCTGCACGTCACGCGGGTCCATGATCTCGGTGACGATCGGCATGTCGAGCTCGGCGGATGCCTCGCATAGCAGGTCCAGGCCGGCGGGGCCCATGCCCTGGTAGGCGTAAGGGGAGGTGCGGGGCTTGTAGGCGCCACCGCGCAGCATCGTGGCGCCGGCGGCCTTTACGCGGCGTGCGATGCGAATGAGGTTCTCGCCCTCGACAGAGCAGGGTCCGGCGATGACCTGGAACTGGTCGCCGCCGATCTTGACGCCGTGGCCGCAGTCGATGACGGAGTCCTCGGGGTGGAATTTGCGGTTGGCACGCTTAAAAGGCTCGGAGACGCGCTGCACGCGCTCGACGACATCCATGGACTCGAGCAGGAACGGGTCGATCTTGGTCGTATCGCCCACCAGGCCGATGATGGTCTCGTTCTCGCCGCGCGAGACGTCGGTCTTGAGACCCTTCTTCTCAATCCAGCTGACGATATGGCCGACGGCCTCGTCGCTGGCGCTCTGCTTTAAAATTGCAATCATGGTGTGCCTCTCACCTCGATGGATAACTTTTGCAAAAACGGCCCGCATCGCGAGCCGTGTATATATGGTGCATGTGAGTTTATACTAATTGTTTCACTTTTGTGTTCTAAAGCGAGCCTTTGCGCCGTGTCTCCCACGTAATTGCAAAGCTTTTTCTATTCTTTTGTTAGCCCGTGGCGCACTTGGGTATAATGCCAACCGTTCGCCCTATTAGCTCAGGGGATTAGAGCGTCTGCCTCCGGAGCAGAAGGCCGTTGGTTCGAATCCAACATGGGGCACCATCGAACGTAAGACCGTCCGAACCTCGCATGGTCCGGGCGGTTTTCTTATACCGACGCGACGTGATGGGACGTGGTATGGCAGTAACGGATATCGAGCGCGGACTTTCGACCGCCGAGGTCGAGGAGCGCATCGCCGCCGGTAAGATCAACCGCAACATGGAGCGCAAGACCAAATCGGTCCGCGAGCTCATTATCGAAAACCTCTGCACGCTGTTCAACTTGATCAACGCGGTCTTGGCGATTTTGGTGTTGCTGACCGGTTCGTTTAAGAACTTGACGTTCCTGTTCGTGGTGTTCCTCAATACCGCCATCGGCGTCATCCAGTCCATGCGCTCCAAGCGGATGGTCGACAAGCTTACGCTGCTGACTTCTAAGAAGGCCATCGCGGTGCGCGACGGTGCCGAGGTGGAGCTCGACTTGGACCAGATCGTGCTCGACGACATTATTCGCCTGGGGCGCGGTGACCAGATTCCGGCCGACGCCGTGGTGGTGTCGGGCGAGGCGCTCGTTAACGAGAGCTTGCTGACGGGCGAGAGTGATCTCATCAAAAAGCAGCCCGGCTCCGAGCTCATGAGCGGCAGCTTTATCGACTCGGGCCTGCTGCGCGCCCGCGTGATCCATGTTGGCGCCGACAACTACGTGGCAAAGATCAATAACGAGGCCAAGTACGTCAAAAAGGTCAATTCCGAGATCATGAACGCGCTCAACGCCATCGTGCGCTTCACGAGCCTCATTATGATTCCGCTCGGCCTGGCGCTCTTTGCCTCGAGTGTGAGCGAGCTGTGGGATGCCGCCGGTACGCCGGGCGATAGCGCGCTTTCGTGGTGTTTTTCCGAGCTGCTTGCCGGTCGCGTGCCTTCGTCGGCGTTGCTGTCCACGGTGGGCTCTCTTTTGGGCATGATTCCGCAGGGCCTGGTGCTGCTGACCTCGTCGGTGCTTGCCATCGCCACGGTGCGCCTGGCGCGCCGCAAGGTACTCGCGCAGCAGCTCTACTGCATCGAGACGCTCGCGCGCGTCGACGTGCTGTGCCTGGACAAGACTGGCACCATTACCTCGGGTCGCATGGAGGTCGAGGGCACGTATCCGCTGCCGGTTGAGGGCGTCAGCCTAGGCGCTGGCTCGGACGAGGCGGCTGTTCCCGTCGATACCACGGTGCTCGATTTTGCGCTGGCTAACGTGGCACGTGCGACTTCGGCCGATGCCAACGAGACCTGCCAGGCGCTGCTCAACTATTACGCCGATCGCCCGGTCGAGGTGTCCGAGCCGCTGTCGGTCATTCCATTCTCGTCCTCCAAAAAGTGGAGCGGTGCGTCCTTTGAGCAGGGTTCCTATGTGATGGGTGCGGCGCAGTTTGTGCTCTCTGATCGTGTGTTTTCGCAGGTCGAGAACCGTGTCGCCGAGCTTGCCGACACCTGCCGCGTGCTCGTGGTGGCGCGCGTGGACGGCTTTACACCCGATGGCGATATGGTGGGCGAGGCCGAGCCCGTGGGCTTTGTGACCATCCGCGACGAGATCCGTACCTCGGCGGCCGAGACCATCGGCTACTTTAACGAGCAGGGCGTGACCCTCAACGTGATCAGTGGCGACGACCCGCGTACGGTGTCGTCGATCGCGCGCGTGGTGGGCGTGCCAGGGGCGGACGCTTATGTGGACGCCACGACGCTCGATACGCCTGCCAAGCTCGATGCCGCAGTGGACCGCTACCATGTCTTTGGTCGTGTGACCCCGCAGCAGAAGCGCGAGCTCGTGCAGGCGCTCAAGCGCCGCGAGCACACCGTGGCCATGACGGGCGACGGCGTCAACGATGTGCTGGCGCTCAAGGAAGCCGACTGCTCCGTCGCCATGGCGGCCGGCTCCGATGCCGCGCGTAATGTGGCCGAGATCGTACTCGTCGACAACGACTTTGCCTCGATGCCCGCCGTGGTGGCCGAGGGCCGTCGCTCCATCAACAACCTGCAGCGTTCGGCCTCGCTGTTCCTGACCAAGACGCTGTTCTCGATGGGGCTGGCGGCGCTGTGCATTGCGCTGCCGCCGTACCCCTTCGAGCCCATCCAGATGACACTCATCAACTTCTTTTGCATCGGCGCGCCGGGCTTTGTGTTGGGCCTGGAGCCCAACAATGCTCGCGTGAAGGGTGCGTTTTTGACGAATGTACTCAAGCGTGCACTGCCGGCGTCGATTGCGGTCATTCTGGCTGCGGCGCTCGATATCTTTGTGGCGCGCGTGTTTGGCTTTAGCCAGCTCACGCTGTCTACGATGTGTCTGCTTACGTCGTGCGCGGCGAGCGTCAGCCTAATCTGGCGCATCTCGCAGCCTCTCACGCCCTTACGTGTGGTGCTCTTTGTGTTTGTGGTCGCCGGCATCCTGGTGGGCGTTATCGGATTCCCGGGGCTGCTGTCTATTGCCAACCTGTCGATGGGCCAGATGGTTATCTTGGCTGTCATCGTGGTCTTTACCTGCTCGGTGTTCTTTAAGCTCGCCACGATGATGGATTCGCTCAAGCCGCGTCGTCGTCATGCCGCAACTGGTTTTGGCCGCGGTGTGCACGTCCGCCTGGGTCGCGGTGGCGGCAAGGTGAGCTCGACGGGTTCGACGGCCGAGCGTTTTGCCAAGCGCGTCGCCGCCGACATGGCGCAGCGCCGCGAAGATCGCACCGCTCGCGAGGCCGAGGCCCGCGCACTCGAGGGCGTGGGCCAGGCCCAGCCCAAGAAAAAGAAGAGTACCGGAGCTAAGCGCTCTCGTGTGACCAAGTCCGCCCAAGGCATCAAAGTCTCGATGCCAAGCAAAAAGAAGAAGTAGCTACGCGCCCTGGCGATGTTGAATTGGTGCCTTGTTCCTGTGGGGCCGTGGCGATGTTATGCTCTAACCTCGATTGTTTGAATTGCTTCGAAAAGAGGATGCCGTGATCTGCCCGCATTGCCTTAAGACTATCGAGGACGGCGCCTCGTTCTGCCCCTACTGCAACGCCTATGTGGGTCCGGGCGATGGTCCCGAGCACACCGAGTTCGTGTTCTGTGAGGGCTGCGGTGCCCGTCTTTCTCCGCATGATCGTACGTGCCCCAAATGCGGACGCCCCGCTCCGGGTATCCTCTCCGAGGACGCGGCCGCATCCGACCTGGCAGCGGGCCGCACGGCGGGCTTTCCGCGCCTAACGCAAGAGCAGATCGATACCGAGGTGCCGCATGCGCCGGCCTCTGCCGCTGCGGTGCTTTCGGATGCCGCTGATCCTAACGAGACCTGCGTGCTGCCGGCTTTCGATAAGGATTTCGGTATCCCCAAGGTCGATATTCCCACGCCCGTTTCCCTGCATGACGATGCTCAAAAACCCAAGCGCAAGGTGCACCCCGACGAGGACGCCTATCACAAGCACAAGCGTCATATCCCCAAGCCGCTCATCGTCATCGCGGTCCTTGCCGTCCTTTGCGGCGGTGCCTATTGGTTCGTGACAGCCGATCCCATGGGTGTCATGCCTGGCTTCTATGACCAGTTTGGCCAGGCCGCGCAGACGACCTTCCCTACGCGCCAAAAGGGCGAGGCGACTGAGGACGATACCAAGCAGGACGATTCTGCCGAGGTGGTCCAGGAAGAAACCGTGCTCACCGATGATCAGCTCTATACCAGGCTCGACGGTCTGTATCAGACTATCGTGTCCTACGGTGACGAGGACCAGATCGGCGAGGTCATCGATTCCTTTAACAACGGCTATCTCCGATCGCCGCTGTCCACCCGTCAGGAGCTGTCGCAGAGTGCCTACGCCCTGCGCGACCAGATCAAAAAGACGCAAGATGAGCTCAACAACCTTAAGTATCAGGACGATACGGTCTATGCGGATGACATCGCCCACTTAAAGCAGCTTGCCGAGTGGATGTTCGAGCGTGTCGACGTGATCTGCCAGAGTTGGGACATCTCGCTGGCCATTCCTGATGGTGAGTCGATGAGTTCCCACCAAAGCGAGATCCTGGCGCCCATCGCGCAGGGCGGCAACAGCGCGCTGAACCAGTACGACGCCAATGTGGGTTCCTGGAAGCCGCAGCAGCGTTTCTAAAATTAGTTCGCCATAGTCGGCATAACCTACGTGCGCAATTGATGTAAGCGCATGCTTATTGCTACAATTCGTACAAATATGCTTTAAACGCACGAGGAAGGAACCACATGTTTGGTTTTAAGAAAGAGCTCTACACGCCCGAGTATCAGCTTGCCGGCGACGAGTGCGCCGTTATCGAGACGTCGAAGGGTACCATCAAGGTCAAGTTTGACGGCGAGGGCGCTCCCATTCATGTCGCGAACTTCTGCGAGCTTTCCACGATGGGTTTCTATGATGGCCTTAAGTTCCATCGCTATGTGCCCGGCTTTGTCATTCAGGGCGGCGACCCCAATACCCGCGATATGTCCGGCGCCGACGTCGCTGCCGGTCTTGAGGGCCCCGACGGCATGCCCGGTACCGGTGGTCCCGGCTACTGCATCAAGGGCGAGTTTGCCACCAATCCGCGCAACAGCCATGTCGATGGTGCCCTTGCCATGGCACGCTCCATGGACCCCGATTCCGCGGGTTCGCAGTTCTACTTCTGCCTGGGTGCCCAGCATAACCTCGATTCCGGTTACACCGTCTTTGGTACCACGGTCGAGGGTCTCGATGTGATTTCGCAGCTGCGTGCCGGTGACGAGATCGTCCATGTCGAGATCGTTCACGAGTAAAGGGGACTTCCTTGAATAGCCAGCTGATCCAACAGGGCCGCGCCGCTTACCGCGCGGGTGATTTTTCCGCTGCAGCCCAGATGCTTGGGGCGGCAAAAACTCCCGATGAGATTATGGGCGAGGCCGATCACCTTCGTGGCAACGCCTTGATGCACCTGGGCATGTATGCCGAGGCCGCCGAGGCCTACGCCGCTGCCCTCAATGACGGCACCTACGGCAAGCGCGGCGCGCTGCTCACCAACCGCGGCAAGGCACTCGCCGCCGTGGGCGACTACACGACGGCCGCTCAGGCGTTCTCTGCTGCTACGCAGGATGCTTCCTATGCCACGCCGTTCAAGGCCTATCTGGGCCTGGGTAACGCGCTGTTCCAGTCGGGCGACTATGCCAACGCGGGTACTGCCTTCCGTCAGGCTGCCATCGACGGCGCCAATCCGGCTCCTGCCGCCGCACTCGGCGAGCTTGGTCGTTGCTTCATTAAGCTCGGCCGTCCGGCGGATGCCGTGGAGACCTACCGCACGGCTATCGACTTTGCCGGCCCCCGCGACGACACGCGTGCGCTCAACGCCGGCATGGGTCAGGCACTTTCTGCCGCCGGCCGCCCCTCCGACGCACTCGACGCCTTTAACGCCGCTACTGCCGATGGCATCTACCAGCTCACCTCCGAGCAGGCCGATGAGCTTGCCCGCGTGCACGATTCGCTTGCCGCGCTGTCTGCCCAGACGGCTATGGCCACGGCTCCGGCGCCCGCGATGGACGCTCCTGCCGTCGATCCGCTCGATCCTACGGGCGCGACCGGTCAGTTTATGCCCGATCCCTCGGACACCGGCTTCTTTACGCTGTCCGAGTCCGAGATGGTCCAGCAGGACCGTCAGGATCGTAAGCAGGCCAAGGTTCGTCGCCGCCATCGCCACACGGGTCTCAAAGTCTTCATCGTGCTGCTTCTGCTCATTTTGATCGCCGCGGGCGGTCTGGGCTTTGCCTACACGCGCGGCTTTGGCTTCCCGTCCCAGGAGTCTGTCGTTACCGATCTGTTCCAGGCTGCCGGCGACGGTGACACCGCAAAGGCCGAGTCTTGCCTGGCCTCGAGCCTGTCCGAGGACGCCAAGTCGATGATCATCTCCTCGATTCCGCAGGGTGCCACCGTGTCCGTCGAGGGCATGGATCAGTCCATGACCGAGACGACCGCTAAGGTTAAGGCATCGCTGTCCAAGGGCGGCGAGCAGGAGTACACCGTCAAATTCGTGCGCTCCGATAACCATATCGGCTGGGCCGTTTCCTCGCTCGATATGGATTTCTCGGCTGCTGACAACCAGTAGTGACCTTATGGGATTTAGCTTTGCCCGGCGCTTCACCGCAAGTGAGGTGCCGGGCTTGCGCTAGTATGATGAGCTAGTAGTTTTCCAGCAATCATCCAACACATCAGGAGTTGCGTTGTTTTCTTTGATGGATATGTTCTTCGGTAGCTATGCGGGCGATCTTGCCATCGACCTCGGCACCGCAAATACGCTTGTCTCCGTGCGCGGCAAGGGCATCGTCATTCGCGAGCCCTCTGTTGTCGCCATCGACAAGAACGACGAGCGCATCCTGGCGGTCGGTATCGAGGCAAAGCGCATGCTCGGCCGTACGCCCGGCAACATCGTGGCCGTTCGTCCCCTGAAGGACGGCGTCATCGCCGACTTCGATGTTACCGAGGCCATGCTTCGCTACTTTATCGACAAGGCGTCCGAGAAGCGCTATCCGTGGACCCCGCGTCCGCGCGTTGTCGTCTGCGTTCCTTCCGGCGTCACGTCGGTCGAGAAGCGAGCTGTCTTTGAGGCCACGATCCAGGCCGGTGCCCGCCAGGCCTATCTGATCGAAGAGCCTATGGCCGCCGCTATCGGCGCCGACCTGCCCGTCGAGGAACCCACCGGCTCCATGGTCATCGACATCGGTGGCGGTACCACCGAGGTCGCTGTTATCGCTATGGGCGGCATCGTCGTCTCGCAGTCCATCCGTATTGCCGGTGACGAGTTCGACCAGGCCATCCTCACGCACGTTCGCGATGCCTACAACCTGGCCATCGGCGAGCGTACGGCAGAGGACATCAAGATCAAGGTCGGTTCCGCCGTGCCGCTCAAGGACGAGCTCGACGTCGAGGTCAACGGCCGCGACGTGATCACCGGTCTGCCCAAGACCGTGCGCATCGAGAGCGAGGAGATTCGTCGCGCACTCAACAAGCCACTCGACGAGATGGCCAAGGCCGTCAAGGACGCACTCGACGCTACGCCTCCCGATCTTGCCTCGGACCTTATGTACTACGGCATTTTGCTGACCGGTGGCGGTGCGCTGCTGCGCGGTCTCGACGTGCGCCTGCGCGATGAGACCGGTGTTTCGGTCAACGTCAGCCCCACGGCGCTCGATAATGTCGTTAACGGCTGCGCCCGCGTGCTCGAGGCCAATGCGTTTGATGGCGGCTTCGTCCAGACCAATGCTTAATTTCCAAAAGGTGGATTCCATTTGGCACGATCTTCGGGTTTCTCCACAAATCTGAATACCAAGCGACAATCAACGGGTATGCGCCCGTTGATTGTTTTCAGCCTGATTTCGGTGTTGCTGCTCACGTTTTACATCCGCGAGGGCGAGGCAGGGCCGATTCATGCCGTGCGTTCGGGCGTAACGACGATTACCTTTCCGGTGCGCTTTGTGGGCTCGGCTGTGGCGGCTCCCTTCAATGCGATTGGCAACGTGTTCTCTAACCTAACGGCGTCGCAGGACACGCTCGACGAGCTCAAGAAGCAAAATGAGGAGCTGACCTCTAAGGTCGCCGAGCTTTCTGAGGCTCAAAAGATCGCTGAGCGTCTGGAGGGGCTGGTCGGCCTGCAGTCGACCTACAACCTCAAATCGACCGCAGCTCGTATCGTTGGTGCCTCGGGCGATGCCTGGACCTCGACCGTCACGATTGATAAGGGTTCTGCCGACGGGCTTACCATCAACATGCCTGTGACGAGTTCGGCCGGTGTTATCGGCCAGATCATCGAAGTCTCGGCCAAAACGTCCACCGTGCGCCTGATTGGCGACGAGAACTCCGGCGTATCCGCCATGGTGCAGGACACGCGCGCCCAGGGCATGCTGCAGGGTCAGGCTGACGGCACGCTGCGTCTTGAGTACGTGAGCGTCGACTCCGATGTTAAGGTTGGCGACATCATCGTGACCTCGGGCATCGGTGGCGTGTTCCCCAAGGGTCTACCGCTCGGCACCGTCTCGTCGGTTGAGAAATCGGCAAACGACGTGTACTACACCATTGTGGTGCGCGCTCAGACCACGGCCGAGAACAACGAGGAAGTGCTGGTCATCACCTCGCTGACCGACGAACAATCGGCCTCGGATGAGGACGTGAGTACGGCCAACAGCACGCCGCAGGGAACGTCGCGCGACGCTGCGACCAAGACGAAGGACGAGAGCTCGGATGACAGTTCCGACACGTCCGAGACGACCGATTCTGGCTCGAGCGAATAGGGGGCATGTCCATGGATCTACACGAGCAAGGGATGAGCTCCCGTACGTTTGTGATCGCCGCCATCGTGTGCGTGCTGCTGCAGGCAGGCCTGGCACCGCAGATCTCCATTGCGGGCGGTCACGTCAACTTCATGATTATCCTGGTGTGCCTAAGCGTGTTCTCGGGCGACCCGACCCGTGCCGTCGTGTGCGGTTTTTGCAGCGGCTTGTTTTATGACCTGTCCGCTGCCGTGCCGGTGGGCGTTATGTCGCTCCTGCTGACCGTGGGCTCTTTTGCCCTGGTGCACAGCGCCGTCGGTCAGACGGGCGGTACCCCGAGTGCGCGCGGCATCACCGTGGGCGCCTTTGCGCTCGTCATTAATGTGATCTACAGCATCATCTTGCTGTTTATGGGTTTGGAGACGAGCTTTGTCGTGGCGATCTTTGGGCATGCGTTGCCGTCTTCGATCCTGACGGGTCTGGTTGCCATTCCGTTTTTGATGTCCGGCGTCGTGCCGCAGTCCGGCTATGGATTCTCCGCACGTGGCGGACGCCAGACGGGTATGCGCTTTAAGCCCAAGACCCGCAAGCTCAAATAGGGGAGGCCCGTAGATGTCTTCCCAGATGACGGTTATTATCGCCGGTATCGTGCTGGTTGTGGCCATCGTGGTCGCGCTGGTCGTCATGCGTCGTGGCGATTCCCGTTTTACCTACGATACGCAGCATGGAACGGCCCCGCGCGCCACCGAGGGCGAGGGCAATACCGCGTCGACCGCCTTTAAGGGCCGCTTTTCCATCCTCACCACGGGTGTGGGCGCGATGTTTGCGGCGCTTGCCGTCAAGCTGTGGGGCATGCAGATGGTCTCATCGGACTATTACGAGAAGCAGGCCAATAGTAATCAGACACGCACCGTTACAACACCCGCTGTGCGCGGTCGCATCCTCGACCGCAATGGCGTGGCGCTTGTCCAGAACCGTCCCTCACTTGCTGTCGTGGCCTACCGCGACCTTGCCGAGGATGAGGTTCTGGTTCGCCATCTTGCCAACGTGCTTGGAATGCCTTATGTGGCGGTCCTTCGCAATATTCAGGACAATACAGAGGGCGCTCAGAGCCTGCATACCATCGCGACGGACGTCCGTCGCTCCACGGTTGCCTATATCAAGGAGCACGCCGGCGAGTTCCCGGGCGTCAAGATTGCCGAGCGTACCGAACGCCAGTATCCATACGGCGAGACGGCATGCCATATCTTGGGCTATACCGGCACCATTACCTCCGAGCAGCTCGAGGCCCAGAATAAGAAAACCTCTGGCGATGATGATGCTTCTGCTGGCAAGATTACGTACCAGTCGGGCGATATCGTGGGCCAGGCGGGCGTTGAGAGCTACTACGAAAACCTGCTGCAGGGTATTCGTGGCGAGCAGACCGTCAAGGTCGATGCCTCGGGCAATGTGACCGGTCAGGCCGGCGCCGTGCCCGCGAAGGCCGGCTCCGACATTAAGCTCACGCTCGACCTTAAGATCCAACAGGCCTGTGAGACGGCACTGGCGAGCGCTATCGAGCTTGCCAAGACCACTGGCTACAGCAATGCCGGCAACGGCGCTGTGGTGTGTCTCGATCCCAACAATGGCGAGATCCTGGGCATGGCGAGCCGGCCCAAGTTCGATCCGTCCGTCTTTATCGGCGGCGTCTCAAATGACGTGTGGACCGAGCTCAATGATGACAAGGGTTCGCACCCGCTGCTCAACCGCGCCATTAGCGGACAGTACATGTCGGCCTCGACCATCAAGCCGCTCTCGGCGCTGGCTGGTCTTGAGTTTGGAACCTACACGTCGGGGCAGACGACCAACTGCACGGGTTATTGGACGGGTCTGGGCAAGTCGTGGGGCAAGTACTGCTGGCTGCATTCCGGCCACGGCACCATGACGCTGCAGTCGGGAATCGCCAACTCGTGCGACCCTGTCTTCTACGACATGGGCAAGGCGTTCTTTTATGACGAGCAACATCCCGAGGGTCTGCAGGAGGTCTTTCGTCGCTGGGGTCTAGGCAAGACCTGCGGTATCGATCTGCCGAGTGAGGGCGCGGGCCGTATTCCCGATGCCGAGTGGAAAGAGTCGTACTTCACCGACGCATCTGCCGAGGACCGCAAGTGGAATGCCGGCGATATGACCAACATTGCCATCGGTCAGGGCGACATCCTGGTGACGCCCCTGCAGATGGCGTGTGCCTATATGGGTCTTGCCAACGGCGGCAAACAGTACGTGCCTCACGTGTTTTTGTCTGCCGTGTCGCGCGATGGCGACGGCGATGCCTATAAGTACAACGGCAAGGGCAAGAAGAAGCGCCTGGAGGCCAAGATCAACAGCGATTCGGATTTGGCTCTTGTTCGCAACGGCATGCACGACGTGATTTACACGGCATCGACGTCCCTGGCGGCTCACTTTGGCACCCTGACGCCGCAGGTATACGGCAAGTCGGGCACGGGCGAGAAAAGTGGCGAGGATGAATACGCGTGGTTCTGCGCCTATGCACCGGCCGATGATCCCAAGTATGTCATCGCTACCGTCCTGGAGCAGGGCGGCGGTGGCTCAGATACCGCGATGCATGTCGTGCGCGACGTGCTCGGCGTGATTTATGACGAGCCCGATACCTCTTCGGCCTCGGGCGATTCTTCGGTTCGATAGGAGGTTGCGATGGATTTTTCTCCGGCGGATCTGTTCCGTTCAACCAAGACCGGCTCTCGCAGCAGCCTGGACCGCGTCAACAAGCAACTTTCGGCCTCGCGCGGCACGTTTCGCCAAAAGGTGCATATCGGTGTGCTCGTGGCTACTGTGGCGCTCGTCGCCTACGGTGCCATCATTATCTGGTCGGCTTCGCAGTTTAAGGCCGATGCATCGTTTTCACGCCATCTTCTGGGAATTGGCATCGGGGCGGTGCTGGCGGTGCTGGTCTGGCGTACCGACCTGCGCGGTATTTCCAATTTCTCGACGGCGTTGCTCGTCATCGACCTGATCGTGATCTTCTCGCCCAAGATTCCGGGTCTGTCCTATACGGGCGGTCTGGGCATGACGGGCTGGATCAAGATTCCCGGTATCGGCTTGACATTCCAGCCGGTTGAGCTTGCCAAGCTCATCACCATCTTCTTTATTGCTACGCTTGGCTCGCAGTATAACGGTCGCATCGATACCGTTCGCGACTACGTCAAGCTCTGCGGCATGCTGTCCATTCCGTTTTTGGCCGTCGTCGCCATGGGCGACCTGGGCTCGGGCCTGGTCGTGCTGGTTTCGGGCGCCATCGTCATTTGCATGAGCGGTGCACGCCGCGAATGGGTGCTGTCGACCCTGGCCCTGCTCGTGGGCCTGGTGGCCCTCGTCCTGGCGCTCGATTCGGTCTTTGATTCGCTGCTCGGCCACGATGTGCTCATCAAGCAGTATCAGATGAACCGTCTGACGGTCTTTATCGACCCCGATAATGCCGATTCGGACGATGCCTACAACCTGCAGCAGTCGCTTATCGCCGTTGGCTCGGGCGGCTTCTTTGGTAAGGGTTTGGGCCATGCGACGCAGTCAGCCGGCGGCTTTCTGCCTGAGTTCCACACCGACTTCGTCTTCGCCTTTCTGTCCGAGACCTTTGGCTTTTGTGGTTCCTTTTTGCTCCTGTGCCTCTACGTGCTGCTGATCTTTTCGACGATTCGCGTCGCCTTTAAGTGTGAGTCGCTGTTTTTACGTCTTTCGTGTGTGGGCATCGTTGGCATGTGGGCGTTCCAGACCTTCGAAAACATCGGCATGTGCATCGGCATGATGCCGATTACCGGTATTCCGCTACCGTTTATTAGCTTTGGCTCGTCTTCGATGATGATTCAGCTGCTGACGGTGGGTATCGTACAATCCATATGGCGGCATCGTTCGGGCGCCGCGTAACCGCTGGAGGGGTTTGCTATGAAAATTCCCGTAGATAAGCTGACCCGCGCTTTTAAGATGGGCGCGTCCGTTAAGAAGGATTCCGATACGCCGGTGCGCGTTTCGGTCTATCTGGATTCGTCCGCCTCGCGCTTTCTGGCCGAGACGGTGCGTGACGCCTTTGTGCCGCAGACGACCTCGGGCATTGTGCGCGTCGAGCGTCTGGGGGAGGAGCGAATTGCTCCAAAGACCGATACCGATGTGGTACTGGTGCTCTCGTGTGGTTCCGATCGCTTGGAGAGTGCCGTGCAGGAGCTCGTGATCGCCGGCGCACCCGTGTGCGTGCTTGCCGAGTCTGCTGTGGAGGTGCCGTTTATCGAGGAGTCTACGCCCATGCTCGGCGTGGTAGCGGCAACCGATAAGACGTATCTGCTCGAGACGCTTGCCCGCTGGATTCTCGACCGCACCGACAAGGAAACGGCTTTTGCGGCGAACTTTGCCTTCATGCGCATCGCGGCGGCCAATCGTATCATCACCTCGTGCGCGCTCACCAATATGGCGACCGGTGCACTGGTGTTTTTGCCAGGCGCCGATTATCCCGTTATGGCGCTGGCGCAGGTGGGCATGCTCTTTGAGCTCGCTGCCGTCTTTGGACGCGGCATTAAGCCCGAGCGCGGCTACGAGGTCGCGGGCGTGCTTGCCGGCGGTCTTGTGATCCGCGCGGTCACCCGCGCGCTCGTCAAACAGACGCCGCATATTGGGTTTGCCGTCAAGGCGCTCACTGCTGCCGCGGGCACCTACGGCATGGGCCGTGCGCTTGTTTCGCTCTACGAGCGCGATGTCGACTACAGCCGTGCCAACGAGGTGGTCACTGCCACGTTCTCCCGCGTTCGCGATCTGGTGACCACGGTCGCGGGCGCTACCCGTCCTATGGCGTCCTACCAAGACGCATCCGATCTCGCTGCTTAGGGGTTTTCCGTTGCGCGTTGCATACCAAGACTGTTTTCATTTAATTGAGCCGTTGCTCGCCAAGGTCGAGAAGCCGAGCCGCTATATCGATCACGAGTGGGGCACGCTTTCCAAGGCCGATGCCGACTACCGTTGCTGCCTGATCTATCCGGATGTGTACGAGGTCGGTCTGCCCAACCAGGGCATCGCCATCCTCTACAACATCCTTAACCAGGCCGAGGGCATCTCCTGCGAGCGCGGCTATGTGCCGTGGCCCGATATGGGCGACGCCATGCGCGAGGCGGGTATTCCGCTGCTATCGCTCGAGGGTGCAGCGCCGGTCGCTTCGTTTGATATCGTCGGTCTGCATGTGCCGCACGAGATGGCGGTGACGAACTTCCTCGAGGCTTTGGACCTCGCTGGCATTCCGCTGTTAGCGGCCGACCGAGGTGAAGACGACCCAATCATCATCGCCGGCGGTCCCTCGGTGTACAACCCCGAGCCGTACGCGGCCTTCTTCGATGCCATCCTCATCGGTGAGGGCGAGGAATCGCTGCTCGAGACCTGCCAGCTGCATCGCCGCCTGCGTGACGAAGGGGTCCCGCGCGCGCAGATTGTCGAGCAGCTTGCATCCATTGCCGGCAACTACGTGCCGTCGCTCTATGAGGTTCGTCACGACGAGCCCTGCTCGCCGCATGGCTACACCGTGCCGCGTGAAGGCAAGGATGCGCCGACCGTGGTCTACAAGCGCGTCGTTGAGGATTTCGGCGCCACGAATCCGCTGTCGCAGTCGTGCGTGCCCTATGCGCAGCTGGTTCACGACCGCCTGTCTATCGAGATCCTGCGTGGCTGCGCCCGCGGCTGTCGTTTTTGTCAGGCCGGCATGACGTATCGCCCGGTGCGCGAGCGCTCGGCCGACCAGATCGTCTCGTCGGTGATTCAGGGTCTGGAAAAGACCGGCTATGACGAGGTGTCGCTGACCTCGCTTTCCACGACCGACCACTCCTGCATTCGCGACGTGCTCGGCAGGCTCAACCGTCGCCTGGAGGATACGGGTATACGCGTGTCTATTCCGTCGCAGCGCCTGGATTCGTTTGGCGTGGATATGGCCGAGTCGGTCGCCGGCGAAAAGAAGGGCGGCCTGACGTTCGCGCCCGAGGCCGGCAGCCAGCGCATGCGCGACATCATTAACAAGAACGTGACCGAGGAGGACCTGGACCGTGCGGCCAAGGCGGCCTTCGAGGCCGGCTGGAACCGCATGAAGCTCTACTTTATGATGGGCCTTCCCGGCGAGCGCGATGAGGACATCGTGGCCATCGCCAATCTGGCCGATCACGTGCTGGAGCTCGGTCGTTCCGTGGTGCCCAAGGCTCGTCGCGGCTCGATCTCGGTGTCCATCTCGGTTTCGGTCTTTATCCCCAAGGCTGCCACGCCGTTCCAGTGGTGCCCGCAGCTCGACTACGACGACGTCAAGCGTCGCCAGAAGTTGCTTATCACGAGCGTTCGCAACCGTGCCGTCCGCGTGCATTACCACGATGCCGAGACCTCGCTCATCGAGGCCGCGCTTTCCCGCGCCGGTCGTGACATGACGCCCGTCATCATCGATGCTTGGCGCTCGGGCTCTCGCTTTGACGCCTGGGTAGAGCATTTCTCGCTCGATAACTGGAAGGAAGCTGCTGCCAAAAACGGCATCGACCTCAATGAGCTCGTGCACCTGCCCTACGAGTTGGACTGGCGCCTGCCTTGGGAGCACGTGAGCCCCGGCTGCACGCGCGGCTTCCTCGAGCGCGAGTACCGTCGCTCGCTCGAGGGCGTCACGACTCCCGACTGCACCCGCACGTCGTGCACCGGCTGCGGGATCTGCCCCACGCTCCACGCCAAGAATGTATTGATGGGTGATCGCGCATGAGTGAGCGCCTGACCGACAACCCCACGCTCTTTAGACTTCGTGTTCGCTATGGCAAGCGCGATCGCCTTAAGTACCTGGGCCATCTCGAAGTGATCCATACCATTGAGCGCATCGTGCGCCGTGCGGGACTTCCCTATGCCGTCACGCAGGGCTTCTCTCCGCACATGCGCGTGGGCTTCTCTTCGGCGCTACCGGTTGGTACGTCGTCGACCTGCGAGTGGTATGACCTGTTTATGACCGAGTTCGTGGCGCTCGACGAGGCGTTTGAGCGCCTGGCTGCGGCGTCTCCGGCCGATCTGGCGCCCATCGAGGCGGCGTACATCGACGTGCGCACGCCGGCATTGACGGCGCAGCTCACGCGCCTGTCGTATCGCATCGACTTACACCTGGATCCCGAGGCGCCCGTAAGCGCCGACGAGGTGCGTCGTGCGATCGACACGCTGCGCGCGGATCATGGCATCGACTACGCGCGCGGCAAAAAGAGCAAGCGCTTGGATTTGGATCACACGCTCGTTGGCTATGAGCTCACGGCGGGGGAGCGCCCGGACCATTTGGTGCTCATGCTCGACACCCATGCCGACAACGAGGGCTCCATGCGTCCGGAAATTTTGCTTTCTGCGGCTGATGTTTTGTTGCAGGGCTTGACCCCGGGCGTGGATGCACCTATTGTTTCCACCGGTATGCAAGACCTCGTGACCATCTGCTCCTACGATGTCGAGCGTCAGAATCAAGCATGCGAGGACGACGAGGGCCGACTCGTCAGCCCCATACCTGTGCGAACTTGTGGATTTGCTCCACATACTCGTTGACGGGGGTATTTTCGCCTGCTACTATATTCGGCTGTTGCACTAACTGATGCATGAAGGGCAAGTAAACATGTACGCAATCGTTAACACGGGCGGCAAGCAGTACAAGGTCGCCACCGACGATGTCATCACCGTCGAGAAGATCGAGGGCAATGAGGGCGACAAGGTCACCCTGCCGGTTATCTTCCTCAACGATGGTAAGAAGATCGTCACCGATCCCGACAAGCTGGCCAAGGCCAAGGTTACCGCTCAGATCGTTGAGCAGTTCAAGGGCGAGAAGCAGCTGGTCTTCAAGTTCCACAAGCGCAAGCGCTATCGTCGTCTGAAGGGTCACCGTCAGCAGCTCACCAAGCTGAAGATCGTGAAGGTTCAGGCTACCTCCCGCGCCAAGAAGGCTGTCAAGGCAGAGGCTGAGGCTGTTGCCGAGGCTCCCGTCGCCGAGTAGATTACACTCGTAACGAAAGAGTAGGTATACACAATGGCACACAAAAAAGGACTCGGTTCCTCCCGTAATGGCCGTGACTCCCGCGGTCAGCGCCTTGGCACGAAGCGCTATGCCGGCCAGACGGTAACCACGGGCACGATTCTCGTCCGTCAGCACGGCACGCACATCCACCCGGGTGAGAACGTTGGCCGTGGTAAGGACGACACGCTGTTCGCGCTGGTCGACGGTACCGTTGAGTTCCACAAGGGTATCAAGCACAGGGTCAGCGTACGCCCGCTCGCGAACGCGTAATTCACCCTTCATAGAGCACATATGTGGGAGGCACTTGAGTTTTAGGATTCAAGGGTCTCCCTCTTTTTTGTAGGAGGCGATTCTGTTGTCACAGTTCACCGATATCAGCCGCATTAACGTGTGCGGCGGCGACGGCGGAGCCGGATGCATGTCGTTTAGGCGCGAGGCATTTGTCCCCAAGGGCGGCCCCGATGGCGGCGACGGCGGTCGTGGCGGCAATGTCGTCATCCAGGCCGATGCTCAGCTGTCTTCGCTGATCGATTACCGCTTTAAGCATCACTTCCGCGCCGAGCGCGGCACGCACGGGCAGGGTGCCCGTCGTAACGGTAAGAGCGGCGAGGACCTGATTCTCAAGGTCCCTATGGGTACCGTGGTGCGCGAGCTCGACCCCGAGACGCAGACCCCGATGTTCGAGATTGCCGACCTCGTTCACGATGGCGAGCGCGTTGTCGTGGCGCCCGGCGGTGCCGGCGGCCTGGGCAACACGCACTTTGTGACGTCGGTGCGCCGCGCGCCCGCGTTCGCTCAGCTGGGCGAGCCGGCCGAGGAGCACTGGATTGAGCTCGAGATGAAGCTTATGGCTGATGCCGCGCTCGTGGGCTTTCCCTCGGTGGGTAAGTCATCGCTCATTGCGCGCATGAGTGCCGCCCGCCCCAAGATCGCTGACTACCCGTTTACCACGCTCGTGCCGAACCTCGGCATGGTGCGTGCCGGCGAATATTCTTACGTCGTTGCCGACGTCCCCGGTCTCATCGAGGGCGCGAGCGAGGGCAAGGGCCTGGGTCACCAGTTCCTGCGCCACATTGAGCGTACGGCCCTAATCATGCATGTCGTCGACATGACGGGTGGTTTTGAGGATCGCGATCCGGTCGAGGACTATCGCATCATCAACCGCGAGCTCGAGCAGTATGGCGCCGAGCTTTCGGAGCGTCCGCAGATTGTCGTTGCCAACAAGTGCGACGCGCCGGGCACGGCCGATAAGATTGCCGACCTCAAGCGTGCAGCGCTCGACGATGGGCATATGTTCTTTGCCGTGTCTGCCGTGACGGGCGCCGGCCTCAACACGCTAATGCTTGCCGTGGGTGAGCAGGTGGCCAAGCTCCGCGCCGAGTTGGCGGTCTCCGATGAGCCGGTCGACCTGCGCGACGATGAATGGGAGCGCCGTCGCCTGCAGCGAGAGAAGCGTTTCCGCATTGTCCAGGAAGAGCCCGGTGCCTTCCGCGTGGTCGGTCGTGCCATCGAGCGCATGGTCATTCAGACCGACTGGGAAAATGAGGAAGCCGTCATTTACCTGCAGCATAAGTTTGCGCGTATGGGTGTTGACGATGCGCTCGAGAAGGCCGGTTGCCGTGCGGGCGACGAGGTCCGCATTTGCCAGCGCGCCTTTGACTTTGAGGGCGCCGAGGACTTCTCGGAGTACGAGGAGCTCGAGGATGCTGGCGAGGACGTTGCCGTTGAAGCCATTGACGTGGCCGATGCTGCGGATGAGGGCGTCAAGGTTGTCGATGCGACGGATGCAGCGGATGCCGCGGGCGATACCGAGACACCGGAGGGCGAGTAAGCCATGTCGCTGCGCGGTGGAATCGGTCTGCCCGAGCTTCCTCTAGAGGACGGGCAGGAGTTTAGGCTCGGCATTATGGGTGGCACCTTTGATCCCATCCATTACGGGCACCTGGTGACCGCCGAGCAGGCGCGCGAGTCGCTCGACTTGGACGCTGTGCTCTTTATGCCGGCGGGTTCTCCTGCCTTTAAGCTTGACAAGCCTGTGACGCCTGCCGAGGACCGTTATGCCATGACGGTCCTCGCCACCGCCGCGAACCCGGCTTTTTTGGCGAGCCGGTTCGAGATCGACCGCCCGGGCGTAACCTATACGGCCGATACGCTTCATGCCCTTCGCGACTTTTACCCGCCGCAGGTAAAGCTCTACTTTATTACGGGCGCCGACGCGATCATCGATATCGTGACCTGGCATGATGCCGAACGAATCGCTGAGCTTGCTACCTTTATTGCGGCGACACGACCGGGCTTTGATATCGATACGGCGCGTGCCCGAATCAAAGAGTCGGGGCTGCCGTTCGACGTGCGCTATATTCAGATTCCAGCGTTGGCGATCAGCTCGACGAACATTCGTAAGCGAGTTGCCCGCGGTATGAGCGTGCGCTATCTTACGAGCGAGTCCGTGCTCGGCTACATTCGCAAACGCAGGCTATATGCCGATTTGGGCCAAGAAGATTTTGAGTGATGGGGGTCTACGTTGTCGGTAGAGGATCAGTTTGAGGGCGATGAGCGCGCGCTGCTCAAGCGCATTCAAGAGCTGCTCGATGTTCGCATGAAGGATAAGCGCAAGCGCTATGTGCATTCGCTGGGTGTTGCCGAGACCGCACTTCATCTGGCCGAGGTCTACGGCGTTGACCGCTTTGATGCCGCTGCCGCCGGACTGATCCATGACTGGGACAAAGTGCTCTCCGACGACGAGCTGGTCACGCGCGCTCTGCATTACGGCATTAAAATTGCCGGCTCTCCTTCCGCCGCGACGCCGCTTTTGCATGGCCCTGTTGCCGCCTATGAACTTCCGCAGCTTTTTCCCGAGCTGTCGCCGGCGGTCTTTCAGGCTGTCGACCGTCACACCGTGGGTGCTTGCGACATGACGCCGCTCGATATGGTGGTCTTTGTGGCTGATGCCATCGAACCCAACCGCCACGGCGATTATGCCCATGCGCTGCGCAAGATGGTGGGGGAGTCGACGCTCGATGAGTTGTTCTTCTCCTGTTTTGCACAGGGTCTGGTCTATGTGATCCAGTCCGGGCGCTATCTTTATCCCACGGCTATTACGATTTACAACCATTACGCCCAGCTGCGCTAGCTCGGGCTGTCTAGAAAGAGGTATTCCATGGCCGACGAGACCATGACCGACGAGCAGATTCTTGAAGGCGTGGAGCACAAGAGCTTCGCCGCCACGTCCGACCGCACTGCCGCTTCGCTGTCCGCGAGCGGTGTCGCCGCCGAGGATGTCGCCCGCGCCGCCGCGCAGGCCGCCTACGACAAGAAGGGCGAGGACGTTCAGGTGCTCGACCTGACCGAGCTTTCCGATGTGTGCGACTACTTTGTGCTTGCCACCGGTGCCAACAACCGCCAGGTCGATTCAATTGTCGACGAGATCGAGGAGAAGGTCGCCGAGGCTTGCGGCGAGCATCCGTTCTCCATCGAGGGCCGCGAGCAGAAGACTTGGATGCTCATGGACTACGGTTCGGTCGTCGTTCACGTCTTCACTCCCGAAGCCCGCGACTTCTACCGCCTCGAGAAGCTCTGGGGCGACGCTCCCCAGCTCCCCCTCGACCTCCTCTAGTAGCTCATTTGGGACGGGACTATTTTAGCTACCCTCACGCGTTTCGCCGGGCAGTTGCGCCATCAGCAACTGCCCGGCTTTCTTTTTGCCCTAAAGCTGTTAATCGTTAAAGCGGGATTGGCGGCCGAAGGTTAGGGCTGCGTCGCCGAATTTGTCTCGGACGGCGTCGATGGCGACGGAGAGATCTCGGCGGTCGCTCGACTGGGCTCCGCGGTCATCGACTTCGCAGAACAGGTCGGTTTGGATACCGCCTTGGTGGTTGAAGTCGCTCATGCCGATGCCGGCCAAGCGCACGTGCATGCCTTCCTGCCAGATGTTGTCGAGCAACTCGAGTGCCACGGACACAAAGATATTCTCATCGTCGGTGGGGTGGGGAAGCCGCCGCTGTGCCGTGCGTCCGCTGCCGTAAGAGTATTTGAGCTTGAGCGTCACGGTGCCGCCCGTAAGCCCCTGGCGGCGCAGGCGACGTCCAACCGACTCTCCCAACAGTGCAATCGCCGCCTCAATATCCCTACGCTCAGTCAAATCTTTAGCAAAGGTGCGTTCATTGCTGACCGACTTGACCTCGCGCTCTTCGTCGAGACTCGTGACTTCAGAGATTTCGAGTCCCAGCGCACGCTGGCGCATGCGTTCGCCGTTGACGCCAAAAATAGAGGCCAAGGTGGATTCCGGTGCACGTGATAGCTCGCCGAGGGTGTAGATGCGCATGCGGCGCAGTCGCTCCTCGGCCGAGCGTCCGATGCCACTCATGGCAGATACCGGCAGCGCGGCCAAAAAGCGCTGCTCGGTTCCGGGGCGCACGATGGTCAGCCCAAACGGCTTATCCCGCTCGCTTGCGATTTTTGCGACCGTCTTGTTGCAGCCCACGCCAATGGAGCAGGTCACTCCCAGCCCTGCCACGCGGTCGCTTATACGCCGCGCAACCAGCAGCGGGTCTTCGGGCGCAAAGCGACCCGGTGTGATATCGATAAAGGCTTCGTCGATGGATACGCGCTCCACGCGCGGCGTCTCCTCGGCAAGAATCGCCATGACCTGCGCGCTCACCTCGCGGTAGCGATCAAAATGCCCGTGCGTCCAAATGGCTTGCGGGCACAAGCGCCGCGCCTCGGCCGAGGCCATGGCAGAGTGCACGCCAAAGCGCCGCGCCTCATACGAACACGTGGACACGACGCCACGCGAATCGGCGTCCCCGCCCACGATGAGTGGCTTTCCGCGCCATTCGGGATGATCGAGCATCTCCACGCTCGCAAAAAACGCATCAAGGTCCATCAGGCCCACCGCCGGACCCGTCCAGGGAGGCGGCGTGACGCCCATGGCATCCTCATAACCGTATGTATGTTCGCGTCTTTCCATGTCATGAGTATACCGCGCAGCTCATGTGGGGTGCGTGTATGTGCTTGCAAATCCCGAATTCTTGTCTAAGATATGGATTTGCCCTCGACTACACCGAAGAAGTTGGTCTCACGGACTTCACCTGCCCGCGTCGATGGCGTATTATGTTCAACTGTTTGTTTGTAGTTGCAGCCTAAAGCTGCTTGGTTGGAGGAGTTTCCTTTGGCAGTCAAGATTCGCCTTGCTCGTCACGGCGCTAAGAAGCGTCCGTACTACCGTGTCGTCGTCGCCGATTCCCGCGCCCCGCGTGACGGTCGTATCATCGAGGAGGTTGGCCGCTACAACCCGATGACCGCCCCCAAGACCATCAACCTCGACCTCGAGAAGATCGCCGACTGGCAGTCCAAGGGCGCTCAGCTCACCGACGCCGTCGCCGCTCTGGTCAAGGCCGCCAACGAGGGCGAGAAGACCGAGACCGTCGTCAAGAAGTCCAAGAAGCAGCTCGCCAAAGAGGCCGAGGCCGCTAAGGCTGCCGCTGAGGCCGCTGAGGGCGCCGAGGAGTAAATCGTGCCTGAGGTTGACGCTGCACAGCTCGAGGGTGAGGCAATGCTCTCAGATCGCATCGCCGATCTCGTCGAATATCTCGTTGTTCAGATCGTCGACGACCCGGATTCCGTGAGCCTTGAGGTCATCGATGGTGACGACGCCTCTACGATTGAGGTTTCGGTCGCCGAGGATGACGTCGCTAAGGTCATCGGCCGTCGTGGCCGTACCATCAAGGCCATTCGCACGCTCGCCCGTGCACTGGCCGCTCGCCTCGACACTGCTGTCGAGGTAGAGGTTCTGGGCTAGGACCTTGAGGTCCCAGTACAAAAACATCGCCCGTGTGGTCAAGCCGCACGGAAGGAAGGGGGAGGTCCTCGCGCAGCCGCTGCGGGGGCTTCCTTCTGTATTAGAGCCGGGTATGCGCGTCGCCCTGATGCCGCCGGCGCTCAAGCGCGACCGCTTTTGCACGGTCGTGTCCGTCACCGATACGGGCGATGGCGATCTGGTCTCGTTTGAGGGCATTGACGACTTGACGGCCGCCGAGGGCATCACGGGATGCTACGTGTTGGCAAATCGTGACGACTTTGAGCTCGATTCGCTCGACGCTGCCTATACCGACCTGATGGGTCGCGAGGTGGTCGACGAGCGCTTCGGTTCGCTCGGCACGATTGTCGAGATCATGTCGACGCCCGCTAACGATGTTTGGGTTGTCGAGGGCGATCGGTACGGCGAGGTACTGATTCCCGTGATCGAGCAGGTCGTGCTCGATCTTCCCGACACAGGAACAATTTCCGTCCACGTTATGGACGGCCTGATCGATATGGACAAGTAGGGAGGACAACATGCTGATTGAGACCCTTTCGGTCTTTCCCGAGATGTTTGAGCCCGTCATGTCCACGTCGATTTTGGGCCGCGCCCGCAAGGCCGGCCTTTTTGATTTTAAGGCGTATAACCTGCGCGACTGGACGCACGACCGCCATCGTACCGTCGATGACGAGCCGTACGGCGGCGGGCAGGGCATGCTCATGAAGGTCGAGCCCATCGCAGAGGCCATCGAGGCCATTAGCGCAGAGGGTCCCAAGCCCACTGTGGTGTTCTTTACCCCCTGTGGCGAGCCTTTTACGCAGCATGTGGCCGAGCGCCTGCTCAAAAGTGAGCGCTTGCTGTTTGTGTGCAGCCGTTACGAGGGTGTCGACGAGCGTGCCTATGCGTATGCCGACGAGCGCCTGTCGATCGGCGATTACGTGCTCACGGGCGGCGAGCTTCCCGCTATGGTCGTTGCCGATGCCGTCGTACGCCTGATTCCCGGCGCCCTTGGTGACGAGATGAGCAACGTCGACGAGTCGTTCTCGACCGCCGAGGACGGAGGCCTGCTCGAGTATGCGCAGTACACTCGCCCTGCTGAATTCAACGGCGAGGGCGTGCCGCCTGTGCTCGTGAGCGGTGACCATGCCAAGGTTGACGCCTGGCGCCGTAAGAATGCCATCGAGCGCACCTGCCGCTGGCGTCCCGACCTGATCGAGACGGCGCGGCTTACGCCCCAGGAGCGCGCATACGCGCAGGAGATTCTGGACGCTTCGTATTCGCAGAGCGAGGAGTGAGAATGGTTCCATCGCAGCATTCCGCGTTGAGGGGCGCTTTTGAGTGGGTCGCGGTCATCGCGATCGCGCTCGTGGCCACCTTCCTGATCCGCACCTTTGTGGTCGAGCCCTTTGTGGTACCCACCGGCTCCATGGAGGACACGATCGAGATTGGCGACCAGATCCTGGCACAAAAGGTGAGCCTCGAGCTCGGTCAGCCCGTCAAACAGGGTGATATCGTGGTGTTCCACAACCCCGATGCCACTTCCGAGCATGATGTTCTTGTCAAGCGTGTTATTGCCACGGCCGGCCAGACGGTCGACCTGCAGGACGGCAAGGTGGTCGTTGACGGCCAAGCGCTCGACGAGGACTATACGACGGGCATGAGCTGGCCGCTTTCGGTCCAAGCGCCTGGCGCCCAGGTGAGTTATCCCTACACCGTTCCCGACGGGTGCGTGTGGGTGATGGGCGACAACCGCGAAAACTCTGCCGACTCGCGCTACTTTGGTCCCGTCGATCGCTCTGATTTGATCGCTGTGGCGCTTGTGCGCTACTGGCCGCTCAACCGCATCGGCGCTATCGACTAAAAACCGCTATAGTACAGTACCTAACCGTGTAATCGTTTCGACGAGGGGATATTAGAGGCATGAACGCTTCATCGCTTTCCTTCCAAGACATCATCCTGCGCCTCCAGCAGTACTGGGGCGAGCAGGGCTGCGTCATTATGCAGCCCTATGACTCCGAGGTCGGTGCCGGTACCTTCCATACCGCGACCACGCTGCGCTCGCTCGGTCCCGCCGAATGGCGCACCTGCTATGCGCAGCCCTGCCGCCGTCCCGCCGACGGCCGCTACGGCGAGAACCCTAACCGCATGCAGCACTACTATCAGTTCCAGGTGCTCATTAAGCCCTCTCCGGTTAATGCTCAGGAGCTTTACCTGGGGTCTCTTGCTGCCATTGGCCTGGACCCCAACGACCATGACGTCCGTTTTGTCGAGGACGACTGGGAGAGCCCGACCCTGGGCGCCTGGGGCCTTGGCTGGGAGGTCTGGCTCAACGGCATGGAGGTCACGCAGTTTACGTACTTCCAGCAGGTGGGCGGTATCGAGGTCGACCCCGTGCCCGTCGAGATTACCTATGGCCTGGAGCGTATCGCCATGTACGCCCAGGGCGTCAACTCGGTCTACGATCTGGTGTGGAGCTACCTGCCCGACGGCACGCCCATGACCTATGGCGACGTGTTCCTGGAGAACGAGCGCGAGTTTAGCGCTTACAACTTTGAGGTCGCCAACGTCGAGATGATGCGTCAGAAGTTTGACGACTACGAGGCCGAGTGCCATTCCTGCCTGGAGCGCAAGCTGCCGCTGCCCGCATACGACTGCGTCATGAAGTGCAGCCACGCCTTCAACCTGCTCGATGCCCGCGGCGCCCTGTCCGCAGTCGAGCGTGCCAACTACATCCTGCGCGTCCGCGCCGTCGCCAAGGCGTGCTGCGAGGCCTATATGGCCGAGGTCGCCGGAGTCAACGAGAATGCCGACCAGGAAGGCGAGGTGGCGTAAGCCATGGCAGACGCTAAGGATTTCCTGTTTGAGATCGGTACGGAGGAAATGCCCTCTGCACCGCTGAACAATGCCGTCAAGCAGCTTGGCACCATGATCGCCAAGGGTCTCGACGAGGCCGGTCTGGCCCACGGCGAGGTCCGCGTGATCTCGAGCCCGCGTCGCCTGGCTGCGCTCGTTGCCGACGTTTCCACCGCGACCGATGAGGTTCACGAGGTCAAGCGTGGCCCCGCGGCCAACATTGCCTTCGACGCTGACGGTAACGCCACCAAGGCCGCCCAGGGCTTTGCCCGCAAGTGCGGTGTGGCTGCCGAGGACCTGGTCCGTCGCGAGGACACTGACGGTCGCGAGTATGTGTTCGCCGAGAAGAACATTCCCTCCGCACCGGCTACGCCGATTCTGACCGCTCTGTGCGAGAAGACCATCGCCGGCCTGCAGTGGCCCAACTACCGCAGCCAGCGCTGGGGTCACGAGCATGCGACCTTTGTTCGTCCGGTCCGCTGGATCTGCTGCCTTTTGGGCGAGGATGTTGTGCCCGTGTCGTTTGCCGACGTGACGAGCGGCAACACCACGCGCGGTCATCGCGTACTTGGCCCTGGCGACCATGTTGTTGCCAGCCCCGCTGTTTATGAGCAGGTGCTCGAGGACGCCGGCGTGCTTTCTGCCGAGCGTCGTCGCGAGGCCATCCTTGCCGGCATCGCCGAGGTCGAGGCCGCTCGCCCCGGCTGTCATGTCGACACGCCCAAGAAGGTCTTCGAGGAGGTCATTAACCTCTGCGAGTGGCCGACGGTGCTCGTCGGTACCTTCGATGAGGAGTTCCTCAAGGTCCCGCACGAGATCATCTGCGAGTCCATGCTCACCAACCAGCGTTACTTCCCGATCTATGACGGCGAGGGCAAGCTCACGCGTGAGTTCGTGGTCGTCTCCAACAGCAAGCCCGAGAACGCCGAGCGCGTGATCGACGGCAACGAGCGCGTCGTGCGCGCCCGTCTGGACGACGCAAAGTTCTTCTACGAGGAGGACCTGAAGATCTCCCTCGACGAGTTCCGTGAGCGTCTGGCCAAGGTTGCCTTCCAGGAGAAGCTCGGTAGCGTGCTCGCCAAGTCCGAGCGCATTGAGCAACTCGCGCTTGCCATCGCTCGCGAGGCCCATCTGGGCGCCCACCTGGCCGCCGATGCCGCTCGCGCCGCGCACCTGTGCAAGGCCGACTTGGTATCCAACGCCGTCGTCGAGTTCACGAGCCAGCAGGGCGTGATGGGCGGTTATTACGCGACCGCGATGGGGGAGAACGACGAGGTCGCCCATGCTATTCGCGATCACTATCGTCCTCGCTTTGCCGGTGACGAGCTGCCCGAGGGCACCGCTGGCTGCATAGTGGCCTGCGCCGACAAGCTCGATACCATCGCCGGTATCTTTGCCATCGGCGAGCCCCCGACCGGCTCTTCGGACCCCTACGCGCTGCGTCGTGCCGCTATCGGCATCATCAACATCCTGCGCGACCGTCTGCCGATCGACCCCACGTCGCTCATCGACTTCGCCCTCGAGCTCTACAGTGAGCAGGGCATTGAGTTCGACGCCGCCGAGGTCGCCCAACAGGTTCGCGACTTCTTCCATGGCCGCCTGGTGAGCATGGCCCGCGACGAAAAGATCCCGGCCGATACCGTTGCCGCCGTCTCCGCGGTGCACATCATCGCCCCGTCCGTCTTCTTCGCCCGCTGCGCCGCCCTCGACGAGGCCCGCAAGAACGACGCTGAGACGTTCGATAACCTGGCGACCGCCTATGCCCGCGCCGCGCACATTTCCAAGCCCGAGCTGGGTGCGGAGTACGACCGCAGCCTGATGGGCGAGGTTGAGCTTGCGCTTGCCGACGCCTCCGAGGCCGCTCAGACCGCCGTCGATGCCGCCCTTGCTGCCGAGGATTACCCGGCCGCATTTGCTGCCCTCGCCGCCCTGCGTGCCCCCATCGACCGCTTCTTCGACGAGGTCATGGTCATGGACAAGGACGAGCAGCTTCGCGATAATCGCCTTAAGCTGCTCAACCGCTTCGAGGCCGTTTTCTCCGGCATCGCCAACATCGGTGAGCTTGCCCGCAAAAAGTAAGCTAGCCTGCGCATAAGCGCAAAAGGAGCCCCGCATGGATTGCCCGGTCACCGCTCGTCCCACCGTTATCGTTATCTCCGACTCGCTCGGTGATACCGCTTGTGAGGTGGTGCTTGCGGCGTCCGGGCAATTTGATGAAGGGGCTTTTCGTCTCTTGCGCCTGCCCAAGGTGAACTCGGTAGAGCAGGTCAAGTCATTTGTGGGGCCGCGCGTCGATGCCGACCATCGCGATATCGCCGTGTTCCATACCATCGTCGACCCGGCCCTTCGTGCTCGCGTGCTCGACTACTTGGGCATGCTGCACATTCGCTCGGTCGACCTGATCGGTCCGACGCTCGCCGTGCTGTCTTCGCTCGTCGGCGTGCCGCCCAAGGGTGTGGCGGGCGTGATTCACAAGACCGACGATCGGTATTTCCATCGTATCGAGGCCATGGAGTATTTCGTTGAGCACGATGACGGTCGTGGTTGTGACGATCTGTCGGGTGCCGATATCGTGCTGCTGGGTGTGTCGCGTACATCCAAGACGCCGCTGTCGATGTATTTAGCCTATCAGGGTTACAAGGTCGCCAATGTGCCACTGGCGCATGGCATGGAGCCGCCCAAGTCGATTTACGAGGTTGACCCGATGCGCCTGTTTGGCCTGATTTCGACCGTCGATGTGATTTCCGAAATTCGCGATAGCCGCTTGGGCGATGACTACGCTCGTGCCGTTGCCGGCTCCTATGCCGAGCCCGAGAGCGTGCGCGGCGAGCTTGAGGAAGCTCGTGCCCTCATGAAGCGCCTGGGCTGCTTTGTTGTGCGTACCGACGGCAAAGCCATCGAGGAAAGCGCTGCCGAGATCATTAGCCACTTGGAGGAAATCCAAGAAGCCCGCGCCCGCCGCGCCGCCAGTCGAGTGCAGCAAAGTTAGCTCATTGGAGTAGTTAAAAAGCCCCGTCCTAAATAGACTACCTCAAAATAATGCACGATAATGATAAAGCGATTTAGCAAGAAACTTGCATCTGACCTGCACGTTCTTACAGTGGTATCTTCATAATGTAACCACCTTTACCTACCGTTTACCGCCAGTTTTAGCACGTTTACCAAACCGCGCATCCTCTGCTTAAGCCTGCTCAAAACCCGCCGTATAGTTCCCTCACGGCCCGCATCTGGCGGGTCGATTCGTTACCACGGTCGTGCGCGTAAGTGCATGGAAGGGGAAGTATCGTGAGCGATTGCAAGAGGGTTTACCGTTTTGGAACCGACGCCCAGGGCACCTGTGTCACCGAGGGAGACAAGTCCATGAACTTCGTGCTTGGTGGCAAGGGCGCTAACCTTGCCGAGATGAGTCGTATCGGCCTGCCGGTTCCCGGTGGCTTTACCATTACCTGCCAGACCTGTGTCGAGTACTCCGGTGCCGGCAACGTCTGGCCCGAAGACGCACTCGATGAGATCGTTGCTGCCGAGGCGGACCTCGAGGCCCGCTGCGGCAAGAAGCTCGGTGACGCCAACGACCCGCTGCTCGTGTCGGTTCGTTCGGGCGCTCCGTTCTCCATGCCCGGCATGATGGACACGGTCCTCAACTTGGGCCTCAATAACGATTCCGTCCAGGGCCTCATCGCGCAGACGCAGAACCCGCGTTTTGCCTGGGATAGCTACCGCCGCTTTATCCAGATGTTTTCCAATGTCGTCATGGGCGTTGACGCCGACCTGTTCGAGAACGCCCTGACCCAGGCCCGTCTGGTCGCCGGCGTTCGCATCGATTCCGAGCTTTCGGCCGAGGACCTGCAGGAACTCGTCGAGACCTTTAAGGGCATCTTCTCCGAGAACGTCGATGCCTCCCTGTATCCCGAGCTCGAGGTCGCTGACGGCAAGCCCGTTTTCCCGCACGACCCGGAGCTTCAGCTACGCCTTGCAATTCAGGCCGTCTTTGGCAGCTGGATGAACGAGCGTGCCTGCATCTACCGCAAGCAGCATGGCATTTCCGACGACCTCGGCACCGCCGTCAACGTGCAGGCCATGGCCTTTGGCAACAAGGGCGAGACCTCTGCGACAGGCGTCGCCTTTACGCGTAATCCGGCCGACGGCACCAAGGAGTTCTACGGTGACTTTTTGGTTAATGCTCAGGGCGAGGACGTCGTCGCCGGTATCCGCAACACCGAGCCTATCGCCGACCTCAAGACCACCCCGGGCCTCGAGTCCGCAGGTGAGGAGCTCGAGCGCGTGTTCCTGACGCTCGAGGATCATTATCGCGATATGTGCGATATCGAGTTCACCATCGAGCAGGGCAAGCTCTGGATGCTCCAGACCCGCGTGGGCAAGCGCACCGCCACCGCCGCCCTGCGCATCGCTATCGAAATGGTCGAGGAGGGCCTGATCACCCGCGAGGAGGCCGTGAGCCGCATCGATCCCGCGCAGCTCGACCAACTCCTGCACCCGCAGTTTGACGCCTCCAAGAAGTACGAGACGCTGGCCAGCGGTCTGAACGCCAGCCCCGGTGCCGCCGTGGGCGAGGTCGTGTTCTCGAGCGACGACGCCGTCGCGCGCGCCAACGAGGGCCACAAGGTCATTCTGGTTCGCTGGGAGACCAACCCCGATGACCTGAAGGGCATGGTAGCCGCCGAGGGCATCCTGACCAGCCACGGTGGCAAGACGAGCCATGCCGCCGTTATCGCCCGCGGCATGGGTACGCCCTGCGTCTGTGGCGTTGAGCGCTTCCATATCGACGCCGCCGAGAAGGTCGTGCGCATCGAGGGCAGCGACCGCGTGCTGCACGAGGGCGACGTTATCTCCATCGACGGCACCCAGGGTATCGTCGTCGACGGCGCCGTTGACCTGGTCTCCGCCGAGCTCACCGGCGATCTGGACACCATCCTATCCTGGGCCGACGAGATTCGCCTGGACGAGACCGGTGGCCATGCCAACCATGTGCGCGTTAATGCCGACAACCCCGAGGATGCCGCGCTCGCGCTCGAGTTTGGCGCCGAGGCCATCGGCCTGTGCCGCACCGAGCACATGTTCCTGGGCGACCGCAAGAACATCATCCAGAGCTTTATCCTGTCTGACGATGAGGCCGTGAAGCAGCAGGCCCTGGCCGACCTGCTCAAGGTTCAGACCGAGGACTTCCTGGCGATGTTCAAGACCATGTCCGGTCGCGATGTGGTCGTCCGCCTGCTCGATCCGCCGCTTCATGAGTTCCTGGATAATCCTCGCGAGCTCGAGGTCGCCATCACCAAGAAGGAAGCCGCTGGCGCCAGCGAGGAAGAGCTTGCCGTCCTGCGCGCCCGCCTGCGTCGTATCGACGGCATGGTCGAGTCCAACCCGATGCTCGGCCTACGCGGCGTGCGCCTGTCCATCGTCTTTAGCGATCTGCCGCCCATGCAGGTCCGCTCCGTCGCCACGGCTGCCGCTCGCCTCATCAAGGAGGGCGTCGATCCGCGTCCCGAGATTATGGTCCCGCTCGTTTCCATTACGGCCGAGCATGTTCAGACCCGCGAGGTTATCGAGCGCGTGATCGCCGAGGTTTCCGACGAAGAGGGCGTCGAGCTCAATATTCCCGTGGGCACGATGCTCGAGCTGCCGCGCGCCTGCATGGTCGCTGATGAGATCGCCCATCACGCAGACTTCTTCTGCTTTGGCACCAACGACCTCACCCAGACGACCTTCGGTTTCTCGCGTGATGACGCCGAGGCTAAGTTCATCCCGCTGTACATGCATAAGAAGATCTTGAAGGACAATCCCTTCGAGACCATCGACACAGCGGTGCTCGAGCTGGTGCGTATGGCCGTCGAGAAGGGTCGCGCCACCAACCCCGACATGCACTTTGGCGTGTGCGGCGAGCACGGCGGCGACCCCAAGTCCATCAAAGGCCTGTTTAACGTGGCCGACGTGGACTACGTGTCCTGCTCGCCCTACCGCGTGCCCCTCGCACGCCTGGCTGCCGCTCAGGCCAAGCTCGAGGCCAAGCGTTCCGCCTAACGTTTTGGGTTTAGACGCCTAGCGTAGCCCCCTTCATGCCGCCCGTCTCATTCGTGAGGCTGGCGGTTATCATGTGCGGGTTTTGTCTTTTTGTCTGCGTAAAAAATTGTTCTTGCAGCAGAAACCCGCGCGTGTATACTCGAATACGTTTGTTCAACTACGTGCCGGCCAAGGTGGTACGGCACCTCTAGAAGAGTAAGGAATTGCACATGGATTACATCCGCGCAATCGAGCGTCAGCAGATCCGCGAGGACATTCCTCAGGTTCGCGTCGCCGACAACGTCAAGGTTCACTACCGCATTAAGGAAGGCGACCGCGAGCGCATCCAGGTCTTCCAGGGCGACGTCATCCGCATGGCCGGCGCCGGTGCCCGCGAGACCTTCACCGTCCGCAAGATGTCCTTCGGTGTCGGTGTTGAGCGTACCTTCCCGCTTCACAGCCCCAAGATCGCCAAGCTCGAGGTCGTTCGTCATGGTCGCGTCCGTCGCGCCAAGCTGTACTACCTCCGCGACAAGGTGGGCAAGGCTGCTCGCATCCCCGAGAAGCGCTAAGAAGATCGCAGCGTCTGTCCACTCGTTTGGACGTAAGGGTCACCTTCGGGTGGCCCTTCTTTTTATCCGATTTGCATGCAAGGAGGGCCTGGTATGGCCAATATGACGAGCTCGGTTTCGGCATCGCAAGTTGCTGGCGAGCTGGCGAGCGCTACGTTTGAGGAGATTCCCGCCCTCGTGGAGCATTATCGCGAGGATCCGCGCCAGCAGGTGATCAAGGCTTGCGAACGCGCCCTCAAACGCCATGCCAAAGAGCTTGCCGAGCGCGAGCGCGTCAATGACATGTACGAGCTTATGCATGAGCTTGGCGGCGATGGGGTGGTCGTTGGTGTCGACGAGGTGGGTCGCGGATCGGTGGCCGGTCCTTTGACGGTATGCGCTGTCTGCCTTCCTATGGAGCCGCGCGTCTGGGGCATCAACGATTCCAAAAAGCTCACGCCGGCGCGCCGCGAGTTGCTCTCAGTGAAGATTGCCGAGGTGGCGACGGCGATCGGTTTTTGCCATATCGCGCCTAAGGATATCGATGAGATGGGCATGGCCCGTGCTATCCGTACCGCCGTTGCAGGCGCCGTGGCCGATACGGGGCTTGAACCCGACTGCGTCCTCATGGATGGCAACCCCTTGGGCGCTGTTCCTAACGAGCGCGATGTGGTGAAAGGCGATGCCAAGATCGCCTGTATCGCCGCGGCGTCCATCATGGCCAAGGTCACGCGTGACGAGATGATGGTCGAGTACGACGCCGAGTACCCCGAGTACCATCTGGCCGAGTCGAAGGGCTATGCAAGCCCCGAGCATATCGAGGCCATTCGCAAACATGGACTTTGTCCGCTGCACCGCGTGAGCTTTTGCGGAAACTTTCTGCAGACTGAGCGCCTTTTCTAGGTCAATTGTGGAGACAGGGACCCCTGGGGTTTTATAAACCTGCTGGTAGCGGGCCGTATGCAACACCATTGTTGCGTACGGCCCGTTTTTTGACGGCATTTGGTCAGCTTTTGGTTTGCTTCCGGTACTTACCCGCATGAAAGGTGCCCTCATCATCGGGGCAATGCAGTGTGCGGGAAAGGAGACCCCATGAGTGCCGCAAGCAAAAAGAGCAAGACGCAGCAGCTCAAGGAGCGTTGGGAAAACGGCGAGCTCGACTCCGGGGCGATGACGCCCGAGTTTATCAAGGGACTCAGTCCCCGCGAGCTAGGCATGCTGGGCGAGCTGATCACCATCGACTACTTTAACGAGCGCGGCTACACCTTGCTGGAGCAGGGCTATCGTTGCACCGAGGGCGAGGCCGATCTGGTGCTGCTCGATGAGCTCGACGATGTCGTGGTGATGGCCGAGGTCAAGACCAGACGCGTTTCGCTGGATTGCACCACGCGGGTCTTTCCCGAGGAGGCCGTGGACGCCCAAAAGCAACGCCGCTACCGCCGCATCGCAAGTTGCTATCTCATGGAGCATTATCCGCTCAAGGCGATTCGCTTCGATGCTGTGGGTGTCACCATCCGCGGCGGGCATATCGCCGAGATCGAGCATCAGTACAACGCGTTCGATTGGCAGGTGTCGTGATGGCGTTCGAGACGTTTGCCGTTCACGCGGCCTGCATCCGCGGCGTCGAGGCGATTCACGTCACGGTCGAGGTCTCGCTTGCCGGTGGCGTTCCGGGCATCCAGATGCTCGGCATTCCGAGTATGGAGGTGATGGAGTCACGCGGTCGTATTCGCTGCGCGATGCGCTCCGCCGGGTTCGAGATCCCGCGCTCGGGCATTACGGTCAACCTGGCACCCGGCGATATCCGCAAGACCGGTAGCGGCTTTGACCTGCCCATCGCCATCGCGGTTCTAGCGGCCGATGGGCAGATTCCCCGTGACAACCTCGATCGCTGCCTTATCGCAGGTGAGCTTGGTCTGGACGGTACGGTGCTTCCCGTCAAGGGCGAGGTGGCGTTTCAGCTATTGGCTCGCGACATGGGGCTGTCTTTTATCGCCGGCAGGTCCGACCAGCATGTGCCACTCGCGGGCGTAGATTGCGGCTTTATCGACCATCTGTCTCAGCTTGCTCACGGCATGGGCGATGCCGCACGGCACTACTTGGATTCCGAGGGTGTCGAGGCGACCTTTGAGCCCGAGCTCGACTATGCAGACGTGCTGGGGCAGGAAGTCGCTAAACGCGGCATGGCGCTTGCGGCGGCAGGAGAACTCGGCTTGCTCATGATCGGGTCTCCGGGATCGGGCAAGACGATGCTCGCACGCCGTATGACCGGCATCCTGCCCGAGCTTTCCGTTGAGGATCAGCAGGAGGCACTGTGCATCCATTCGGTTTTGGGTGAGAACATTGATGGCTTGTTGGCGGGGCACCGCCCCTTCCGCAGTCCCCACCACAGTATTTCGACCGCAGGCCTTATCGGCGGCGGGCGCCCGGTGCACCCGGGTGAGATCAGCCTTGCTCATGGCGGCGTGCTCTTTTTGGACGAGCTTGCCGAGTTTCCCACTGGCGTGCTGCAGACGCTGCGTCAGCCCATCGAGCGCGGCTACGTGAGGATCGTACGCGTCGACGGGGCTTTTACCTTCCCGTCGCGCTTTCAGCTGCTGGCTGCGAGCAATCCCTGCCCCTGCGGCTTTTTGGGCGATCGCGAGGTGCCGTGTCGCTGCTCGGCGGCGATGGTCGAGCGCTATCGGTCTAAACTGCGCGGTCCTTTGGCCGACCGTATCGACATGATGATCGATGTGACCCGTCCCGACCCTCAAGTGATTATCGAGGGTGCGGAGGGCATGTCGTCGGCCGAGTTACGTGACTACGTTGTGCGCGGTCGCGCCTTTCGCGCTTGGCGCGAATCCCGCATGGACGATGCGGATGCCGAGGCCGAGGATGACGAGACTCGGTCCATTGACGGCGTCGTTTCGACCTTTGAGCTCGATGATGCGGCGGAGAAGTGTGTGCTCGGCCTGTCGAAGCGCACGCATCTCACAGGGCGTGGCATCGTGCGCCTTGTTCGCATTGCGCGCACGATCGCAGATGTCGCCGAGAGCGAGCAGGTGACGCAGGACCACGTGCTCGAGGCGGCGATGTACCAGGGAAGGAGGGACCAATGATGGCTGAGGGGACCTTCGAGCTGCATCCAGGTGACGCGTTGTATCCCGAGACCGTTTTGGAGCTTTCTGATGTACCTCAGACGCTCTATGTGCGCGGCAACCCCGAGGCGCTTTCGACGCCCGCGCTCTCCATCATCGGTGCGCGAAAGGCCTCGCCGTATGGTCTTGCCGTGGCAGAGCTTGCGGCGAAGGTGGCGGTTGAGGCGGGAGTGACGGTAGTTTCGGGCGGTGCGGTCGGTTGTGACCAGGCCTCGGGTTGGGCTGCGGTCAACGCCGGCGGCAAACACGTTGTGGTGCTGGGGACGGGCGCCGACGTGGTCTACCCGCGTTCGAGCGCGGGGCTGATTACGCGCACGCTTGATACGGGTGGCGCGGTCGTGTCGATCTCTCCGTGGGGCATGGGTCCGCGCAAGTTCGCCTTTCCGCGCCGCAATCGCGTAATCGCGGCCCTGTCGCAAGCCCTCTTTGTATCCGAGGCGGGTATGCCTTCTGGGACGTTTTCCACAGCCGAGGCTGCTATGGATTTGGGGCGCGAACTTCTTGCCGTGCCGGGGTCGATCCTATCGCCCGAGTCGCGTGGCACGAATTACCTCATTGCGAACGGTGCCTGCTGCATCGTCGACGAGGAATCTATCGAGATGGCTATCTCACGCATCTACGGAACCCTGCGCTACTCGCGCCCCGATGCTCCTGGCATTGCCGACCTGGATCCAACGCAGCAGACCGTGATGCATGCGCTCATCGCCTCTCCGCTCAAGGTCGACGACATCGCGGCGCTCGTCTCGCTCGATGCTGTCGGCGTACTCAAACTCTTGGGTTCGCTTGAACTCGAGGGTCTTATCGAGCGCATGATGGATGGAAGGTATGCGCCCTCCAAGTTTGCCCTTCACGCCCAGACACCCTTCGGTCACAATGGAAAACGTGTCAATTAGAAAGGTGTTTGCAGATGCAGTTCGATCAGGTGACAGTTATCGGTGGCGGTCTGGCGGGTTCGGAGTGCGCGATCCAGCTGGCAGATCGCGGTTTTGCCGTAAAGCTGTGCGAGATGCGCCCCCAGGTGAGCTCCCCGGCTCACCATACCGATCACCTGGCAGAGCTCGTCTGCTCGAATTCGTTTAAGTCGATCCGTCCGGATTCCGCGGCTGGTTTGCTGAAGGCCGAGCTTGAGCGCATGGGTTCAGTCCTGCTCGATTGCGCCCATCGCGCGGCTGTTCCCGCCGGTGGCGCCTTGGCGGTCGACCGCGTCAAGTTTTCCGAGCTTGTCGAGGCCGAGGTTGCCGCTCGTCCCAATATCGAGGTCGTGCACGGTGAGGTCACACAGATTCCCGAGGGTCACGTGGTCATTGCCGCGGGCCCGCTGTGTTCACCGGCGCTGAGCGAAGAGGTTATGAAGCTCGTCGGTGGCGATGCCCTGGCATTCTTTGATGCGGCGGCGCCGATCGTCGATGCCTCCACGCTCGATATGGACGTGCTGTTCTCGCAGTCGCGCTACGAGGAGCAGGGGAGCGGCGACTATCTCAACGCTCCGCTCAACAAGGAGGAGTACGAGGCCTTTATCGAGGCGCTTACCACGGCCGACCGCGTGGTGCTCAAAGACTTTGAGGGCGGCGATCTGTTCCAAGCCTGCCAGCCTGCCGAGGAAGTTGCGCGCACCGGCAAGGACGCCATTCGCTTTGGCGCCATGAAGCCCGTCGGCCTCACCGACCCGCGTACCGGACGTCGCCCCTGGGCGGCGATTCAGCTGCGTGCCGAGAACAAGGAGAAGACCGCCTATAACCTGGTGGGCTTCCAGACCAACTTGACCTTTGGCGAGCAGAAGCGCGTCTTCCATATGGTGCCGGGCCTGGAGAACGCTGAGTTCTTCCGCTACGGTGTCATGCACCGCAATACCTTTGTCGACGCCCCTCACGTGCTCGATAGCACCTTTGCCGTGCCCGGTACCGGCGTGCGCCTGGCCGGTCAGATCACCGGCTCCGAGGGGTACATGGAAGCCGTGGCGACAGGTCTGCTCGCGGCGCTCAACACCTATGCCGAGGCTATCGGTGCCGCGGGCGTCGAGTTGCCGCGTGTGGGCGCCCTGGGTTCGCTCGTGGGCTATGCGACCGATCCTGCCACCGTGGGCTATCAGCCTATGCATGTCAACTTTGGCCTGGTGCCGCCACTCGAGGACGGTAAGCGCCGCAGCAAGCGCGACCGCTATCAGGCCTATGCGGACCGTGCGCTCGAGGCCCTCGATGCCTACTTGGCCACGCGTTCCGACTTGTTTGGAGGCGACCGGTCATAGCCTTTGACCTGTACGACACCGTCGACTCTTTTATCGCCTATATCGCACGCGTCGAGGGGCTTTCTCCCAACACGGTGACGGCCTATGGCTCGAGGCTAGAGCGCTTTGCTGCCTGGTGCGAGCGCGAGGATATTGATGCTTTCGCTGCCGACGTGCGCACCATTCGTCGCTATCTTGCCGAGCTTTCGCGTGAGCAGGTGGCTCCCCGAACGCTTGCGGCGCACCTGTCGGCTATTCGATCTCTCTATCGCTGGATGGCTGCCGAGGGGATTGTCGAGGGCGATGCGGTCTCGGCGATCGCGTCGCCCAAGCTGCCGCGTGACCTGCCGGGCGTCCTTACGACCCAGCAGGTCGAGGCGCTGCTCAAGACGCCTGATACCTCAACACCCGCGGGACTGCGCGATGCGGCGATGCTCGAGTTGCTCTATGCCTCGGGTGCCCGCATCTCAGAGCTTGCGGCGCTCAATGTGGAATCCATCTCATGGTCCGAGCGCACGCTGCGCCTGTGGGGCAAGGGAAGCAAGGAGCGCATCGTTCCTCTGTATCGTCGTGCGCTCGATGTGACGCGTCTCTATATTGAAGAGGGGAGGCCGGAGTTGCTCGCTCGGGCAAAGCGCCGCGACCTCGCTACCGGGCCGCATCCGCTGCTTATATCGGCGCGCGGCAATCGCATGAGCGCCGCGATGCTCCGGCGTCGGTTCCATACGCTGGCGACGCTCGCCGGCATTCCGGCCGACATCGCCCCGCATGCGATGCGCCATACCTTTGCGACCGACTTGCTCGAGGGCGGTGCGGACCTGCGCTCGGTTCAAGAGCTGCTAGGTCATGCGAGCCTGTCCACGACGCAGATCTACACGCATCTCACACCCGATCGGCTTAAGCGGGCTGTGGCTCAAGCCCATCCCCGCGGCGAATAGTGGCTGGCACGTCCCGCGCCGCACTCAGGTGTGTGGTTTTGATTGCGGGTTGGCAGGAAGAGGCATTCCTGCTATCATTCATCGGGTTGCTTCACGGCAACATGTTTTTATCACGCACGCGCGGCTACTTCATACCGTGGTGCCCGGGCTTTGGTAGCACATGTCCGGGTTGGTTTTGGAGGATGACCCCGCGCGGAGGCAAACCACAGGAGGTTTAACATGGCTACCAAGATTAATATCCGCACCCTGCTCGAGGCCGGCTGCCACTTCGGTCACCAGACCCGTCGCTGGAACCCCAAGATGAAGCCGTTCATCTTCGGTGAGCGCAACGGCATCTACATCCTCGACCTCAAGCAGACCATCCTCGACGCCGACCAGGCCTACACCTTCGTCAAGAACGTCGCCAAGGGTGGCAACGTGCTGTTCGTCGGCACCAAGAAGCAGGCTCAGGAGGCCGTCAAGAACGCTGCTGAGCGCGCCAACATGCCTTACATCAACCAGCGTTGGCTCGGCGGTATGCTGACCAACTTCGTCACCATCCGCTCCCGCATCAACCGCATGGAGGAGCTCGAGGCCATGGTCGAGGACGGCCGCATGGCTGTTCTGCCCAAGAAGGAGCAGGCTGTTCTCGGCAAGGAGCTCACTAAGCTCCAGACCAACCTCGGTGGCGCCCGCGACATGAAGGGTCTGCCCCAGGCTCTCTTCGTCATCGACACCAAGCGCGAGGAGAACGCCATCAAGGAGGCCCAGCGCCTGAACATCCCCGTCGTCGCCCTGATCGACACCAACTCCGATCCCGACGAGGTCGAGTACGGCATCCCCTGCAACGATGACGCTATCTCCGCTGTCACCCTTATGTGCGAGCTCATGGCTGACGCCTGCCTCGCTGGCTCCGGCAAGGAGCAGGTCTCCGAGGCCGAGATGGCCGCTGAGCCCAAGGCCGAGTAAATCAGTCTTAGTTAATTCTTTTTCATCTCTTTGAAAGGAACCACAATGGCCCAGATTACCGCCGCTATGGTCAAGCAGCTCCGCGAGATGACCGACTCCCCGATGATGGAGTGCAAGAAGGCTCTCGTCGAGGCTGACGGCGACATGGACGCCGCTGTCGACGTTCTGCGTAAGAACGGCCTTGCCAAGGCCGCCAAGAAGGCTGGCCGTGAGACCAACGAGGGCGCTGTCGCCGCGTTCGTCTCCGAGGATGGCAAGACCGGCGCTCTGCTCGAGCTCTCCTGCGAGACCGACTTCGTTGGCTCCAACGCCAAGTTCACCGGCTTTGCTTCCAAGGTCGCTGAGGTTGTCGCTACCACCGAGCCTGCTGACGTCGACGCTCTGCTTGAGAAGCCGATGGGCGAGGAGACCGTTTCCTCCGAGCTCACCGAGATGATTCACATCATGGGCGAGAACATGAAGATCTCCCGCTTCGCCGCCCGTAAGGCCGAGAACGGCGCTCTCGCTTCTTACATCCACATGGGTGGTAAGATCGGCGTCCTCGTCGAGTTTGCTTTCGAGAAGGCCGAGACCGCTCAGGCTGAGTCCTTCAAGACCTTCGCTCACGACGTTGCCCTTCAGGTTGCCGCCGTCGCCCCGATCTGCGCTACCCGCGATCAGGTTCCGGCCGAGACCGTCGAGCACGAGAAGCAGATTTACATGGCTCAGGCTGCCGAGTCCGGCAAGCCCGAGGCCATTCAGGAGAAGATGGCTGTCGGCCGTCTGGAGAAGTTCTACAAGCAGTCCGTGCTCACCGAGCAGGAGTTCATCAAGGACAGCTCCCTCACCATCAAGAAGTACGCTGAGCAGGTCTCCAAGGAGCTCGGCGACACCATTACCGTCGTTGCCTTTGACCGTCTGGTCCGTGGCGAGTAAATAAGCTCTTGTAGCTGGTAATGAGCAGGCTGTGGGTTTTACTCACAGCCTGCTTTTTCATGGCTCTTCTTAGAGCCTTTGATAGAATGTTGAGAGTTCAATCTAAAGGAGGATCGCTTTGTCCGACATCCGATATAAACGCGTGCTTTTGAAGCTTTCCGGCGAAGCACTGATGGGCGACGGCCAATATGGCATCGACCCCAAGGTTACCGACCATCTTGCCAAGCAGGTCAAGGAGCTGCTCGCCGTTGGCCATGAGGTCGGCGTCGTTGTCGGCGGCGGCAATATTTTCCGCGGCATGGCCGGCGCTGCCGGTGGCATGGAGCGTGCTCAGGCCGACTACATGGGCATGCTGGCAACCGTTATGAACGCGCTCGCCCTGCAGGATGCCTTCGAGCATAACGATGTTCCTTGCCGCGTGATGAGCGCTATTCAGATGAACGAGATCTGCGAGCCCTATATTCGCCGTCGCGCCATCAACCACCTTTCCAAGGGCAACGTCGTTATTTTTGCCGCCGGTTCGGGCAATCCGTACTTTACGACCGACACCGCCGCGGCTCTTCGCGCGTGCGAGATCGGCGCCGAGATTCTGATTAAAGCCACCAAGGTTGACGGCATCTACGACAAGGATCCCGTCAAGTGCGCCGATGCCGTCCGTTTTGACAAGATTACCTATCACGAGGTTCTCGTCCGCGGTCTGCAGGTTATGGATTCCACGGCTACGGCACTGTGCCAGGACAACCGTATGCCGATTTTGGTCCTCAACATCGATGGCGAGGACACCGTCAAGCGCGCGCTTTCGGGTGAGCCCGTCGGCACGCTCGTCTATCAGGAGGATTAAGCATGGCAGAGAACATCACCGCCCACATGGACAAGTCGCTCGAGTCCCTCAAGCATAACTTCTCCAAGGTCCGTACCGGCCGAGCCAACGCTAACATTCTGTCTGACATCACCGTTGATTATTACGGTGTTCCCACGCCGGTCACGCAGGTTGCCGCCGTCAAGACCCCCGAGGCCCACATGCTGCTCATCGAGCCGTGGGACAAGGCGCTCATCAACGCTATCGTCAAGGCCATCGGCGCTTCCGATCTGGGTATTACCCCCAACTCCGATGGCACCGTCGTTCGTCTTCCGTTCCCGGCTCCCACTGAGGAGCGCCGTCGCGAGCTCGTCAAGGAGTGCCGCGAGTACGCCGAGCAGGCCAAGGTGTCTATCCGTAACATCCGTCGCGACTTCAACAACAAGCTCGAGCGCGATGAGGAGCTCACCGAGGACGATGTCCGTCGCGAGCAGGCCAAGGTCCAGAAGCACACTGATGAGTATGTCGCCAAGGTCGAGGAGCTTCTGAAGGAAAAAGAAGCCGAGGTCATGGAGATCTAAGGTGCAATACGACGAGCATAAACTGGTCGAGTACTTTGCCGACGCCCCTGCGGGCGTCGGTTTTTCCGACCTTGACCTCAATAACATTCCGCACCATATCTCGTGCATCATGGACGGCAACGGTCGTTGGGCCACATCGCGCGGTCTTGCACGCACCGAGGGCCACAAGGCGGGTATCGTTTCGCTGCGCGAGATCATTACCGCCTGCGTGCGCTTGGGCGTCGACGTGCTTTCGGCCTATGCGTTTTCTACCGAAAACTGGAATCGTCCGCAGCATGAGGTCAACGTCTTGATGCATCTGTTTGCCAAGACGTTTATCGACGAGCTGCCGCTTCTGAAGCGCGAAAACGTGCGCGTTGTCTTTTTGGGCGACATTTCTGCGCTACCCAAGAAGACCCGCGACGTTTTTGAACGCGGTCTTGCCGAGTGCGCCGATCACACCGGTATGACGCTGGCGCTTGCCGTTAACTACGGCGCGCGCGCCGAGATTACCCGCGCTGTCCGTCAGATTGCGCTCGATGCCGTCGCCGGCAAGATCGATCCTGCTGCTATCGACGATGATATGGTTGCCTCGCACCTCTATACCGCTGGGCTGCCCGATCCGGAGCTTGTGATTCGCACTTCTGGTGAGCTGCGCCTTTCGAACTATCTGCTGTGGCAGGTGGCTTATTCCGAATTCTACGTCACCGATACCTATTGGCCCGACTTTGATCGTTGGGGCCTTGTCGACGCCATTTTGGCCTATCAGGGCCGTGACCGTAGGTTTGGTGGTCTGAGCAAGACCGAGGAGGCTTAATCGTGTCCGATCGTCCCAAGGCAACTGCTCCCAAGACATCTGAGCGCAAGGCTGCCGCTGCGGGAGCGCCTGCAGCGAAGAATAGCACCGGTTCGTGGCTTGCGGGCTTTATTACCCGTGCCGCCGCCGGTATCGTCTACGCCGTCGTCTTTATCCTGTGCCTGGTTTTGGGTATCGTGCCCACGGCCATCTTTGTTTCTGTCATGAGTGGTCTGTGCTGCTATGAGTTTTTCCGTATGACGAGGCTCGATGGCAAGATGGCTAACGAGCGCATGGGTATCGCTGCCGCCGTACTCTTTCCGCTGTCGGCGTTGGGCGATTCGATGTTGCTGAATGCACTGCTTTTTGCCCTGATGCTCGCTGTGGGCATTTGGTATGTCTGGTCGCCGCGTACCCGCATCTCTGATGTGGCCGTGACGCTCATGGGTCCCATCTACACCGGTTTTATGCTGTCGGCTATCGTGCTGCTGCGCGATGCCGTGCCTGGTTTTGCCGGCGCCCTGCTTTCGGTGGGTGTTTGCGCGTCTCTTTGGGTATCTGATTCGTTCGCCTATATCGTGGGTAGCCGCATCGGCAAGCATAAGATGGTCCCTAAGATTTCTCCCAAAAAGAGCTGGGAAGGCTTTTTCGGCGGCATCTTGGGCTCGGTGCTCATCTGGCTCATTTTGTGGGCGACGCATTTCTATAAGCTGAGCTTGCCCTATGCGCTGCTGTGTGGCTTGGTCGTGTCCATCCTGGGCGTTATCGGCGACCTCATTGAGTCGCGCATCAAGCGTGGCGTGGGCGTCAAGGATTCCGGCAACCTTATCCCGGGCCATGGCGGCATGCTCGACCGTAGCGACTCGCTTATCTTTGGCTGCATTACCGCGCAGCTGCTTTTGATGATCGGGGGCGTGCTGTAATGTCATTCCAGACGACATATGGCCCCGATGGACGCCTTCGCGTTGCCATCCTGGGTTGTACGGGCTCTATCGGCACGCAGGCACTCGATGTGTGCCGTCAGCATGCCGATCGGCTGCAGGTGACGGCGCTGTCCGTCAATTCCAGCACCTCAGAGCTCGTTGCCGCCGCCCGCGAGTTCTCGGTTCCGGCCGTTGCCGTGGCCGATGTCGCTCATGGTGATGACGCCGTGCTGCAGGAGCTGCCCGAGGGCACGGATCTCGGTGTTGGTGCGCAGGCGGTTTGTGAGCTCGCACGTCGCGATGATGTCGACTGTGTGCTTGTTGCTATTGTGGGCGCCGCCGGGCTCGAAGCGAGCCATGCGGCCCTGACCTCGAACAAGCGCCTTGCTCTTGCCAACAAGGAGTCCCTCGTTGTCGGTGGCGACCTGCTGATGCCGCTGGCCCAGCCGGGTCAGCTCATTCCGGTCGACTCCGAGCACTCCGCCATCTACCAGTGCTATCTGGGGGAGAATCCACGCGAGGCCCACTGCATTTGGCTCACCTGCTCGGGTGGTCCGTTCTTCGGCCGTACGCGCGACGAGCTCGATCGCGTGACTCGCGCCGATGCACTGGCGCATCCCACGTGGTCTATGGGCGCTAAGATCACGATCGACTCCGCTACCCTCATGAACAAGGGCCTGGAGCGTATCGAGGCCATGCATCTGTTTAACTGCGACCTCGACTTTATCAACGTTGTTGTGCAGCGCCAGTCCAAGATCCACTCTATGGTTGAGTTTGCCGACGGCTCCGTGATGGCGCATCTTGGTGCTTCCGATATGCGTATTCCCATCCAGTTTGCGTTCTCGTATCCCGAGCGCTGGGATACTCCGGCGCCTCGTCTCGATTTTCGCGAGCTGGGGCAGCTCACCTTTGATGCCGCCGATATGGACACGTTCCGCTGCCTGGCGCTGGCCGAGCGTGCCGGCAAGACGGGCGGCACCATGCCGTGCGTGCTTAATGCGGCCAACGAGGTCGCTGTCGATGCGTTCTTACACGACGGCTGTAGCTTTACCGATATCGACCGCGTTGTGGAATCCTGCATGGATGCGCATGACACACAGGCGGTTACCTCGTTTGAGCAGCTTCGCGACATCGATGCCTGGGCGCGCGAAAAGGCCGCTCTGGTGCTCGCCGCAACCCATTCCTAACCATAAGGATTTCTTTTTCGATTTATGGATACTGTTCTGAGCGTTCTCTCATCGGTCTTTTGGGGCCTTCTGATGCTTTCCGTCCTCGTGTTTTTGCACGAGGGCGGCCACTTTTTGGCGGCGCGTGCCTGCGGCGTCCGTGTGACCGAGTTCTATTTGGGCCTGCCGTGCCGTTTTGACATCCATCACACGTCGCGTCGCATCGGAACCAAGTTTGGCGTGACGCCGCTGCTGCTGGGCGGCTATGCTGCCATCTGCGGCATGGATCCCACGGACGTCTCGTGTGCCGATTGCGTGCTTGCGGCAATCTATCGTCATGGTCGCGTGACCGTGGCCGACCTTGCCGCCGAGCTCGAACTGCCCGAGGAGGACGTACTCGAGGCCTGTGCCTTGCTGCTGGGGTGGGGTTCCATCGCTCCCTGGTACGAGGAGGGGGAGAAGCCCTCGCCGAGCTACTATCCCACCAAGTATCAGACGCTGCCGCGAGATGCGGCGGGTTACACCACCTTTGACGGCCGCCGTTTCGATCGAGAGCATGCGACTACCGAGGGCGATGTGTGGGAGCTGCCGTGCGGCGAAGCCGAGTTCCTTGCGCAAGAGCGTTCGCATACCTATCTGGGCCAGGGTTTTCTCAAGCGCGCCTTTATGCTGCTCGCGGGCATTCTCGTCAATATCCTGACGGGCTTTTTGCTGCTTATGAGCATCTACTCTATTGCGGGTGTCACCGTGCCGATGGATACCAACGTGATCGGTCAGGTTGACGAGGGATCTATTGCCGCCAAGGCGGGTATCGAGGGCGGCGACGCGATCCTTTCGGTTGACGGAGTATCGTGCTCTACTTGGATGGACGTTTACGATGCCATCGGCAAGGCTGCCGGAAAGGACGATATCGCCATCGAGTACGAGCGTGACGGCAAGCAGCATTCGACCGCGGTTGCGCTCAAAGAGGACGAGCGCCTAGGTGTGTATGCCTCTACGCAGGTGGTCCGTTTAGACCCCATCACGTCGGCTCGCCTTTCGTTCTCCTATGTCGTGCAGACAGCGGAGGGCGTGATGCGCCTGCTCCAGCCGCAGCATACGATGGAGATTCTCGATCAGTCTTCTTCGATCGTGGGCATTAGCGTTATGTCCTCACAGGCTGCTGCTGCCGGCCCTGCCACGTTCCTTTCGTTTGCCGCCCTCATTTCGTTCTCGCTTGGCTTTATGAACCTGCTGCCCATCCCACCACTCGATGGCGGCAAGCTGGTCATCGAGATCATTCAAAAGATTGCTGGCCGCGAGCTTCCGCTCAAGGTCCAGACGATTGTGAGCTATGTGGGCATCGCGCTCTTTGCGCTGCTGTTTGTCTATATGCTTCGTTCCGACATCCTTCGATTTATCCTGTAGGGGAGTGTTTGGATTGTCTTTATCCCATCCTTTGCCTCGCGAGTTGACGCGCCCCGTGCATGTGGGCGGTGTGCAGATCGGTGGCGGCGCGCCGGTGGTGGTCCAATCCATGACCTGCACCGATACCGCTGACGCCCAGGCAACGCTTGCGCAAGTGTGCGCGTTGGCGCAGGCTGGCTGCGATATCGTGCGTGTGAGCGTGCCCACCGAGGCCGCGCTTGAGGGTTTCCGCACCATCTGTGCCGAGTCTCCGGTGCCGATCGTCGCCGATATTCACTTTAATCATAAGCTCGCCATCGGCGCCGTCGAGGCTGGTGCTGCCAAGCTTCGCATCAATCCCGGCAATATCGGCGATTGGGCCAAGGTCGACGCCGTGATCGATGCCGCGGGCGCCGCTGGGTGCGCGATTCGCATTGGCGTGAACGCCGGCTCACTCGAGCAGGATATCGCCGAGCGCGACGAGCTTACGCAGCCCGAGAAGCTCGTGATGTCGAGCGAGCGCTTCGTCAAGCACTTTGAGGACCGCGGCTTTACGAACATTGTGCTTTCTGCCAAGGCCCATAGCGTGCAAACGACGCTTGATACCTATCGAGCCCTGTCGCGTGAGATTCCCCACGTTCCGCTTCACCTGGGCGTGACGGAGGCGGGGACCAAGCTCCAGGGCACCATCAAGAGCTCTGTAGGCTTGGGTATCTTGCTTTCCGAAGGCATTGGCGACACCATGCGTGTGTCGCTCACAGCCGATCCGGTTGAGGAGCCGCCGGTTGCCTGGGGTATTCTGCAGTCGTTGGGCCTGCGTCGCCGTGGCCCCGAGATTGTCTCGTGCCCCACGTGCGCCCGCTGCCAGGTTAACCTCATTCCCATCGCCGAGGAGGTCACCGAGCGGCTTAAGAACTACTCCGCGCCGCTTTCGATCGCCGTTATGGGATGCGCGGTCAATGGCCCCGGCGAGGCCTCTGACGCCGACTTGGGCGTTGCCTGCGGACGAGGTCAGGGCCTGCTCTTTTCGCATGGCCAGATCATTGGTAAAGTAGCTGAGGATCAAATTGTCGACGCGCTGATGGCCGAGGTCGACAAACTTATTGAGGAGAAGTAAATGACTCGAGCAATGTATATGTCTAAGCTCTATGCGCCGACGCTTAAAGAGGATCCGGCGGACGCTGAGCTCGCCAGCCACCGCCTGCTGCTCCGTGCCGGCATGATCCGCAAGGAGGCCGCCGGTCTGTATTCTTATCTGCCGCTCGCATGGCGCTCGATCCGCAAGATCGAGAACATCGTGCGCGACGAGATGGACGCCGCCGGCGCCCAGGAGCTCATGATGCCCATCATGGTCGATGCCGAGCTGTGGCGTGAGTCCGGTCGTATCGATGCCTATGGCAAGGAGCTTGTGCGCTTTGACGATCGTCATGGTCGCGAGTTCGTCCTGGGCCCCACGCACGAGGAGACCGTCACGGCCCTGGTGCGCAACGAGCTGCGCTCCTACAAACAGCTGCCCGTTAACCTGTACCACATCCAGGATAAGTTCCGCGACGAGTTCCGTCCCCGCTTTGGCCTGATGCGCGGCCGCGAGTTCATCATGAAGGACGCCTATAGCTTCTCCGCCACGCAGGAGAGCCTGCAGGAGGAGTACGACAAGATGAAGCAGGCCTATGCCAACATTTGCGAGCGCTGCTACATCAAGGCTCTGCCCGTTGTCGCCGACTCCGGCGAGATCGGCGGCGACACTTCCGTCGAGTACATGGCTCTGGCCGACGCCGGCGAGGCTTCGCTGGTCTACTGCGACGATTGCGGCTTTGCTGCCGATGACGAGGCTGCAAGCACCAAGGTCGTTGTGACCGAGGGCCCCGGCGATGGTACGCTTACCAAGGTTGAGACTCCGGGTATGGGCACCATCGAGGCCGTTGCAAAGTTCTTCGGCTTCCCCGAGAACGGTACGCGAAAGTCGCTGGCACTCATCGACGCTGAGGGCAAGCCGGTCGTGGCCATTGTCCCGGGCGACCACGAGCTCAATGACTGCAAGGCCGAGCATGTCTTTGGCAAGGGCTATCGCATGATGACCGACGAGGAGCTTCAGGCGAACGGCCTGCACAAGGGCTTTATCGGACCGGTCAACCTGCCCGAGGGCATCCGTCTGGTGTGCGACGAGAGCCTGCGCGAGTCCAAGCAGTGGGCCTGCGGTGCCAACGAGGTCGATTATCACTTTACCGGGGCCTGTCCCGAACGCGACTTTACCGTCGACGAGTGGGCCGACCTGGTCACCGTCGTTGCCGGCGATCCCTGCCCGCACTGCGGCAAGCCGCTCTCTGCTGCTCGCGGCATCGAGGTCTCCCAGGTCTTCCAGCTGGGCACCAAGTATTCCGAGGCCATGGGTGCCACCTTTATGGACGAGGACGGCAAAGAGAAGCCGCTCATCATGGGTTGCTACGGCGTGGGCGTGTCCCGCTCGCTTGCTGCCGTCGTGGAGCAGCACAACGACGAGCACGGCATCGTCTGGCCGGTCTCCGTTGCCCCGTACGAGGTCGCGGTGATTCCGCTCGATCCCAAGAAGGAGGAGTGCGCTACCGTCTGCGAGCAGATCGTTGATGGCCTGTGTGCCGAGGGCATCGAGGTCGTCGTCGACGACCGCGACGAGCGTCCCGGCTTTAAGTTTGCCGATAACGACCTTATGGGCTTCCCGTATCAGGTCGTTCTGGGTAAGCGTGGCCTCAAGAATGGTACTGTGGAGCTCAAGGACCGTGCTACGGGCGAGCGCGAGGACGTGGCGATCGACGAGGTCGTTGCCAAGGTTGCCGAGCTTGTTAAGGCAGCCCGCCGTTAATCGACGATTTCGCTTGTAGTTCGATATGTGGGACGGCCCCGCATTTCTCCAATCGGGGAGATGCGGGGCCGTCCTATTATCTTGTAGCATCCTCGATATCTAAAAGGAAAACCCCACAGCCCATGCGAGCTGCGGGGTTTTCCATTGTGCCTCCGATGCGAAATAAATCGCTCAGATATTACTGATAATCGACGACGTCGATCCAGTTCTTCAGGAACTCATCGTTCACGTTGCGCTTACGAGCGAGCTCGGAAGCGGCGACGATGCTCGTCCACTGACGCACGACCTGCATGGGCATGTCGGCACGGTCGCAGTAGAGCTCCAGGTAGGCCTCAGCCTGATCCGTGCTGTTGAGGGCAAAGAGCAGGTAGGTGGTGGCAACGTCGGCAGCAGGGGAGCCCTGGGTGGCGTGTGCCCAGTCGCACACATAGAGCTGGCCGTCGTCGCCGACGATGACGTTGGAGGGGTTGAAGTCGCCGTGGCAGACCTTGAACTCCTTGGTCATGCCGTCCAGACGCTCCTGAAGGTTGTAGCGCGTGGTGGCATTGAGCTGATCAAGGCTGTCGATCATGCGGGCGTACTTGTCACGCTGACGGTTGAGCAGCGGGGAGGTGTAGCCGTGGATCTCGATCTGGAGGTCGACGAACATCTCGAGGTACTCACCAAAGCGCTGGGGCTCGGCAGTCATCTTCTCGGCAAGGGTGGTGCCCGGAACCTTCTCGGTCACGAGCGCCCAGCCGTTGGCGTTCTCGAGCTGGGAAACCTCGAGCGCCTTGGGGCTGCGGATGCCGCACTCATTGATGCGGGCAAGATTCAAAGCCTCGTTGAACACGTCGGAGACAGGCTTGGTCTCGTTAAAGACCTTGACGATCTTGTCGCCCAGGTCGTAAACGACCTTGTTGCCACGGCGGACGAGCTCGGTCTTGGAATCGGGTAGCAGCATGGTTGCATCCTTTCAACGATGCGATAGAAGCGACGGCGGGGGTGTGTGAAACACCCGTGCACCCCCGCCGCAAAAAACCGTGCTAAAAACTAGCAGACGGCGTAGTCCTGGGGCTCGCGGCCGTAGTAGGCGTCCAGGTAGAGCTCCTTGATCTCGCTCATGAGCGGGTAGCGCGGGTTAGCGCCGGTGCACTGGTCGTTGAATGCCTGCTCGGTCATCTCGTCGAGGGTGTCGAGGAAGTACTGCTCGTCAACACCGTAGTCGGCGATGGTCTTCTTGACACCGATGAAGTCCTTGAGCTCCTCGAGCTTCGTGATGAAGTTCTCGAAGACCTCCTTGTCGTCCTTGCCCTCGATGCCGCAGTACTTGGCCATCTCGGCGTAGTTGTGCAGCGCGTTGGGGTAAGGATACTGGGAGAAGGTACCCATCTTGACGGGAGCCTCGGCGGCGTTGTAGCGCATGACGCGGGTCAGGATGACGGCGTTAGCGATGCCGTGGGGCAGGTGATGGAAAGCGCCGAGCTTGTGAGCCATGGAGTGGTTGAGGCCCAGGAAGGCGTTGGCGAAGGCCATACCGGCCATGCAGGAGGCGTTGTGCATCTCCTCGCGGGCGTGCGGGTCCTTGGCGCCGTTCGTGAAGCTGGAGGGCAGGTTCTCAAAGACGAGCTTGGCAGCGCGCTCGGAGAGGCCCTTGGTGTAGTCGGAAGCCATGATGGAGACGTAGGACTCGATGGCGTGGGTCATGACGTCGATGCCGGAGGCAGCGGTCAGGCCGCGCGGGGCGGTCATGCAGTTGTCGGCGTCGACGATAGCCATGTTGGGGAGCAGCGCGTAGTCGGCGAGCGGCCACTTGATGCCGGTCTCCTTGTCGGTGATGATGGCGAACGGCGTGCACTCGGAGCCGGTACCCGAGGAGGTCGGGACGGCGACGAAGTAGGCCTTCTTGCCCATCTCGGGGAAGGTGAAGATACGCTTGCGGATGTCCATGAAGTCCATGGCCATGTCCTCAAACTTGCACTCGGGGTGCTCGTACATCATCCACATGATCTTGCCGGCGTCCATAGCGGAGCCACCGCCGACGGCGATGATGACGTCCGGCTCAAAGAGGGCCATCTGCTTGGCGCCGCGACGTGCGCACTGCAGCGACGGATCGGGCTCGACGTCGTAGAAGCAGTCGTGGGCGATGCCCATCTCGTCGAGCTTGGCCTCGATGGCGCGGGTGTTGCCATTCTTGAAGAGGAACTGGTCGGTAACGATGAAGGCGCGCTTCTTGCCCATGACGTTGCCCAGCTCGTCGAGGGCGACGGGCGTGGAACCCTTCTTGAAGTAGACCTTCTCGGGAGCGCGGAACCACAGCATGTTCTCACGGCGCTCGGCCACAGTCTTAACGTTGATCAAGTGCTTCACCCCAACGTTCTCGGAGACGGAGTTGCCGCCCCAGGAGCCGCAGCCCAGGGTCAGAGACGGCTTCATGCCAAAGTTGTACAGGTCACCGATGCCGCCGTGCGAGGACGGGGTGTTGATGACGATACGGCAGGCCTTCATGACGTGCTCGAACAGGCTGATCTTCTCGGCCTGGGCGGGGTGCACGTACAGAGAGGCGGTGTGGCCCGGGCCACCGGCGAGCACGAGGTGCTCGGCCTTGTCGACGGCCTCCTGGAAGTCCTTGGCGTGGTACATGGCCAGGACCGGGGAGAGCTTCTCGTGGGAGAACTCCTCCTTGGCGGGGTCGGTGGAGGTGACCTCGGCGATCAGGATCTTGGTCTTGGCGGGAACCTCGATGCCGGCGAGCTCGGCGATCTTGGCAGCGGCCATGCCGGGGATGCGGTGATCGAGAGCGCCGTTCTTGAACATGGCGGCACGCAGGGCCTCCATCTCGGCACCCTGCTTGACGAAGTAGCAGCCGCGCTTCTGGAACTCGGCCTTAACCTGGTCATAGATGCTGTCGATTACGGTCACGGACTGCTCGGAAGCGCAGATCATGCCGTTGTCGAAGGTCTTGGAGTGGATGATGGAGTTGACGGCGAGCAGCACGTCGGCGGTGTCGTCGATGACGACCGGGGTGTTACCGGCGCCAACGCCCAGGGCGGGCTTGCCCGAGGAGTAAGCGGCCTTGACCATGCCCGGGCCACCGGTGGCGAGGATGATGTCGACGTCGCGCATGACCATGTTAGTCAGCTCGATGGAGGGGACATCGACCCAGCCGATGATGCCATCGGGGGCGCCGGCCTTGACGGCGGCGTCAAGCACGAGCTTGGCGGCGGCGATGGTGCACTTGGCGGCAGCCGGGTGCGGGGAGATGATGATGGCGTTGCGGGTCTTCAGGCAGATCAGCGTCTTGAAGATCGCGGTGGAGGTGGGGTTGGTCGTCGGGATGACGGCGCCCACGATGCCGATGGGCTCGGCGATCTTGGTGATGCCGTAAGCCTCGTCGCGCTCCAGGACACCACAGGTCTTGGTGTTCTTGTAAGCGTTGTAGATGTACTCTGCGGCGTAGTGGTTCTTGATGACCTTGTCCTCAAGAACGCCGCGGCCGGTCTCCTCGATGGCCATCTTCGCCAACGGGATACGAGCCTTGTTGGCGGCCATGGCGGCCTCATAGAAGATCTTGTCGACCTGCTCCTGCGTGTACGTAGCAAAAAGCGCCTGGGCCTCTCGCATCTGAGCGAGCTTGGCCTCAAGCGCCTCTACGTTGTCTACAATTGCGGGAGTAGTGTTTTCCGGTGACTTTTTCACCATTTGTGTCTCCTTGCGATCGGAGATTTACCCTACGCCTTGCATGATAGCAAGAAATTATTCGGCGAACGGTAAGATTCCTGTAAAAGGCACACTAAAACGCTTCAATAAACTGAAGCGTTTTAACTAAAACTATCTGCCTGCTGCATCGCCCCGCTCATTGGGTACAGACTCTCATGAGTATTTCAATGGGAAAACGGGACATCTGTTTGATGATCGCTATTCGCGGGTCGCGGTTGAGTCGGACACACAGGCGGTGCAGCTACTCGATTACATCCATTTCAATCCCGTGTAAGGTGCGTCCGACTCGCTCGAGGCGTACCGTTAGTTACAAGGCATACCAGCTGGGCTATGATCCCTTTGACATCTGCAAACCCTCATATAAGTCTGTCCCCAATGAGTGCAAAAAGGCGCCCTCCGTAGGGGAGGGCGCCTTTGGTAAGTTCTATATGAACGCGAGGTCTTTGACCCGGAGAGTCCGAGGTACTTGTTGGTAAGACCTTATTTACGAGCGCGCAACCTTGCCGGACTTGAGGCAGGTGGAGCAAACGTTCATCTTGCGACGGTGACCATCGACGACGACGTAAACGCGCTGGATGTTGGGGCGGAACTTACGGTTGGTGACGCGGTGAGAGTGGCTGATGGAGCGACCGGCAACGGGGTGCTTACCGCAAACTTCGCAAACTTTGGACATAACTGACCCTCCTTGGGCGACAAACGAACATGTCGCGTTAACAAACAAGCCTGAACTATAGCACAGAAGTCGCTCCCTGTGCGCAATCTACACAGAGATATTCCTCTTTTGGCGATAGTGCTCACGCCACGGCCCTGGACGTAGATCCGATTTGCGTGCAGCAGAGGGGATTATGCCAGCTCGTGCGTGCGTTTTCAAGCTCGTCCCACAAATATATAGGTTTATTGAGCTTTGGGCTCCGTTTACGGATTGCTCTGTATTTATGCTCGCAATTAAGCTCGAGGTTGGCTACACTATCCCATGACCATTAAAGGGGTACGAGATACCCACATGGAATTACATAGCTGCCCAAAGAGCAGCCCTTCCTGTGGGTGTCTGGTCCGCTTTAAGCGGTCGTGCATCTATTTTTTTGACTGTGTCAGCAGTCAAGACATGTGAGGAAGGAGATCGATGGGCACGACTTCCCCCAAGGCGGTCATCATGGACGAGACCGCCGTCAATCGAGCGATGACCCGCATCGCGCACGAGATTCTCGAGCGCAACGAGGGCTGTGAAGACCTCGCTCTGGTCGGCATCGTCACGCGCGGCGACCTTCTGGCAAAGAAGCTCGCCGAGGAGATCAAGGAGATCGAGGGCGTCGACGTTCCGCTCGGCAGCCTCGACATCAGCTTCTACCGCGATGACTATGCGACCAATTTCGCTCCCGCGATCCACGCCACCAACATTCCCTTTAGCGTCGACGGCAAGCGCGTCGTGCTGGTGGACGACATCCTGTATACGGGCCGTACCATTCGCGCCGCTCTCGACGCCGTCATGGACCTGGGCCGTCCGAATCGCATTGAGCTGGCTGTCCTCGTTGACCGCGGCCACCGCGAGCTCCCCATCTCGCCGGACTTTGTCGGCAAGAACGTTCCCTCGTCGCATGAGGAGAACGTGCACCTATATATGAAGGAAGTCGACGGCCACACCGCCGTCGAGATTAACGACGTCGCGCCGGGTTCCCACGTGGGCTCCGCGCCGCTGGGAGGTGAGTAGTACCGTGGCGTTCAACCATAAGCACCTGATCGACATTACCGAGTACTCCGAAGAGGACATCAAGCTCATCCTCGAGACCGCCAAGGCGTTCTCCGAGGTTAACGAGCGTGCGATCAAGAAGGTCCCCACGCTCAAGGGCAAGACCATCGTCAACATGTTCAACGAGCCCTCGACGCGCACCCGTAGCTCCTTCGAGCTCGCCGAGAAGCGTCTTTCGGCCGACAGCCTCAACTTTGGCGGCTCCTCGACCTCCACGGTCAAGGGCGAGAGCCTCGTCGATACCGTCGAGACCCTCAACGCCTATAAGATCGACTGCATCGTTGTGCGCGACAAGCACGCCGGCGCTCCCTACATCGTCACGCAGAACTCGCCCGCGAGCGTCATCTGCGCCGGTGACGGCAAGCACAACCACCCCACGCAGGCCCTGCTCGACCTGTACACCATCTGGGAGCACAAGGGTGACTTCCACGGTCTGAAGGTCGCCGTCGTCGGCGATATCGCGCACTCCCGCGTCTGCGGCTCGCTGATCCCCGCCCTTAAGATCATGGGCTGCGAGACCTACGCCGTCGCCCCCGGCACGCTGCTGCCGCCGGCGCCCGAGGTCCTGGGCTGCGACCACGTGACGAGCGACCTCGATTCCGTCCTGCCCGAGCTGGACGTCGTCTACATGCTGCGCGTGCAGCAGGAGCGCCTCGAGGGTGCCCCGTTCCCCACGATTCGCGAGTACCACAAGCTCTTCGGCCTGACCAAGGACCGCGAGAAGCTCATGAAGCCCGACGCGATCATCTGCCACCCGGGCCCCATCAACCGCGGTGTCGAGTTCGACTCCTATATGGCCGACCACCCGCAACGCTCCGTCATCCTGGAGCAGGTCTACGCCGGTATCTGCGTGCGTATGGCTATCCTGTATCTGCTGCTTGGAGGTGCCGATAATGGCCTTGCTTCTTAAGAATGCCCACGTCGTCGACCCGTCCGTCGAGCTTGACGGTGTCGTTGATGTCCTGATTGACGGCGACAAGATCGCCGAGGTCGGCGAGAATCTCGCCGTCGAGGGAGCCGAGGTCCGCGATCTTTCCGGCAAGTACCTCGTCCCTGGCCTGGTGGATATGCACGTTCACCTTCGCGAGCCCGGCTACGAGGTCAAAGAGGACATCGAGAGCGGCACCCGCGCAGCTGCCAAGGGCGGCTTTACCGGCGTGTGCGCCATGCCCAACACCGATCCCGTCACCGATAACGGCACCGTCGTGGAGTTCGTCAAGTCCCGTGCTGCCGAGGTCGGTCACTGCCGCGTCTATCCGTCGGGCGCCATGACCCGCGGTCTTAAGGGCGAGGCCATGTCCGAGATGGGCGATATGGTCGCCCACGGCGCCGTCGCCTTCACCGACGACGGTCGCGGCGTGCAGGGCGCGGGCATGCTCCGTCGTTGCATGGACTACGGCAAGATGTTCGGCAAGGTCTTTATGAGCCACTGCCAGGACGAGGATCTGGTCGGCCACGGCCAGATCAACGAGGGCAAGGTCTCGACCCGTCTGGCCCTCGAGGGTTGGCCGGCTGCCGGCGAGGAGCTCCAGATCGCCCGCGACATCGAGATCGCCAAGCTGACTGGTGCCAAGCTGCACATCCAGCACATCTCCACCGCCCATGGTCTGGAGATCGTGCGTGCCGGTAAGGCCGCTGGCGTTCAGGTTACCTGCGAGGCCACCCCGCACCACATGTTCCTGACCGAGAACGATCTGGACGAGACCTACAACACTTCGCTCAAGGTCAACCCGCCGCTGCGTACCGAGGAGGATGCCGAGGCCATTCGTCAGGGCGTCATCGACGGCACCGTCGACGTTATCGTCACCGATCACGCTCCCCACACCCCGTGGGAGAAGGCCCGCGAGTTCGAGCTTGCGCCCTTTGGCATGATCGGCCTCGAGACCTCGCTGTCGCTCGTACTCACCGAGCTGGTCAACACGGGCAAGATGAGCATGGGCCGTATGGTCGAGCTCATGGCCATCAAGCCGCGTGAGATCCTGGGCCTCGACCAGGTTCAGGTCAAGGCGGGCTCCGTTGCCGACCTGACCGTGTTCGACGCGTCCGCCACCTGGACGGTTGGCGAGGACGGTTACGAGTCGCGCGCCGAGAACTCCGGTTTTGCCGGCCGCACGCTCACCGGTCGTGCCACCGATGTGTTTGTCGGCGGTAAGCAGACGCTTGCCGACGGCTGCATCTGCTAGCATAGCCTTATCGCTTTTGTGCGCGGCGCCCTTGCGGTGCCGCGCTTTCTGTTCGTTTTGACCATGCAACCGCATGGGGGATTGGAGCGTCTATGCCCACACCTTCCACTGCACGCATGCACGACTTCGAGGTCGTCTCGAACCAGAAGATCGCCGACGGCATCTTCTCGCTCGTCATCTCGGCCCCCAAGCTTGCAAGTGCGCTCAAGCCCGGTCAGTTTGTGAACATCGCCGTACCCGGCGATGCGTCCTCGCTGCTTCGCGTGCCCCTGAGCTACTACCGCGCCGACGCCGAGGCCGGCACCGTCGAGCTGTGGTACGCCGTCGTGGGCGACGATACCCGTCGTTTGTCCCAGATGGGCCCTGGCTCCACCTCTAACCTGCTGGGCCCCGGTGGCCGTGGCTGGATGGTACCCGAGGGCACCAGGAAGGCCCTGCTCGTCGCCGGTGGCATCGGCGTTCCGCCTGTGCTGTGTCTTGCCGGTATGCTTGCCGAGCAGGGCGTGGATGTTGACGTGTGCCTGGGCTTTGGCACCGCTTCCAAGGCCGTGGGTGTCGATGAGTTCCGCGCGCTGGGCGCCACGGTCAACGTTTGCACCGACGACGGCTCGCTCGGCACGCACGGTTTTTGCACCGATCCTGCCGCCGAGCTGCTCGGCGAGGGCGGCTACGACTACGTCGCCAGCTGCGGCCCCGCTGTCATGATGAAGAAAGTCGCCGCCGCTGCCGCCGAGGCCGGTGCGTACTGCGAGGTGTCGCTTGAGCGCATGATGAGCTGTGGCTTTGGCGCCTGCAACACCTGCAATGTCGAGACGGTCGACGGTATGAAGGGCGCTTGCATGTGCGGCCCCGTGTTCGATGCTTCCAAGGTGGTGGTCTTCTAGTGGGTACCGTGAACATGGCCGTCGATTTCGGCGGCGTCAAGATGCAAAACCCCATCAACACCGCAGCCGGTACCTTTGGCTACGGCTGGCAGTTCCAGAACTTCTTTGATGTTTCCCAACTGGGCGCCATCACCACCAAGGGTTGCGCAGCCGAGCCCTGGCCCGGTAACCCCGCGCCCCGCATGGCCGAGATCCCCGGCGGTATGATCAACTCCGTGGGCCTTCAGAACCCCGGCGTGGCCGCCTTTGCTCGCGAGTCCGGTCCGTGGCTCGAGCAGCTCTCCAAGGACGGCTGCCAGGTCATCTGTCAGGTTGCCGGCCACTCCGTTGACGAGTTTGTCCGCGCACTCGAGATGTATGTCGAGCTGTGCCCCTGGGCTGCCGGCTACGAGATCAACGTGAGCTGCCCCAATATTGCTGCCGGCGGTGCCGCCATGGGCTCCACGCCCGAGGGCGCCTCTTCCGTTATGGCTGCCTGCCGCAAGGTGACCGATAAGCCGCTGTTCGTGAAGATGGCGCCGGTCAACGTCGCCGAGATCGCCAAGGCCCTCGAGGCTGCCGGCGCCGACGGCCTTTCGGTCATCAACTCCATTCAGGGCATGGCCATCGACGTCCATACCCGCAAGTCCCGCGTGGCCAAGCCCAAGGGCGGCCTTTCGGGCCCGCTGTGCCACCACATCGCCGTGCGCATGGTCTGGGAGGTTGCCCAGGCCGTCGATATCCCCATCAACGGTGTCGGCGGTGTCATGACCGGTGAGGATGCGGCTGAGTTTATCCTGGCCGGTGCCACCTGCGTGTCGGTCGGCATGGCCAACTTCGTCGATCCGTGCGCTTCGCTCAAGATCGCGCATGAGCTCGAGGCCTGGGCCGAGTCCCAGGGCGTAAAGGACATCAACGAGCTGGTGGGTGCTTTCGAATGCTAGAGACCGATGCCCGCGACCGCGTAATCGTCGCCCTCGACTGCGATCGTGAACGTTCGCTCGAGCTCGCCCACGAGCTTTCGGGCCATGCCGCCTGGCTCAAGGTTGGCATGACGCTCTATTACGCTGAGGGCCCCGAGATCGTCAAGACCTTTAAGGACCTGGGCTTTAAGGTCTTCCTTGACCTTAAGTTCCATGATATTCCGCATCAGGTTCGCGGTGCCGCCCGTTCGGCCTCGCTTGCCGGTGCCGACCTGCTCTCGGTTCACGGCTTGGGTTCGGGCGCCATGCTCGCTGCCTGCCGCGAGGGTGCCGAGGAGGCGCGCGAGGACCGCGCCAAGCTCGTCGCCATCACCGTGCTCACGAGCATGAATCAGGATGCCTTGAGCGAGATCGGCGTCGAGTCGCCCGTGGCCGAGGAGGCCGCCCGCCTGGCAAAGCTCGCTCAGGCCAACGGCATCGATGGCATCGTGTGCTCGCCGATGGAGGCTCACGACATGCGTGAGCTGCTGGGCCCTGATGCCCTGATCGTGACTCCGGGTGTGCGTCCGGTGGGTGCCGCCTTAGGTGACCAGTCCCGCGTGGCGACGCCTTCCCAGGCTATCGAGCGTGGCGCAAGCCACATTGTGGTGGGCCGTCCCATCACCGGTGCCGACGATCCGGTTGCCGCCTTTGACGCCATCGTCGCTGAGCTGGTCGAAAACGTCGCGTAAAAGATTCCCCTAAGTCACCACTTTTGGGTTTCATTAGCACAAAATAGCCCCTGTGCCTGCGTAAACTTTCCCATCCTTTGTGTGGAATCGCAGGTCAGGGGCTTAACTTTGGGCGCAGTATATTGCACTTTTTGCGGGTATCGTCTAACCTATGGAGCCGCGATTGGGCATTTTGTACGTTCTACGTGCTAAAATGCCAATTATTGAATCAGATATAACCCAACTACTTGGAGGTACGAATGGCACTCCCTCAGCTTACCGATGAGCAGCGCAAGCAGGCTCTTGAGAAGGCTGCTGCCGCACGTCACGCCCGCGCTGAGCTTCGCGAGCAGATCAAGAAGGGCGAGAAGTCCCTTGAGTCCGTGCTCAACTCCGATGACCCCATCGCTTCCCGCATGAAGGTTTCCACCCTCATCGAGTCTCTCCCTGGTTATGGCAAGGCCAAGGCCGCCAAGATCATGGAGGAGCTCGGTATCTCCGCTACCCGTCGCGTCCAGGGCCTCGGCGTCCGTCAGCGCGAGCAGCTCCTCGAGCAGCTGACCAAATAAGTGAGCGCTCAGGATTCCAAGCTCTTTGTGATTTCTGGACCGTCAGGCGCAGGCAAGGGTACGCTCGTCACTCGTGTGCGCGAGCGCCGCTCGAACCTGGGCCTGACGGTTTCGGCTACCACGCGAGCACCACGCAAAGGTGAGGTCGACGGCGTCAACTACTTTTTTCTGACGCGCGAGGAGTTCGACCGCCGCGTGGCAAACGGCGAGTTTGTTGAGTGGGCCGAGGTCCACGGTAACTGCTACGGCACGTTGGTGAGCGAGGTCACATCCAAGCTCGCCTCGGGCGCGTCTCTGATTTTGGAGATCGATGTCCAGGGCGCCCTGCAGGTGAAGGAGCGTTTCCCCGAGGCCGTGCTGATCTTTATCAAGCCGCCTTCGCTTGAGGTGCTCCGCGAGCGTCTAGTCGGTCGCGGTACCGAGACGCCCGAGACGATTGAGCTGCGTATGGCAAACGCCGCCGATGAGCTTGCCCTTGCCGACCGCTACGACGACGTCGTGGTTAATGACGATCTCGACCGCGCGACCGATGAACTCGTTCGCGTTCTCGATATGCATGAAAGGAACTGAGGTCCGTGTCCGTTGTAAAGCCTTGCATTGACGATCTTCTGGAGAAGACCGATCACAACCGCTTCCTGCTCGCTTCGCTTGCCTCCAAGCGCGCCTGCGACATCAATAGCATGCTGCGTGGCCAGCACAACCGCGTGCTTGCCGTCCAGGATGTCGATGACATCACCATCGGGCTTTCCGGTGCCGATACCATCTCGATGGCTATGGACGAGATTGTCGACGGCGACATCTCTTACGACGAGGCCCGTTACGAGAAGGCGCTCGGCCACAAGGTTGCTGAAGCCTAAATGGCGGCTCGCGTCTGCCTGGTCCACTATCACGAGGTTGGACTGAAGGGTAAGAACCGCGCACATTTTGAGCATATCCTCATGGATAACATCAAGGCGGCCTTGGCCGCCTTTTCCGTGAATGCCGTGTCTCGAATTTCCGGTTATATCCTCGTGACCTTTAACGAGCATCAGGCCGATGAGGCGGCGCGTGTCATTCGCACCGTTCCCGGCGTTGCCCGTGTATCTTTGGCGTATCACACTAACCGCGACCCGCAGGAGTACTGTGCCGCCGCCGTCAAGGCGCTGCGCGAGTTTGGTCCTTTCGATTCGTTTAAGGTGCACGCCAAGCGCTCCAATACCGACTATGAGCTCACCTCGATTGATATCAATCGTCAGGTGGGCGAGGTACTGTGCGAGGCCTTCCCCGATAAAAAGGTTCAAATGCACGACCCCGATGCGATGGTACACGTACTGGTGGTTCAGGGTAGCGTCTACGTGTATGCGCGCTCCGAGCGTGGCGTGGGCGGTCTGCCGGTGGGTTCTGCCGGCAAGGTCGTGACGCTGTTGTCGTCGGGTATCGATTCTCCGGTGGCGACCTGGATGCTCGCGCGTCGCGGCGCGGTGTGCGTGCCGGTACATTTCTCCGGTCGTCCGCAGACGCCCGATACGAGCGAGTATTTGGTGCAGGACATCGTCCGTGCGCTTGAGCCGGGTGTCCAGATCGGCCGCCTGTACGTGGTGCCGTTTGGCGACTGCCAGCGTGAGATTTCGGTCACCTGTCCCAGCAACCTGCGCGTGATTATGTATCGCCGCATTATGTATTCGGTTGCCGAGCGCATTGCACACATCGAGGGTGCCAAGGCTATCGTTACGGGCGAATCACTTGGGCAGGTTGCCTCCCAAACGCTTGAGAACATCATGGCCGTCAACGAGGCCGTGAAGATCCCCGTGTTCCGTCCTCTCATCGGTTCGGACAAGCAGGAGATCATCGCGCGCGCCGAGGAGATCGGCACGTTCGATATCTCGACTGAGGCCGCTCCCGACTGCTGCACGCTATTTATGCCGCGCCGTCCCGAGACGCACGCTAAACTCGATGCCGTGCATGAGGCCTGGGAGTTGTTCGATCACGAGGAGATGATCGAGCGCCTGCTCAAACAGACCGAGTACATCGACTTCGAGAGCAACACGTATAAGGCCCCCAAGACCTTAAAACGCAAACATTCGGAGCTTGCTCCGCGTGAGATTTACCAAGATCACGAGTAAATTTGTGCATAGACCGACGATGCGCCTGCATCGTCGGTCTTTTGCTATCTGGGCATTTTGCGGCTAAGTGTTCATTTGCTGACGTGTGCCTGAATAAATGGACAGATTTGTGCAAGGTTTTGGTCGGTTTTTGTTTTGACCGCTAAAACCGGTTTTGGAGCGTAGCTGTTGCGGAGTTCCTTTCCTGACACGATGGTGTTGGGAGGTTTTGCTATGGCGCAGCGCGAACAACACGAACGGGTCAAAAAGATGGACCGCTTGGCGGACAAGCTGTTCGGTCATAAGGCGGTGGTCGTGGCGATACTGGTCGTCATTGCGATGGCGAGCGGCTTGGCGATGGCGAACCTTGGCGGCGGTGCCGGCGGCGTGTCGTTTGAGCGCACTGACGGTTCAGACTCGTTGGTGGAGCCGGGATCCGGCGATGCCTCGAGCGGAAAGACATCCGAAGGCTCTTCGTCTAAGGCGTCTGCCGCGGCAGAAGTCTATGTCGATGTTGATGGCGCTGTTGTGTCGCCCGGTGTATACAGGCTCAAAGACGGCGCGCGGGTGGCTCAGGCGATTGATGCCGCCGGCGGGCTGGCGCCTGAGGCAGACGTTACGGGGCTCAATCGGGCATCTAAGGTCGTCGATGGACAGAAGATTCACGTTCCAACGGTAGGGGAGCAGCAGACGTCCATTGCGGAAGCCGGTGTTGATGGTGGGGCTTTCGCATCATCGGGCGTGAGTGGCGCAACAGGCCTAGTAAATATCAATACGGCAAGCGCGGCAGAACTGCAGACGCTCTCGGGCATCGGTCCCTCCATGGCACAGTCGATTATCGATGAGCGGACAAAGAACGGTGCTTTTGCCTCGGTTGACGATCTGATGCGTGTATCGGGAATCGGCGAGAAGAAGCTTGCCAAAATCAAAGATTGCATCTGCGTATGAGTGCGACCGAGCGCGAGCATGTGATGCCTCCGCGGCCCCTGATGCCGTGGACGATGGCCCTGTGTGCCGGCATGTGCATGAGCTGCGCCTCGGTGCTCAACGTGGCCGCTGATGCGCTGCTGAGGGAGCAGGCGCCGGCGGTCGGGCTGCTATGGGCCATTCCCGTTGCGACGACGGTATTCGTTGTGCTGGCTCAATCTTGTGCGCGGCTTGCCCCTTTGAAGCGGTGGTTGTATGCCGCGTCCGTCGGTCTCGTGGCGGGAGCGGTCGTCTCGGCGTGGTGGGCTGTGGGTGCGCTCAGCGCCTCGAAGGCGCTCGACGGTCGAGCGGCAAGCGGCCTCGAGTTTATCGTGCAGGGCGATCCATCCATAAACGACGACGTGTATTCCTATACCTGCGAGGCACGCGCGGACGGTAAGAACTTGGCAACGGTTCGCCTATCGTGCGACCGCGAGCTCAAGGTCGGGGCGTACGTGCGTGTTATCGGTCGCGTTTCACGTTTTGAGAACGATGCGTATGGACGATCGCGCGTGCTCCGAGGCGAGGTGCGCAAGGTTAAAGTCGTTCGTATTTTGTCGGTCGATGAGGGCTTTCCGGGGCCGCTGCTTCGGCTGCGAAATTGGCTGCTTGCGTCCATCGCGCCTGCAGCCGACCCGGCGCGTGCGCTCATAGCCGGTGTCGCCTGCGGTCGTTCGGCCGAGCTGCGCGCCCAGCCCGCGGGCGACTGGTTTTCGGTGACGGGAACGGCGCATCTTATCGCCGTCTCGGGCAGCCATTTGGCTATCGTGGGGTTTGTAATCGAGGGCGTATTGCAAAAGACTCGGTGCTCACGTGGTCTTCAGCGGGCGATATTGGCGATAACGCTTGTGGGCTACGCTGCCTTTACGGGCGCGTCTCCCTCGGCCGTGCGCGCGTGCTGCATGGTGTTCGCGACGCTTGTCGTAAACGGCGCGGGGCGTCGCCGGCACGGCGCATCGGCACTCTTCGTAACCATGTCCATCTTTGTGCTGCTGCGGCCGACGGTGCTGTTCGAGATGGGCTTTCAGCTTTCATGTGCCAGCGTCTTTGCCATTCTGTGCTTTTGCCCCTATGCGACCTACACTTTGGGTGAGCTGGGTGTGCCATCGGGCGTTGCAAGCATGCTTTCCGTCACGCTGTGCTCGCAACTGGCGACTCTTCCCATTACCATTCCCGCCTTCGGTACGTTCTCGCTCATTGCTCCGTTGGCAAATGCGGTCATCGGTCCGGTGGTGAGCGTACTGCTTGCTGTGTCGATCGTGATGGTTCCCTTTTCGCTCGTGGCACCGTTGCGGACTTGGGCGCTCGTTGTGCCCATGATTGCCGCCCGTTGCGCGCTGTTTTTCGAGCAGCTGTTTGCCGCCGTGCCGGGTGCATCCGTGAGTGTGCCGCCCGATAGCATGTGGATTTACCTAGTGCCGTGTTTGCTGGCGGTTCTGCTGGTCTGGTGGCCGCGTCCCCGCGCACGTCCTATGGCGGTGGGGCTTGCATGCCTGGTGCTCTTGGCTGCGATTCCGTACGTCTACTGGGATCGATTCGCTCCGCCTTCGGTGACGGTGCTCGATGTGGGCCAGGCGGATGCGATTCTTATCCGCCAGGGCGACGCATTAGCACTCGTCGACTGCGGGCTCGATGAGCGCGTGGTAGCGGCGTTGGTTCGCAATAACGTGCACCATATCGATGCCGTCTTTGTGACGCATTGGGATGAGGATCACTGGGGTGGTCTACCTGCCGTGCTCGAACAGTTTTCGGTCGGAACGATTGCCGTGGCGGCGGATGCGTTGGAGGATGCTCCTGCCGAGGTATTGAATCGACCTGGCGTTGAGTATCGGCAGGTGCGCCGTGGGGATACGGTCGACATCGGCTCATTTTGCGCCCGCGTGATGTGGCCGTTCGAGTCCGTAGATGGCGAGGGAAATGAGGACTCGCTTGTCCTGCTACTCTCTTATGTTCAGGAAGGCAAGAGCCTGCGTATGCTCCTCACTGGTGATGCCGAGCTCGACCAAGAACGGGATTTCGTGCAGGAGGTGGGGGATATCGATGTCCTTAAACTTGGGCATCACGGCTCCAAGGTTTCAGTCGATGGTGAGTTGCTGGATGTCCTGAGACCCGAGCTTTCCCTTGCGAGTGCGGGCGAGGGGAATCGATACGGCCATCCGTCCGATGCCTGCATCGATGCCGTTAAGGAAGCGGGCGGTGTGTTCGCGTGCACTATCGAACACGGCGACATTACCGTCACGCCAACTGCGAATGGCTTTGCGATGCGATGCCAGCGACCGTGACGACGTCGTTGGCGTGTGGTGGGCCCCTGGGCTAGAATGGCACGGAACGAATACGAAGGCCTGCGGGAGGGGAGCGCAATGTCCGAAACCAGTCTGTTGCCGGCATATCTGATCGTCGGTACCGACGGCGTCAAGCGCGATCACGCCGTCTCGCGTATGAAAGCGCGTCTGGAAAAGTCGGGTATGGTCGAGTTCAACCTCGACGAGCGCGATATGACCAAAGACCCCGATATCGAGTCGATTATCGGATCGCTCAACACCTTTCCCATGGGCAGCGAGTTTCGCCTGGTAATCCTTGACGGCTGCTCAAAACTCGCCAAAGCGATCTCCGAGCCGCTTGTCGACTATCTGGCGAGTCCCAGCCCCACGACGGTTTGTCTCATCATCGCCGACTCGCTTGCCAAGAACACGCGCCTGTATAAGGCGATCGCCAAGATCGACAAGAAGGCGGTGATCGATTGCTCCGGTACCAAGCGCTGGGAGCTACCGCGCCGCGTGCAGCAGATGGCGACGCAGCACGGCAAGTCGATCTCGACGGCGGCCGCCGAAGAGCTCGTTTCGCGCTCGGGCGAGAACACCCGCATGCTCGATAACGACTTGGCTAAGCTTGCCCAGATGGTCGAGGCGCCCCAGATTGAGCTTGCCGACGTTGAGCGCTGGATTGTACGTACGGCAGAGGTCCAACCCTGGGACTTTCTCAATGCGGTCTCGGCACGTGACATGCGACGCTCGCTCGAGCTTTTCAATCTATTGCCCGCCAAGAGCTACGTGTGGACTTACACGTTGCTGTGCGGCCGCATCCGCGAGCTTATCGTCGCCAAGGCGCTCGATGCGCGCGGACAGGGTCGTGAGCTGGCCGCAACGCTCAAGCTCCAGTCCTGGCAGGTCAAGAATCACTTGACCTGGGCACGTCGCTTTTCGATGGCAGAGCTCGTCGCGGCGCTCGAGGGGGCGGTCGATGTAGAGCTCGCGCTCAAGGGTTCGGCCGATTCTGAGGCCGCGCTTTTGCTCTGGATTACGAACATCTTGAGAAAATCGTGATGATACCTGCCTATTTGACAAATTCGTTCTATCCCTTTGAGGGGGAGCGTGCTATAGTAGGCGCTTGCATGACCTCACCGTGTCTCAGAGGTGTCATACATTTTTTGCAAGGAACTCGAAAGGAACTCCAGAAGTGGCAAACATCAAGTCTCAGAAGAAGCGTATCCGCACCAATGAGGCAGCTCGCATGCGTAACAAGGCTGTCAAGTCCGAGCTCAAGACGCTGACCAAGCACGTCCAGTCCGCCGTCGCCGAGGGCGACGCCGAGAAGGCCCAGGCTGCCCTCAAGACCGTCACCAAGCGTCTCGACATGGCTGCCGCCAAGCATGTTATCCACAAGAACCAGGCTTCCAACCGCAAGTCCGGTCTTGCCAAGCTCGTGAACAGCATCAACGCTTAAGTTGTAAATTTCACACCACACAGATTACGCGCATAAATGGAGCCTGTTTTATGGAACAGGCTCCATTTTTTGTACCGCTCGGGTAAGATAGTCCGCATGAATACTTCAATTGACATTTCCCACATCCGCAACTTCTCGATTGTTGCGCACATCGACCATGGCAAGTCCACGATCAGTGACCGCATTCTCGAGCTCACCCATACCGTCGACGAGCGCGACATGGAGTCGCAGCTGCTCGACACCATGGATATCGAGCGCGAGCGCGGCATCACGATCAAGTCCAATGCCGTTCGCGTGTCCTATGACGCCGACGATGGCGAGACGTATCAGTTCAATCTGATCGATACGCCGGGCCACGTGGACTTTACCTATGAGGTCTCGCGCTCGCTGGCAGCCTGTGAGGGCGCGGTGCTCGTTGTCGACGCCACACAGGGCGTCGAGGCACAGACCGTCTCCAACGCGACGCTTGCCATGAACGCCAATCTGGACATTGTGCCGGCCATCAACAAGATCGACCTGCCCTCGGCTCATCCCGACGAGGTTAAGACCGAGATCGAGGATGACCTGGCGATCCCTGCCGATGATGCCGTGTGTGTCTCGGGCAAGACCGGCGAGGGCATCCACGATCTGCTGGAGTCCATTGTCTTTCTGATCTCTCCGCCCAAGGGCGATGCGAATGCGCCGCTCAAGGCACTCATTCTGGATTCATACTTCGACGAGTATCGTGGCGTCGTCGCCACGGTGCGCATCTTTGACGGCTCCATCAAAAAGGGCGATACCTTGCGCATGATGCAGGCAAAGGGCGACTTTTTGGTCGATGGCGTGGGCGTCAAGCGTCCCGCCGAGACGCCGGTCGACGCGCTGACGGTCGGCGAGGTCGGATACGTGGTCACGGGCCTGAAGGACCCCGAGGCCGTTCGCGTGGGCGACACCCTTACCTGGGCGTCGAACCCCTGCCCCGAGCCGCTTCCCGGTTACCGCGAGGCTAAGCCCATGGTCTATACGGGCCTGTTCCCGATCGATAACAAGGACTACGAGAACCTGCGTGACGCGCTCGATAAGCTGCATGTCAACGACCCGTCGTTGGTGTGGGAGCCCGAGACTTCGGTGGCGCTCGGCTTTGGTTTCCGCGTTGGCTTCTTGGGCCTGCTGCATATGGAGGTCGTCAAGGAGCGCCTGGAGCGCGAGTTCAACCTGGACCTGATTGCCACGAGCCCTTCGGTGGACTATCACGTCTACAAGACCGACGGCGAGATGATTGATGTTCGCAGCCCGCAGGATCTGCCCGAGGCTACGCGCATCGAGCGCATCGAGGAGCCCTACCTCAAGGCCAAGATTATCTGTCCGCCCGAGTATACGGGTGCCGTCATGCAGCTCGCTATCGAGCATCGCGGCATTACAACCGACATGATCCATCTCACGAGCAAATCGGTCGAGATGCGTTTCGACATGCCGCTTGCCGAGCTCATTCTGGACTTTTTTGACCAGCTCAAGAGCCGCACCAAGGGTTACGCCTCGCTCGACTACGAGTTCAACGAATATCGCCCCTCCGAGCTCGTCAAGCTCGACATCCTGCTTTCGGGCGACGAGGTGGACGCGCTGTCGTTTATCGTGCACAAGGATAAGGCTTATGGCCTGGCCCGCGGTCTGTGCGACAAGCTCAAGGAAATCATTCCGCGCCAGCTGTTCGAGGTGCCTATCCAGGGCGCCATCGGCAACAAGATCATTGCCCGCTCTACCGTCAAAGCGCGCCGCAAGGACGTGCTGGCCAAGTGTTATGGCGGCGATATCTCGCGAAAGCGCAAGCTGCTCGAGAAGCAGAAAGAGGGCAAAAAGCGCATGAAGGCCATCGGCTCGGTCGAGGTTCCGCAGGAGGCCTTTATGGCGATTCTCAAGGTGGACGAGTAGGTCCATGGCACTTTCTGAATACAGCAAGCGGTTGCTTGGCGCCTATGCCGAGCAGCCGTTCCTTATGGCTCCCATGGCGGGCGTGACCGATCCCGCCTATCGCATCATGTGCCGCCGTCGCGGTGCCCATCTTGCCTATAGCGAGATGGTGAGCGTGGCGGGCCTTGCCTATGCCAGCAATAAGACGTGGCGCCTGGTACTGCCGGCCGATGAGGAGCAGCAGATCTGCGTGCAGCTCTTTGGCTCCAAGCCCGATCAGTTTGCGAGCGCTGTTGCTGCCGTCGAGGAGCGTGTGGGCGATCGCCTGTCGCTGATCGATATCAACATGGCCTGCCCGGCTCGCAAGGTCGTCACCAAGGGCGAGGGCTCGGCGCTTATGCGCACTCCCGATCTGGCCGAGCAGATCGTCGAGGCGGCGGTGGGCGCGGCGCATGTGCCCGTGACCGTAAAAATCCGTAAGGGCTTTTACGCCGAAGACCGCAACGCCGCGACGTTTGCCCAGATGCTTGAGGGAGCAGGGGCCGCCGCGGTGGCGGTACATGGTCGCTGCGCCACGCAGCTCTATACGGGCCAGGCCGATTGGTCGGTCGTCGATGAGGTGGCCGACGCCGTCGAGATTCCCGTTATCGGTTCGGGCGATGTGTTCTCGGCAGAGGACGCTGCTGAGCATCTGCAAAGCTCGGGTGCCAGCGCGGTGTTTATCGCGCGCGGCATCTACGGCAATCCATGGGTGTTCGGCGATGCCCGAGCCCTTGCACTCGATGGCACGCCGGTTCCTTCTCGCTCCTCGGTTGAGCGCCTGGATGCCCTGCGCGAGCACCTGACGCTCACGCACGAGCTGTTGCCGCTCATGTCGCGTGCCCGCACGTACGCAAGCTGGTATCTAAAGGGCATACCCCATGCTGCCGCCTGGCGCGCTCAGGTGGTGCGTTGCTCCACATACGAGGAGTTCATGGCACTGGTCGATGATATCGAGCACGATGTGGTGGCCTGTGAGGCCGCACTTGCCGCCGGCGAGTCGGTGCCCGCTCATCCGTTGGAGGCCTAACGGTGGCCGTTACCGCGCTGTACGTGCATGTGCCGTTTTGCGCCCAAAAATGCCGGTACTGTGACTTTGACTCACGCAGTTTTGCTCCGTGCAACATGAGCGTTGCGCTCGATACCTATTTTGAGCAGTTGTATGCGCGCCTCGATGCTTTTGGCGACGCAGGCGCGCTTGCACAGATCCGCACCGTCTATGTTGGCGGCGGCACGCCGTCGCTGGCGGGGGAGCGTTTGGTAGAATTTGCCCGGCGTATCTCTGCGTGGTGCAAGCCTGTTGAGTTTACCTGCGAGGCCAATCCCGAATCGCTGACCGCAGAGCTTGCCACTGCGCTTGCCGGGGTGGGTGTCACGCGCGTCTCTCTGGGCGTGCAAACGCTCGATAACGCCGAACTTACCGCCATCGGCCGCATTCACGATGCCGATCGGGCGCTCGCTGCCATCACGACGGTCAAGGACGCTGGGCTTGTCGTGTCGTGCGACCTGATGTGCGGCCTTCCCGGGCAGACCGACCTAAGCTGGCAGCGCACACTCGATGGCGTGTTGGCGGCGGCGCCGCATCATGTGTCGGTGTACCCGCTCACGCTCGAGGAGGGCACGCCGCTCTATCGCATGGCGTGTCGCGACGAGTCGCTCGAGCCCGACGAGGATTTTCAGGCTGCATGCATGGATGCGGCGCGTGAGCGCCTGAGTGCGGCCGGCTATCACCCGTATGAGGTGGCAAGCTACGCGCTCGACGGCCATGAGTGCGCCCACAACATTGCCTATTGGACCGGACAGGGCTATCTGGGTTTGGGCCGCTCTGCCGCCGGTATGCTCGACGCCGAGGATTTCGATCGCTTGGCCGGGCTGTTTCCCGACGTGCTTGCTCGCGGCGATGCGTATCGCGTGCGCTTGGTGCAACGCGACGATGCCGCGACGACGTTTGATGCCGAGTATCTGTCGCAGCGCGAGGCGGCGGCCGAGGATTTGATGCTTGCCTGTCGCATGACGCGTGGCATTGGGCCCGATCTGTTGGTTCGCTCGGCAAGCGTGATCGCTGCAGATGAGTTGGCGGCGGCCTGCGACCGTGCGGTCGAGTTGGGCCTTGCCACCTGGGTGCCCGATCATATTGAAGGACATGCGGGGCGCGTCACCTCGAAAGACGTTATCGCAGGTCGCGTCCGTGCTCGTTTAGCGCCCACTCACTTGGGCTGGCTCGATGGAAATGTGCTGTTCGAGCTGTTTTGGGGTCTAGCCTAGGCCGCTCGGGTAGAATTACCGCAATATATACGCTGCTGTGAGCAGGAGGTTGCCGCGCATGGCGACGATGAACGAAAAAGATTACTACGAGATTCTGGGTGTCTCCAAGGACGCCACCTCGCGTGATATTCAAAAGGCCTTTCAGCAAAAGGCCCGCAAGCTCCATCCGGACGTCAACAAAGAGCCGGATGCCGAGGAAAAGTTTAAAGAGGTTTCCGAGGCCTACGCCGTGCTTTCGGATGAGCAAAAACGTGCGCGCTACGACGCTATGCGCTCTGGCAATCCCTTTGCGGGTGCACCTTCGGCCTCGCCCTACGGTGGCGGCTATGCCGGCGGCGCCGGGTACGGCAATCCTTTTGAGGGTGGTTTTCCCTTTGGTGGAGCCTGGGGCCAGCCGCGTCGCGGGCAGGCTGCCTATAATCCCGAGAACGGCGCCAACGTGGTCGTCGATATTAAGCTCGACGCCAAGGAGGCCAAGGGCGGTGCCCGCAAGACCGTCCGCTACACGCGCTTCGATACCTGCGGTCATTGCGGTGGCTCGGGCTCCGTTTCGTCTGAGCATGCCCATACCTGCCCGAGCTGCGGTGGTCGCGGCCACATCGATGTCGACCTGTCCTTTCTGTTTGGTGCCGGCACGTTCCAGTCGGTCTGCCCTGAGTGCGGTGGCTCCGGTAAGGTCGTCGCCGACCCCTGTCCCGATTGCGGCGGCAGCGGGCGGACCCGTGTGACCTCCGAGCAGACGATTGAGTTTCCCGCCGGCACGCACGATGGCGACGAGGTCCGTATTGGCGGCATGGGTCATGCCGGCACCAACGGCGCCTCTGGCGGTGATCTGGTCGGTCGCGCCCATGTTGAGGCCGAGCGCCTGGAAGGCAAGGCCCGTACCGGTTTTTACCTGATGGGCATCGTGGCGCCGTTTTTGGTGCTATCGGCCATCTCGGGCGTGTTCTCGGCCTTTGCCGTGATGTGCTTTATTCCGTTTGCCATGGGCCTGTTCATGGTGCTCTCGGACGGCGTGCTGCACCGCAGCCTGCTGTGGTGGAAGCGCGGCGCGATGCAGTTTGCCAACGGTTTTGCCAACGGATTTATGTTTGCGCTCGTGTCGGTTTGGTTTGCGAGCTGCTCGCAACGTGCCATGCTTTCACCCTACGCAATGCAATAACATCAAACCCTCTGTTTGCGGCCGGCCCAGCTTGGGTATAGGACGCACTGTGACAATAATGAAAGTCGGAAGGATTCGGTCGTGTCGGAAAATAGGGATTACTACGAGGTGCTTGGCGTCGACAAGGATGCCGACGCGCGGACGATTAAGCGCGCGTTTCTAAAGAAGGCCCGTACCGTACACCCGGACGTTTCGGACGACCCCGAGGCCGAGGCCAAGTTCAAAGAGCTCAACGAGGCATATTCCGTTCTTTCCGATGAGCAGAAGCGTGCTAACTACGACCGTTACGGCATTGCCGACGGCCCTGGTGGTTCGGGCTACGTCGACATTAACGATATCTTTGGCGGCATGGGCATGGACGACCTCTTCTCGTCGTTCTTTGGCGGCGGTGCCGGCGGTGGCGCCCGAAATCGCCGTGAGCGTCGTCGCGGCCGCGACATGGCCATCTCCCTTTCGGTGACGCTCGAGGAGGCGGCACTCGGGTGCAAAAAGACGATCAGCTATGACCGCCTTGCTCCCTGTGAGGATTGCAATGGCACCGGTAGGGCCGAGGGCGCGCAGGAAAAGCAGTGCAGCCGCTGCCACGGCACGGGCTATGTCACGACGGTCCAGCGTTCGTTCCTGGGCCAGGTTCAGTCCTCTTCGCCTTGTCCCGACTGCCACGGCGAGGGCACGGTCATCGATCATCCCTGCGAGACCTGCGACGGTCAGGGCCGCACGCCTTCGCATGAAAAGATCGACATCGATATCCCCGCCGGCGTTTCGACCGGTCGCCAGCTGCGCGTGAGTGGCTTTGGCGAGGCTGGCCTTCGCGGCGAGCCCTCGGGCGACCTGATCGTCAACGTGCGCGTCGCCGACCACGAGCGTTTTAAGCGCAACGGTGACGACCTGTACCTCGTGAGCGATATTTCGATTGCGCAGGCAGCGCTCGGCTGCGAGATCGAGGTCGAGGGCATTATGCCCGATGAGGTCGTCAAGGTGACGGTCCCTGCTGGTACACAGTACGGCGACACCGTGAGCGTCAATAATTACGGCATGCCGCGCATTGGCGGTGGCGGTTCGCGTGGTCGCCTGATCGTGCAACTGCGCGTGGTCGTTCCCACCAATCTTTCCAATAAGCAACACGAGCTGCTCCGTGCTTTTGCCGATGAGATGGGCGATGACGTCGCTTCCGGTAAGAAGTCGGTGACCGACCGTATCAAGAGTGCCCTCGACGATATCCTCGATTAAGGAGCCCGCGTGCTCGCACCCCATATTTCCGTCGTCAACCTCGGCTGCCGCGTCAACCGGGTTGAGTCTGACCGTATCACTGCCGATCTTATGCGCCTGGGCTTTGCTATTGTGGATCCCCAGGATGCCGATCTGATCGTCATTAACACCTGTGCCGTTACGGGCGAGGCCGAGGCCAAGACCCGTAAGGCCGTCCGTCATGCGCTGGCCCATCCTAACGACCCTTACGTGGTCGTAACCGGCTGCGTCGTCAACCTGCATCCCGAGGAGTTGCTGGAGCTCTCCGATCGCGTGATCGCCGAGCCGTCCAAGATTGACGTCGCCGAGCGCGTCTGCGAGGTACTGGGTGTCGAATCCGATAGCGTTCCCGCCTGCAGCGATGGCGAGGTGGTCGATGCGCTCGGTCGCTCTCGCCTGGGCGTGAAGATTCAGGACGGCTGCAACCATCGCTGCACCTATTGCATTGTGTGGAAGGCACGCGGCCCCGAGCGCTCCGTGCCCGTCGAGTCCGTGCTCGAGCAAGTTCGCGAGGCCCAGGAGGCCGGCGTGCCCGAGGTGGTGCTGACCGGTGTGAACCTGGGTGCCTACGATGGCAAGAGCGCGACCGACGAGCACGTCGAAATCGATGAGCTGCTCGAGGCCATCATGGAGCGCACGTCTATTCCGCATGTGCGCATTTCCTCGGTCGAGCCCATGGATATCTCTGAGCGCCTGCTTAAGGTTATGGCACGCTATCCGCAGCGTATCGCCCCGTTTTTGCACCTGCCCGTGCAGTCCGGCTGCACGGCGACCCTGCATCGCATGGGCCGTCCCTATAGTGCGGAGGCCTTTGAGGACACGGTGCGTATGATTCGCGCCAATCTGCCGCAGGCGTCACTTTCTTGCGACGTTATTGTCGGCTTCCCTGGTGAGACGGACGAGGAGTTCGAGGAGTCGCTGGCGCTGTGCCGCCGTGTGGGTTTCTCGCGTATGCACGTGTTCCGCTACAGCAAGCGTCCCGGTACCCTTGCTGCCGACATGCTCGACCAGGTTCCGCCCGAGGTTATGGCCGAGCGCAGCCGCCGTATGCGGGCCGCTGCACAGGAGCTCGCTATTGCCGACGCTCGCCGTCGCGTGGGCACGGTCGAGCGTGCCGTGCTCGAGTATGGCGACAACCTGACGCTCGGCTCGTTCCATCATGCCCGTCTTGACGATACCTGTGGACTTACAGCCCCGTGCCTGCTCGATGTTGCTATCATCGGAGTCGATGATTCCGGCTTGGTCCATGCACGCAGGGAGGTTCATGGAAGCCTCGAAGATTAGACTTACCGTTCCCGAGGGGATTGATCCCTCGCGCGTTTTGGGCGCTGGCGACGGCGTCCTTCGTGCGCTCGAGAACTTGGTTCGCGCCCATGTGGTTGCCCGTGGCGATAGCATCTCCGTGAGCGGCGACCCGGACGAGGTCGAACTCGTGGCGCGCTTTTTCGAGCACGCTTTTCGCGAGGCGGCCGCCGGGCGCACGCCGTCCACCGACGATGTCTCTCGCTGCCTGGCCGTCTTGCGCGACGGTGAGCACGAGGCTACGTCGCTTCGCGATGACGTGCTGCTTTCGTATCGCGGCCGCGTCATTCGTCCCAAGACGCTCGGGCAAAAGCGCTATGTGGATGCCATCCGCTCGCATACCATCACGTTTGGCCTGGGTCCTGCCGGTACCGGTAAGACCTATCTGGCCATGGCGCTCGCCGTTGCCGCGCTCAAGCGCCACGAGGTGGGCCGTCTGATCTTGACGCGTCCGGTTGTCGAGGCGGGGGAGAATCTGGGCTTTTTGCCCGGCACCCTCGAGGAAAAGATCGATCCCTACATGCGTCCGCTCTACGACGCCCTTTTTGACATGATGGATCGCGAGCGCACCGATGAGCTTATGGAGCGCGGCGTGATCGAGATCGCCCCGCTTGCCTACATGCGCGGCCGCACGCTGAGCGATGCCTTCGTGGTGCTCGACGAGGCGCAAAATACCACGCCCGAGCAGATGAAGATGTTCCTGACACGCCTTGGGTTCAACTCCAAGTTCGTGATTACCGGCGACCTGAGCCAGCGTGACCTGGTGGGTCGTCGCGGCGGTCTTGCCGACGTTGAGCAGATTTTGGGTCGTGTCGACGATGTCGCATTTTCGCACCTCGAGCGCGCCGACGTTGTGCGCCATGCCCTGGTGGGGCGTATCGTCGAGGCATATGATGCTTATGATGACGTGCGCGAGCAGCGCCCGCGCGACCGAAAGGAGTCCCGTTGAGTGTATTGATCAGCAACGATGCCGAGCTCGATACGCTGCTCGACGCGCAGGAGGTGGAGCACATCTGCGAGGTCGTGCTTGCCGCCGAGGGCGTTGAGCGTGAAGTCGAGATTTCCCTTTCGTATGTCGACGAGGACGAGATGCACGAGCTCAACCACGAGTGGCGCGGTATCGACCGCACCACCGATGTGCTCTCGTTTGAATGCGACTCGGCCTTTGACGAGGATATTCCCGCCGACGAGACGCTTGAGCTCGGCGATATCATCTTGGCCCCGCAGGTTATTGCCCGTCAGGCCCCCGGTTTTGGCAATAGCCCCGCTGACGAGTGTCGTCTGATGCTCGTACACGGCATGCTGCACCTGCTGGGCTATGACCATATCGAGGACGACGAGGCCGAGGTCATGGAGGCCCGCGAGGACGCCATCCTGCGCGATCTGGCGCTCGAGCGCGGTGAGGACCCAAAGCTAGTCCACGTCGGCCCTATCACCAACCATGCCCACGACTAGGAGCCGTCTATGATTCCCGGATCGAACAAGGACCATCCGTCCTTCTTAAAGTCGTTTTCCTACGCTATGGAGGGCTTCGTCACCGCCGTCAAGACCGAGCGCAACATTAAGGTCATGCTCGTTGCGGGCGTGTGCACCGTCGTTGCCGGCTGCATCGTGGGGCTCGACATTGCCGAGTGGGCCACGATTATCATCTGTTGCGGCCTGGTGATTCACGGCGAGCTTTGCAACACCGCCATGGAGGCCATCGTCGACCTGGCGACCCAGGAGCTCCATCCGTTGGCCAAGCGTGCGAAGGACATCGCCGCCGCCTCTGTATACGTTCTTTCCATTACCGCCGCGATCGTGGGCTTGCTTGTCTTTGCCCACGCGCTCGGCTTTATCTAGAAAGGGATTCCCATGTCCGACAATATGCAGTCTGCCGATGAAGTTTTGGATGACGAGGTCCTGGACGAGGCTGAAGGTGCCGATTCGTTTGACGAGGCCGAGGAGTTCGACCCGTTTGAGGGCATGAGCGATGAGGAGCTCGACGCCCTGTGCGACGAGGACGACAACCTCGCGGGCTTTGGCGACGTGGAGCCCGGTTTCCGCAGCGGCTTTGTGGCCCTGGTCGGTCGTCCCAACGCCGGCAAGTCCACGCTGCTCAACGCCTGTTACGGCAAGAAGGTCGCCATTACCTCGCCGGTGGCCCAGACGACTCGCCGCCGTATGCGCGCCGTCGTCAACCGCCCCGGCTACCAGCTGGTCTTTGTCGATACCCCGGGTATCCATAAGCCCAAGGACGGTCTGGGATCCGAGCTCAACAAGAGCGCACTGTTCGAGCTGAACGATGTCGATGTCGTCGCGTTTTTGATTGATGCCACCAAGCCCATCGGCAGGGGAGACGCCTGGGTTGCCGAGCGTGTCAAGAACGCTCGTTCCAAGAAGGTCCTGGTGCTCACCAAGGCCGATGAGGCCGACCCCGCACAGGTCATGGAGCAGCTTAAGGCTGCCCACGAGCTTATGGAATATGACGACGAGATTGTGACGTCGTCGGTTAAGAACTTCAACGTCGATGCCTTTATAGAGACCGTTGCGCACTTTTTGCCCGAGGGTCCGCGTTGGTTCCCCGAGGACATGGGTACCGACGCTTCCGATGAGACGCTCGTTGCCGAGTTTGTGCGCGAGAAGGTCTTGCGCCGCACCCGTGATGAGATTCCGCACTCCGTTGGCGTGATCTGCGATGCGCTCGAGCAGACCAAGAAGGTGCTGCGCGTGCACGCCACCATTTACGTCGAGCGCGAGGGCCAAAAGGGCATCATCATCGGTAAGGGCGGCGAGATGATCAAGCATATCGGTATCGACGCCCGTCGCGATCTTGAGCGCATCTTTGGCACGCAGGTCTTTTTGGAGCTGGACGTGAAGGTCAAGGCCGGCTGGCGTGACGACGAGGCCCAGATTCGCCGCTTTGGCTACAACGCCGAGGACTAAGGACGCGCGGTGCGTATGGCAGGCTCCCGGACATATCGCACGAAAGTGCTCGTGCTCGATAAGACTAAGCTCAAAGAGACCGACCTGATCTTGACGATGCTTGACGAGCGGGGGCGGCAGGTTCGTGCCGTGGCAAAGGGCGCCCGCAAACCCGGCGGACGCCTGGCTGCGCGCTGCGAGCTGTTCTGTACGGTCGATATGCTGCTTGCACATGGACGGTCACTCGACGTGGTTTCCCAGGCCGAGCTTATGGAGGCGCCGCTCGGCGCTGCGCCCGATTACGAGACGACTTGCGCCGCAAGCGCGATCGCCGAGGTCGCACGCGTGTGCTCGTTCGAGGACGCCGAGGACCCGTTTACCTTTGCCATTACGCAACGGGCGCTTACCCTGGTCGGCAGCGGGCTCGACGCTGCGTATATGGATTTACTTGTGGCGGCATATGTCTTTAAGCTGCTGTCGCACGTTGGCTATCGACCAGATTTTTCGGCCTGCGTGCTGTGCGGAGACCCCATGCTGTCGTATTTTTCACCACAGGCGGGCGGGCTCATGTGCGGATCGTGCGCGTCGAGCGTTCCGGGTGCCGAGCTGGTATCGACTGGTGAGGTCGCATGGCTTCGCGCCCTCATGTCCATGACCTTCGATGCGCTCATGGCCGAGCGAATCGACCCGCATACGGCGGCATTCTTGCTCGGGCTTTCGCATGTTTGGGCTGCGACGCACACCGATCAGCGCCTCCGTGCGATGGAATTCATGTTGGGTCGGTGATGATGCGCAGGGGCGGGCTGCTTGTGGTAACATATCGGCCTGTTGGTACCTCGACCTTGGTTGCTCGCTCCACCGGCGGCTTCCCAGTCCGAGGCGAATCGAGTCGCCCGATAGCGACGCAAAACGAAAGGTGAAACAATGACTGTTTCCAAAGAGCGCAAGGCTGAGCTGACTGCCCAGTTCGGTAACACTCCGGTCGACACCGGCAACCCCAAGGTTCAGGTCGCCATCCTGTCCGAGCGCATCAAGGAGCTGACCGAGCACATGAAGTCCCACCAGAAGGACTTCCACACCCGTCGTGGCCTGCTCATGCTCGTCGGCCGTCGTCGTCGTCTTCTCTCCTACATCAAGAAGAACGACATCGTCGAGTACCGTGAGCTCATCAAGGCTCTGGGCATCCGCGACAACATCCAGTAGGATTTGTACATGCTAAGAGCGTCCTGCGCAGCGGGGCGCTCTTTTTGAGTAAGGGCGCGAACAATCACGCTCTGAAGCGTGGCGGGGGCAGGGGGCCCGCGTCACATGAGAAGCCCGCAGGCAAGGGGTCTGCGGGGTAAAGGAGAACAATGACACTCGTATCCAAGACCTTTGAGCTGTACGGCAAGACCTACACCTTTGAGTCGGGCGAGCTTGCCAAGCAGGCCACCGGCGCCTGCCTGGTCAAGCAGGGTGACACCACGATGCTCGACACCGTGGTCGTCTCCAAGGAGCGTAAGAACTACGACTTCTTCCCGCTGACCGTCGACTTCAACGAGAAGATGTACGCCGCCGGCCGCATCCCGGGTGGCTACCTCAAGCGTGAGGGCCGTCCCAGCGAGAAGGCCACGCTCACCGCGCGCATGATCGACCGTCCGATTCGCCCGAGCTTCCCGGACGGCTTCCGCAACGAGGTGCACATCGTCGCTACCTCGCTTGTCGCCGACCAGGTCAATCCCTTCGACGTCATCAACGTCATGGGTGCTTCCCTGGCCATGACGCTCGGCGGCGTGCCCTTCGAGGGCCCGCTTGCCTGCGTGCGCATCGGCCGCAACGTGGAGACCGGCGAGTTTATCGTCAACCCCACCTACGAGGAGCGCGAGAACTCCGATCTGGACCTGGAGCTGGGCGGCTCTGCCGACTTCATCTCGATGGTCGAGGCCGGCGCCGAGGAGATCTCCGAGGACGACATGCTCGCCGCCATGAAGTTTGGCCAGGAGGCCCTTGCCGCTTTCTGCCAGGCTCAGGACGAGTTCGTCGCCGAGTGGGAGCAGGTCAACGGCCCCATCGTCAAGAAGGAGTACCCGCTCGACCAGCCCGTCGAGGAGGTCCAGGAGCGCATCTTCGCCCACTACGACGAGATGGCAGCCGCCCTTCGCGACGCCGACAAGCTCTCCCGTATCGGTAAGGTCGAGGCTCTGAAGGAGTCCATCCGCGCTGAGTTCACCGAGGAGGAGCAGGCCGCTTGGGAGCGCGAGATCCCCGTGGCGCTCAAGAAGCTCGAGAAGAAGGCCATGCGCACCATGGTCGTCGAGACCGGTGAGCGCGTCGACGGCCGTGCCGCCGACGAGATCCGTCCCATCATGGTGAAGGACAACTACCTGCCGCTCGTTCACGGCTCCGGCCTGTTCCAGCGTGGCCAGACGCAGGTGCTTTCCGTCCTGTCGCTCGGCATGCTCAACGAGGGCCAGCGTCTGGATACCATCGAGCCCACCGAGGGCAAGCGCTACATGCACCACTACAACTTCCCGCCGTTCTGCACCGGCGAGACCGGCCGCATGGGCAGCCCCAAGCGCCGCGAGATCGGTCACGGCAACCTGGCCGAGCGCGCCCTGCTTCCGGTGCTTCCCGACGAGAACGAGTTCCCCTACGCCATCCGCGTCGTCTCCGAGGTCATGGAGTCCAACGGCTCCTCTTCGATGGCTTCGACCTGCGGCTCCACGCTCGCCCTTATGGACGGCGGCGTGCCCATTAAGCGCCCAGTCTCCGGTATCGCCATGGGCCTGATCCAGGAGGAGGGCAAGACCGTGGTCCTGTCCGACATCCAGGGTCTCGAGGACTTCCTGGGCGACATGGACTTTAAGGTCACCGGCACCACCGAGGGCATTACCGCCCTGCAGATGGACAACAAGGCGACCGGCCTCACCTTCGACATCCTGGCCCGCGCCCTGCAGCAGGCCAAGGAGGGTCGCGCCTTCATCCTGCAGAAGATGCTCGATGTGATCCCCGAGCCGCGTCACACCACGCGCAGCACCGCTCCGCGTATCGTCTCCATCCAGGTTCCGACCGACAAGATCCGCGACGTCATCGGTTCCGGCGGTAAGGTCATTCGCGGCATCCAGGACGAGACCGGCGCTTCGGTTGACATCCAGGAGGACGGCACCGTCTTCGTCGGCGGCACCGGCGAGTCCGTGGACCAGGCTGTCGAGCGCATCAAGCTCATCATCAAGGTTCCCGAGCCGGGCGAGGAGTACACCGGTCGCGTGGTCTCCATCCAGCCCTTCGGCGCCTTCGTCAACCTGCTGCCCGGTAAGGACGGCCTGCTGCACATCTCCCGCGTCGCCAAGGGCCGCGTGGAGAAGGTCGAGGACGTCCTCAACGTGGGCGACGAGGTCAAGGTCGTCGTCATCGAGGTCGACGATCGCGGCAAGATCTCGCTCGATCGTCTTGACAAGCCCGAGGCCCCGGCTCGCGCCGAGGGTGCCTCCGAGGGCGACGGCGAGCACTTCCAGCGTCGTGAGCGTCCGCGTCGCGAGCGCTCCGAGCGCGGCGACCGTCCGCGTCGTCCCGGCGACAACGGAGGCCGCAAGCCCCGCCGTCACCACGACGCCGAGTAACAGCCGTACATAAGCAGCTCAACAAGGGCGACTCCTAAGGGGGTCGCCCTTTTGCTATTCTCGGCGGGGTCCGCGGATAAAGTTTCCTGCTCTACAGTCCTGCTCACGACGGAGGCCACATTAAGTGGCCTCCTGTTCGTGCGGAACTCGCGATAAACTTTATCCGCGGACCCCGCCGGGAATAGCAAAAGGGCTGCTTGGTGCGGGTTTCGATTTTGTCAGACAGTCTATTCAGTTTTCTTATTTTCTGAATTGTCGATACTTGTACTCTCGGCATATCCCCAGTTAAAACCGACCAAAATAAACCTGTCCCTATTTGTCAGGTCTGGGGCCATCGGGGGCCGGGGCGGGTTAAGTTTGTCGCGAGTTCCGCACGCAAAGGAAAGCACTTAATGTGCTTTCCGTCTTGCGCAGGACTGTAGAGCAGCAAACTTAACCCGCCCCGGCCCCCGATGGCCCCAGACCGGCGGGATGGACCAGTTCAGATGGGGCTTTGATGCATGGGTGGTCTGTTGTTGTGCAAATGGGTATCATACTGTGGTTATTGCATCGACTCTGTGATGCATGTTTGTACGTTCCCGGCGGTCGGTTTGCCAGAAGCGCCCCGCCGGTTGTTCCAGACCCGTTTCGAAGAAAGGAAACCACACTAACCTATGGCAGCTAAAAAATCATCTCCCTTGAAGATCATTCCGCTCGGTGGCCTTGACGGCATCGGCAAGAACATGACGGTCTTCGAGTGCGGCGACGACATGGTGCTCGTCGACGCCGGTCTCATGTTCCCGGATGACTCCCAGCCCGGTATCGACCTGGTGCTTCCTGACTACACCTATGTCCTGGAGAACGAGGAGAAGCTCCGCGGTATCGTCGTCACCCACGGCCACGAGGACCACACCGGTTCGCTTCCGTATCTGCTGCAGGACCTCAACAACAAGGTGCCCATCTTCTCGAGCAAGCTGACGCTTGGCTTTATCGAGGGCAAGCTCTCTGAGTTCCGCATCCGCGCGCCCAAGTTCCGCGAGGTCAAGGGCGGAAGCCATGTCAATCTCGGTGGCATCTCGCTCGACTTCTTCTCGATGACGCACTCCATCCCCGGCGCTCTGGGCGTGTTCATTCGCACTAACCAGGGCACCGTTATGCACACCGGCGACTTTAAGCTCGACCAGACGCCCATCGACGGCGTTACGCCCGACTATGCCGCTATCAGCCGCTTTGCCAAGCAGGGTATCGACCTGCTGCTTTCCGACTCCACCAATGCCACGGTTCCCGGCTTTACCAAGTCCGAGGCCGAGGTTGGTCCCAATCTGCTGCACGCCATCAAGAACGCCCCGGGTCGCGTGTTCGTCGCGTCGTTCTCGAGCCACATTCATCGCCTGCAGCAGATCTGCGATGCCGCCCGTAAGTGCGGCCGTAAGGTCGTTGTGACCGGTCGCTCCATGCTCACCAACACCCGCGTCGCGCGCGAGCTGGGCTACCTCAACATCGACGATGCCGATATCATCGATGCCTTCGATATCGATAGCCTGCCCGACGACAAGATCGTCGTCATGTGCACCGGTTCGCAGGGCGAGCCGCTGTCGGCCCTGTCCCGCATGGCCAATGGCGAGCACAAGACGCTCTCCATCCACGAGGGCGATACCGTCATCCTCTCAGCAACTCCCGTTCCCGGCAACGAGAAGGCCGTCCAGCAGGTCGTCAACAGCCTGGCCAAGCTCGGCTGCGACGTGTGGGATAAGAACCGCGCTCTCGTCCACGTCTCCGGTCACGGTAGCCAGGAGGAGCTCAAGCTCCTGATGGCCATGGCCAAGCCCACGTACTTTATGCCGGTTCACGGCGAGGCCGTGCATCTGCGCGCCCATGCCCAGCTGGCCCGCAAGATGGGCATCAAGGACGATCATATCTTTATCCTCGATAACGGCGACACGCTCGAGATGCGCGGCGGTATCGTCAAACGCGGTACGCCCGTCGAGTCCGGCGTCGTCTACGTCGACGGCCTGCGTATCGGCGATACCGACCCCATCGTCCTGCGCGATCGTCAGAAGCTTGCCAACGACGGTATGGTCACGGCCGTCGCCATCGTCTCGCTCAAGCACAAGAAGATTGAGGCCATCGAGTTCTCGGGCCGCGGCGTCTCGTTTGCCATCGACGACCAGTTCTCCGAGGATGCCTCCGCGTCTATTATGAAGACGATTGAGAAGGGCAAGTTCAGCTTTACGAGCAGCGGTTCCGATGCCATTCGCAAGGCCGTGCGCGACTCGCTCTCTAACTTTATCTGGAGTCGTACGCGCACTCGTCCGATGATCATCCCGGTCGTCATGGAGGTTTAGTTTGGCGCGCGGATCTGCACAAAACGCCAAAGGCAATAAAGCCAACAACCAACCGGCATCTGCTAAGGGTGCCGGTTCCCATCTTCGTGCCAATAAGGGCCACGAGACCGACTTCGACGATTTTGAGCCCCTGGTCGAGCCCTCGGCCAACCGCGATATCGCCGGCGTGGTCATCGCCGTTTTGGCGATTGCGTCCTTCATTGCCGTGATTTCGCCGGCGACTGCACCCGTTACGGCTGCGGTTGCCGGTTTCTACCACCTGGGCTTTGGTCTGGGCGCCTACGTGCTGCCGATCGTTATTTTGCTGTTTGCCGCCACGCTCTTTTTAGGCGAGGACTCGCCGCTCAACGTGCGCTCTGTTGCGGGCGGAGCCGTGGTCTTTATCGCCGTCGTCTCCATTCTTTCGCTGATGGTGCCGGGTACGAGTGTCTCGTGTGACCTTATGTTCACGCCGCAAAATTTGTCCGCCTCGGGTGGCTACATCGGTGCGTTTATTGCGAGTGCGCTGCAGAATGCCCTGGGTAAGCCTATCGCGATGGTAGTCCTGTTGGGCCTTGTCGTCGTGGGCTTGGTCATCATCGGCTTTTCGGTGGGTGGCGTGCTGCGCTCTGCTCGCGACCGTGCGGCCGATTTTGCCGAGCGCCGTCGTGCCGATGTCAACGCCAGCCCGTGGGGTGACGACGAAGCCCTGTCGGTGCCCGGCGTTGCCCGTCCGCACCTGAGCATTCTTCGTCAAAAGGGCTCCGATGCTGCCGTGACCACGGTCATGGGCAACGATGTGGACCCGGTTTTGGACGATGACGACGAGGACGAGAATCCGTTTGTCGACGTGTCCGAGTCGGTTGAGGTTGAGCGCGCTAAGACGACGCTGCTGCCGCGCCGCCATGCCAAGAAGGGCAAGGCTGCGCCTAAGCTCAATACAAGCGAGCCCGACCCGTCTTGGTCCGATAGCGAGATTGAGCTCACCGAGGGCGATGACGAGGACAACGAGGCTCCGATTGAGACCGCAAAGACAACTTTGCTGCCGCGTCGCCATGCAAAGCGCGACCAGGTAACCGGCCAGCTTTCGATGGAAGACGACCCCGATAAGATCGACGAGTTCGAGCCGCCGTTTGCCGTGAATCCTGTCTCGGCAGCACCTCAGATTCCCGACTTCTTGAAGTATCCCAAGGTTGCCGATGCGCCTGCCTCGAGTGCCGTCGAATCGGCTGCGGCTAGCGATGGGGGAGCGGACGGTGGCGCCGCAGATAACGAGGGCGAAGAAGAGGACGGCCTCAAGCTTCCGCCGCTCGAAATCCTGCATGCCAACCCGCAGTCGGCTTCCGCCGCGTCTTCGGACAAGGAGTTGGAGCAGACCGCTGAGTCACTGCAATCCACCTTGCTTGAGTTTGGCCGCAGTGCCCGCGTGGTCGGCTGGATCGCCGGCCCCACGGTGACGACCTTTAAGCTGCAACCTGGTGAGGGCGAGCGCGTGAGCAAGATTTCGAGCCTCGAGGACGATATCGCGCTTTCGCTCGCTGCCCAGTCGGTACGTATCTTTGCCCCGATCCCCGGCACCTCGCTCGTGGGCATCGAGATTCCCAACCGCAAGCGCCAGAACGTCAACCTGGGCGACGTGCTGCCCTATGTGAAGGGCGGTCCGCTCGAGCTCGCCATCGGCCGCGATGCCGAGGGCACGCCGGTTGTCGCCGACCTTGCCAAGATGCCCCACCTGTTGATTGCCGGTACGACCGGTTCTGGTAAGTCGGTGATGATCAACTCCATCATCACGACTCTGCTCATGCGTACTCTTCCCGAGGACGTTCGCCTGATCATGGTCGACCCCAAGCGCGTCGAGCTTGCGGGCTATAACGGACTGCCGCATCTCTATGTGCCCGTGGTGACCGAGCCCAAGCAGGCCGCGAGCGCTCTGCAATGGGCCGTGTCCGAGATGGAGCGTCGCCTGAAGGTCTTCGAGCGTCTCAACGTGCGTAAGATCTCGACCTACAACGAAAAGCAGGCCGCCGGCGAGTTTGAGCATTACGACAATCCGCCGCAAAAGATGCCCTACCTGGTCATCATCATTGACGAGCTCTCGGACCTGATGATGGTCGCCGGTAAGGATGTCGAGGCCTCGATCGTGCGTATTGCACAGCTGGGCCGTGCCGCCGGTATTCATCTTATCGTGGCCACGCAGCGTCCCAGCTCAAACGTGGTGACGGGCCTCATCAAGGCCAACATCACCAATCGCATCGCCTTTAACGTCGCCACGGGCATCGACTCGCGCGTCATCATCGACCAGATGGGTGCCGAAAAGCTTACCGGTTTGGGCGACATGCTGTTCTCCAAGGTCGACTGGGGCAAGCCTCGCCGTATCCAGGGCTGCTTTGTCTCGGACGATGAAATCAATGAGATTGTCGAGTTCGTCAAGTCGCAGAGCGAGCCCGACTACCACGAGGAGATTCTGTCTGCCGTGGCGCCCGCTTCCATGTCCATGGCGGGTGGCGGCGGCATTGTCCGCACCGGAGTAGCCGAGCCGCAAGACGATGATCCGCTCATTTGGGAAGCCGCCCATATTGTGGTGGAATCGCAGCTTGGCTCCACATCTGGCCTGCAACGTCGTCTGAAGGTTGGCTACGCGCGTGCCGGGCGTATTATGGACATGCTGGAAGAAAAGGGTGTCGTCGGCCCGCCCGACGGTTCCAAGCCGCGCGAGGTCCTGTTGGACGAGGAGGGGCTTGCCGCGCTGGAGTCTGTCGACGCCGAGATGGCACGTGAAGATCGTGAGTTTGGAGGATTCTGATGGCTGCACGCTTTGGTGACATGCTGCTCGAGCAGCGTCGCCGAATGGGCCTTTCCATTCAGCAGGTCGCCAACACCATCAAAATCAGGCCGCAGATCATCGAGTTTTTCGAGACCGGTAACTTTGCTTCGATGCCGCCGCGCGGCTATGCGCAGGGCATGATTTCGAGCTATGCTCGCTTTTTGGGCCTCAATCCGCGCGAGGTCGTCAATGCCTACTTTGACGACCTGATGGCATACGAACGCGAGACGTCGCAGCAGGGCGGTCGTTTTCAGGACGCCGCCGGCTACGTCAATTCGCGTTCCTCGGTCGACAACGGGCGCTTCCTGATGGTTCAGGGCGGTCGTTCGACCCGCTATGGACAGCGTCCTCAGCAGGCCGGTTATATTACCGAGACGGGTTCGGGCGAGGAGATTCGCTCACAGCGTGACCGGTTCCGCAGTACGCCGATGCCCGAGGACCGTGCACTTCCCGCTGCCCGCGGTGTAGCGCGTGACCCTCGTGCCGGCTACGGCGACGGCGGCTATTCCGATCGCGGTTACCGTGGTGCCTCCGCCGGACGCTCTCGCGGTGGCTATGCGGATGCCGATACCACGCAGGTGACGCCGCGTCTTCGCTCTCAATCACAGCCGTATGGCCAGCGCTCTTCGGCTCCGCGTTCGGGCCAGCGTGGCTATCAATGCCGCGGTGAGCTTGCGCCCCGCTCGGGTCAACGCAGCCTTCAGGGCCAGGGCGGCTATCGCGGCCGTCCCGATAGCAATCGCGGTCGTATGCCTCAGGGAGGCGGCCGCAGCAGTTCCGGTCGTGGACGCGGCGGGTCACGTACTCCTCAAAACAACGGGCTCGATCCGCGTATCATCTACGCCGGCATCGGTGCCGTTGCGCTGCTGTTGATTGTGCTCATCGTGGTGCTTCTGCGTGGCTGCGCATCTTCGACGCCCGAGACCACGCCCGAGACGCCCGCTGCTACCAAGACGACGACCAAGAAGTCTTCTAAGAAGACCGAAACGGTTGACGAGGACGAAGACACCGATGAGGCGACGGATGAGTCGACCGATTCGGACGCCACCAAGACGACGGCTAAAAAGGAAGAGAACGAGGTAACGAAGGTCAAGGTCTCCGTTGCCAAGGGAAAGACCGCGTGGATTGAGGTCAAGGTCGACGGCAAGTCGGTCTATGGCGCCCAGGCGACTGGCCCCTTTGAGCAGGAGTACACGCCCGAGTCCTCGATCGAGATCACCACGTCCAAGCCTTCCGATGTCACCGTTACCAAGAACGGTGAAAAGGTTCGTTACGATACCAAGACCTCGGGCGTGGCGCGTGTGACGATCACCGTTCCCAAGAAGGAGACGACTGATTCCGAGAATGGTGAAAGTTCTGATGGTACCGACACCACCGATGGTACCGATACCACCGACGGTACCGATGCCCAGTCCACGGATGGCGCCGATACCGCAACTGACGGTCAGACGCCCACCGATTCTACCGACTATTCGTACGATAGCTACTAAGCCGCTCGTACGCGAAAGGAAACATCATGGCTAAAGATTCCAGCTTCGACGTCGTGTCCGAGGTCAACATGCAAGAGGTCGACAACGCCTTCCAGCAGACCACGCGCGAGATTTCCCAGCGCTATGACCTTAAGGATTCTGGCGCCACGATCGAGCTTTCGAAGGGCGACAAGCTCTTTACGATCAACGCCCCGGCCGACTTTGTCTCCAAACAGATTATCGACGTGTTGAGCTCCAAGCTCATCAAGCGCGGCATCGACCTCAAGGCTGTCTCGTGGGATGCTCCGCAGACGGCGTCGGGCGGCACCGTGCGCGTGCTCGGCCATATCGTCGAGGGTATCGACCAGGCGACCGCCAAGAAGATCAACAAGGACATCAAGGACCAAAAGCTCAAGGTCAAGGTGACCATCGAGGCCGACAAACTGCGTGTTTCCTCTGCTTCGAAGGACGCGTTGCAGACCGTGATCCAGTTCCTGCGCGACCAGGACTACGGCCAGCCGCTGCAGTTCACCAACTACCGCTAATATCAATCGAAAGGACCGCTCTCCAACATGGATACACCGTTGGGCTCCGTGCTCTACATCACCCTCGGGTGCGCTAAGAACGAGGTTGACACCGACCGCATGCGTTCTCTTTTGACCGCCGCGGGCTACGAGGAGGCATTCGACCCGCAGGATGCCGATATCGCCATCGTCAATACATGTTCGTTCCTCGCCTCCGCAACGTCCGAGAGCATCGAGACCACGCTCGAGCTCGCCAACGAGGTTCAGGACGGCGTTCGTTCTTGCCCCATCGTCATGTGCGGCTGCGTGCCGTCGCGCTATGGCGATGACCTGCCTGACGAGCTGCCCGAGGTCGCTGCCTTTGTGAAGGCCGACGAGGAAGACGGCATCGTGGCGGTCATCGATGGCGTGCTGGGTGTCGAGCGTGAGATTGCAGCCTATATCCCGCAGGTCAAACGTACCGTCGAGGGTGCTGTCGCCTACGTCAAGATTTCCGATGGCTGCAACCGCTTCTGCAGCTTCTGCATGATTCCCTACATCCGCGGCCGCTATCATTCGCGCAATGCCGAGAGCATCATCTCCGAGGTGCGCGACCTGGTTGCCGGCGGTGTGCGCGAGATCGTGCTGATCGGCCAGGACACGGGCATCTGGGGTACCGACTTTGCCGACGAGGACGTCGCCGATGGCTCGCCGCGCAATCTGGCGCAGCTGCTGCGTGCCGTCGCCGAGGCCGTACACCCGCACAACGTCTGGGTCCGCGTGCTCTATCTGCAGCCCGAGGGCATGACTGACGAACTCATCGAGACGATTCGCGATACGCCCGAGGTGCTGCCCTATATCGATATCCCCGTGCAGCACTGCGACGCGCGCATTCTTAAGGCCATGCGTCGCTCCGGTTCGCGCCAGGAGCTCGAGGATCTGTTCCGCGACCTTCGCGAGCGCATCCCCGGCATCGTGATTCGTTCCACGGCCATGGTCGGCTTCCCGACCGAGACCGACGACGAGTTCCGCGACCTTATCGACTTTATGGACACCGTCGGCTTTGACTACACGAGTGTCTTTGCCTACTCGCGTGAGGAAGGTAGCCTGGCCGCCAAGATGGAGGGCCAGGTCGATGAGGAGGTTAAGCTCGAGCGCGCCCAGGAGGCCATGGACCTGGCCGAGTCGCTCGGTTTTGCCGCCATCGCCGCCCATGTGGGCGAGCGAGCCCAGGTAATCGTCGACGGTATCGAAGAGACCGAGGATGGCGCCGAGCTGATCGGCCATGCCTGGTTCCAGGCGCCCGATTCCGATGGCGCGGTGCATCTGGACGCCAGCGAGGCGTCCGTGGGCGATATTCTGACCGTCGAGTTTACCGATAGCTTCTGCTACGAGCTTATCGGTCATGTTGTGGAGTAGGAGAGCGTCGTGGCTAACGAGAGTAATAAGGAACTGACGAGTGTCTGGACGCCCGCCAACATCGTGACGTGCGTTCGCATCGTCTTTATCCCGGTGTTCATGATCGTGTCGGCGCTTTCTCACACGAGTGTTGCCGGTACGGATTGGAGCATCTTCGACGGCCCGCTCGCCGCCGCTGCCTTCATTCTGTATGTGATCCTGTCGTGCACCGATAAGGTCGACGGTTATCTGGCGCGTTCGCGCAACGAGATCACCGACTTCGGTAAATTCTTGGACCCCATCGCCGATAAGCTGCTCGTGTTCTCGGCCCTGCTGCTGTTCTTGGATTTTGGCGCAGTGACCGTGTGGTCCGTGTTCATTATCCTGTTCCGTGAGCTTCTGGTGAGCGCCCTTCGCATGGTCGCGAGTGCGGCCGGTGTGGTCGTTGCGGCCGATAAGCTCGGCAAGTACAAGACGGCAACCACGATGGTCTCCATTTGCGGTTACCTGTGCGTTTTTGCTATGGCCGGCTTGCACCTTGGCCCGGTGGCGCTAACGCTCGGCATCTACTCGGTGTCGCGCTTCCTGTACGCCGTTGCCGTTGTCCTGACCGTTATCTCGGGCGCCCAGTACTTCTGGAACTGCCGCAAGATCGTCTTTTCGGTCTAGGTCCTGGTGGGTATGACGGACTCTTTTGAGCAGATTTCCGCACATAACGAGGAGCTGGCGCGTGATATTGTCGAGCGCGCGAGCGCTCGGGGCGTGACGGTTTCGACGGCTGAGTCGCTGACGGCGGGTATGATCGCCTCGACGATTGCCGATATCCCGGGCGCCTCGGCGGTGCTGCGTGGCGGTGCGGTGACCTATTGCGATGAGATTAAGCATCGCGTTCTTGGTGTTGAGCAGGAGACGCTTGACCGCTATACCGCGGTGTCGCATCAGACCGCGCGCGAGATGGCGGTGGGTTCGCTGGAGCTGTACCAGAGCGATATTGCAGTGAGCGCAACGGGTTATGCCGGCCCCGGCGGTGGCACTGAGGACGATCCGGCGGGCACTTTCTATATTGGCTGGGCGCATCGTTCCGCCGATGGGGGCGTGCCGGTTGTGGACTCTGTGCGCTGCCACTATGAGGGCGACCGTTCGTGTGTTCGTGCCCATGCGGTCACGGAGGCATTGGGTCGCATTGCCCTTGTGCTCAACTCTATGGAATAGACGTGTTTTAAGGGGCCTTCGAGCCCCTTAATTGTGGAGATAGGGACCTTAGGCTCATTTGGCGTTTGTGCTGGTTGTAGATGTATTTTTGCCTGCCTTGTTCATATTTGGTCCTTTGTGGTCAAGCATTTGGTCAGTGTTTGGTCGGCGTTTGGTTGGGTTTTGGAAAGACCGCCTGCATATGATTGGCCTGAACGGTTGACCACGAACAGCCGTTCGTTTATTATCGATGCAGGTTGTTAAGAGGAGGGCTATTCATGGCCAAGAATTCAGGTCCCGTACGTACCGTTCATGCTCGCACGACGGGTAAAGAGCGCGATGAGATGATCGCCACCACCAAGGCCGAGATCGAGAAGAAATTCGGCCAGGGTTCCATCATGAGGTACGGCGACGGTGGTCCCGAGCTCGAGGTCGAGGCCATTCCCACGGGCGCCCTGGCCCTCGATGCCGCGCTGGGTATCGGCGGCGTGCCGCGCGGCCGTATCGTCGAGATTTACGGTCCTGAGTCCTCCGGTAAGACGACGCTTTCGCTCGAGATTTTGGCAGAGGCCCAGGCAATGGGTGGCGTTGTGGCATTTATCGATGCCGAGCATGCGCTCGATCCCACGTATGCCGCGCGCATTGGCGTGGATATCGACGAGGTACTGATTTCCCAGCCCGATACGGGTGAGCAGGCGCTCGAGATCGTTGACATGCTCGTGCGTTCCGGCGCCATCGATGCCATCGTCGTCGACTCTGTCGCCGCGCTGACCCCGCGTGCCGAGATCGAGGGAGAAATCGGCGACACTACGGTCGGTCTTCAGGCTCGCCTGATGAGCCAGGCGCTCCGTAAGCTCGCCGGCTCGCTTTCTAAGTCCAACACGACGTGCATCTTCATTAATCAGCTGCGTGAGAAGATCGGCGTCATGTTCGGCAACCCCGAGACTACGACGGGCGGCCGCGCCCTTAAGTTTTTCTCTTCGGTGCGTATCGACATTCGCCGTATCGACAGCATTAAGCTTAAGGACGAGGTTATCGGTAACCGCGTGCGCGCCAAGGTCGTTAAGAACAAGGTGGCAGCTCCGTTCCGTTCTGCTGAGTTCGACATCATGTACGGTACGGGCATCTCTAAGGAGGGCTCGATTCTGGACATGGCTGTCGAGTGCGGCATCTGCAAGAAGATGGGCTCCTGGTTTGCCTATGGCGAGGACAAGCTCGGCAACGGTCGCGAGGCCGCCAAGGCGTTCCTGCGCGAACACCCCGATTGCGCTGACGAGATTGAGCATAAGGTCCGCCTTGCCTGCGGACTTGAGTTTGATGACGATGCTCCGTCCGAGGTCGAGCTGACCGATCAGCCTGCGCCTGAGGAGTTTGACGAGCTTTACGCCATCGATGGTTCCGCCATGCTCGATGATGACGACGAGTAGCGGTTACGCTCATGTCGTATACGGTGACCGAGGCCACGGTCGTCTTTCCCGATAAGAAGGCGGCCTCCTCGTTCTCGAGCGGGTATGCGTCCAAAAAGCCTTGCGCACATATCGATTGTGAGCTTGAGGGCGGTTTTGAGCGGTCCATTTGGATTCCCGTGCGGGTCGCGCGGCTGTATGTCAAAAACCGCCCCGATCTTCCCTGTGATTGGGACGACTTCCGTGAGGCGGTGCAGCTCATTGAGCGTAAATGTGCACTTACCATGGTGACCGAGATGTTATCGCGCCGCGACCATGCGACGGGTGAGGTCCGTGACAAGCTGGCTCGCTACGGCTTTCACCAGCCTGCGATCGATTTCGCCGTCGAGCGCGCCACCGAGTATCGCTTTTTAGACGAGAGCCGCTTTTGCTCGTACTTTATCGAGGAGCGCAAGCGGCGCGGTTGGGGACAGCGCAAAATCGAGACCGAGCTCAAGCGCCGTCATGTCGTGCTCGATGACATTCCCGGTTATCCCGAGGATTATTTTGCCGTCGAAGACGATTTGACGCGTGCGTCAGCCCTGCTCGCCAAGCGTCGTGTTCCAGAGACGCGCGGATTCGAAAAACTGGTTCGGTTTTTGATGGACAAGGGCTTCTCGTATCACATCGCCGCCGATGCCGTTAAGGCACGTCTCGATGCCGAACGCGAGGAATGTGCAGTTTAGGCGTATGCGCTTTGTTGCCCTGCCGTTCACCGCGTTTTAGCCGCCGTGCTGGGGCCATTTATTTGACAGTTGTTGTGGTTCAACGTACGATAAACACTGTCATTTGCTTTGTGATATGTGCTCATCTGTGATGAGTTTGTTTATATGTTTATCTGTATCCGACCCGCATAAGCTGCGCCCATATTACTCAAATGTCGCGAGCCGTTCGTAAGGACGGTTCGCTTTGTTGTGTAACGAATCCATAAAAAGGAGTGAGCATGCCTATCATCGCAGCGCTCGTTGGCATCGTTTTGGGTGCCATCGCCGCCATTGCCTACATGCGCACCGCCAAGCAGGGTAGTCTTCACGAGGCCGACGAAAAGATCCAGTCGGCACACGCACAGGCTGAGTCCCTGATCGGTGATGCTAAGCGTCAGGCCGAGACCCTCAAAAAAGAGGCTCTGCTCGAGGCTAAAGAGGAGATCATCAAGAACAAGCAGGCCGCCGAGGCCGAGGACAAGCAGCGTAAGAGCGAGATTCGTACGCTTGAGAACCGCGTGATGCAGCGCGAGGAGTCCCTTGATCGCCGAAACGACGCTCTCGACAAGCGTGAGCACCAGCTGTCCAGCCAGGCCGGTCAGGTCGAGAAGCGCTCCCGCGAGCTTGAGGAGCTCTGCACTAAGCAGACCTCCGAGCTCGAGCGTATTGCCGACCTTACCCGCGAGGACGCCCACAAGGAGCTCCTCGATAAGGTTCGCGGCGAGGTCACCCACGAGGCCGCCACGATCATTCGCGAGTCCGAGCAGCAGGTTCGCGCCGAGTGCCACAAGACCGCCCAGGAGATTCTGTCCCTGGCGATTCAGCGCTGCGCTGCCGACCACACAGCCGAGGTCACCGTTACCTCCGTGCACATTCCCTCTGATGACCTCAAGGGCCGTATCATCGGTCGCGAGGGTCGCAACATCCGGACCTTCGAGCAGGTTTCCGGTGTCAACCTCGTGATCGACGATACGCCCGAGACCGTCGTTCTTTCGAGCTTCGACCCGGTCCGTCGTGAGACCGCTCGTGTTGCCCTCGAGAACCTCATCGCCGACGGCCGCATTCACCCCGCTCGCATCGAGGAGATGTATCACAAGGCTGCCGACCTGGTTCAGCAGCGCGTGCGCGAGGCTGGCGAGCAGGCTGCCTTCGATACCGGCATTCACGACCTGCATCCCGAGATCGTCAAGACCCTTGGTGCCCTGCGCTACCGTACTTCGTTTGGTCAGAACGTGCTTCAGCACTCCCTCGAAGTCTCTGACCTGTGCGGCGTGATGGCTTCCGAGCTTGGCCTGGACGTTGTGACCGCCAAGCGCGCCGGCCTGCTGCACGACCTTGGCAAGGCAATCGACCACGACGTCGAGGGCCCGCATGCCGTCATCGGCGCCGAGCTTGCCCGCCGTTATGGTGAGAAGCCCGTTATCGTCCACGCTATCGAGGCTCACCATGCCGATGTCGACCCCAACACGGTGCTCGATGTCCTGGTACAGGCCGCCGATGCCGTCTCCGCCTCTCGCCCCGGTGCCCGTCGCGAGTCTGCCGAGAACTACATCAAGCGTCTTGAGAAGCTCGAGGAGATTGCCAACTCCCATGAAGGCGTCGAGCGTACCTATGCCATGCAGGCTGGTCGCGAGGTCCACGTCATGGTTCAGCCGGACAAGATCTCCGATGCCCAGTCCACGGTCCTGGCTCACGATATCGCCCATCAGATCGAGGAAGAGATGGAGTATCCCGGTCAGGTGCGCGTCGTCGTGATTCGCGAGAGCCGCGCTGTCGATATCGCTAAATAACATGAGCGACGCGAACGAGCTCATCTCATTTATCGCGTCGATGTCGGGGGAGGGCAACCTTCGCGTCGAGGAGAACCTTGGCGAGGGGTATGTCCGCCTCCGCGTTTCGGAGGCCGAGCGGCGCCAGGCAAAACACGACATTCAGCATGTCGAGGATATCGTCATCGAAATGCTCCGTAATGCTCGCGATGCCGGCGCCGACAAGGTCTATCTCGCCACGACCAAGGAAGATGGCGTCCGCACGCTTGTCTTTCTGGATAACGGTTCGGGCGTTCCGCAGGATATGCAAGAGCGAATCTTCGATGCCCGCGTTACCTCCAAGCTCGAGAGCATGAAGATGGACCGTTGGGGCGTTCACGGTCGTGGCATGGCATTGTTTTCGATCAAGCAGAACACCGACGAGGCCCGTGTGGTCACGTCCGGCGTCGATCTTGGTTCAGCCTTTAAGGTGAGCGTTGCAGCCGACCGCCTCAGTGAGCGTGCCGATCAGTCCAGCTGGCCCCAGGCCGTCAAGGATGAGGACGGACGTTATGTCTGTGCTCGCGGCCCGCATAATATTATTCGCGCTGCCTGTGAGTTTGCGCTCGAGGAGCTGCGTGGTTGCGATGTCTATCTTGGTTCTCCGTCTGAGATTGCCGCGACCCTTTATGCTCAGGCGTCAAGTCGGCTCGATACGTCTCGTCTCCTGTTTATTGATGACGAGAGCGAGCTTCCGGTTGTCGATCGTTTAGGCCTTGCCTCTGATGCCGAGGACTTTATCCGTATCTGCTCGGGTTTGGGTCTTGGGATGTCCGAGCGCACGGCACATCGCATTTTGGCAGGGCAGATTAAGCCCGTTCGCGGTGTGACCGCGCGTCTGCTGCGCGAGCGTGATTCGTCCTCGCATGCGCCGGCTCCTGTCGATCTCGCGAAGGATCGTCGCGGGCTACGTATTGCCAAGGATGACATGGCACAGTTTTCGCGTGCTGTGGAGCGGGACTTCAATGACCTTGCCGCCAGGTACTATCTCAACCTTTGCGGCGACCCAAAGATTCGTGTTTCGCGTGATCGAATCACTGTGACCTTCGATCTTGCCAAAGAGGAATAGTGCCTTTACCGAGTCCTCTCGGTACGATACAGTTATTGCAGTTAAAACGTACTTTTAAACGCAGGAGTTTCTTCATGGATTGCCTGAAGGTATCAAGCAAATCATCGCCCGCGTCCGTTGCCGGCGCCATCGCCGGCATGGTCAAGGATGGTGTACCCGTCAACATCCAGTGTGTCGGCGCCGGTGCTGTCAACCAGGCCATTAAGGCCGTTGCCATCGCGCGCGGTTTTTTGATCCCAACCGGTTTTGATATTTCCTGCGCGCCCGTGTTCTCCGACATTCTCATTAACGGGGAGTCGCGCACGGCCATCCGCCTTTCTATCTACGTTCACCAGATCAATCGAGCTGCTATGGATAACGTCGTCATGGATGATGTTAAGCCTGTGGCATAGCTTCTGCTAGCCTCGTTTCGCTCCCCAACGTTAGGACTTATGCACATGGATCAGCGTTCCGTACGCGATATTCTTGCCGGTAAAACCTACTTTATCCGCACCTTTGGCTGCCAGATGAATCAGCACGACTCTGAGCGCGTGAGCGGTCTGCTCGATTCGTATGGTTGCCTCATGGCGCTCGATCTTGAGCATGCCGATATCGTTGTCTTCATGACATGCTGCGTGCGCGAGGCCGCCGATACTCGCCTGTACGGTCAGTGCAATTCCTGCAAAAGCCTGCCGCCTTCGCCTTCGGGCAAGCGTGTGGTTGCCGTGGGCGGCTGCATCGCGCAGCGTGATGGCGAGGGACTGCTCACCAACGTCGATAACGTCAATGTCATCTTTGGCACGCATTCTATCGCACATGTGGCCGAGCTCATTGCCGAGGCGTTCCTTGACGGCAAGCGTCATATCCGCACCAATGAGCATGAGGATACGGATGCCATGAGCATGCCGTGGCATCGAGAGACCCAGTATCACGCTTGGGTGCCCATCATGACGGGCTGCAATAATTTCTGCACCTATTGCATCGTGCCGTACGTGCGCGGTCGCGAAAAGAGCCGCCCCTTCGAGGAGATTGTCGACGAGGTGACCGGTTTGGTGCGCCAGGGCGTGCGTGAGATTACGCTGCTGGGCCAAAACGTTAACTCATATGGTCGCGATCTGTTTGGCAAGCCGCGTTTTGCCGATCTGCTGCGTGCCGTGGGCGATACGGGTGTGGAGCGCATCTTCTTTACGTCTTCGCATCCCAAGGACCTGTTGCCCGAGACCATCGACGCCATGGCCGAGACGCCTGCCGTTATGCCGCAGCTGCACTTGGCCGTCCAGTCAGGTTCGACGCGGATCCTCAAAGAGATGAATCGCCGTTATACACGTGAGGACTATTTGGGCCTGGTCGATCGCATTCGCAACCGTATGCCCGATATCGCGCTCTCGACCGACATTATCGTTGGCTTCCCAGGCGAGACTGAAGAAGACTTTGAGCAGACGCTCTCGCTTGCCGAGACGGTCCGCTATGCCCAGGCCTATACCTTCATCTACTCCAAGCGCGCTGGTACCCCGGCCGCCGAGATTGATGATCCCACACCGCACGAGGTCATCCTTGAGCGCTTTAACCGTCTGGTCAAGGTTATCGAGACGACAGCGCACGAGTACAACCAGGGTGAGCTCCATACCGTGGTGCCGGCGCTCATTGAGGGTACGAGTAAAAAGAACGATGCGGTGCTGCTGGGCAAGAGCCCCAAGAATCAGACCGTTCATGCGCCCATTCCCGAGGGATATAGCATCGACCAGCTTGTCGGTAAGATCGTTGATGTTGACGTCGACGTTGCTAAGACGTGGTATTTGTCAGGCTCCGTTGTGGGTGAGCCGCGCTAATGATTTCTCCCGGGGCAGGTCTTTCCGCCGTTGCGATCGTCGGTCCGACGGCGGTTGGTAAAAGTGACGTCGCTGACCGTTTGGCCGCTCGCCTTTCGTCTGAAGTGCTGTCGTGCGATGCGATGCAAATCTATCGCGGTATGGATATCGGCACCGCAAAGATGACGCCCGATGAGTGTACGGCGCCTCTGCGTCTCGTTGACATCGTAGAGCCGGGCGTCGCGTACTCTGCGGCGCTTTACCAGGCAGACGCTCGCGCGCATGTTGAGCGCCTGCTCGGGTCTGGACGTCTTCCGGTGTTTTGCGGGGGTACGGGCCTGTATCTCAAGGCCGCCCTCGATGAGATGGATTTTCCCTCGGGAGAACTTGAGGACGATCGCCGTGCGGGTTATCAGGAACTTGCCGAGCGCATTGGTGAGGAAGCGCTGCATAAGCTGCTTGCCGAGCGCGATCCTGAGTCTGCCGCGGTCATTCATCCTCATAATGTGCGCCGCGTGATTCGTGCGCTCGAAATGCATGATGACGGCGTTTCCTACGCACAGCAAAAGTCACAGTTTAGTGTTCCATGTGAGCATTATCATGCCTTGTGGTTTGGCTTGACACGCAATCGTGAGCTGCTTTACGAGCGCATTAACCTGCGCGTTGACCTCATGTTTGAGCAGGGTCTTGTTGATGAGGTCCGTGGCCTTATGGACCAGGGGCTTGAAGATGCGCTCACTTCGATGCAGGCGATTGGCTACAAAGAAATCATTGATGCTTTTAACGGTGTGATGACTATGGATGAGGCTCGTGAACTCATTAAGATGCGTTCGCGTCGCTATGCCAAGCGTCAGCTTTCGTGGTTTAAGCGCGACGATCGTATTGTGTGGTTCGATATGGACGAATATACGGTCGATGAGGTCGTTGAGGATATCTTGCATCGCATCGAGGCTGCCTGATGGCCCGGTTTCCCCTCGTTCCCACAGCACCCGAGCCTGAGCGTGCCATTCTTGTCGGCGTCGAGTGGCGCGACAATGCGTGGCCGCTCGATCGCTCGCTCGATGAGCTTGAGCGCCTGGCGCACACGGCTGGCGCCCGGTGTGTTGCTCGTTTGTCGCAGCGACTGGTTAAACCCTATCCTAAATCGTTTATCGGTTCCGGCAAGGTTGAAGAGCTGTGCGGCTTAGTGCATCGCATGGATGCCGATGTCGTTATTTTTGACGACGATCTGACGCCTTCACAGCAGTCCTATCTGGAGAAGGCCGTGGGCGAACCGGTTAAGATCATCGATCGCACGGCGCTCATTCTTGATATTTTCGGCCTGCATGCCCAGACGCGCGAGGGTCGTCTACAGGTGCAGCTGGCGCAGCTTCAATATCTGTTGCCTCGTCTGCGTGGCATGTGGAGCCATCTTGCCAAGGAGCAGACGCGCGGCGGCATCGGTTCGCGCTTTGGCCAGGGTGAAAGCCAGCTCGAGGTTGACCGTCGCTTGATTCGCAATAAGATTGCCGCGCTTCGTCGTGAGCTCAAGCAGGTTGAACAGCATCGCGATGTCCAGTCCAAGAGCCGCATTGAGTCACCGGCGTTTCGCGTCGCGTTAGCCGGTTATACCAATGCCGGTAAATCGACGTTGCTCAATCGCCTGACCGGCTCTACGGTACTTTCGCAGGACAGGCTGTTTGCTACGCTCGACCCGACGACGCGTTCGTATCGCCTGCCCGGCGGTCGCGGCATGACGATTACTGATACCGTCGGCTTTATTCAAAAGCTGCCGCATGGTCTGGTCGATGCCTTTAAATCGACGCTGTCCGAGGTGTTGGGTGCCGATCTAATTCTCAAAGTCGTAGATGCGTCTGACGAGGACTATGAGCGGCAGCTTGAGGCTGTCGACCGCGTTCTTGATGAGATCGGCGCTGGAGAGCGTTTAACGCTGACCGTATTCAATAAAATCGATCTTCTCGATAGCGTTGATCGTCTGAGCTTCTGTCGTCGCTATCCCGAGGCCGTGCTGTTCTCGGCCCAGACGGGCGAGGGACTCGACGATTTCGTCGACCGTATTGCTCGTGAGGCGGCTGCTACCGATGTGTTGCTCTCTGCTGATATCCCGTATCGCGAGGGCGCCCTCATCACGCTGGTGCATGAGCAGGGAACCCTTTTGCACGAGGAATATCTTGAGGACGGCGTTCGTATTGTGGCGAAGCTGCCGGCCCGTATCGCGCCGCGGCTCAAGCGTTATCGCACCGAGTAGACGAGCTCCAAAAAGCCCAGAATAATGGGTTGATGCAGCAGATAAAAGGGGAGTGCATGACGTCCAAGGCTGGCGAGCGCCGGCAGAGGGGGGTTGGCGTAGGCCCAGCTTAGGGCGGTCTTATCGATTCCCTGCGCTATATGTGCGGCGAAGTATCCTGCAAGATACATAAAGATAAGCGGGATGATGGGGTAGTAATCACCTGAAACAAACCCAAGGCTCGGAAATCCCAGCCACGCCAGGTAGGGGACAGGGTAGATCGTTTTGGGGATACTCCAGGTGAGGGCGAACAACACAAGGCATAGCGACATGCCCCATCTCGCCGATATCTTCTTAAGGACGGGATCGGTCAACGCCACGATGCCGGTACATGCGGCCATGCAGTAGATGATGCCAAAATTAACTGAATCGTCGACTGAGACAAGTGTTGTTGCCAGCCAGACGACGAGTGCTGCTAAGGCGTATTTGGCGGCACGTTTGATATTGTTGCGCGAAAGGGTGCACATCCAACCCGCGATAAACAAAAATACCCAGCTGATGCTGGCGCGCCAGATGTCTTGAAAGACGGTCTGGGTAAACCAGGGCATATCCCAGTCGTACAGGTAGGCGAGATCGTAGCAAGCGTGAAAACCTGCCATTGAAATCATCGTAAACCCGCGGACGGTATCAAAGATGGTGATGCGTTTTTGCATTACGAGAACCGGCGCATTAAGCCGACGACTTTGCCCAAGATGATGGGATTCGTTGCATAGATAGGCTCCATGGTGTCATTCTCGGGCTGCAGGCGTACGCGTCCCTGCTCCTTGTAGAACGTCTTGACGGTCGCTGAACCATCAATCATGGCCACGACAATTTCGCCGTTCATGGCACTCTTTTGTTCACGGACGATGATGTAATCGCCATTGAAGATGCCGACATTGATCATTGAGCTCCCATGCACCTCAAGGATAAAGGAACCCTGATCAGTGGCGATTTCGGTCGGGATAGTAAAAGTGTCTTCGATATTCTGCTCGGCCAGAATGGGAATCCCAGCCGCGACGCGACCAACGAGCGGTAGCGAGACCGTTCCGCGAGGTGCGGTGGGCTCGTCAGATTTAGAAATTGAGACAGAGGAACCGTCCTCGTTAAAGAGTTCCAGGGCGCGCGGTTTGGTGGCATCGCGCTTGAGTAGCCCGCGCGCCTCCAGGGCAGAGAGATGGGCGTGCACGGTGCTGGGAGAGGATAGGCCCACGGCAGAAGCCATCTCGCGCACGCTGGGCGGATAACCCTTCTCCTGCTGATATTCCTTGATGAAGTCGTAAATTTGCTGCTGACGCTTGGTAATTTTGCGAGCCATCAGGGCATCCTCTCTACCCATGTCAAACAAATGTTCGAATTTTGCTTGACAGGAACAACTGTTCGAAGATAATAATAACCGAACATTCGTTCTCGCGCTAGACATTTTTGTCCGCGCGGCTTGATAAAACTGTTCTCAGCAAAACACGCGAGAGGAGAACATGATGAACGCAACGAATATGGTCCAGGGAAACCTCGCCCTTAAGCTCGAGACGCCTGCCGCGCCCGCTTTTACTGTTGTCAAGGGTGGACGTTCCGGTTATCAGCCTTTGCCCGTAAAGTCTGCTCGCACTCAGTATGCTGTTGCCGCGCCGACTCCCGCTGCCCTGAAGGTCTCGACGATTGTTGCCGTCGCCGTTGCGCTCACGCTCTTTTTTGTCCTCGCTACGTCGGTCTTTAGCGCTCGTCACGCCGCGTATGCCGAGTCCGTTTCCAACGTTACCTACGAGACCATTCGCGTTCAGCCTGGTGATTCTCTTTGGTCGCTTGCCGAGGAATATCCAATCGAAGGCCTTTCCACGCAAGAGACTTCCGACATGATCCGTAACGTCAATCATCTGGAGCATGGTTCGCTCGCCGCCAGTGCGCATCTTAAGGTTCCTGCTCGTTCGTAATCATTATCGCGCTGCGCATGGTACTCTTGTTATCGTTTAAGAGGAGGTACCATGCGCTGTCCTAAATGCGGCAAGGCACATACCCGCGTCGTTGATTCCCGTATGCAGGAGTCAAATAACACCATTAAGCGCCGTCGCGAATGTTGCTCGTGTAACTACCGCTTTACAACGTTCGAGCGATGCGAAGACCCAATTGAGGTCATTAAGTCGGACGGAACTAAGCAGCGGTTCGATCGCAATAAGCTGCTCGTCGGCTTGATGCGTGCCACCATCAAGCGCGATATCGACACTAAGAAGCTCAATGAGATTATCGACGATATCGAGGTCGAGCTGCGCTCTCGCACGCTGACGGCCGTCACGTCGCATGAGTTGGGTGACATGGTGCTCAAGCGCTTGGCCAAGATCGATAAGGTGGCGTACATCCGCTTTGCCTCGGTCTACCGCGATTTCAAAGACGTCGATGAGTTTCTGCAAGAGCTCGACAAGCTAAGGTGATTCCATGTCCTGCATTACCGTCAACATAAAGCGTCTCGACCCCACCGTCGAGCTTCCCAAATACGCCCATCCCACCGATGCCGGCTTGGATCTGCGCTCCAACGAGGACTGCGTCCTGAAGCCCTTCGAACGTCGTCTGGTCTCTACCGGGCTGGCCATCGCCCTGCCCGATGGCTACGCCGGCTTCGTCCAGCCCCGCAGCGGTCTCGCCATCAAGCAGGGCCTGTCTATAGTCAATACGCCTGGCCTCATCGACGCCCACTACCGAGGAGAACTCAAGGTTATCCTCATTAACCTGGATCCCTCCAACAACATCCAAATCAACAAAGGCGACCGCATAGCCCAACTTGTCATCCAAGAAGTCCCCACGGTCAACCTCATAGAAGTAGAAGAACTAGACGAAACCGACCGAGGCAACGGAGGCTTCGGCTCCAGCGGCGTCGCTTAATCATTTTCAAGATGTAGAGTTGGCCTCTCACCCGGGGCCCACACATATCATCCCGTGCTCAAACATTCTCGCTACGCTGCGAAACTGCGCGCGGGACGATATGTGTGGGCCCCGGGTGAGAGGCCACATACTTGAATATGTATTTCGACTTGCGCGGTGGGCCTCATCAATATAATTACGACTTGTTTGTTGTTCTGACTCTCTATTAGCTGGACTACATCCTTGTAAATCCTAACCGGGAATGTGTTTTAGGTTCTAGTTAGTATGCGGCAAAGGGATACCGCCTTTGTCGCATCGGCTTACTGTATTTATATTTTCCTGTTTTACCTTTGCAGGTTCTAATGGAGGGGATACCGAAGTAGCTGCTAGTAAGTAAACGCAGCCGCTCTGCCGGAGCCGCCCTTATATCGTTCCACGCGCAGTTTCGCAGCGAAGCGAGAATGTTTGAGCATGGAATGATATAAGGGCGGCTCCGGCAGAGCGGCGGACATTCGACTAGCGGATATGCGCGGGCTTTCCTCCCCAGTAGAAGCGGCAGAAGGCTCGTTTGCGCTTTTGGGGTTTGCCTACGAGCTCCATGGTGGCGATGGCTATGTCTTCGGCTGCGTGGGGGCGGCGTAGTACTTCGCCGTTGATGAGTAGGGCTTTGAGTGATTCGGGATGGTCGTGCAAGTGACGTAGGGTTACGATGAGTTTACGTGCGGTGGTGACGTGCATGCTGGCGCCCATGCCGGTAAGCATCGTGGTGTTGGCCTTTTCCTGACCGTATGATTTGCCCAGCAGGATCATCGGCAGATGAGCGCACAGGCACTCGGTGACCGTGAGTCCGCCTGATTTGAGGATTGCCAGGTCGCAGCCGTGCATGAGGGCCGCCATGTCGTCCACGTAGTCCAGAACCGTGACGTTGTCGAGCTTCATGGCGTCGAAGAGCGTCTTGAGTCGGGCGGCGTATTCCTTATCCTTGCCCGGTAAAAAGACAAAGTGCATGTCCTCAAAGCTGCGTAAGAAGGAGAGCGTGTGGTCCATCGCGGCACGGAAACGCACGTATGGTTGGGGCAAACTGGCGCCGGCCATCACCAATACGACGGTTTTGTCTATGGGGAGATTGAACTTGCTCAGCTCTTCCTCGCGATCGTAATTTGAATCGAAACCGGCTCGGATGGGGATGCCCGTTATGCGGATCTTTGACTCGGGAACCTTGCGCGGGCGCAGCGTTTCGGCCATAAACTCGTTGGCTACACAGAATAGATCGGTGTCCTTGTGGGGCCAAAAGCCTTCGACTTCGTAATCGGTCGGCACGCAGATGACCGGGTAATCGATACCCGTGATGACGCGGGCGCCCACAGCGACGTTGGCCGCCGTAATGTGTGTTGCGACCACGGCTATGGGCCTGCGGGTCCGGACGTATTCGTTGAAGGCGGGGAACATAATTCGTGACCATGCTGTGCCGCCGCCCCAGAGCAGATGTCCTGTAAGCGTATATCGCCAGGTCAGGTCGTAAATGGGGCGTGTGGCTCCCGTAAAAGAAGCCGCGGTCTTATTGCCGTCGAATTTAATACGTCCAAAATCAAGGATATCGAGCACTTCAATTTCAATATCCTCAGGGATTCCCTTGGTGCCGCGGATAAGGTCAAATGCTTGTGCAATCGCGTTGGCGGCGGCTTTGTGGCCCGATCCAACCGATGCGTGCACAATGGTTACCAGGGGTTTTTGTGTAGGTGAAACGGTCATTTGCCCCGGTTGGGGAGTGACTTGCATGGGCAGGGGAGCGCTATTGCTCGTCTGCGTTTGATCCATCGATAACTCCCCTTCAGCTTTGTTACGCGATTTATCATTGTAGTGCATGAGTGTCATGTTCACGTAAATTTGGGTATGAGCGCAAAGAACGACAACGTTTCGACGAGAGGATTCTTCATGACTACTGATCAGCCGATTGATGTTGCGATTATCGGTGGAGGCCCCGCGGGCTATGCTGCCGCCATTTACGCTGCGCGTGCCAACCTGACGACGACCGTGATTGAGCAGGGCATGTCGGGTGGACAGATCGCCACGACCAATGAAGTCGAGAACTATCCGGGCATTCCGCTCTTGAGTGGCGCCGAACTCGGCGAGCGTTTTCAGCAACATGCAGAGGGGCTGGGAGCGCAGGTTACATGGAGCATGGTTACGGGTATCGATTACGATGCCGATGCAGCGCTGTTTACGGTGCATCACGATATGGGCGATACGCTTGCCTCGAGCGTTATCGCTTGCATGGGTGCCACGCCGCGATCTGCTGGTTTCGCTGGCGAGGATACGTATCGCGGTCGTGGCGTTTCGTATTGCGCGACGTGTGACGGCATGTTCTTCCGTGGCAAGCAGGTTTTTGTCATTGGCGGCGGCAATGCTGCCTGTGAGGAAGCCCTGTTCTTGTCAGAAATCGCCAGCAGCGTGACCATCGTCTTGCGTCGCGATCAGTTCCGTGCGCCTGATGGTGTTGTTCAGAAAGTACTCAAAAAGGACAATATTACAGTTAGGTACCAAACTAGTATTGTTGAGCTTTCTGGTGAAGCGATGCCCACGACAATTTCGTTCAAGGACAATGCAAGCGGTAAGACGCATGCTGAGACCTTTGAGCCCGGCTCGTTTGGCATCTTTGTCTTTACCGGGACGCAACCCCATACCGAGCTTGTTGAGCATCTAGTCGATTTGGCGCCTGATGGCGGCATTCTGACTGATGAATCCATGGCGACCCGCACGCCAGGTCTATTTGCCGCTGGCGACATCCGTTCCAAGCGCTTACGTCAGGTTGTGACCGCCGTTTCTGACGGAGCCTTAGCAGCAACGAGCGCATACGCGTTTCTCCGCAGATAAGTACGATAATATATCTTATGTAAGGTTGTTATCTTTTAACAAAGTGGTTGGACGGTGTATCAATGTGCTGTCCAACCACTTTTACTTGGCGACTATGTGGTATGCAAAACTAGATAACGTAGAATACAATATATAAATGAACGGAGGATCCTTATGAACCACGCCAAACGCGTTATCCCGATGTCCGATACATCGGTCAGCATTAAGCCTGAGGATATTCAGCCCACTGTGCTGCCCGATGCATTTATTCAGTCCGATATCGTACGCAAACTCAATACGTTGAGTCTGCCGCGCTATGACCAGTTGCCCAATGTGACGCTCTACCGCGACCAGGTCATTGAGTATGTCGCGCTGTGGATGGAGCCGCTGTCCCTTTGCGTTGAGCAGCCTATCATTACGCCATCGATGATCAATAACTACGTAAAGGTTGGCCTGGTGCCTGCTCCGGTCAAAAAGCAATATGGCCGCGAGCAAATTGCCCGCCTGATCGCTATCTGCATCTTTAAGCAGGTGCTACCTATTGCTGCGGTGCAGGCACTCTTTAACATTCAGCGTTTGAGCTACGATGCCCCGACGGCCTTCGACTATGTGGTTGATCAGCTCGAGGCATCGATTCGTTCGGCGTTTTCTGTCGAGCAGACGCCGGTTCCCGATACGGCGCATCAGGTAACGCGTGAGTCGCTGCTTGTGCGCAGTGCGGTTTCCTCCTTCGTTTCGAAGGCTTACTTGATGAGCTATCTCAAGTTCAACGGGTTTAATAGCTAGCCGACGTATAAAACGGGCGGGACAAAGAGCCATCTGTCGCTTTGTCCCGCCCGTATTTTGCTTGGTTGGACTTTATTTGCCTGAAGCTACGCCCATGCCGTAGCCGATGATGAGGCCGTGCATCTCGGCGTAATAGGAATCCAGGCCGTTGCAGGGCATGATGATGGTCTTGGAGCCGGGCCAATGTTCGACTATGCGATCAGTAAGCGCCTGGGCTCCAGCTTCGTTCTCAACGTGATCGATGATGACCTCACCGCCCGTAAAGCCCTCGGCTTCCATGGTATCGATAATCTTGTTGAGCATCTTCTTTTCGCCTCGCGTGTGCCCCACGAGTTCGATTTTACCGGCCTCACTCGCCGTGCCCAAAATGCGGATATTGAGCTTGTTGGCAATGACGCCGGCTGCCTTAGGGATACGCCCGGCTTTGGCGAGGTTTTCGTAATTGCACAAGCTGAAGAGGATTTTGCTGTTCTGCTCAAGGCTATCGAAGTATGCGCAAGCATCCTCGAATGAGATATTCGGATTGCTTGCAAGATAGCGGTCGAACAGCAAGAAAATGAGGTCCATTTTGCCGCCAGCTGCGCGTGAATTTACTAGATGAATCTGTCGGTCGGGCTCATCGGCAAGAACCATATCGCGAGCCGTGGCTGCCGCGTTGTAGCTGCCCGACACGCCCTCAGAGATTGGCATGCAGATGGTCTTGTCTGCCAATTTGAAGAGCTCGGCCCACTCCCCTACGCTGGGACAAGCGCTCGAAGAAGCGTTCGTCTCCGCCTGAACAGCGCAGTTGAGCTCATGAACATCGAGCGAAAGGTCATCGACGAATTCATGCTCCCCCACTCGAATTTTGAGGGGCGCAAATGCAAAGGTGGTATGGGGCGCGGTCGGTTGCCAATCGCGGAGGTTACAGCTTGAATCGGAGATAAGTGCCCAGCTCATAGAGGGTCCTTTCTAATCGTTCCCATTCAATTATAGCCATCTTGCAGACCGATTGGGCCGCTATCTAGTATTCAAAACTAGATAGCGGACTGCACTAAAGGCAAAAGAATGGACCCCATGACTCAAAGCCACGAGGTCCATATCCGTTTGCTTTATCTGAATACTTAGTAGCGCACGAAAATGTAGTTGTTGTTCATGCCGGCGGCAACGGAGCTGATGATAACACCCGTGTTGTAGTCGGAAGCATGAATCATCTGACCACCACCGATGTAAATGCCGGTGTGGTACGAGTTGACTACAACGTCACCGGGCTGCGGATCGGACACACGCGTCCAGCCCATAAAGGTGCCCGTGGTGCCCAGGCGGCAATAGCGACCAGTAAGGCAATAGCTTACAAAACCAGAGCAGTCGAAGCTGTTCGGGCCAATTCCGCCCCAGGAATAGGCGCAACCAAGCTTGCTGTATGCACGCGAGACAACAGAACCGCCATCGACGGACTGGCTCGGAGCAGAAGGCGTCGGAGCCGGAGCAGGCGTGGAGGGCTGCGGCGTCGGAGCAGGTGCCGGCGTAGGAGCCGGAGTGTTGCCGCCCTGGTTGTTGTTATTGCTGGTCTGGCCACCGTTGTTGGTGTTCTCGGTCGTACCGGCAGCCTCGTTGCTCACCGTGGCCTTCTCGGCGGTGCTGGCGTTGATGCCGGCCTGCAGCGCGGCGTTGGCCTCGGCCTCGGCGGCAAGCTCGGCCTGCAGCTGCGAATCCAGGGAGTTCACGACGTTCTGGGCTTCAGCCTGCTGGGCGTTAAGCTCGTCGACCTTCTTTTGCGTGGCGGCGACGTTCTTCTCCTGCTCGGCCTGCTTATCGGTGAGCTGCTGCTTAAGCTCCTTGACCTCTTGAATGGTCTGAGCTTGCTTATCGGAAACTTTGCCGTAGTAGAACAGACGGTTGAGCATATCGCTCAGGTCGTCGACACCCGTCAGAACTTGAAGCAGGCTCAGACCGCCGGTTTTGTACTCGCCGGCGACATAGGTCGAGAGCTTAGCCTGACCATCGGCGATCTCCTGCTGCTTTTGCGTGATCTCGCCGGCAGTCTGATCGAGCGCCTGCGTCTGCGTGGCGAGCTCATCGTAAATCTGCTGAGTTTGGGTACCGATCTGCTCGAGCTTAGTACGAGCAGCGGCAAGGTCGGATGCGGTATCGGCGTAGGCAGGAGCCGCGAGGCCCAAGCCCAAAACACAAGCGAGGGTTGCCGTAGCAGCGCAGCGTGCCATGTTTTTTTGCGTGTTTGCTGTGCGCATGTAGCTTCCTTTCCAGTAACTAAGGGTAACGGCTAGTCCACCGTCACCAGGCTAAAGAGCTCCACATCGTCATCAGACGGCGTGAGCTTCTCGCGCGGGTTGAGAAACGCAAGCTCAAGGATACAACCGTAACCGACAAGCTTTGCGCCCATATCTCGCACCAGTTTACCTGTTGCCTCGACGGTTCCGCCCGTCGCGACCAAGTCGTCCAGAATCAACACGGTATCTTTAGAGCTGATAGCGTCGGCATGGATCTCAATTGAATCGGTGCCGTACTCGAGCTCGTAGCTCTGGCTTACGGTCTCGCGCGGCAGCTTGCCCGGTTTACGTGCGGGAACAAAGCCGGCGCCAAGTGCTACAGCCACCGGTACGCCAACCATAAAGCCGCGAGCCTCGGGACCCACGACCTTGGTGATTCCCATGCCGGCAAAGTGCTCGGCGAGGGCATCGGTCATGGCTTTGAGCGCCTCGGGATTGCCAAAGAGCGGCGTGATGTCTTTAAAGATGACTCCGGGCTCGGGATAGTCGGGGATGTCGACGATTTGAGATTCGAAGTCGTACATTACATGACCTTTCAATGGGTTGCCGAAATTTCGGCAGCGGTTATTTGCCCGCGGTAGCGGTGCCGGATTGCGAAGGGGCGACGACCTTGAGCGGCTTTACGAGAGAATCCTCGTGCGAAGCCGGCGCGGCTGTCTCTTCGTTTTTGGCCTTGGTGGACTCGGAACGTGTGATTTCCTCATCGAGTGCATCGATGTCGGCGTCCTCGACCACGGCATTGAGCGACTCAAAAACGCGGTTCTTGAGCAGCGCGGTGTGCACGCCCTCCGTCAGGTCGTGAAGCTTCTTAAACGCACGCTCGAGCTTGGCGTCGCGCTCGTCATCGGAGGTATCCATTCCGAGCATGCTCACGAGCACCTGTTCAAACATCGAGGACTCGCGGTTGGCGGAAGATACGTACTGACGCAGGTTGCGCGGCTCGATATGGAAGCGTGACAGCTCAGAGCAGTAGCGGATGATCGGAAAATCGCGGCCATCGACGAGCTCACGATTCTGCGGACTCTTGATGATGCGAATGAGGTCGTTCTCGGCGAGCGAGCGGATAAACGAAATCTCGACGCCCAGCATATCGGGAATGGTCTCGATGGGATGCAGCTTTTGCTTAGTCTCCTTGGGCTCCGTCTTGAGCGGAACATCGGACAGCAAGCCCACCTCGTAGGCGAGCGTTGACAGGTCCGTGGCGTTTTCCAAGCGTTGCTTAATCACGTTGAGCGGCATGTAGCGGGTCTTCTGCAAGTGCAGAATGACCTCTAGGCGATCAACGTCCTCCTTGGAGTACTGACGGTATCCCTTAGGCGTACGATGAGGGGTAATGAGCCCCTCATCCTCAAGAAATCTAATTTTTGAGTTCGAAAGATCGGGGTATGCGCCTCGAAGTAGGTTGACGACTTGGCCGATACTCAGATAGTTGCGTTCGGCCATGCCCTACTCACCGGTTTCGATGCGCTCCGGCGTGCTCTCGTGGTAGATGAGCGTAAACGTACCAATCTGGACGGAAGAACCGTCGTGCAGCGGGGCTGCATTGACGATGGCACCGTCGACCCAGGTGCCATTGAGCGAGCCCAAGTCCTCGATGCGAGCGCCAAGGCCCTCGCGAATAATGCGCGCGTGGCTGCGCGAAACGGTCATGTCATTGAGGAAGATGCCGTTCGCAGGATCGCGGCCGATGGTGGTCACGTCGTCCTCGAGCTCAAAAGCGGCACCAGTCTGCGGACCCTTGACGATGGACAGAACGGGGGCGGTGATGCGCACGTTGGCCATGAGGTCGGGAACGGTGCCGTCGCTTGAAGGCACGCGGAATACGCAGGTAGCGTCAGCAGTCTTATCATTCTGAGGCATATTGTTAACCATGTTGTCCATGACAACCCCTAACTTATCGCGGACGTGCCGCAAATAATGAACCGTACGTAATCATACCCCAACGAATCAGTCTTCGATTTCAGGGTTCAGAAAGTCGATGTCCTCGTCCTCGGGATGCGCGAGAGCCTGTTTAATGGCCACTCCGCCCTTAATGGAGTAGATGACAGCCGTGAGCATGGAGAAGATCACGCCGCCGTACACAAAGAAGATGCCGAGGGGCACCGAGCTTCCGTTGAGGCCCGGGAAGGCCGTAAGGGTTGAAGGTAAAAGTTGCAGGCCGTCAACAACGGGGAACCCGAGCAGCATGAGCGAGAAGCCGGTCATGAGCAGCGCAGTGGCAATCTTTCCGGGAAAGACGACATCGATGGGGCGACGGTGATAATGACGCACGATAAGCGTGCCGATGCCCAGATAGATGTCGCGGCCAATAATGAGCACGCAGACCCAGATGGGCAGCTCTCCGCGGACCACCAGTCCCAGCACGCCGGTGAACAGCAGCGCGCGGTCGCAAATGGGATCCATGACCTTGCCGAGCCACGAGACCGTCTTAGTCATGCGGGCGATCTGCCCGTCCATCCAGTCGGTGGAGGCGGCAACGGCGTAGATAGCGATGGCGATGACGCGGTTGTTATCCGTCACAAACAGGTACAGAAATACCAGGGTGAGGATCAGGCGCGTAAAGGTGATGAAATTGGAGATCGTAAAGATCTTATTCGACGGGTAATCGGAAGTGCCGATAAGCTCCTTTTTGATCTTCTTTTTGATGCCCACAGGACTCCCCCGCTGGTTAACGACAAAACTTTCGATACTATACCCGTTCCGGCGATGTCTATCCAGCGTAAGCATAGAGAGTCCAGACATGTGGAGGGCGCTTTTAGGCGGCGGGGATTTCGCATTCGTGTACATCAGCCTCCAAACATGTCGAAAAATGTCGATTTTGGTGGCTGATGTACACGTTTTGATTCGGTGATTACATCGAGCGGGAACATTGTTGCTTTGAGCAAAATAATCATAGTGATTAAAAACAAAAAAGGTCAGGCACTAGGTGCCTGACCTGCAAACTTCTGGTCGGGACGACTGGATTCGAACCAGCGACCCCTTGACCCCCAGACCCCTATTTTGGGATCTACCTGTGTCTTTTTTATTATAGCACGCGCAAATAGCGGATGTAAGCAGTTTCCGCATATGTAAATTAACGCAGGTAAGCGCATGTTTCTACATTTCGTTATTATTCAGCTTAGAAACTCGTAGTGCAGTCGTTGATTCTCTGGTGACTCCGCAGCGCCCAGAATCCACGGCATTTGGGTTTCCGCAGGCAGAATTGCCCATCTGGAATCAAAAAGTGTTTTGGGGAGAATCATGGCAAACGAAAAAGACGACAATAAGAGCTTACGCATATGTGGAAACGGCTCCGTCAGGAAGAACAAGGGGAAATGGCAGGCCATCGTCACCCTCGTTGACGAGGGGTCAGGTGAGCGCACGCAGAGGACGAGGAACACGGGCATCGCGTGCTTCAACGAGGGCACCCGCGGCAAGAAGGCCGCCCTCGACGCGCTCGCGGATTTCAGGCGCGAGATCGAGGCGGAGCTCGCCGAGATCGAGAAGTTGAGGGCGGCGGTCGAGGAACGGCAGGCGAAACTCGAAGCGGACGATTACGCACTTCTCCCCTTGGGCTCCGCGCTCGAGAAATTTATCGACTTCTGCCTGCAAATGAACCGAATTACTCCGACCACCCGCGATGACTACCACTTCAGTGCCCTGCACATCGAGCGCGATGAGCTGGGGACGATTCCCGTGAATGAGGTGACGACCGACGACATCAATGCATGGTCTGCGCGGAGAATTGCGCTTGGGACTGCCCCCGACACGCTCAACAAGGCGTTTAAATTGGGAAAGCGCCTCTATACCGTCCTCATCAAGCGCAGCAACGACACAATTGGGAAAAACCCGTTCGACGGTGCGCTCGCTCCCCGTATCTTGGGGAAACCGCGCAACGCGCTCAGGTCCGACCTCGTGCCGAAGCTCAATTCCATCTGCTCCATGATGCCCGATTCCCGTTTCAAGCGTGCAGTCGTGCTCGCCCTGCACACCGGCATGCGCATCGGCGAGGTCTGCGGTCTACGGTGGTGCGATGTGGACTTCGAGGCGGGCTTGATCTCGGTCAGGCACTCCGTGGCGTACGCGAAGGGGATGGGGTCCTTCATCAAGGACACCAAAACCCATGACTGCAGGTCGATCCCCATCGACCCAGTGGGCCTGCTCCCTTTTCTGAAAGAGATATACGAGCTTGACCTCGGGAAGATGCGCCTGCGTGGTCTAGTCGGTTCGATTGAAATCGGGGACTGCTACATCCTCTCGGAGCCAGGCGCGACCTTCTCGACGACCAGCTATATCCGAAGGGCGTTCAAGACGTTCTCAGAGACCAACGGCCTCATGGGCACCAACGACGAGCTAATCACGTTCCACGGCCTGCGCCACACCTTCGCAACGCAGTGGATCCGCCAAGGCGGGGACATCAAGGCACTGCAGTCAATCCTCGGACACAAGGACGCCATGGTGACGCTCAACGTCTACGCCGATATCGAGCCGATTTCCAAAATTCAGAACATGTTGCGCGTCTCGCCGTGTATGTGGCGCGGCTACCTCGGACTTCGAGTCGATCCGGGTCCGATGTTCCAGCAGCGTATCCAAGAGGCTATCGAGACGCTCCAGGCATTCGGATACGGCATCACCGAGCCGGATGACCGCAATATCGTCATCCGTGACGTGAAGACGATCAGCCGGCTCTACCCCACAGAGTATGCGGCAGTACTGGGCGCAATTCCGACCGAGGCGACGGTGCTTTGATAGAATGGCCGCTGACGGCGGCGGCATCCATTACAGCCTTCGCTTTCTGAATAGGAGGAACGCCCGCCATTATGACTGGAAATCAGTAATTGCCGCCGAAGGGCGGATCGCCGAAAGAGCGATAAAGATAAAGAGGACAATAACAAACAGCTTTCCTGCGGGGTGCCATTTCGAGCACCCCTATGTCTTGCTGGATACCTGCTGGATGGTAGGTATGTAGTTCTGTAGCGATGTAGCTGAATGAGAATGTAGCCATATAGTTCAGTGGCTAGGATTCGGCCTACCCATATGCCGCTGCGGCAAGACCGGAACTGAATTATGAAATAGCCATACATTCGAGCCGTTTCTAATCACCCTGAGCGAAGGGAGCCGCATATGCATGCAGCGGCAAATAACCTTCGGGGGGGGGGTATCTCGTAGATTTACCCACCGCCTGAAAGGACAGTCGACAGTCGAGTACGTCCTGATCATCGCGATCATAGTCCTGGTGGTGCTGATCGCGGGGCCGTGGGTCTCGAGCGCGATCCGAAACCAGTTCAACCTCGTGGCTGGGACGCTCGGCAACGGGATCAACAAGGGGAGCTGGGAAACCGGCGGCACCGGCGGCGGCAATGGGTCGCTGACCGATGCAGATATCGTGGACCCCGTAAACGGAACCGCGTTCGCCGTTTACTCGGAAGACGACCACAGCCTCATGTTCTACAAACGGAAGGGGCTGCCAAAAGTCGGTGACATGCTGAACAGCCGCAGGGTTACGGAAGTCTACCCCGATATCGAGAGCTACAACTTTGATATCCCAGGCGGCAGAGGGGATGGCAATGCGCCTTGGTGGTCCCATAGGGCCGACATCCTTTCCGTGAAAGTCATAGACAGGATTAAGCCCAAAAACATGTCCGGTTGGTTCTACTGGTTCGTGAATGTCACGTCTATCGACCTCGGACCAATCGACACAAGCGAAGTCACAAGCCTTTTTGGAACGTTCGATAGGTGCTTCAAACTCCAGAGCCTGGACGTGTCCATGATGGATACGTCAAAAGTCAAGAACATGTGCTGTGCTTTCTTCGGCGACGAACTTACGGAACTTGACCTCTCAAGCTGGAATTTCTCGAATGTAAATGACTTCAGCTACATGTTCTTCGAATGCAAGAAACTCGGGGTTCTCAACATGCCACCCTCGCCGAAGTTCGCATCGCAAATCAATTGGCTCGGTTTCATGTTCTGGCATTGCGAGAACCTTAACCTCGATTGCTCGGGATGGAATGTACCGGTCTCCGCCGCTCATCCCAATTTCAACGTGAACGCCCCCGGCGTGATTCTTCCGAAGGCCTGGCAGTAACCATATGGGAGGGGGGAATACCTATCGAGTGGTCTATTTCCCTCTTCTATCTAATTGAAGAGTAGCTTATCGACAATCTCAGCCCTGGAATACTTTGCCGCGTCTATCTCGCCCTCGTAGGGGTCCATGTAGCCCTGGAGCCATAGGACAAGATCACGGTTCTCGGCTTCGGTCTCGCCGAAATCGATGAGTTCCTCAACAGACATGCCGGCACGGTCGCGTGTGGCGTCTTCCCCCGCCAGCTCCCAACCGAGTTGCAGGGAACACTTCTCGTGCAGGCTGAGGCCATCCATCCCGATCTCTTTTAGGTCGAGCGGGGACGACCACTTTCGGTACGGGATATCATCGTACTGGAGGGCGACGTTGAGGTACTCGAGCGGCTCGTAGACCTCGCGCAGGTCGCAGTACTGGAATAGGACGTCGCAGTCGATCTCGGGGTTGCCGGCGACCGCGGCGGCGAGCAGGTTCGCTTCCTCGACGGTACCGAACTCATCGAGCGGGAGCCATTCTAAAGGTGCGAATCGTCCGAGATACTCCCATGCGCGGAGTCGGAGGGACTCCGTCCCGGCTCCCTCGCGCCCGGCCTCGCGCGCGAGCGCGTCCGCCAGCGCGGCGGGTGCCAGCGGCAGGCGGATCTCGGCGCCGGCACCCGGGTCGTTTCGATATGTCCCGAATGACGCGCCCTCGAGGGCGGTGACCCAGATGACGATGGCGGATTCGACGGTATTCTCGTTCGGCTTCATTTGGTTTACCCTTTTCTCGGTAGTTTCGTCGGTTAAGAGTCTATCGCTGTCGGAATCGGCCGTCTAGATCTCGGGGAGGGAAAGATGGGGAAACTTAGCCAGGATGAGTTCCTCGCGCGGCTGCGCGACCGCAACTCGCACTTCGCCGCCGGCGAGTTCGAGGTACTCGGCGAATACGCCGGCATCAGCGCTCCGGTCAGATGCCGCTGCCTGGTCTGCGGCAACGTCTGGGACGGCAACCCCGACTCGATGCTGCGCCGGTACTCCCGATGCCCCAGGTGCGGCCGGGCGGCCGCCGGCAAGTCCTCGGGGAAATCGAGGACGCTGACGCATGAGGCGTTCGTAGGGCGTGCGGCAGAAGCCTGTCCCGATGTCGAGATCGTCGGCAGGTATGCGGGCGCCAACACGAGGCTGGCCGTCCGCTGCCGCACCTGCGGCTACTCGTGGGACGCGTTTCCGGCCACGATCCTGCGCTCCTGTTCCTGCCCCTGCTGCACCAACCGCGTGGCAGTTGAGGGGGTCAACGACCTCGCGACCACGCATCCGGAAATCGCGGCGGAGTGGGATTACGGGCGCAACGGGGAGCTGAGGCCCACCGACGTCGTGGCGGGCTCCTCCAAGAGGGTCTGGTGGCGATGCTCCGAGGGGCATGAGTGGCAGGCCGTCATATACAGGAGGAAGGCGGGCGGCGGTAGCTGCCCCGTCTGCGGAAAGTAGAGGGGAGGGTTCAAGCCCTCCCCTCTTTTCATCTCTATAGGTTGTAGACCTCGACCATGGCCTCGCCGATGCGGTGCGGTACGCCCGTGACGAGGGCGTTGCCCATGCAGAAGGCGCGGTGGCCGTCGGTCATGCCGGTGTCGGTCCAGCCCTTCGGGAAGCCTTGGAGCTGATCCAGCTCGTCGGGCACCAGGCGGCGGAAGCGTCCGTCGGGGCACTCGACGACGTGCTTGAAGCGGCTCGCGCCGGTGCCGCCCTCTCCGGTGAGGATCGTGCGGCTCGGCTTCTCGATGGAATCGGGGAAGCTCATGGCGCCCTCGGAGTAGGTGTAGGTGAAGCCCGTCTTCTTGTTGGTGCGCTCCTCGCGCTTGGCGCCCTTGAGGTAGCGCCAGTCGGGCAGCTTCTCGTCGGCGATGTAGAACTGCTCGGGGACGTCCGATTCGTCCACCAGCACGTCGCCCAGCACGCGGCGCTCGCCGTGGTAGTCCTCGGCGAAGTCGCAGGTGAGGACATGGCAGCCCTGCATCACGCCCGCCGTCTTGAACTGCGATACCTTCTGGCCCACGCCGAAGCGGGTCGAGTTCTCGTAGGGGTCGGGCAGGACATCGAGTTCGGCCATCTCGTCAGGGTAGACGGCTGGGAACGCCTTGGCCATGACGCCGCGGCGCATGCGCTCGGTAAGGTCGGCATCGCTGGCATCCTTCTCGCAGAAGATGTAGACGCGCTTGCGGCGCTGCGGGAAGCCGTACTCGGCGGAGTTGACCACGCGCCACTCGACCGTGTAGCCGAGGTCGGCGAGGCAGCTCAGGATGATGGCGAAGTCGCGCCCGCGCTGGGACGCGGGGGACTTGAGCAGGCGGTCGACGTTCTCGAAAAGGCCGAAGCGGGGATTCTTCATCTCGAGGAAGTGGTAGATATCCCACCACAGGACGCCCTTCTTGCCCTCGATGCCGTGGGCTTGGTTGAGGGGGCGAGCAACGGAGTAGTCCTGGCACGGGAAGCCGCCGACGACCATGTCGACGTCGGGAATCTGGAACTCCCCCGCCTCTGCCATGTCCAGCACCCTGTTGATGTCCTCGTTCACCACGGAGCCCTCGCCGAAGCGCTCGGCGTAGCATCGGGCGGCGAACTGCCTGGACTCGGTTCCGGGCGGCTCCCACTGGTTCGCCCAGACGGTGGTGAAGGGGCCTGCCGGCCTCATGTAGAACTCTGGATGGTTCGGGTCCGCGTAGCCCTCTAGGCCCAGGCGGAACCCGCCGACGCCTGCGAAGAGCTCGGCGATCTTGATCTCAGACACGTTTCTCCAATCGCTGCTGTGTCCGTATTTGCGAAATCGATGATAACCGATCTCGCGGACAAGGTAAAGATCCGAATTGAAAATTTCGACCGTCACAGGTTTGCCGCTGCGGCACAAGTACTCAGGTTCGTTTTAGTTTCGATAAGTTAGACGTGTTGATGAGTACTGCCGAAGGGAACTATCGATGGCAAAGACGGTCAGCAAGACTGTTCGGTTGACGATTGAGGAATGGGCTGAGTTGGATTATGCGGCTAAGATCCACGACCGCACGCGAAACGATGAAATCAGAAAGCGTCTTTTCCGAGAACGAGCCATACCGGCACCCAAAACGCTAACTAAGAAATTCGGCTGTGATCGGTAAATCAATCCTGCCATTTTTCATCTCGAGATGGAATGAGGAACAAAGATGATTAAAAGTGCCAAGTCCACTTCTGCACTCAAGCTATTCGCCATCGTTGGCGGTCTTGCGGTTGTTCTTGTCGGAACCTCTTGATGCATTCGAATAGTGAGTCATGATACCAACGGTCGAGAGATTGCTGCCGACAACTCTCAATCAGCTGAAGCATCGGAAGGCAAAATGGACTATTCAATTACTGGGGTCGAGGTTCATGATTCATGGCACGGTAATGGAGAAAAGGTCGCTGTAATCAGATGGCACGCCGTAAACAATAGGACATCGGACGACTATGCCGACCCCTATGGATTCAAGGTCTACCAAAACAAGCAGGTATTAGGTCCAAGTGTCGCTAGTGATATAGATGGCACTTTCGAAATGCAAGAGCTTGCACCAGGCGGTGAATTCGATGGAACGGCAACCTTTGGAATCAATGACATGTCTCCCATTGAGGTCAAGTACAGCGATTATACGAACCATTCAAACGAACTCGACATGACCTTTAATCTGGAGTAAGCCGTGAGGAACTTTAAACCGCTTTTAATTCCGGCTATTGCCGGTTTGCTCCTGATTGGAATCGGCTTAGTGATTCATGAAGAAGAGCTTGCATTCGATTTTTCCCTCTATCCCCATTCTTACACGCTAATCCTTAACTTGGGGCAGCTGTTCAAATCAGTTGGAGGCTTCGTCATCGCGATAAGCGTCATCGTCACGCTCTGTTCCTTTTTGGCCAATCCTTTCAGATATCCGTATTTCACGAAAGCAATTGACGTGTCGGGCAGGAGAAAACCGTCAATCAATAGCGAAATTGAGGACTGGCTCTGCGACGCATCAGCATGGGAATACGTTGAACGGCATTCGGAAACGGTAAAGCAATGGAAGGAAGCAGCGCAGGCCAAGGTCGATAGGTCTTGGCTCAGGAAACGGCGGCAGAGACAACTCGATTGCACCGTCGATGACGATAATGAATTTCAATTCGTCCTGACCAGACAACAGACGAGGTATAAGCAGATTAACTATACAAGGTATCCCTATACCGTCACGGTGACTGAAGATCTGGAAACCATGTCTTTCGATGAGCTGGAAGAGATTCACGAGCAGCTCGCCGAGATAGGATTCGAGTGCAACCTTTCCCAATATCACAGCAAGAATCAGCGAAAGCTCATGACCCCAAAGCTCAGGCGAGAAATCGCAGAAAGGGATGGCTACACCTGTCAGAACTGCGGCAAGTACATGCCCGATGGTGTCGGCCTGCATATCGACCATATTATCCCCGTCTCCAAAGGCGGGAAAACGGTGCCGAGCAACCTCCAAGTACTCTGTTCGAAGTGCAACGGCAGGAAAGGAAATCGAGATTAAACCCGAATCGAACCAGTGTGTTCTATAAAAAGAGGTTCTTCCCGAGCTGACTCGTTAGTTCCCTACCCTTGATCCAGACGTTCTGGCGGTACATCCTCACGCCGTTGACATCTACAGGCTTGTCGTTCGCATCGGTGCCCGTGCCGCGGACGAACAGAACGCCGTCACGGCTCTTCGGCCAGTTGGGTGCCGTCATGGGAATCCCCGTCTTGGGAGTCACGCGAGGCGTGCCATCCCTCTTCAGGACGGGGGCGTCGACGAGCCTACCGTTGAAGATGAGGTCGCGCATCCCGTCCCAAAGCGCCCTAGCGGCTTCGAGGTAGATCCCGAGCCAAAGGGTCTTGAAGCCCATGAAGCGGCACTGGCACAACGGGCAGTCGCGGTACTGCTCCTCGAGCACGGCGACGACCATGGTTGAGTCAATGAAGGGCGCCGCGAATGCGGAGTCCTCGAACTCGACCGAGGGGTCGCACAGCTCGTCGAAGTCAATCGAGGGGTTCAGCTTCATGTCCTCGGTCCTGCCGCCCGTGGGTGTCAGCGTCATCGTCTTGAAGACGAGACCGGCCTTCGCGAAGAGCGGCACCTGCGAGATCTTGCCAGCATGTCCCGTGAAGAGCCTGACGATGACCTGCTCGGCGAGGGACTTGTTCTCTTTGCCGGATTTCGCCCTGAGCGGCAGGCCGAACGGCGCGGCTAGGTCCTCGAGTGTCTGACCTGCATAGGTATCGGAGAGACCGTGCAGATGCACCCTGAGCGCCCCCATCGAGGACAGCCCACCCTGGTCGGGAATCATGTGCATGCCTTCGTCCAGTCGCTCGCGAGCTATCTGGGTGACGAGGGAAGCCTTCAGGCGGAACCTCGGCCTGTTCGGCCACTTGGGCGAGGTGTCGAGGTAGAGCAGCTGCGGGTTGACGAGTGTGGAGAGGTTCGGCATCTCGGAATCGATATCGCCCTCGAGGGCGGTGCGGACGAATTCGCGCACGACCGTCCAGTCCGCCTCCAAGCGGCATCGGTCGACCTCGCGCCAGGTGTGCAAGTCATAACCTTTGAATTCGAAACCTGCGTACTCGACAGCCACTCCCTTGCCTGGGCGTACGTAGAGGTAGTAGACAACGAGCAAGCGCTCGGCCTTGTGCCAGAAGGCCGAGGTTGTAAAGCTCTCCGCGACGATGCCCTCGGGCGCCACGGCGGTGATGGACATGGGCTCCTTCGCCCGCCAACCGCCTCGGGTGCCCTCGACGAGGCCCGTCGCCTTGACCTCCCAGGGCTGCCCGTCGATGACGATATCGGGGCCGCGGTCGGAGTCCGCGGGGTAGCCCAGCACAGACTGCTCGATGATGGCACCGATCCTGCCCTTGTTGCGGGATGCGCTCGATGCGGTAAGGATGCCGGCGGTATCGACCTCGGCCACGGTATGTCCGACAATGCCATCGAAACGCTGTCGGATGTCCCGTTCGGTGAAGCTGTGGTTGCCCTTGGCCATGCTCTCCCCTTTTCTCCCTTGCGCCAAAGGATAGCGATCTTCGGGAGTTGTGGGAGACTTCGCTATGTAGGATTCGATCGAGGGGTCGGAGAGGTCAACGTAGGAAGAGGTCTATATGGATGATGAGATGAGAGATATGGTGTTCGATGTGTATCACGAGATGCGCGGACTGGCTGCGTTGCTCGATGCCGCCGCTCATGGGGATATGTCCGAGCCGGAGCTAATCGTCGAGTATGCGTCGGGGCAAATCGCAAGGCTCTCCGACACGCTCGCGGCGGCTATCAGAGACTGCCCGCAGCCTTAATGCCCGACTGTGCTACTTGCACGGTCCTTTCGGTGCGCGAGCCGCAGGAGTGTCATTGTCGGGGTCGTGAACCACGTACCAGCTGTTCCCGTAATGGCAGATGTCGCGGCAGGTGCCGTCACCGACGACCACGCGCCAAGACTCAGATTGTTTGTTCCTGCCGAGCGCCCACGAACGGGAGCTGTAGGATTCGATTCGGTCGAACGGGTAGACGGTGCCGTCGTACCATTTGATCCCCCACGGGGCGTACTCGCCGTCCGGACGGCATTCGACGAGGGCTGTAACCAGACGGATTGACTTCTCGCTCTCGCTCATGGCAAAACCCCTTTTGTATGAATAACGAACGCGTGTTCTATTGTAGCGTGTTGATGAGTGATTTGCCAATGGCGAGTTGCCGCTGCGGCACTGTCCGGCTGACTGCCGACGCCATGTCTATCCTTTGCTGCAACAACCAAAGCAATCCGAGAGGAGCCGCATATGCATGCAGAGGAAATTCCTTTCGGGGGGGGGTATCTCCCAGATTTACCCGCCGCCTGAAGGGGCAGTCGACAGTCGAGTACGCCCTGATCATTGCGATTATCGTCCTGGTGATACTGATAGTAGGACCGTGGGTCTCATCGGCGATCAGGAACCAGTTCAACCTCGTGGCGGGGACGCTCGGGTCAGGAACGACTGGCGAGAACTTCTACGAGCCGCAGGACATCCCCGACCCCGAGAACGGCACGGCGTTCGCAGTGTACTCCGAGGACGATCACAGCCTCATGTTCTACAAACGCCGCGGGGTTCCCAAGATGGGAGACTTGTTCGACTACCGCAGGGTGACTGCGGTGTACACGGGATTTGAGTCAAGAGGCTTTGGCCTTGTCCATTACAATCCAGAAAGCAATAACTGGGCTACGTGCGACACGGATGTCCCGTGGTACGAAATGAGAACGAGAGTGACGAAGGTCACGGTTGTCGACCGAGGTATCAAGCCTCACTGCTTGGCGCAGTACTTCCGAAGGTTCGAGAACTTGGAGTCGGCAGACCTCGGCAACTTCGACCTTTCTGAAACAGTCAGTCTCTATGGTTTATTTCTTCTATGTTCTTCACTGCGGTCTGCGAACGTTCCCAGCGTTTCGAGTGCCTGTACCAACTTTCAAGATGCTTTCGCTCATTGTCCGGAACTTAAGGACTTGCATTTCAACGGATGCGATTTCTCAGGAGCCAATAGCTTCTTTCATACGTTTGTGCATTCTGGATCCCTTTCATTTGATTGCTCGAGCTGGAATGTATGGCCTAATGTTCTACATACCGATTTCAATGCCGGTTCGCCTGGCGTGATTGCGCCAACGGTTTGGACGGCGAAATGATTCCCGTATTCTTCCCCATGCGTAGCCTTGTAGCTCTGTAGCCGTGTAGCCTTGCAGTCAGATTGTATTCAAATGCGTCAGGACATTCCGGGTTTGTAAATGCTATAATAGCCTTGCTCTCGAGAGAGGGTTCAGCCCCGGCTGGTAAACCTGACGTTTGGCGTGGTGTGCGTCTACACGCATAGCGGGCATGGCCGCGAAAAGCAAACCATGCATAGGGGTTCGACCCCAAGCGCCCCGATGGTTTCGGGGAGAGCGAACTGGCAGGCAGGTAACCGGGATATAGACTGTCTAGAAGGAGGGGCTTCGCGCCCCTCCTTCTTTTTTTGGGCATCGAGTTCGCATTTGCCAAATGCCGCTGCGGCATGACTCAATGGGTTTTCGCTGTCCGGGCAATCCTTGTCGGAAGGACAAGGAGGATGCCATGAAGGCCAACAACAGGGACGTGCAACGAATTTCCAATCTCGCTAAAGGGTATGACCGTAATCTCTGCGGAAAGGATTTCCTCATCTGCTATGGAGAGGAAGACAATACTCGCATGCTCGAGGTGACATTTTCCAAGAAGAGATTTAACCACCTCGTCGGCATCGATATCGATCAATGCCATGTCAAACCGTGGGTACTCTATAAGAAAGCGGTCGCTGGGACGTTGACTCCGCGTGACTTGGGGAGCTCGCTCTCGCAATACTTCCCCTCTAAAGCCTTGGCGGCACGCATGATGAATCTCTTCGCCAGTTCCGCCACACATGTCAGCAAGGTTGACCCCCTGTCGACCCGAGTCAATGCCGAAATCTGGATATCGGGCGATGCGGCGCAATTTGCCATCGGGTGCCTAAAGGTAAATGCCGAGTACCACAGCTCATCCTGCTATGTGCCGAGTAGCCTGCAGCTTCTGAAACCCGAAAAGGTTGACATGAAGTCCAGCGGTGAGCGGATGCCCATCGTCGCGATGCTCAGCAAGGACGCATCGGCAAAAGGCTACGACACCCTTCTCTACGTCAACAATCAGTTGCTCGAATCCAGCCGCGACAGCCTTGGATTTATCATCCGCAGCTTCGGGGATGTCGATGCACTCCGGACATCCTATCCGGTCATCATGGACACGGTCATGGGCTTGGATTCGAACAAGGATATGAGTCTCGACGATCTGTTCGAGGACAAGACCGCTCTCGCTCATGAACTCGATGAGCTCAATCGCCGGCGTGAGGGTTTCAGGAATATGCTGTCGCACTCCCCCGCCGATAAGAGCGGTAGATAGTTACGCAGCCAGACGGCTATGCGTGTAGCTGCGTAGCACGGTAGCTTGGTAGCTACGCAGTTCTGTAATCCGGTAGCATGGCAGGCACGCAGCTCAGTAGCCGACGATAGCGAGTTCTTCAATATCGGCGTAGCCACAGGCAGTCGTGTTAATGTTTGGGCGAATTAGAATAAGATTTAGAAACTTTTCTGGTGAAAACAATAATAACGACCAGCTATGCTGCGGGGTGCCATTACGGGCACCCCTTTGTTTGCCTATGCGCGTAGGTATGTAGCTCGGTAGACGTGTAGCGCGGTAGTCGCGTAACGGTGTATGCCTGCATGTCGCTACCTTTGTCCCGATGTCTCGTTCTGCCCAATCGGTCGCTAACGTTTGAATAAAGTCAGTATTCATTGGAGGTCAATATGGGTTTTCCCGACACCGAAAGTCCCGTCAGCCAAATTATCGAAAAGCTCGATTCGTTGCCGAATAGCGCACGAGATGCAGCCGTAAACAGTAACATTGTTCCATCCGATAACCTCAGCGGCTTCGGAGAGAGCGTCCTCAAACTCTACAATGAAGGCAATCCGTCCGCCCGCGAGGCTATCGCAGAGATGTTCGAACTGGTCTGCAACGAACCGTTCGACAATTGGCTTGACAGGGTCGAACGCAGCTGCGATGGATTCTCCAAGCAAAAAGAGGCCGTTCGAGAATTCGATACGCTTCCCGAAGCGATAGCCGATGCTCTCGATTCGGAAGGATGGACCGTCTCCGACGATGATGTACGCAATCTCGGATATCTGGAAATCGAGCGGGAAACGAATCTTACCGGCTACGATCTCGTACTCATCATTGACCTGCGCGGTAAGGATATGGACTCCACCGGCGATTGGATGTCTGCAATCCGCGAGCTCGTCTACAGCTGGGATCCGGTCGAGGAGGCGCTTGTCGCCGCGGGATGCCCGGGCGCTCCCTCGGTTGACCGAATCATCGAAGACTTCAAATCTACCTATGAGAGCTCAATCTGCGGTATCGAAGCTATCTGTCAAATCGTCACCAACGCATGGGATGAGAAAACTGCGACGGAAGGCATCCATTCAGAATCGCTCGACCATATTTGCGAACGAGCAAGCTCTGCCATCGATGTCCCGATGGATGATTCTCGCGCGGTTGGGCGCAGCGAGGATATCGATAAGTAGCCAGCAACCTACGGTGTAGCGTTGTAGCTCCATAGCCCTGCAGCTCGGTAGCTGTACAGCCTTGTAGTCCAGCAGTACGGCAGTATGCAGTCAAGTAGCCGACAATAGCGAGCTCTCCTATATCGTGGCCACAGGCGGTCACTCCGATATTCAGGGATTTTTTGGGTGAGGACAATAATAACGACCAGCTATGCTGCGGGGTGCCATTACGGGTACCCCTTTGTTTTCTTATGCGTGTATGCGTGTAGCGCTGTAACCGTGTAGCTCGATAGGCATGTAGCGCGGTAGTCGCGAAGCCCCATAGGACGAAAACCACAATTTGAAATAGGTCTATAGATAGCCTTCTAGCTGCGGAATTGCCGCAGCGGCAAGACTCTGTCGGGTTTTTCGGGGTGCCAGAGACTGGGAACCGTTGTAGGTTCGCGGTCAGGAGGTCCCCTTGGGCTTTCGCTATGTAAGCATCTTTTCCGGCGTCGAGGCGGCGTCGCTCGCGTGGGAGCCACTCGGCTGGGAGCCGGTGGCGTTCTCGGAAATCGAGCCGTTCCCGTGCGCCGTACTGGCCGAAAGATGGCCAGACGTCCCCAATCTGGGAGACATCACCAAAATCGACTGGAAGGAAGAAATCGATGGAGCTATCGACCTTGTTGTTGGCGGATCCCCGTGTCAATCGTTCTCGGTGGCGGGTAAGCGCGAGGGCCTCAAAGGCGCGTCCGGCCTTATGTTCGAGTACATTCGATGCGTACAGGAACTTCGTCCTCGCTGGTTTCTATGGGAAAACGTCCCAGGAGCGCTCACGAGCGAGGATGGGGGCGCTTTCGGACAGCTGCTCAGCGAAATGGATGAACTCGGGTATTGTCTCGCATGGCGAGTACTGGACGCGCAATTCTTCGGAGTGGCCCAGCGACGCCGCCGTCTGTTTCTTGTCGGACATCTTGGAGCCGAATCCCCCGCAGAGGTTCTCTTTGAGCCCGACTGCCTGTCAGGGAATCCTCAATCGAGCCGTGAAAAGAGGAAGGAGCTTGCCCGCCGAGCTGGACGCAGCGATGCGTGCGCAGGCTTCAAGTACAGCGCTGCGCCCCGAGCAAACACACTAGGATACGCCGAGGAGCAGGCTAACACGCTCACCGCGGACTGGCATGCGCCGGCCGTCTTGCCGTTGCCGAACACGGCTCTGTCCCAGTACGGCACCGAGATCGCGGGATGCCTGACAGCCCGAGGGGATTCGTCCCCCTGTGTGGACAGGGGACAGAATATCGTCTGCATGACGGGTACGCAAGCCCATTGCCATATCAGTGGCGAGATTGCGGGATGCCTGACCGCGCACATGGGCAAGGATGACGCGCCCGTGGTGGTGGACGGATCGAATCTGCAGACATATGTCTGCGCCGTCGGCGACCGCCATACGCATGCGGCTATCTGCCGAAATGTCTGCCCGATCCTTAAATGCGGCGGCGACCCCGCGATGATCGCATCGGAAATCGGAGACAAGCCCGCAGGGGTAAACCCCATGCTCGTCCGCCGGCTCACCCCGCTGGAGTGCGAACGCCTGCAAGGTTTCCCCGATGGGCATACGCTGATCGCCTGGAAGGGCAAACCCGCTGAGGAGTGTCCCGACGGGCCGCGCTACAAGGCGATCGGCAACTCGATGGCGGTTCCCGTCATGAGATGGATCGGTAGGCGTATCGCGGCGGTCGATAAGAATTAGGCAACGGATTTACAGTTCCGCTAAAAGGGGCACCTTTTGATGTACCCCTTTTCCTTTGGCAAAATCTGCATGTAGCCGTGTAGCTGTGTATGCCCGTAGCGATGTAGCTCGGTAGGCACGTATGTATGGAGCTGCATGACTGGATTGTCCCTATCAGGATCTGAACGAGAATAATAAGAATAAGAATATAAAGAAATCGACGACCGGCAAAGGCGAAAGGTTTCTTCCGCTCGAGCGTATTCGCGTAGTCATGTAGCCGTGTAGCTATGTAGCCCGATAGTCGCGTAGTCAAATAGCGCGGGCAAAAAAGATAATAATAAGTAGCCATCCTACGGGGTGCCATTTCGGGCACCCCTTTGTCTTGCTGGATGCCTGCTTGATGGTAGGCGTGTAACTCTGTGATGGTGTAGCGGCGTAGTGGCGTAACCCCGTAGCGAAATGTGCGGGAAACCGTGTTGGCGCGCGGTGCGGCAATGGATGGATGAGATCGAGGTCGCAGCGGTTAGCAACCGGCTTCCAAGCGGGATGGGTATACAGTTCGCGTTGGTGTATAGCTATGTAGCTATGTAGCAGGATAGCTACATAGCTTTGCAACGCGACAAAAAAGAGGAGGAACCGCCTTTCGGGCGGATCCTCCTCTAGAGGAAAGGAGCTTGAGGTCTAGACCGCTAGAGCCTAGAGTGCGGCATGGAGACCGCGACGGCCTGCTCTGCGGCAGTCTGGGCCTCCTGTGCGGCCTTGAGCTGCGCCTCGCAGGTCGGGATGTAGTTGTTCACGATGTCATCGTAGGATGCCTGTGCCGCATCGACTCCCTGCTGGGCGGCCTCAACAGCGGCCTGCTTGTCACCGAGGGTCGCGGCCTGCGCCTCGCGCTCGTCAACAGCTGCCTTGATGTCGTTGTAGGCATCCTGCGCCTGCTGGAGTGTACCGCGGGCGGCATTGACTGCGTCCATGAGGGAGGTCAGCTCATCCTCGGTCGCGGTGCCAGCAACCTGGGCCTGATAATAGGCGTCTGCCGCCGCGGTGTAGGCGGCCTGCTCCTGATCGAGTTTCTGCTTGGCGCCATCCAGGTTCTGGTGATACTGGGGTAGCGAGTCGGCAATGGACTTGACGAGCTCGTACTCGTCCTGGGCTGCAGCGAGAGCGGCCTTCGCGTCCTCGATGTTCTTCTCGGCTTGGGGTACGGTGGCATTTGCGGCATCGAGACGGGTCTGCTCGTTGGCGACGTCCTGCTTGACCGCCTCGAGCTTGGCATTCGCCTGATCGAGAGCCGCTTGGGCGTCTGCCGCCTTGGCTGCGGCGGAATCCTTGGCCTCAGTCAGCTTTTGGATGGCACCGTCACCCCATTTGCCGAAGGCATCGAGATAGGCGTGAACCTTGCCATACCAATCGGTCTTCTTGGACTCCATGTCGGCCTGCGCGGCATCAAGCTCAGCCTGCTTTTCATTGAGAGTCTTCTGGGCGTCTGCAAGCTCGGCGTTTGCCTGGTCGAGTTCAGCCTGGAGGGCATCGAGCTGATTGCCGGCGGAATCCTCGGCTACCTGGGCATCGGATACCTGCTGCTCGAGGTCGGCTACCTTAGCCTCGGCCTCGTCGACCGCCTGCTGGGCATCCTCGGCGGCCTTCTTTGCGGTATGGACAGCCGCCTTGGCATCGACCCATGCCTGCTTGGTGGTCTCGATCTTCTTGAATGCGTCCTTGCGACCCGTCTTGGCGGCCTCGTAGGCCGCTCGAGCCTGGTCGGCCGCCTTTGCGGCATCGGATTGCTTCGCGGCGGCGGCGTCATATGCCGTCTGCGCCTCGTTGAGCTTCTGGTCTGCCGCATTCTTTGCATCTGTCGCGGCCTGAAGGTCCGTCTCTGCCGTATCGGCACCGGTGACCGCCTGGTCATATGCGGTCTGGGCATCGGCCTGTGCCGTCTTCGCGGCATCCAATACGCCCTGCGCCGCGGACAGCTGCTCGTTCGCCTCGTCAAGCTTGCCCTCGGCGGCATCCATGGCCGCCTTGGCATCCTTCACGGCCTGCTCGGTGACCTTCTGGGTCTCAGTCTGGGTTTCAGCCTGGTTGTCCGTCGGTGCGGCAGACTGGGCGAATGCCATGGTCTGCATGACCGGGGACAGCATGAGGCCCGCAGTCACGGCCATAGTGACTGCCGGCTTCATAATCATTTTCTTGCTCTTGGCCTCGTGTTTGCGCATATCGAGGTACTCCTTCCAATTGGAGGTTTTGCTAGCCCCGCGACCATACGGCAAACTACGTGCCGCCGTTCGGGTCTTGCCGCAGCGGCAATCAGGACACTCCAACCAGACGTGTCGAATTCTCGAAATATTGCATCTACCTGCGTTCCTGTCGGTTTTGTAGCGATGTAGCCCTGTAGCCGACTATCAGAACGAAACGGTAGCGATGTAGGCAGGTAGCCGATTGCGGGAGCAGCGGCGGCGCATGGAGGGACAGAGATGACGATGCGGCGCCCCGCCATACCCGACTTCAGGCGAATGAGGGGATGAACCGTCCCAGCTGCCCTACTATCGTGCTGCGTGTGTAGTCGTGTATGCGTGTAGCTCTGTAGCGGTGTAGCCGATATGCCGCCTAGGCAACTGCCCCCTACGCACTCGGTAATATGCGATGGTGCTGTAATGAAAAACGCTCGCGTTGCTGCGGGCGTTGGATAATTTCGTCTATAGGGGAATGAATGGTCGGAGATGGGATGAACCTCATGGAGGTAGCAATCGAAAAGAATGCAGACGACAACCCGACCTGCATCGTCTGGCCCGATGGTCGTCGCTTCGCGATCTCGAGCAGCGGGGCACCTCTCATGTGTCCGTCGCGGACAGCGGGCAGGTTCGCATATGTCCGCGACGTCTATGTGATCGGTCGCGGCAACAGGACCCACCGCAGGTCGCTTATCGCGGACGGCGGTAAGTGGTATGTCGTCTGTCTTAAATAGGCATGTAGGCATGTAGACATGTAGGCGTGCTGCACGGTAGTTGGGCACGGGGCTACATGCCTACATGCCCGTCTGAAGCTATTCTCGATTTTGCGGCCAGACCATGAGACGGTTCGGGTCCTTCGCAAGACTCCTCATCATGCCGATCAGCTCGCCGCGAGTCTTGGTATTCAGGCGATTGAACAGCGTGACCAGTTCCAAGCGCTGACCTACCGGGGCATCGGTATCCTCGGTAAGTGGCGCTTGATTATCGAAGAGCTGCTCGATGGTTATATTCAGCACTCGGCAAAGCGAAAGCAGGTTCGAGACGCGCACGGTCCCCAAATCGGCCTCGGGCCGGATTATCGTCTGAAGCGTGCTGATCGGTATACCCGCCAGGTGTGCCACTTGGGTATTCGTGTAGCCGGCACCCTTGATAATGGCCTCCAGCTTCGTATAGGGGCGATCCTTGCCCGCTATCTGCTTTTTTACTGCCGGTAGTCGTTTCTCCTCGGCCATGGCTAAAACTCCTATCTCTCCATATGCGTCTAGATGTTGTCAGGTAGTCGGCTACATAGCTATCCGGCTACGTATGTAGCAAGGTAGCTTGGTACACCCAAAGTGTTCCGCCTGCAGCGCCACGGCGGGCTATTCGGTATCCTCACAGACGGCACCGCGACCGTCTTTGCCGGCAGCCACCTCATCCATCGCTTGCGGTTCGCGATTCCTCTGCATGTTCGAGGGGTCCAATTTCATTGCGCTCGACACGCGCATGAGGCAGGACTTCGCCTGTGCGTTGAAGCCCCTGAAATCGCTCACGAGACATTCCTCGTCACCCGAGAGGAGCGCCTCCTTTCCGGGATTTCCCTCCTCGCCATCGAACAGGTCCTCGACAAAGGTCTCAAACGGAATGTCCAGCCCCTTGCAAATCCTCAGGAACGTGGAGATCTGCATGTTTTGGCATTTCGACCTTCCGTTTACGAACGTGCTCAGGGTCGAAGTCGAGACACCGGACCTGCGACTGAGCTCCGATGCGGTGATGCCGTATTTCTCAAGTATTTCCTTGAATGTCATGGTCTCCCCTATCTGTAGTCTGGTTGCTACCTGGCTACAGAATACATGATTTGGAAGTGATTTTCGCGTATGTAGATATAAATCGCGCAAATAGGTAATTTCCACGTATGTAAATTGCGATTCTAAATCATATTGCCCAAATCTGGAAAAAGGACTAATATCTCGCTCGTAGCTACGAATGCGGAATCAGATTCCCTATTCGTCAACTATGCCCCAAGTAGTTCGATTTAGTTACGGAGACATGATGACCAAAAACCCTGCATTTGAATCTGCGACGACAGTCCTTCTGGATTATGTCGAGGATGAGGAAACTTTCGCCAATGCCATGAATGAGTCAATTGACGGTCCCGCATTGCTCGATGAGGAATGCAACTTCCTGCGCGAACCGACCGCAATGGAGTTTCTGCTCATGAGGGCCCTGCTCCCAGCAGACGGCGCCGCCCGATTCTTGGCCGCATTTGAATCCGTTATCGAGCGGGAGGTCCTGTGGTCAACAGAGGAACCTGATAGCGAAATTGCGGAGGCGATGTAGGGTGAATGAAGCCGAAGCCAAAAAGAGCATCAAGCCCGCTCCGTTTACCGATGAGGAGCTCTTGCAGCTTCCCCTCGTCCTAAACTCCGAGCAGACCGCAAGGATTCTCGGCTGCAGCCGCTCAAAGCTCCAGTCCATGTGCCGCGCCGACGCCATTGAGTACCAGCGCCTCCAGAAGCGCTTCACCTTCAACCGCGATTACGTCTTCAAACTCGCGGGAATCAGCTACGAGTCCCTCCTCAAGACGGTCAGCGAGCGCTGCCTGGCAAGGGCGAAAATCAAGGAGCAGTACGCACCCCTCTTCAGGAAATACGGCGTGGACATCCTCGGAGACGAACCCCTCTTGGGCGGCGAGTCGGCCGTCGACGACCCGATCGTTAAAGACGATGGAGACAATCTGGACGATGCCCTGCTCGACCATCTCGGGGAAGCCCAGCTCGGAAAGCTGTTGCTCAAAGCCCTTCTCAAAAATGCCTAGTTGACAAGCTCGGCATACCGCCGCAAAATCAAGGCATACCGGTTCCCCAAGCCGGACGATAGGAGATGAACTGCATGACCCGCCCTGCTGGGCGTGCAGCCGTGGATGCTGCCGCCTATCCGTGCAACCTGTTAGCCATCGACCCCGAGAGCGTTAAGCCCTTCGGGGTCTTTTCGCCATGCAGATGTACCATGGCAGGTGAGCCCGAATGAGCATCACCATCGACTCTTGGATGATGCGCGAACTCGATCTATCGGGAAACGAGCTCATCGTCTTCGCGCTTATCTGCGAAGCGGGCAAAGAGGGCGTCAGCGTCTCGAAACCCATGCTCGCATTCCTCACCAACACATCGGTCGCGACCGTCAGGCGCGTTCTGGGCAAGTTGTCCAAGCGCGGTTACATCGAGCGCACCCATGTCGGCGAGAACGAACCCAGCACTTGGGTCGCCTGCATCGACGAAGGGTCTTGCCGCCCCTCCTCTCCTATCGAAAGCATTTCCGGCCGAAACGGTCGGAACCGAGTCATGTCGATAGCAAAATAGGAGGACTACCATGGATTTCAGCTACAACGACACCACCGCACCCCGTTTGGAAAACGAGCCCTACTGGAAACAGTACGGCTGGATGAACAAGCTCGGCCTCAACGGCCCCCGCGCAATCGTCTTCGCCCTCATCTTCGAGCGCGACTGCTCCGATGACCCCGCACGCGAGCGCATCACATCGAAATACATCGCCCGCGCCCTCGATGAGGGCTGCCCCGTCCGCGGTCGCGGCGAGGGCGGCATCGCGCGGGTCTTCAAGGTGCTCAACGAGCTATCCGCAAAGGGCCTTGTCTGCGCCGTTATGGACGAGGACGGACTGTCCATGAGCTTCAAGTGCGATTACGATGCCGTGGAGTCGATTCTCATGGATGCCGTATCCGTATCAGAAGATGCCAAGCCGACCGATGAATCAAGCGAAAGCGAGGTCGATGACGGTGCCTACGACAAGATGTCCTGATAACGCACTCGACCGCAACTTCTATACCGTTTTCGATTGGATGGTGGACCCCGCGGGTCTGGGTCTCAAGGCATCCAGCGCCGAGCTGTCGGTGTACGCCAAGATCTACTCGATGAGTCACCACTCGGCGTACGGCTACTACGTCACGCAAGACCAGCTCGCCCTCGACCTCTATATCTCTCGCCGCTCCGTCCAGCGTGCGCTCGACAGCCTGTGCAGGTCTGGGCTGATCGGCTACAACGAGCTGTACCGCACCGGCAGGGAGGCGAACGGCATGAAATCGCCCCGGTCCTATTTCGCCATCCAGGAGAAAATCAACGCCGCAATCGAGGCGACGACCCCCGTCTCCGCATCCCGCGGCGGGCAAATCCTCGATTTCGACTTTCGAGAACCCGCAGGTCAGGCAGATGCGTCAACTTGTCATATCTCGGCTGTTGAAAACTTAAGTTTTCAACAATCCGCAGGTCAGGCAGATGCGTCATTTTGTCACAACGATGCGCCAAGTTGTCACAACGATGCGTCATTTTGTCACAACGATGCGCCAAGTCGTCGTATCGGCGCGACCTGCGAAAACGTCGAGCAGGATGAATTTACGGCACCGTCATCTAGCTGGGGAAATGCAGCAAAACCGCAGGAAAACGACATGCCCGAGACGAGCAACGACGTATATATAAATAATAATAAGAATAATAATGATAATTATTTTTCTTATTCTTCTAATGATTCCAACAAGAGAGGTGAACTCTCTGGAGAGAATGGGGATTGCGGTCCGGGTGACATCGGAGGCTGGAGTGCCGAGGTCCGCTACGTGGCGCGTTTCATCGCCGATTCGTCTCCGAAGCACATCGATGGGGTCTTTCTCGATAAGACCATGGCGGCAATCCGCGATGTCATGGATTCGGGCGCCGAGGCCGATGAGATCTGCGATGCATGGGACCTGTATCTCGACGAGCTCATGAATCAAAATTCCGAAGGCGGATCGGCGGCATTCAAGCGCTATGCGATGTTCCCGCTCAACTGGCTTCGCCGCGCGGACGGTTTCAGGTTCTATCTGAGGAAGATCAGAGCGAAATCCGAGAAGACCGCAGATGCATCTGGCGATACCGCCCTCGAGGCCGATCGAGAATGCCCGAATGAGGCTGAAAAGCTCGCAAGGAAGTATTCCCTCACCGCCAACAAGACCACTTCGGGCATCATCTGGACGTTCATGGGCGATTACCATTCGGCGATGGTCGCGCCCCGCGCCCAGAACCGTCGCGAGGCCCTGCGCTACATGTGTTCCGTCAAGGGAATCGAGGTCCCGAAGGATATCGAAGAAATGTCTGAAATTTAAGCTCGGATTGGAGAGACGATGGGTCAATTGCCTGAAGATGCCCCCTTCAAGGCGGCGCATAGCTCACGAAATCGCGCACGGCGCATGAAGGCCGCGAGGGCTGAGGCGAGACGGCTGGTCGGTGATGCCCTGCGCCAGCGCGATGCCGCCCTGGCGGAACTTTCTTCCGTTAAGGACCAGCTGACGGAGGCCAAGCGCTCGCACGAGCGCGAGTGCGCCGAATTCAAGCTCAGGACCGCCGAGTTGACCACGAAGGCCGAAGCCGCAGCCGAAAATGTCGCGTCCTCACATGAGGCCGAGAACCTGAGGCGTGTCAATGCCGAGACGCTTGAATCCCTTGAGTCCGAGCGGAGAAAGACTCAGAGCCTGATGACGCGGCTCGGAGAACTCAATGCCCAGGTCGAGGGCGAACGAACCGAGAAGGAGGAGTTCCGCCAGGAGATCCTCGGCCTGCGATCCAAGATGGAGAACGCGAGCGGACTCTCAAAAGATGAGGTCAACGGTCTCGTCGCCAGGGCGCAGGCCGCCGAGGAGCAATCGATCGAGCTCTCCCAAAACATGGCCACCCTCCAGAACCAGGCAGAGGATTATGAGAGGCAACTCAACGAGACCAAGGACGACTACGAGCGTCTCATGAGGGTCTGCAGGGAGGAACTTAAGAAGCGCAAGGGCGAACTCGGCGAGATCTATGACCTCCATGAGGGCGAGCTAGAGACCAACCGCGAGCTGAGGAAAGACAATGCGGCCCTCACCGATTCCATCGCCAAGGCCAAAGTAGAGCTCGAGACGGTATCGGCCGAAAGGGACGAGTTGCAAAAGAGGCTCGCCGATTCCTCAGCTCGAGTCGAGGAACTCGAATCCTCGCTTGATGCCGAGCGAGAGGGAGCCTGCCGGCTGCGCGACAGCGAACAGGAAAACACCGGCAGGCTCAACGACCTGGCTCAAGAAAAAGAGACCCTCGCTAGGAGTCTGGCCCAGACCCAGAAAGCCCGCGCCGATGCCGTGGCGGCCCTCAAAGCCGCGCAAGAGAAGAACGACCTCGTCCAAGCGGACCTGCGAGATGCACGGGAAGAGTCGTATCGCCAGCGCCACGACCTCGAGCAGAAACTCGGCGAGTTGGAGCGCGGCAACGCGCGAATCAACGAACAGGCACGGTCGGCGCAGAGCAGATACGACAAGAGTACGGCGGAGTACGAAAGGAAAATCGGCGAGCTGCAGAAAGCGCTCGATTCCAAGCAGACCGAACTCGACCGCGCCGCGTGCAATTCACATCAGGGCGACCTCGAGAGCCTCAAGAAGGCCGTTGAGTCCGAACGCGAGCGAGCCGACCGGGCCGAAGGCAAGGCCCGCGCCGCGGAGCTGCTTCAGGAAGACTTGGAGACCTTCAAGGGCAAGGTCAGCGCCCTCCGCCGGCAGCTGGCGGTGTGCTCGAGCCTGAAAGACGACCTCGCGGATGCGGAGACCAAGCTGGCGGATGCCACCGCGAGGGCATCCGATGCCGAGAGCCGAGCACGCTCAGCCGAGCGGGACTCCGGCAGGCTCTCCAGGGAGCTTGAGCGCGTCAACCTGAAGCTGGCCGAGGAGTCCTCCAGGGCGGAAGGCGCGAAAGCCGCCCTGCTCGATGCGGACGGCGTGAAGAGCCTCGCATTGCCCTGCGGCCTTCTGCCCGGAGAGGAAACCACCGTCGCCCTCGGGTCCGGGTTCCAGAAATTCCGCGTCCAGAAAATCGTCTACAAATCCGATGGCACCATCTTCTTGGAAAACGAGCGGGGACAATCGGTTCCCATGGGGACATGGAGATAGATGCCGCGCTGCGCCCATCGGCGGTTGACCGTTCGAAATCCGGTTGAATAAGGCCGCTGCGGCACGGAGGGATGGAGCTTCCCTTTCCGTTGTAGCTTTCACTGTGGTCGGGCATGGGGCTCGACCACAGTGGACACACGGAGGTAGAAGACATGCCAGCGATTGCAGACGAGGCAGGGACAAAACTGTTCAACCTGCTCGAGATGTTCGGCAGGGAGCTGATTAGAAATGAAATCCACAAGAACACGCAGCTTCGCGAGGAAGCCGGCAGAGCCAAGAAGACTGCAAAGGATCTCTCCAATGCGGGTCAGGGCCTTTTCGGCAAGGGTGCGAGGGCTTCCCAAGCATATACACAGACGTGGTTTAAATCGCATGAGGGCGCCCAAGCCACACTTCGAGAGCTCAAACAGCTGTCCCCCAAGCTGTTTGCCAACTCAACCGTCATCGGCCACTTCATTATCCATCCAAAGAACAAGGTCATCACAGACGCCATCGAAGATATCAGCAGAGACCATCGACTGGTCACTTATGCAATGAACCTCGATGCGCTTGACAGGGATAAGTCTAAATCGGCTTACCTGAAAAGCCAGCCCGATGGCAATTGCACGCGATTCTCATTTGGTGAGTTCGGTGACGAGGGTGCGTCCTTCAATGCGGCATATTACTGCTCCGTCCTGCAGGATTACGATATCAATGCCCGCCACATCGGCAACCAGGTCATCCTCGACAATGCCGACTGCGAACGAGCCATCGAGGCCCTCAACCTCGAGAAGAGAAAAGTCGAGGCTATGGGTCCCGAGCGCGGAGAGATGTTCATGCGCCAGCGCTTCATGGACCGTATCGGCGTGGAATATGAGCCTCCTTTGATCGGCGGTGAAGCCGAAGGATATGAGGGTGCGGGCGGAGACCTAAGCGTTGAAGCGCCGGCGCCCGATCCCCAGCACGTCCATGTAGATACCGATGCTGAGGACCGCGAATCAGGTGAGGACGGCTTTTACGTACCGAGTCTCGACGACGTCGATGAGGCTCGCGACGGGGATGGCGCCGGCAGCTCACCTGCTGACGGCAAGACCGGACCCGAATCCACGGAGGAGATTGCCGAGGAGGAGCTTGCCGAGAAGACGGTGGAGTCCTCGCCTGCCCCCCGACCCGAAAGCGACCTGGTTGCCGACGATGCGGACGAGATGCTGTCCCGCGAGACCCGTAAGGCGGAGCTGCATGAGGACATCTCCAACAGCAAGACCACGGCGGATTGCGTGCAGGCGCGTCCCGATGCGCATAACGGCGACCTCTCAACCCCCTATGCCGACGGACAGGACGCGCCCGGTACCGGGGACTCCGATGGGGACGGCATCCGCGATGCAGCCGAGGACCGCGATGGTGACGGAACCCCAGACAGCCATGACCAAGATGCCGAGTATATCGACGACGACCCCGACTACGAGCCCGTCAGCATGAAGGAGCGCAGCGTTGACGAATTGATGAGCGATAAGAGCGAAGAGGCCGCCTTCGTGGCATCCCGCTCTGCAGCCCAGGCCGAGAAGGACGTCTCGCTCGAGACGGTGAACCGATAATGAAGGTCACGAAGGAAGTGGCGCCGCTCCTCGCCGCTGCGGTTGCCACCATCCCCTTTGCCTACCTCGGGAATAGGTTTATCGACTGCGCCTGCTCGTATTCGGACATGCTCGAGGGAATCACGGCCGCCCCGACGGAGATGTGGGGCTATATCGCCCGTCAGCCGTTCCATCTTTTGGTGAACGACGCGGGAATGCTCGGCATACTGCTCGGAATCTGCATCCCATGGGCGCTTGCCATGGTCTGCCTCGTCTACGGGCAGAAGAACACGCGCGTCGGCGAGGAACACGGCTCCGCGCGATGGGCGACTCCCGAGGAACTCGCCCCATTTATCGATGACAAGAACCCCGAAGGCGCCTCGAACGCACTTCTTCTTTCCAAGAACACGGGTCGAGCATGGAGCAGAGAGGGATTCTCGATGAACTACGACGGAAACATGAACGTGCTCGTCATCGGCGGCTCCGGTGCCGGCAAGACGCGCTACTACGTGAAGCCGAACGTCTGCCAGATGAACAGCGACCTGTTCATCACGGACCCGAAGGGCGATCTTTTGCTCGATGTCGGCAACATGCTCACGAACAACGGATACGAGATCCGCTCGTTCAATACGTTCTTCCCCGACCGCTCGCTTATCTACAATCCCCTCCACTACGTCAGGACCGATCTCGAAATCCAGTCCTTCGCCGGACTGCTCATCTCGATGACGACCCCGCCTAAGTCGAGTTCGGGCGACCCGTTCTGGGAGAAATCCGAGAAGATGCTCTATATGGCACTCATCGCGTTCCTGCGAGACTACTGCCCGGCCAGCGATTACCATATCGGCGGCCTGCTCAAGCTGCTGTCGATGGCCAAGGCATCGGAATCCAACGAGAACTTCAAGAGCCCGCTTGACCTCATCTTCGATGAGATCGAGACCGGCATGCGCCGCGTCAAGCGCCAGCCGAAGAATCCCGAAGTCCAGGAACGTGCGGCGGAGAACCCGACCCCGCCCGATGCCCCGGAGGAAATCACCGTCTATACGGGCTCGGACGGAGAGCGATTCGACCTCGTCCCGTCCGCCTTCCGCCGCCACTCGGACAACAAGCGCCCATACGACAACGTACACAAGAACGGCAAGCGCGGCTTCGACCCCACCGAGGACTACGCCCTGGAGAACTACCGCAAGTTCCAATCGGCAGCCGGCAAGACTCTGAAATCGATCCTGATCACCTGCAACGCGCGTCTCGCACCGTTCACCGCTGCGGAAGTGAAGCAGCTCGTCGTCGGCGAGGACCAGATGCACCTCGAGCGCTTCGGAGACCCCGACTCGAAGAACGCCGTCTTCGCCATCTTCGACGACACCGACCAGCGGACGCTCGGCTTCCTTCACGGCATGATGGTCTACCAGACGGTGCGAGTCCTGTGCCACAAGGCATTGGAGAAGTACAACGGCAAGCTCCCCCGCCCCGTCAACTTCATCCTCGACGAGTACCGTTCGCTGTCCCTGCCCGCCGACATCTCCGGCTTCATCTCCGTCCTGAGGTCGCGAAACATCGCGATGTCTGTCATCCTGCAGGCGAAATCGCAGCTTGCCGAGCTGTATGACGAGGCGACGGCGGATTCCATCGTCGGCTGCTGCGATACGATCCTGTACCTCGGCGGCGGCAAGGCCAACAAGGGAACGACATCAACCTGCGAGTTCATCTCCGATTCCTGCGGTCAGCAGACCGTCTTCCAGGAGAACTACTCGCAGAGCCACGGCGGTCAGGGCAGCTGGTCGAAGAGCGGCCAGACAGTCGGTCGCGCCCTCATCGATCCCGCCGAGGTGGCGAAGCTGCCCAAGACGGAGTGCGTCGTGCTCATCAACGGCGCAAACCCCATCATCGATGAGAAGTACCCGCTCACCGAGCATCCGAACTACAAGCTGATGGCTGATTCGCCCGACTTCGACATCAAGAAGTATATGGCCGAGAAGCGACGCCGCGAGGAACGCGAGCTGTCTGCCCGTATCGCGGCCAAGTCGAGGGCGAAAAGCCTGCACAGGCCAAAGCCGGATCGTCCGAACGCCGCCGGCGGTAGGCACTATAAGACATCCGATGAAAACAAGGGCAGTCAGGAGAAATAAAGACCCGCGCTTTTAGGAATTATGTGCAAGGGGTTCCCGAGGTTTCTCGCCGAACCCCTTTTTACTTTCAATCCGAACGGTCTACCTGCATAAATGCCGCCGTGTTGCCGCAGCGGCAAGACTCGGGAGCCTCATGGACGCGCCGTGTATCTTCGTGATGTCCATGAGGTCGGCGAATCGCCGACCCGTACTCGGTACGGAGGATCGCATGCCTGTCGAAGCATCTGGAAAAGAAAAGCGCCGGACCAGAGACGGTCCGACGCCTTGACATGCGGTGCGCACCCCGACCGCGAACGGTCTACCTGCATTCCCTTACGGGCCCCAAACAGTTCATGGGTGCGCTAGACAGGAGATGACAGCGGTTCTCACGAACCTCTTCACCCTGGCGCCTTTCGGCGCATAGGAATAGTAACACATTCGGCACATTTGGACCAATGAGGCATTTTCAAGCTACATGGTCGATTTAGCGCATCTGCGCCGACATACCTGAAAGGATCACATATGAACCCGATTTACCACGCCCTCGCCGTCGCCACCGTCCAGCTCGGTCAACTCGATTCCGCGGGCGGCATCCTCGGCAATATCACTGGACTGCTCAAGGGCGGCATCCAGATGCTCGGTGCCATCATGGTCGTCTGGGGCGGCGTCACCATCGGCATCAACGTCCATAACGGCGCATCCGGTAACGGCGCCGCCATCGCCGCAGGCGTCGGCACACTGATCGGCGGCGTAATCGTCTCCGCCGCAGCGCTTTATTTCGGCACGCTCGACACCAGCTGGGTGCGAGGCTAAGCGAGTGCTGTCGGTACCTGTCCACAAGGATGTAACCGAGTATCAGCCCAAAGTCATCGGCGGCCTCACCGCACGCACGATCATCTGCATCGGGGCGGCGGTGGGCAGTGCCTTGGCTTTCGGCATGCTCTGCACGTTTGTGTTCCATGTGGATATCAACGATGTCATCTACCTCGTCTGGCTCGCCGCCGCACCTGCCGCCTTGGTCGGCTTCTATACGCCCCACGGATTGAATTTCGAGAAGTTCGCGCCGCTGTGGCTCGCGCATAACTTCAACGAGCAGTGCCTCGTATACGTCAGCGCCAGCAACCGAGGCGAATTCAAGGCCGAGGCGGATGCCCTCAAGAAGGCATACGCCGATGAGCGGAAATGCGCCAACGGCAAGGAGCTCTCGAAGCTCTACAAGACCAACGGCATCGAGATGTGGGAACCCGGCGGTGCGCTCGAGCCGATGAATATCACAGACCCCAACAAGAGACAGATTGAAGACTTTTGGAGCGACTAATGGCTAATAAGGACGAGAGCTTCAAGAACATGGAGACGCTCGCCGCCGGGCTTCGCAAACCGGGCGAGGTCGGTTTCGAACTTGACCCCGAGTACGCGAAGATGAGCAAGCGGGAACGCAAGCGCTATGTCAAGAAGGTGCATAGGGAGCTCGACCGTGAGCTTGCCGGTAAGCGCAACGAGATTCGCGATGCCCGCGCCGCGGCGAAGGAGGCCGAGCGCACACAGGCGAAAAGCGCCGCCGAGGTGACCAAGAAGCTCAAGGAGCGCAGCTCAAAGAGCGATAAACTCACTGCCGAGCAGCGCCGCCGCCGTGACAACGCGAAGAACGTGGTCGATGCGATCGGCTACAACCGAATGTTCGAGAACGGCATCTGCGAGGTCGAGGACGGATATTACTCCGAGACCCTCTCCTTCGACGATATCACCTATCAGAACGCCCGCGATGATGACCAGAAGACCATCCTTGCATCGATGTGCGATATCTACAACTATTTCCCTGCCGACACCACGGTGCAGTTCTCCGTCATCAACACCCCTCTGCGCCACGACCAGATTCGCGACCGTCAGTTCTACGACCCATCACGCCAGGCAAACGACGTCCTCAAGGAGGATGCCGAGACGATGAACGAGGTGCTCTCCGATAAACTCGCGGAGGGCGTGTCGAACATCAAGCGCGCCCGCTATATGACGATCGGCATCCATGCGAACAACCCCATCGAGGCACGCACGCGCTTCTCGCGCATCAATACCGACCTTACGGGCAATTTCGAGCAGATCCGCTGCGATGTAACGCCGATGACGGGTCTCGAGCGACTTTCCGTACTCCAGTCCCTGCTACGTCCAGACCGTAAGTTCTCGTTTGATTACGAGCGCGACCTGTCGATCTACAGCCCCGACAGCTCCAAGGACTTCATCGCGCCGATGAGCATTAACTTCAAGCCCGACGGCTCGAACATGTACTTCAAGGTCGACGATAAGTACTGCCAGGTCCTAGTCATGCGCAAGTACGACTCCCCCCTCGAGGACACGGTCGTCGCGAACCTCGTGAACATGTCGATGCCCATCGAGGTGACTTGGTACCTCCAGCCCATGGAGAAGGCCAAGGCGATAAACTTCGTCAAGACCCGCCGCGCGTGGATCGATGCCGAGACCATCGAGGAGCAGAAGAAGGCCGTCCAGCAGGGCTACGACTATTCGATCCTGCCCTCCGAACTCCGATACTCGCGCGAGGAGACCGAGGACCTGCTGACACAGCTCCAGGGACAGCAGCAGCACCTTTTCATGTTCTCCGGCCTCATCTTCACGTGGGCGGAGTCTCCCGAGAAGCTGACCGAGCAGGTACTGCAGATTCTCGATGTCGCGTCGTCGGCTGGCGTGCAGGTCGAGACCCTCGAGTACCGCCAGCGCCAGGGTCTGAACTCGATCCTGCCCCTCGGACTCAACCATATCGAGATCTCCCGACCCTTCACCACGTCGGAGGCGTGCATCTTCGTCCCTTTCGCCACCCAGGAGCTCGAACAGGAGGGCGGTAGCTGGTACTACCAGAACAAACTGTCGAACAACCTCGTGTTCGGCAATCGAGCCAACCTGGCAAGTCCCGTCGGCTTCATCTCCGGCAAGACGGGATCCGGCAAGGGATTCTTCGCCAAGAACGAGATCGAGGGAACTCTGCTCTCGAAGCCTGACGATCAGGTAATCATCTTCGACCGCGCCGGCGAATACAAGCTGCTGGTCGAGCATGCTGGCGGTACCTATGCGTCGTTCGGCGTCGGACTCAACGCGCACCTGAACCCGCTCGGCATGGACAAGCGTCGCGAATCCGAGGATTTCGGCACGCAGGTCGCCTTCAAGGCGGATGCCATGATTGCGCAGGCGGCGGCCGCGGCCAACGAGACCATGACGGTGTTCTCCGAGGAGGAGCGCTCCATCATCCAGCGCTGCGTCGAGAACATCTTCCGCCACTACAACATGGAGGGTGGTCGCGAGCCCATCCTCGAGGACTTCTACGAGGAGCTGAAGCGCCAGCCCGAGCCGATGGCGCAGAATATCGCCCTTCGCTATGAGCGTTTCGTCAGCGGCTACTCGAACTTCTTCAACCATGAGACCGACATCGACCTCACGGCCCGCACCGTCGGATTGAACTTCTAGGACGTGCCCGACTCCATGCTCGTCTTCGCGCTGATCTCGTTCTGCGAGACGGTGCGAAACATCATGTACAGCAACTTCGACCACGGCCGAAGGACATGGCTGTACATCGAGGAGATGGAATCGCTGTTCAAATACCCGTCGGTACTCAACTACTTCCGCCGATTCGCCAACGAGTGCCGTAAGTTCGGCATGTACCTGACGGGCATCACGCAGTCGACCGAATCTATGATCCGCAACCAAGACGCCAACGCCATCGTCAAGAATTCCGACTTCATCATGCTGCTGAAGCAGTCCAAGGAGGACCGCGACTACTGGGCGGATGCGCTCGGTCTATCCCCCCTCGAGGTCGCCTGCATCGATGAGGGCGCTCCCCGCGGATGGGGCCTTCTCGTCTTCGGCTCCGCCCGCATCCCGATCAAGGGCGAGTTCCCGAGCGACAACCACCTCTACGAGCTGTTCTCGACCGACCCGAACGAGTGGGCTGAGAAGAAGACCCGCGAGGCCCTCGAGGCCGCCAAGCATGGCGGCGTAGCTGAGAATATCGCCCCTCAGGATGAATTCCGCCGCCGCAAGCGCGTGCGCGGGCGCAAGAAAAAGCGCGGCCCCTCGATTCCAGAAAAAGAGCCGGGCGAGTAGCCAAATGTGGAGAAGGGCAGTTGCCGCTGCGGCAACTGCCCCCATATTCTCGACCACCGAACCGATACTCCAAGGCAGTAACCACATCGATTCCGAAAGGAGGACATCTTGCCAGACGCTTCCAAAAATGGAAATCCAAGTGACGCGTCCAATTTGAAAAACGGCAGCGTGGCGGGTGTGTCCTCCGAGATCGAACGAAAACAGCAGATTGCAGCGTCATATGATGACGGCGTGCAAAGGGCTGTCGCCCATACCGCTGATTTCTCCCGTCATGCCGATACGGTCAGCTCGGGATATTCTGCGGGAACCGATGCCATCGGCGTGTCGAATCCGGTGGCCAATTCGGCACAAGATGCCGAAAAGGCAGCCATTCCACCGAGTGGATCTAATTCCAGCGTCCCGAACTCCCAGGAAACGTTTGGTTCCTCTTTCGGTGACTCGCGAAGCGAGCAGGACGCATTCAAGACAGGCATGGGTTCCGGTATCGACCGGCTCGGTCAGGCGGGTGTAACCCGCTCGTCCGAGTTCGGTACCGACATCTCGGCCTCAGCGCAAGTCGACACCTGCGATGCTTTCTCCGACTCCTACGATAACGGCAGGACGGGATTCTACCAGCCGGCAGGCGGTTCGGGACAGGGTTTCAGCCAGCCCCAGACCCAGCAGGCCATCCCCACCGTTACGGCCCAGCCAATTCAGCCAGTCTCCAACGCCTTCAACTCCCGTATGGAGCAGCAGGGTTCTGACGGTCCGTTTTCCAGCGGCGCCGACCGCGACGCCGCCGCACAGCGAAACATGATGACCTCCATCGACGGCATCGAGCAGGCTGGCGTCGCCGGTTCGCGCGATTTCATCGAGGGTACCGCAGTGTCCGTGCAGGCCGATGCCCGAGATTCCTTCTCCGGCACCTTCGATACCGGCAAGACCGGATTCGACCAGCCGACAGGCAGCCTCGGGCAGAATTCGGGTTCCCCACAGGCGGGACAGCAATCTTTTGGCAGCCCATCCCCTATGGGCACCGTCAGCGCCCCTGCGGACGATAAAACCGATTTCGTATCGGAGGCAGCCGGATTCGGACCGCATCGACCTTCATCCTCATCGTGGGCATCCGCCGACATGTTCGCCGGCGGCCATGCGAAAGACGTGCATCTCAGCAAGAAGATTCAAGAGAATCTGGATAACTCGAAGGCCGCCTATTCCGAAGCGAAGCAGGGCTATGCCGCTGCCGAGAAGGATGCCCTGGAGACGCTCGGCGCATCGGGCTGGAGCTCGGGCGACCAAACATCCGCCTTCTCCGATTCCGCTGCGAGAGCCGAGTGTTTCAAAAACGGTCTTGGCACAGGTGCCGATTCCATCGAGCGAGCCGGAGTATCCGATTCGCGCGACTTCGGGTTTGTGGCACAAACAGAGCAGAAAGTCCCATCTGGCATGCCTGCCCGCCACGGCTCCCATTCCGAAAAGACCGAGACCTCCCCGAGTCAAACCCATACGGTAGAGCATGGTTCTGAGCATGCCCACCAGGCACCCGACCCGTCCGGTTCAGAATCGCGGGCCGAAACGTTTAAGGGTAAGTTCGAGGCGTCCGCTGACGCAATCGATCATGCCGGCATCAGCGATACTCGGGACTTCGGGTTCATGTCGCAAGCCGAGCGCGAGGCCGAGCCGTCCGTACCGAAGCCCACCGCCTATCGGGCTGGCAAGGAAAGCCCCGCCGGCGGAGCCAAGTATGCCGATGCTCCGGAGGACGTGCGAAACGCCGCCAGGAACGTCGTCGCCAAAGGCGAGGATGTCCGAAAGGCATCCGATGAAATGGTCGCGACCCACAGGGAGGCCTCGGAGTTCATCACCAAGGCCGAGAAGAGAGCCCAGACGGTAGCGAATTTCAAATCTGCGGCAGCCAATGCGGCCGTCAATTCCGCCGTCGCCTCCATCGGAGACGATTCGGTGTCCGGCACCGCCGTCAGGTCCTCTGCCCGCGCCGCTGTAGCCGCGGGGCGCTCAATCAAGGCCAGCAGAGCTGTCGGCAAGCAAGTCGGCGCACGCAGCTTCTTCTCATCTTCCGCCGAGACTTCCAAGGCCGCAATCCTTGCGCTTGACGATGACGGAAGTCTCGATGGACTCGATAAGGTCGATGAAGCCGCCCGCGCCGGACGTTATGTCCGCGGCAAGGCCAAGGACTTCAAGAATGCCCGAGCCAAAGCCAAGGGCGGCAGCAAGTCGCAGCTCATGTCGCAGGCCGAGAAGAGGGCTGCGAGAACATCTGGAGATGTGCAACGCGCCTCCTTTTCAAATTCCATGCAGCGCAGGTCTATGTCCATCGCAAAGGCTAAGGCCGCTGCGGGGGAAATCGCCGACGCGAACGAAAAGGCAAACCTTATCAGTAAGCTCGTTTCCGGATTGGCAAATGCCGGCAAGCAGGCTCTTCAAAGTCTCGCCGCGCTCGTTCAAGGTATCGGCTCCTTTCTGTCCGGTCTGTTCGGCAGTATTGCCGCCGCCCTCGGCAGCTCCGTCCTCGCCGTCATTGCCGTCGTCGTCCTACTCATCATCTTGTTCATCGTCGCGCTTTTCTGCGATCCGAGCCAGGCTACCGTCCAAGGCCTGAATGAAACCGAGACCCAGGTCGCAACCTTCTTCAGGGAAAAGGGACTCGATGACGTGCAGATCGCCGCCATCATGGGCAATATGTATGGAGAGAGCGGCATGCATGCCGGTTCGGAAGAGGGCGGCGGCACCAACGCGAACGGCATCGGCCTATGTCAGTGGACGAACGGCCGTCACACCAATCTCGTGAACTACGCCAATTCGGTCGGTAAGTCTTGGACCGACGTCGGTGTCCAGCTTGATTTTTTCTGGGATCACGACAAGTGGCAATCAAATTGGTGGAGCGGTTACCACATCAACACATATGACCACTCGCCCGAATCAATGTCCGAGGACCCGCCATCCGGCTCCTATGTCGAAGGCTCGAAAAGGGGCTTTTTGGCAGCAACCGATGTAAAAGACGCCGTTCGCCAGTTCCTCTATGGCTGGGAGGTCGCAGGTATCCCTCGCCTGAAGGTTCGTTACGATGCCGCAGAAAGGTATCTCGAGGCGTTGCAGAATGGCGGGGATGCCGATGGCGACCATGGTGCCAATGGAGGCGCCCCGCAAATCGCAGGAGCCACGGCCCGCCAGCAGGCAATCGTCAACTCGGCTTATGCGACGCCGACACCCGGTCAAGGCCTGTGTGCCGCATGGGTCTCCAACGTCTTCAGGAACGCGGGCTACGGCTTCTACGGGGGCAACGCCTGCGATATGTGTCGCTCTTGGTGCCATAGCTCCAACCGAAACGAACTTAAGGTCGGGATGATTATCGCCGATGTCTCCCACCCGGGTACCGGATCGGCGGGACTCACATACGGACACGTCGGAATCTACATCGGCAACAACAAAGTCATGAGCAACGAAGGACCCATCACGGTTAAGAGCCTAGATGCCTTTATCAGATTCTACGGTGCAGGCACCGGATGCAGATGGGGCTGGCTCGGAGGCATCGACCTCTCGCAATAGCCATGATGAGGAAAGGGGACAGGATGGATAGGTTTTTCGAATTTCTTAAGAACAATACGGCCATCGTCGCAGTCGCTGCAGGCATAGTTCTCTTCATCGCGATGAACGGCATCACGTCGTGCGTCGCTCACGGAGACGGAGGCAATCCCCCGACCGAGCAGCATGATCAGATCGAACGTTCGGAAGACGCCGGCACCGATGGCGGCCAAAAAGAGAAAGTCTCGCTGTCCGAAGCACAGCGAGACGTGGCCAAGGACTATGACAATGCCACATTGGGTATCGTGGCCACCCTCGAGAACTCAAAATGGGGCGCCATCGATGGCACAGGCTCGATGACCATCAAGGACGGTATCATTACCGAAAAATACGGTGATACCGACGGCGATAAAACCAAGACGGTAACCAAAAAGCAATCCTTCGCCATCACTGCGGCTGACACGCTCGGCGCCGACCAGTCCGGAGCCCTCTCTTGGAACGTGCTGTCCGTCATCGATTCCGATGGCAAGTCCCATATCATGACCCTCTCGACCGTCAACCCCGCCGCCAACGGCGAGGGCAATGACGAATACCACGATATCTCCTGCGACCTCTTTCACAACGATGGGGGCTATACCAACAGCCGTTCCTGCGAAGACGTCTCGATTCCCGCCCTCGATGACCCGAATTTCAAATCATCCATCGATGGAAAAACCAAAGAGCTCCGCGCCTCGCTTGTGGACTACCTGCTCGCCAACCACTCGACTACCACTGAACTCGTCTGGGACGGAGCCGTGACCGATGTCTTCGCAAACGGGGTCAAGACGTTCAGCTTCGACATCAGGAATGCCAATACGGGCGATGGCGATAGCAGTACCCGCATCAATGTCACCTATCACACCGACACACATGAGTTCGAGGAGGTCGATGTCCAATGACGGACGCTGCCGCAATCAGGTTCGACGCCTTGGGCTATGCCCGCAACGAGGGTATCGTCAACAAGTCGAAAGGCGCCATAGCCTCAGCATGCAACTCGATGGTCAAACGCCTCGGCCGTGTCAGCAGCCCATCATATAGGCAGGCCATCGCGACGTTTACGATTTCTCTCGCGGTCTTCGCAATCGGCATCCTCGCCGCCCCCCGGGGCGCAACCGCTTGGGGGCTTGACGATATCGTCACGACCGTCGCAGGCGCGATCGGCGACTGGGTCGGCAGCGCCTTCACCGCCCTTCTCAAAGTACTTCAGGAGCAGACAGTCGAGCCCCTGGCAAACGGTTTCCTCAAGGCCCTGTTCCAGGGAATCGAGTCCAGCCTCAAGTCTTCCGACCTGCTGCTCGGGTTCGATAACCTCCTCGGATCCTACGGCGGTAGGTTCAGCCTGTCTGCCTTCATTGAGAACGTCTCCGATGCCGCCATCAAACCGGTCGCGGCGACGCTGCTCGCCATGGGCATGCTTCTCCAGCTTCTGAAAATCGCAAAGAAGATGGATCAAGGCGGCGGCATGATGCCTTCCGTCCGCGAGGTCATCTCGCTATTCGTCTGGTGTGCCGTCATGATGTATATGGTTCGCAACGGCCTGGGTATCGTAAAGGACCTCTACACGATGGTTCTCGGAATCATCAAGTCAGCCAACACCACGGCGGGTTCGATGGGCAGTGCCGCCGATGTCATCCATACCTGGGCGGGCAATGATACGCTCATCAAGTTCGCGGATGACACCCAGTTCATCCAGGGTCTCATCATCTGCCTAGAGTGCCTGCTCGCTTGGGTTGTCGGTTCCTTCGCGGTCGTCATTTCCTATTACATGATGATCGGACGCGCCCTCGAGATCTACCTGACCGCCATGTTCGCCCCTATTCCGTTTGCCCTTATGGGCTTCGATGAGACCCGCAGCTGGGGATGGGGATATCTCAAACAATTCCTATCTCTCTGCCTCGCCGGCGTCATCATGATCGTCGTCCTCTACATGTTCCCGTTCATCGTCGTGTCGGTCGCGGGCGATATCAGCCATGGCATCAGCGTCACGGACACGCTCGGCGTTCTCGTCAAGGTGATTGCCGCATGCCTCGTCCTCGCTATGACGCTTCTGAAATCGACCCAAATCGCTCGCAGCATTCTGGGTGGCTGATAGCCGTGATCGCGACCGATCCCGACACCGACCGTACGGTCGCCCTGCGCAAGGCACGCTTCAAGGTGCGCCTGCGCAGGGCCGCCGAGGCATGCGGTTACGAAAACCTGTATCAACTCGGTCGCGTCTGCGGCATCAGCAAGGATTCCTTCAAGAAGTACCTGTCGGGGACGCGGCTTCCGAACTACGAATGCATCCTGCGGCTCTCCCTCGTCCTCGGCGTACCCTGCGATTGGCTCATGGGATGCGATGAGGGACCGATGCTCCGCGCCGTGCTGAAGGCACGAGAGATCGATTCCGCTTGGAAAACCAAGGGCAAAAGCATGCCCCGTCCTTCCCTTGAAAGGAGCTGCGATGATTCTCATTCTCGCTGAGAAACCGAGTGCGAAGCGTAACTTCGCGAAGGCTCTCGGAGGAAGTTCCGGTTCGTATTCCGGCATGCAATACAAGATATGCGCCCTCAGGGGGCACGTCATGGGCTTGCTGCCACCCGACAGGCAAGTTCCCGCCGACAAGTCCGAAGCCATGCTGAAATGGTCGCTTGCCGACCTGCCTTGGGATCTTTCGCAGTTCAGTTGGAAAAAGGGCGTGCTTAAGGGCTGCTCAGACGTCATCTCGGAGTTGAAACGCGAACTCTCGGGGGTGGACGAAGTTTGTATAGCGACCGATGTGGACCCTTCCGGCGAAGGCGAGCTTTTGGCCTGGGAGGCCCTCGAGAAGTGCGGCTGGAACGGCAAGACCAGCCGCATGTACTTCACCGATGAGGCTCCCGCGAGCGTGCAGAAGGCCTTTGGGGGCCGTAAGGCCCTCGGGGCCATGGAAGAGGACGGAGACTTCGTCAAGGCGCATGTGCGTGAACGCTGGGACCTCGCATCGATGCAGTTCGTGCGTGCGGCGAGCTGCATCGCCCACGACCATGGGTTCCGAACGGTAGTGCGCGAGGGGCGCCTGAAGTCGGTCATGGTGAAGCTCACGGGCGACCAGCTCGAGGCGTACAACGGCTATGTCAAGAAGCCGTTCTTCGAGGCGCGTTTCCGCGACGAGAACGGCAACGTCTTCGCACGCACCTATGAGGACGGGGACGGGTGGCGTCTCGATTCCGCCGACAAGGTCGATTTGAGTCCTTTCCATGAGTCCCGCGTGATTGAGGACTCCAGGACGAAAAAGCATACCGCGCCCGGCAAGCTGCTCGACCTCGCCGGGCTGTCCGGCATCTTGGCTAGGCGCGGGCATAAGCCTGCGGACGTGCTGGCATGCTACCAGAAGATGTATGAAGACCAGGTGGTGAGCTACCCCCGCACCGAGGACAAGCAGATCACCCCGGAGCAGTTCAACGAGCTGCTCCCCCTGGTTGACAGAATCTGCGCCGTCGTCGGCGTCGACCCGGCCGTCTGCTCACACAGGACCGCCCGCAAGACGCATGTCAAGGAAGGCGGGGCGCACGGTGCCAACCGACCCGGCGTGAACGTGCCGGCGAGCCTCGAGGCGCTCGATAAATACGGCAAATGCGCCCGAGACATCTATATCGTCCTGGCGAAAAACTACCTCGCTATGCTCGCGGAAGACTATGAGTATGAGCTCGTGCGTGCGCACGTGGCGGATTTCCCCGAGTTCACGGGGTCGACTCAAGTGCCGCTGTCACGGGGGTTCAAGGTCATCTTCGATTCCGATGCCTCGCAGGAGGAAGCCCAGGAGGGTGCCGAGAAGGAGAACACGGCCGAATTCGGCAGAACCGCAGCTCCGTTCTGCTTCGAGGGGGCAAACAAACGCCCGCAGAAGCCGACCATGAAGTGGCTCACCAAGCGACTTGAGAAATACAACGTGGGCACGGGTGCCACGCGCACCAGCACGCTCGCCGAGATCACCAAGGACGAAGACCGCGCCCTCATGAGGGAGAAAAAGGGAACGCTGTCCCTTACCGATTGCGGCGCCGTCTCCTACAAGTTGCTCGATGGGTGCCAGATAGCGTCACCTGAAGCCACCGAGAAGCTCTTCAATCAGATGGAGGCGGTCGGCAGGTTCGAGCTCGATGCCGACGGTGTCGTTAACTCCGTCACCGATATGGTCATCCATGACCTTGAGGTCATGAAGAGGAACGGCGAGAAATTGGGCAGCCTCGGTTCTGCCGGTTTCAAGGTCATCGGGAAATGCCCGCGTTGCGGCGCGGACGTCATCGACCGCGGCACGAAGGCCAAGGCGTGCAGCTGCTCCTCCAACAAGGGCAAGCGGGACGCCGACGGCAAGTGGATCCAGACCGAGGGCTGCGGGTTCTCGATTTGGAAGACCGTGGCGGGCAAGAAGTTGAGCGCGGCGCAGCTCGGGAAGTTGCTCGATGGAGGCACGACCGGGAAGATTTCCGGCTTCAAGTCCAAGGCAGGAAAGGATTTCAGCGCGAAGCTCAGGCTGGCAGCGGATAAAACGGGCAAGGTCGAGTTCGTATTCGATGATAAGGGGAAAAGGTAATGAGCAAGGAAAAGGCCCCTGGGCAGTTGGTGTTTCCTGCCAAGATTTCGGAAGTGGACGGCTTTATTGAAAGCCTTCTCGAGTCCTACGGCACCAACGTTTGCGATGAATGGTTCAGGCAGATGCCCATGAATTTGCTCGCCGCGGCGTTGACGTTTGTTATCGATTATCTGCCGGATGACTGCCATACCGTTGGACGCACCATCGATTTGCTCGAGAATTGCGAATGGTCGAATCACGGGCAAATCAGGGGCACCTTCAACCTCGCCGTCTATGAGGTGATGTGCGGCTATCGCTTCGAATACGATTGGGAACCTCTTCCTGCCGAACAGCTTCCCGTCCTCAAGCCGTCCCCGCTGGTCCGCGGTTCCGATGGGATGCGCCCATCTGACAATTTGCGCCTCGGTGTCCTTCGCGGCTTCGGGCCTGATGAAGACGAGACCGTCAAACGCTACTGCAGTTTTATCGCGTCCGTCCCCGATGCCGACATGCGCATGTCGGCATGCTACGCCGCCCGCGCTCTTCTCAAGCGTTGCTTTCCGAATGAGGATCGTCCGCGCTACAGCATTCGGAACATCCTAGACGATTTGGGTTAAGGAGATCGACAATGAATAGCAAGGAAGAACTTACGGTATTCGTACTCAGGAAGGAAGGGCATCCGAAGCATGTGGCGAACGGAGAGGCTTTCCGGCTTATCTGCCCCCTGTTCGAGTCCAATGGGCTGGAGGTCGGGGAGCCGATCGATTTGGTCGATGGGTTCCTTTTCTCCACCAGACCCCATTCGGAGTCTTGGAACGACACGGAGCGCTGCGCCGTCATGACGGGACTCTCGTGCCTGGGTTCCTTTGGGTTTTCCGTCTATATCGCCCAGGAGGCGCTTGCGGATGGGGCGCAGATCGACAGCGGTACGGTTGCCCTCGGTCTTGTCGCACTTGCTGCCACCGCCGCCATCGCCGTGGGCGGTGCCTTTGCCTGCGTGAAGGGTGTCCATGCCATCGGCAGGCGCCTGTGCGCAGGAAAGGTAATCCGTGCCAAGTAAGGGTCGGTATCATGAGCAATGACATTCCACTGCGCTTTGCCTTTATCGCGCCTGCGCTATTCGGTATCTCGCTTTTCGCCGCGGGGCTGGTGACTCTCTCGATGGGTCTGCCCGATGACATCGCGCATGCCATCTCATCGATATTCGTACTTTTGGCAATGGTCCGACTGTATCGGTATTTGGGTCTCGGCGTCGATAGCTTGGGGCTGCCCGCTATTATTTCCGCCATCAGCGCGGGAGTCTTGCTGCAGGCTGTCTCAATCGGTGCCATCGCCTTGCTCTCCAAGGTCGATACCGCGGCATCAGTCGCCATCACGCTCCCCTATTTGCTCCGGCTTACCGTCATCGATCCGCTTGCCGAGGAGCTGTGCTTTCGCGGTGTGTCGTTGACGGCTCTGGAGTGCAATGCCCTGCCGTTTTGGGCTGCGAACCTCGTCCATGCCGTGCTGTTCGCCGCATTCCATTTCAATATCGTGCAGGCGGTCTATGCCTTCGTCTGCGCCCTGGTTCTGGGCGGGCTCAGGCAGCGCGATGGACTCGGCTCCAGTGTCATCGCACATTGCGCGTGCAACCTCTCCGGTGTGATTCTCGGTATCGTTCTCGCCAGCTTGGCCTTGGTCTAGATTCATAATCTGACGATGCACCGATAATCACTTTAACCGTTTGTCGCTGTGCTATCATTTCGTCAACGGTCATACCCCAAGTGACCTTTGAGATAGACAGGACGAGACATGAAACGGTCAATTCTCTCCGCAGCTGCGGCTGCCGTCGTTTTAGGTATCGCAATCGGCGGGCTCGGCGGTTGCGGAAGCATCGAGCAAAACGGCTTATCCGGCAGCACCCCATCTGCGAGTATCGAGCCCAACCGCTCTTCGGTGAATATCGGCATATCTGGATACCGTCTGGGGCGAGGGTCTTGGGAGGTCAATGCCTCGACCGCGACGGGGGCTTCTTCCGGCTCGCTCGGAGAGCAGAGGGTACTCGTCTGCGACCTCCTTCTGACGAATAAGTCTAATGCCAAGACGGTCATCTCGCCTATCGATTTGCTGTCGGCATCGCAGGACGGCGAGACTTTGAAGTTCGGTGCTCTGTACGATAACGAGGGTAATTTCCGAAACCCTGAGTCCGTCGAGGTCGAGCCGGGGCAGACTGTGAGCGGCATTGCCATCTGGAATATCGATGACCTGCAGACTCCCGTGAAAATCAAATTCAAGTGCGGTGACGAACTCCCGCTGACAATCATGCCGAGCAAGCTCTCGGAAGGCGATGCCAAGTAGGCAGACGAAAGAGAATCGCCTGCATGAGCGGCTACTTATATCCAGATACCTCTGCATTTGACCCGGCGGCGGCATGGATATAAGGAAGAACGATAAGAAAAATAAGAATAATGAATGAAAGAAAAATCAAGGAGACATACATCTAGGAGAGCCTCGGGACTTTGTCCATTAGCCAAGACACTGATGTAGAAGCCAGGAACGCAATCATGGAGCTACTTGTGTCCCGATGCCGACCCGGCGTTCGGCATGCATCGAATATGGATGCAGTAAACCGCTTTGAAAGGACTTTCTATGAGTCAGTTTGAGAACAAAATGGACGATTTCGTACCCTTCGGAGGCCATGCGCGAACCGGATACCAGGAAGACGAGCTTGCAATCCCCCACGCCGTCTCGACGGCCGCTATCAATGCCTTGGATGAGCTTATGTTCCTCAAGGACGATCAGGGACAATGGCCATCTGAGTGCCAGACCTATTTTGCCGTCCAGCGCATCTCGGGTCCCGAGAACGAAAAAGATTACTTCCTGCTGGGAGGAGACGGTCTCGTTAGTTGTATTGACCAGATTGAGGATGAAGTCCCCTATTCGCGTGATGGGGCCGATTGGGGTGAATCCGACAAAGCCCTCGCCTTCAAGGTCTACAGTGAACCGCCGACTCTTTTGACGTTCCATGAGCTCGCGCCCAACGGCGTTGATCTTCTCCGCGACGAGGACGGCTTCATCTCCGATGTGCCTAGCGATAAGGTCGAGAAGGTCTTCAACGACCCGCTTTGCACCATGCCGTCAATCCTCGCACTCACGGAAGTCGAACTGAAGGCGGATGCAGCGATTATCGAACTCGAGATGGAACGCGATGCGGGCGAGTCCCTCGATGAACTCGTGGCCGTCAAATCTGAGGAGTTTTCGCTCGATGTCGACGAGGACTGTGGGAAACGGACGGAGCAGAGCCGCTGACGTCTCGGCTTTGCGTGTAGCTCGGTAGCCGAGTAGTGCGCTACCGAGCTACACGGATAAGAAGAATAATAAGAAAAAAAGAAATCAAGGAGACATATGTCGAAGGGAGAACCCCCAGAGTTCTGGCTAACTAGGCATGACGCAAATGTGGAAACAAGTTACACAATCGCGGCGGCTACTTGTGTCCTGCAACCGGTTTGATTCGGGTTGCTTGCGATGATTTGGATGTAACGAATCTAGCTGCTTGGAGGAAACCATGAACCGTGTCGGCTTGAAAGACTACCTGCTCAACCACGCAGATGATAACGATTTGCTGGACTGTGCGAAAGCATGGGATGCGGCGAATGAGTACGGGCAATTCGGTACATATTCGTCTGTAGAAGAAGCGGCACAAGCCAATGGCTGGGATGCCGCCCAAGCTCTTAGCGAAGCCCGCCGCGTCGATCAAGATGCCGATTTCTTCCGCTTCAATGGCTATGGGCATCTCGAGAGCGTCAGCAAGGCAAGCCTTCTCGCGACCGCTCGCGATAGCGTTGACAATATTATCGACTGGCTAGACTCCGCCAGCCGCTATGAACTTGAGGACATCAGCTCGGATATCGAGCTGATGGTCGATGCGAAAGACCCGTTCGATATTATCAATGAGGTTGACTGTTCCAATCGCAACCATGGCAATGACATCGAGGTCAACCTGAGCCGTGACTGCGACAAGGCGACGCTGTCCTTCTCCAAGCTCGATGATATCGATGGCGGGAAGATTGATTTGGCCAATGCGGCATACGCTGCCGTCGAGAACTATTACAAGTATGCCGATGGTTGCAGCACCGAGGAAGTCCAGGCGAAGTTTCGCGAGGAACACGGTCGAGGACTGTCGGCGGAGCGTGCAGACCAGCTGATGGCTGCCTGCGAGAAGAACATGGATGCATTGAAGCGGGTACTCGATGATGACGAAATCGAGGCGTTAGATAATCTGTTCAATGTCGAGCTTTGCAGCGAGACATATTGCGCGACACTTGCCAATGAGGCCCTAGGATGTAAGTACATTGCATCGGCTCTTGAGAAGATGGGCTTCGACGTGGAAAATGGCCGTGCCATCGAGAAACATGCCGATCTCGAGGCTAGGCAACGCTTTGAATTCGATGCTGAACAAGGTGACGATTTCGGCGAGGTTTCCAAGTATCTCGGAGAGTTCTTCGGCTCCGGAAGCGTCAACCAATCTGAAAAAATCAACGAGAGCTGGGGGAACTCCATCCTCGTCAAAGGCAGCAACGGTCGCTATGATGGTCCGCGCGGCGGAATCACCGTCTACGAGAACTTCGAGGAAGCAATCGATACATCGCCTAGCTGGCACGGTGGGGACAACATCTTCGCCGATTGTGAAATCGACG
>DBFPAR010000007.1:0-8177 GCA_048362915.1 Collinsella sp.
ATAAGGAGGGCCTACGAGGCATGGGTCGAGGCCGGACTTCCGCTCGATTGGGACAGGCAGGCCTTCGAGGCCGAGCGCAAAATGGATTCTAAAAAACACCTTGCCAAATAGGAGCGTCAGGACGCAAAGAGGCTCCGCCGCGCAACGCGCGCAGCGGAGCCTCTTTGCATGTCCGAGGACGTTTTGGGAAATAACCCAAAACCGGCCCCAGTAATCCTACAGGAGTTGAACCCTTTAGAACTTGTCGTGGAAGGTGCGCGAAATGACCTCGTCCTGCTGCTCCTTGGTGAGCGTGTGGAAGTTCACGGCATAGCCGGAAACGCGGATGGTCAGCTGCGGGTACTTCTCGGGGTGAGCCTGAGCGTCAAGCAGCGTCTCACGGTTGAAGACGTTGATGTTCAGGTGGTGGCCACCCTTCTCGGCGTAAGCGTCGAGCATGTGGACCAGGTTATCGGCCTGAGTCTCGGAAACTTCAGAAACCTTCATAATGTGTCTCCTTCGATTAATAGGCGCCGGCCGAAACCGGCGCGCTAATCAGTAATCGTTATTGTTAGTATAGCACTAACAATAGTTACTCGCCCAGCTGATCAAGGTCGATATCGCCAAAGAACACCTGGTCCTCCTTGCCGAGCGCACTCGGGATGATGGAGAAGGTGTTGGAGATGCCGTCCTGAGCATCGCGGAACGGGAGCTTGGAAACCGAAGACAGCGAAGCGATGGCGCCGTGGCTATCGCGCTTGTGCATGGGGTTTGCACCCGGGGCGAACGGCTGGCCAGCCTTGCGGCCGTCGGGCGTGGAGCCGGTCTTCTTACCGTAGACGACGTTGGAAGTAATGGTCAGAACCGAGGTCGTGGGCACGGAGTTGCGGTAGGTGTCGTTCATGCGGATGTACTCCATGAACTGGTGCACAACGTCGTGAGCGATCTGGTCGACGCGGTCGTCGTCGTTACCGTACTTGGGGAAATCGCCCTCGGTCTCGAAGTCGACGATGATGCCGTTCTCGTCACGGACGGGGTGGACCTTGGCGTACTTGATGGCGGACAGGGAGTCAGCCACGACGGAAAGGCCAGCGATGCCCGTAGCGAACCAGCGGTGCACGTGCTTGTCGTGCAGAGCCATCTGGATGCGCTCGTAGCAATACTTGTCGTGCATGTAGTGAATGATGTTCAGCGAGTTGACGTACACGCCAGCGAGCCACTTCATCATGTCGTTGTACTTGGCCACAACGTCGTCGTAATCGAGCGTATCGCCCTCGACGGCGCGGTACTTGGGGCCGACCTGCTTCTTGGAGACCTCGTCAACACCGCCGTTGAGTGCATACAGCAGGCACTTAGCCAGGTTGGCGCGAGCGCCGAAGAACTGCATCTCCTTGCCAATGCGCATGGAGGACACGCAGCAGGCGATACCGTAGTCGTCGCCGTGATAGACGCGCATGAGGTCGTCGTTCTCGTACTGGATCGAGGAGCTGGCGACAGAAGTCTTTGCGCAGAACTTCTTGAAGTTCTCGGGCAGACGGGTCGACCACAGAACGGTCATGTTGGGCTCGGGGCTGGTACCCATGTTCTCGAGCGTGTGCAGGTAGCGGTAGCTCATCTTGGTAACGAGCGTACGGCCGTCAACACCCATGCCGCCGATGGACTCGGTGACCCACTGCGGGTCGCCGGTGAACAGGGCCTGGTACTCGGGGGTACGGGCGAACTTGACCATGCGGAGCTTCATGATGAAGTGATCCACGAACTCCTGGATCTGCTCCTCGGTGAAGGTACCGTTGGCAAGGTCGCGCTCAGCGTAGATGTCGATGAACGTAGAGGTACGGCCGATGGACATGGCAGCGCCGTTCTGCTCCTTGACGGCAGCGAGGTAGGCGAAGTACATCCACTGGATGGCCTCCTGCGTGTTGGTAGCAGGGTTGGAAATGTCGAAACCATAGGTCTCGGCCATCATCTTGAGCTCGCCGAGGGCGCGGATCTGCTCCTGCAGCTCCTCGCGATCGCGGATGTTGTCGGCGGTCATGACCGTCGGAGTGGAAGCCTTCTGGGCCTCCTTGTCCTTGATCAGGTAGTCGACGCCGTACAGGGCAACACGACGGTAGTCGCCGATGATGCGGCCGCGGCCATAGCCATCGGGCAGACCGGTGATGATGTGAGCCGAGCGGCAAGCACGCATCTCGGGGGTGTAGACATCGAAGACGCCAGCGTTGTGGGTCTTGCGCTCGAAGGTGTAGCGCTCGACAACGTTCTCGTCGACCTTGTAGCCGTGCTGGCTGGCAGCCTGGCAAGCGATGCGGATACCGCCGTTGACGTGCAGAGCGCGCTTGAGCGGCTTGTCGGTCTGGAGGCCGACGATGGTCTCCTTCTCGCGGTGGGCGTTATCGATGTAGCCAGCGGGGTGGCTCACGATACCCGTAACGGTCTTGGTGTCCATATCGAGGACACCGCCCTGCTCGCGCTCCTTGAGCAGCAGGTCGAGAACCTCGCCCCACAGCTCCTTGGTACGCTCGGTCGGGCCGGCGAGGAACGACTCGTCGCCCTCGTAGGGGGTGTAGTTCTTCTGGATGAAGTCTCGGACGTCAACCTCTCCCGTCCAGATGCCTTCCTTGAAGCCTTCCCATGCCTCCTGCATTGTGTAACCACGCTCCTAGTTACGTGTAATGCGGCGCTCTCTCACACCGCTGCTTATTGAATTCTTGAATTATCGGCTTGCACTACCGGCTTCTTCCGTTCTTCACCACACGTTGGTACAGGGAAAAACGTTTGTCCACCTTGGAACTGCAACCCAAAACCCAAGATTTCACCCGTTTGAGAAGGATAACATAGCTACCCCCTTCATCAGGGCTGTTATATGTTTCTTTTTTTATACCATTAGGGCGTTTTTAACAAATCCGCAGGAAATGCGAGCGCGAACAACTACCGTTCACCGATTTGTATGTTATTTTTCCTTGCCTTTGTACGACGTTCGCTCTAGCTGTTATGCCAGCTTTATCAGGGTAAAGTACCTCTGAGTAGGTTTTGGGACATGCCCAGAGATCTTCCCCTAGCCTTGCTGATACCGACGGTGTACGGAGGTCGCCTAAAGGTAGTTTTCTAGGCATGACCCAAAAATTACCGTATAGGGTGCGCGTGCAAGGGTATCATCTTTCACCGAAAATAGTTTCTAGTGTTAGGGGTTTTCGGTGGAAGATACCGATTTCCGTGAGCTTGGGCGTCAGCTCTTTACCGAGTTTGGCAGCATGCACCAGCGCGTTTCGCGCTTTGCCGACCAGGCTCTGGGTGGCGAGATGGCCGTCATGCGCGCCCTCATGCGCGCCGGCGGCTCGCTCACGCCGAGCGAACTCGCCGATCGTGCCTGGGTCTCGAGCGCCCGCATCGCCAATATCCTGCGCGCCCTCGAGGCCAAGGGCTGGGTCGAGCGCGAGCACTCAAAGACCGACCGTCGTCGCGTACACGTCACGGTGACCGACAAAGGATTCCAGGTTATCGAAATCAAACGTCGGGAATTCGAGGACCGCACCGCGGCCTTCCTCGAGCAGCTTGGCGAAACAGATACCCAAGAGATGGTGCGCCTTCTTAGACGTGCCAACGAAATTATCGACCGCAATCAAGAAAGGAGAGATGCCGAGTGAGGATTCTCAAGCTCTTTAAAAAGCATATCCTGGCACTGTTCACAGCTATCGTACTCATCGTAATCAGCTGCAACGCCGACCTGGCACTGCCTACCTATATGAGCGATATCGTCGACGTGGGCGTGCAGCAAGGCGGTATCGCCTCGCCCGTACCCGACACCATCCGCGCCGAATCGCTCGACGACCTCGAACTCTTTATGAGCGCCAAGGACGCCAAAGCTGTGGAGGCCGTGTTTAGTAAGGCGGACAATAACGGCATTCGAACGTACAAGGGCACCGAGGAGGAGCGCGGCGACGGCGACAAGATTGCCGACATCATGAGCCTGCCTGAGACCGTCGTGCTCGCCTTCAACCAGGGCATTGACGCCGACTCCATGGGCGACATGACCGGCGCATCCACCGAGGCAAGCGATGGCGGCGCCGCTCAGGCCATGCCCACCCCCGAGCAGATGGCAGCGATGACGCCCGAGCAGCTCGCCGAGATGCAGCAGAAGGCCGCAGCCGCGCAGAGCATGCAAAAGCAGATCGACGCCGACGGCGGTAAGATCACCATGAAGAGCCTGCGCCTAGGCGTTGAAGGCGGTCTTATCGATCAGGGCAAGCTCGTCGAGGGCGCCAACGATATGGCTGACAAAATGGGCTCCATGTCGGGCTCCATCGTCACCCAGCGCGCCGTGAGCTACGTGCAGGACGAGTACAAGGCACAGGGCATCGACCCCGCTGACGTGCAGAACGCCTACCTGGGCCGCATGGCGACCACGATGTTTGGTCTGTGTCTGGTGTCGCTGGTCGCCACCATCCTGACCGGCGCCGTGGCTTCGCGCACCGCCTGCTCCATCGCCCGCGACCTGCGCCGCGAGACCTTCAACAAGGTTATGCACTTCTCGCCGGCCGAGGTGGGCAAGTTTAGCCAGGCCTCGCTCATCACCCGCTGCACCAACGATATTCAGCAGATCCAGATGGCCGCAACCCTGTTTATCCGCATGTGCCTGATGGCTCCCGTCATGGGCATCGTCGCCGTCATGCGCGTCCTGGCCAACCATACCGGCCTGGAGTGGACCATCGCTGTGGCCATCATCGCGGTTTCGGCTGTCGTCGGCGTGCTCATGGGCCTCACCATGCCCAAGTTCAAAAAGATGCAGAGCTTTGTTGACCGCGTGAACCTTACCGCCCGTGAGCTGCTCGACGGCCTTATGCCCATCCGCTCGTTCAACCGCGAGGAACATGAGCTCGAGCGTTTTGACAAGGCTTCGCTCGACCTGATGACCACGCAGCTCTACACCAACCGCGCCATGAGCTTTATGATGCCGCTCATGATGCTCGTCATGAACTGCATCACCGTGCTTATCGTCTGGTTTGGCGCGCAGGGCGTGTCCGACGGTGTGATGCAGGTCGGCAACATGATGGCGTTTATCTCCTACACCATGCAAATCGTCATGGCGTTTATGATCCTCACCATGGTTTCGGTCATCCTGCCCCGCGCCGAGGTCGCGGCCGAGCGCGTGGAAGAGGTCATCACTTGCCCCACGAGCATCAACGACCCTGCCTCGCCCAAACTGCCTGCTGCCAGCGCGCCGCGCGGTGAGCTCACCTTCCGTGACGTGAGCTTCCAGTATCCCGATGCCCGTGCCGACGTCATCAGCGGCGTGAACTTCACCACGCACGCCGGTCAGATGCTCGGCATCATTGGCTCCACGGGCTCGGGCAAGTCCACGCTCGTGCAGCTGATTCCGCGCCTGTACGACGTCACGGGTGGCAGCATTTCGCTCGATGGCATCGACGTGCGTGACATGACCCTTTCCGAGCTGCGCCGCCGCATTGGTTACATCCCGCAGCAGGGTCGCCTGTTCTCGGGCACCGTCGAGAGCAACCTTAAATTTGCCGGCGACATGGTGAGCGATGATGACATGCACCGGGCGGCACGCATCGCCCAGGCCGAGGACTTTATCGCCGAGCGCGAGGGCGGCTACGACTCCCCCATCAGCCAGGGCGGCTCCAATGTCTCGGGCGGTCAGCGCCAGCGTCTGGCCATCGCCCGCGCGTTGGCCAAAAAGCCCGAGGTCGTGGTGTTCGATGATTCGTTTAGCGCCCTCGACTACAAGACCGACGCGCGCCTGCGCGAAGAGCTGGCCAAAAACGTCACCGACGCCGCGCTCGTGGTCGTGGCCCAGCGCATCGCGACCATCATGCACGCCGACCAGATCATCGTGCTCGACGACGGCCACGTAGTGGGCACCGGCACGCACGAGGAGCTGCTGCGCAGCTGCCCGGCGTACCTGGAGATCGCACAGTCACAGCTTTCCGCCGAGGAGCTGGGGCTTACCCAAGAAGAAATTGCAGCCGTCATGGAAGGAGGCGAGCGCTAATGGCAGACGAGACCAAGACTCAGATTCCCAAGCCCACCCGCCAGCGTGGTCCCATGGGCCGCATGGGCGGCATGCGTCGCGGCGAAAAGGCCAAGGACTTTAAGGGCACCATGAGGCAGCTGCTCGGCTATATTGGCCAGCACAAGATTGCCGTGTTTGCCGCCGTCGCCTTTGCCGTGTGCTCGGTCATCTTTAACATTGTGGGGCCCAAGGTGCTCGGCCAGGTTACGACCAAGCTGTTTGAGGGCCTGGTTGCCAAAGTCAACGGTACCGGCGACGTTGACTTTGACTGGATCGCCAAGACGCTCGGCTTTTTGCTCTGCCTGTACCTGGCGAGCTCTATCTGCAGCCTGGTCCAGGGCTGGCTCATGACCGGCGTCACGCAAAAGATCTGCTACCGCATGCGCAAGGAGATCGCCGCCAAGATTGCCGTCGTGCCGATGAGCTACTTTAACGGTCACAGCAAGGGCGATGTGCTCAGCCGCATCACCAACGACGTCGATACGCTCGGCCAGTCGCTCAACCAGAGCGTGACGCAGCTCATCACGTCGGTGACGCAGATTATCGGCGTGCTCGTCATGATGCTTTCGATCAGCCTGCCGCTTACCGGCGTCACCGTGCTCACGCTGCCGGCCGCCGCGATTATCTTGACCGTAATGATTCACTTCTCGCAGCCGTACTTCCGCGAGCAACAGCAGGTTCTGGGCGCCGTCAACGGCATTATCGAGGAGGACTTTGCCGGCCAGAACGTCATTCAGGTGTTCGACCGCGCCGAGGCCTCGATCGAAGAGTTCGACCGTCAAAACGACCGTCTCTTTATTAGTGGCTGGCGCTCGCAGTTCCTGTCGGGCCTGATGATGCCGCTTATGAGCCTGGTGGGCAACATGGGTTACGTGGGCGTTGTCGTAGTGGGCGCGCAGCTCGCGCTGACCGGCAATGCCACGCCCGGCGACATCCAGAGCTTTATCCAGTACGTGCGCAACTTTACGCAACCCGTGCAGCAGCTGGGCAACGTGAGCAACACGATGCAGTCGATGGCCGCTGCCACCGAGCGCGTCTTTGAGTTCTTGGCCGCGCCCGAGGAGGAGCAGAAGGCCGACGCGCAGATTCCCGAGAGGCGTCCCGGCCACGTGGAGTTCGACCATGTCAAGTTTGGCTACACACCCGACAAGACCATCATCCACGACTTTAGCTGCGAGGCGCAGCCCGGCCAGACCATCGCCATCGTCGGTCCTACCGGCGCCGGCAAGACCACGCTCATTAAGCTGCTGCAGCGCTTCTACGATGTGGACGGCGGTTCGCTGCGCGTCGAGGGTGTCGACGTGCGCGACTGGGACCGCGCGGCGCTGCGCGGCGAGTTTGCCATGGTGCTGCAGGACACCTGGCTGTTTAACGGCACCATCCGCGAGAACATCCGCTACGGACGCCCCGATGCGACCGACGCCGAGGTCGAGGCCGCCGCACGCGCCGCACGCTGCGACCACTTTATCCATACGCTCGCCGGCGGTTACGACTTTATGATCAACGAGGAGGGCACTAACCTCTCACAGGGCCAGCGCCAGCTCGTGACCATCGCCCGCGCCATTTTGGCCGACCGCCCGGCACTGATTCTGGACGAGGCGACTTCCAACGTCGATACCCGCACCGAGGAGCTTATTCAGCGCGCCATGGATGCGCTGATGCAGGGCCGTACCAGCTTTGTCATCGCACACCGCCTGTCCACGATCCGCAACGCCGACGTGATCTTGGTGATTCGCGACGGCGATATCGTCGAGAAGGGCACGCACGACGAGTTGCTCGCCCAGGGCGGCTTCTACGCCGACCTATATAACTCGCAATTCGACGAAGCGGCGTAAATTCTGCTGCAGGGAACGAATAACGCCCGAGAACGGGGACGCAGGACAACCTGCGCCCCCGTTTTTTCGTCCACGGCACTCGAATTAGCTCTCTTGGGGCCCGATTGACAGCCCCTTCCGGACCCTGTGGCCAAAAAAGGTCAAATATGAGTACTGTTACATTTTTAGTAGCAGCCAAAACCGCCTCAAATGACCTCTTTGCGGCTTCTATACGGGTCGCGCGCGCAGACGTGGTGTAAGAGTGTCCTGAGGTCCGTCGCTGCAAGTCCCGATGTTACTCCTTCTTGAGGCCGCGCTTCTCGACTATCTCGTCCACTATCTCCCTGGCGCGC
>DBFPAR010000008.1:0-298702 GCA_048362915.1 Collinsella sp.
CGGCGTGTTGGCACCACCAGCGTAGTGGCGGCGGGGAGGCACGGTGGCCATTATTCGGTGACCGGGATTGGTCAAAATAGTTTGACTATTAGCGGCTAAAATCGCCCGGCGCTAACAAGGAACGGCACCGCCGCCCAGAGGTGGGTGATAGAGGCACGCGGGGACGGCACATACACGATAGCTTCGGCGGGCGACCCCAGCCTGGCCCTCGACGCGAAGTGGGGCTCCACCTCGGACGGCACAAACGTGCGCATCTTCACGGCAAACGAAACCTCCGCGCAGGGTTGGAGGCTAATATCTATAGCAAGCTAAACCGATAATGCCAGACTGGGAAAATCGCCCTTTATAACAGAAATAAGAATCATAACGAATCTAACAGTTTCGATAACGAGTGATGCCGTACCTACTCTAAGCAAAGGCAAGTCGCCTCGTTCATCAGGATATAATTCATCATCCTTGCTGTCGGTTGTCGACTGCCGCTCGCCTAGTTGCCTCCCCTGGGGGTAGACATGCCAGTCGAGGTAGGTCTGCGGATTCCGAGGGGAAATCCCCGTGAAGCGAAACGGGTAGCATTTGATCTAGCGCAAAGCTCGTTCATCATCTCCATTCGGTACAGATAAACCGGTTCGTTGTCGTTGTCCCCGTGCACTTTGGCCTCTACCCCGCCGTCCCCGACCAGTGCGCCCTCTCAAGTCGTGGATGAGAGGCGCCCCTCGCACTAACCTGACACCCATGGCCTTCCTCACGCGCGTCGAGCATTACTTCTCGTGACCATAGGCGTCGGCAATGGAGTTCTTGTGCATAATTATTGCTGTGAAGATACATAGCTTCTTATGGAATGGGCTGCGTTTGCGGGCCTACACGTAGTCCCTGAAATGGTCGGTGGCGTTGACTTATACTTCGTCTACCCAAATGGTTTCGTGCAGCACGGTTCGGTCCTGTCGATAGCATTCGAGGGCCCTGCGGCCCCCGAATCATCAACTGTTATTTAAACTATTAGAAATAAAAAATCTATTGAACCATTGCTTCTATAAATTTGACGATATCGCAATCGATTTCTGAATCGAATTTGCGCGCAAACATCATCCTAGAATTCCTGATGCTATCTAAGTCTGTAATTCGCAACACGCGGGGTGACTCATCAAGACCCCAATCGATAAGCCGCATTATCGCATCATCGCTTTGATCGCCGGGGGCTCGGAAGTATCTAAATCTACTCCCCGAGTTCCAAACTTCAGTTTGCAGAAAGATTTCATCGCCGCACATAGAATCCCAGAAAACTGAACGTATCGACGAGGCATTCTTGACAAGGTAACGAGCGAGGCCATCGGTAATTGAAAACCAGTTGTCACCTTTCATCAGTTCCAAGTCTCTAGCGGGCTTCCTAAAACACTGCAAAATACTCGATAGAAGGCCATCCATCTTTCTTAAGAAAACCTGAGATTTGCTTATCCCGAAAGTATTCAAGATAATATGCCCTCCGATTCTTCTCCGATAGTCCCTGTTGTGGCTTTCGAAGCGAATGAACTCTTTATTACCACAAGAGTCAAAGAATGAGTGAATCTGGTCCTGACTTTTAATAGGAAGATCTTGACCGCTTAAAAGGTGATAATAGGAATACTGCCCTTTTGCAACTGCGGAGTTGAGAAGGCTGAGTTCACAGGCGATTTGCGAATACCCGCCCCAAGTGACTCTGATGCGAGGAACTAAATAGATCCCAGCCTTACCGACAGAAGCCAACAAGCGTTTTTCATCCCATCCACCTATTTTTGCATCCATATGTATAAAGATGTCGTTTCGCTCATCATCGAGGACCCTCATCAGGGTATGAAGAACCTCGTCGTCCTTATGAGCCATAACAAGGAAGGCGTGTTTGCCCACAGTCGCATCGGGGCGAGATGACATTGGCATACAACTCTCCATATGTCTACCACTCGCGAGGTTTGTATTCACCTTCCTCGGCAATGATATAGGGTGAAGGCTGCACATGTTCAATAATTCGCGGTTTACCGAGAACAACCGTCGAGTTATCGGGTACGTCTTGGAATACGACGCAGTTTGCTCCAATCTTGACGTTATTCCCAACGCGAATTCCTCCGAAAATCTTGGCACCGGGGCCAATGAAGACGTTGTCACCTATAACTGGGGCTTTCCCTCTGCTTCGTCCTATAGTTACCTGGTGAAAGATGGTCACATTTCGCCCGATAGTCGCCCCCCCCGCAATGACTATACCGTTGATGCCGTGCGCAGTGATATTGGGGGGCGCCAAAAAATTCTCACACACGCATGAAGTCTCGTCGTTCCAACCAGGCATGATATCCGCGCAACTCCTGCGCATCTCATGGTCAACATACAACGAATAATATATTTTGTGGATGCCCCGGGCGCTTCCGGTAAGCAGGGCGTGCCGCCTTCTCCAAAATTTATCGTCATCGTACCTACCGAAAACCGTATTTTTGAAGCCATGCCAAATCGCCTTTGCGCCCATCAGCATCCTCCGGCATTGTTGAGTGAGCGGAGAACATATAGCGTTCTTGATATGCCTTCGGAGATGCCCATGCGTGCAGACCAACCAAGTTCGTCACGTGCCTTGTTTCCGTCCATCAGCGCAAACGTGGCCTTAGAGTACCCTGCCGCCTCCTGAGCGTCAGGTAATTCGAATACAACTTTAACACCGCTGGCTCTGGCTATAAGTTCAGCAAGATCCCTCAACATTACGTCGGATCCTTTATCTGCAAGGTTGTAGGCTTCCCCGTCGTTACCAAGGAGCAATATATGCAGCAGACCAGACACAGCGTCCGCGACGTGCAGGTAGGAGAACTTCTGCGTCCCTTCGCTCTTGAGGACAACGTCCTCGCCGACAAGCGAGCGGTGTATGAACTGGGAGAGCGCTTTTGAATCATCGGGCATTAGCGTAGGCCCGTAAACGCGCGCAATGCGAGCGACAACGGCCTCGACACCCTTCTGCGAACGGTAGGCTTGACACATAGCCTCGCCCAGTCGTTTCGATTCGTTGTAACAGGCACGAAGAGTGTTGCAGTCGATATTCCCGCAGTACTTCTCATCAAAACGTTCAACGTCACCGCGGTTCTGGCCATAAATCTCGACCGACGAGGCAAAGAGCAGCCTTGCGCCGCAATCGGCGGAGTAGCTGAGGAGGTTCTGCAAGCCGTCAACGTTGGCTCGGATGGTGCCGATGGGATCGGTGGCGTACTGGCGCGGGTGCGTGGAGCTCGCTAGATGCAAAACGTAGTCCGCGGGGGCAGCGGGGCTGTAACCTGTCGCGGTAACGGAGCCTTCCTCAAACGAGAAGTCGTCTCGCCCAAAGTACGGCAGCCTCGAGCGCGCTTTCTCGGTACTGCGCCCCAAAGCGATGACTCTGCACTGCAGCCTCTTAGTGTCGTTCCTGCGCATCAGGACGTCGACAAAAAAGGTCCCGATCATACCGGTTGCACCGGAGATGACGACCGTCTTATTCGCGAGCTTCTCCCATGGCAGAGGGAGTGAGCAAACTTTGTCAAGGTCGGCGATATACTCCGGGCAAATAAGCCTATTCATCACGGGTATCCCTTTCCGCCGCCCATGCGCGGAAGAACTCGAGGTTTTCCGGCGTGGTGAGCTTGATGTTACGATCCGAGCCCGCAGCGAAGTTGAGCTTCACGCCTAACTGGACCATCATCGTGTTCGTGTAGTTGGAGCCGTCGATTCCGACACCCTTTTCAAAAGCCTCGTGATACTTGGAGTCGAGCAGCCCGAAACGGTACGCCTGCGGCGTGGACACACGGCGAAGCGTCTCGCGTGGGATGTATTGCGTAGTGGTGGCGGAATCCTTCTCGTCCACAAGGAAGATCTGCTCGTTGTAAGGCATGCTCGTGACGGCGTTGCCACGCTCCTTGGCAACGCGGACGACATCGGTGATGACCTCGGGGTCGAGCATGGGGCGCACGCCGTCGTGGACGATGCAGATGTCGTCTTCGGCAAGCACGCCCTCAAAGTTGTACACGCCGTTGCGGATAGACTCCTGACCAGAGGCGCCGCCTTTGACGACCCACTTCAGCTTGTCGATTTTGTACTGCCTCGCATAGGCGCGCAAGACCTGCTCCCAGCCGTCCAAGCACACGACTTCGATGGCGTCCACAAGCGGATGCTCCTGGAAAGCCTCGAGCGTGTAGACAATGACAGGCTTCTCGCCTACATTGATGAACTGTTTGGGAATCTCCTGCCCCATACGAGAGCCTATGCCGCCTGCAATGATGATTGCCACGTTCATGAATTACTTTCCTTCCTCGGAATTTGCCTTCCATACCTTCATTCCATGAGTGACCCGCTGGTCTTCGGGCGGAAGCCGCATGTAGTCGCCATAGAGCCCATTTAGGTACGCGTCCCAGTGCGGGCACACCTTGAAAGTGCAACCCTCGAACTCCATATCGATCAAGTTGTCGAAGTCCTCGACGGGAAAACCGGGCTTATCAGGCTTGTAGGGCCCCCAAACAACATCTCCTGCTTCATGCGTATCGCCGAACTGCAGGCCACGGGCCCTCTCCCCTAGCTCGGAAAACTGCTTTTCCGCAGGAAATACCGCCCTATGAATCGGAAAAAGGAAACGCTTCGCGACCTTTTTCAACGGATTTGAAGTGGACGTTTTGATATTTACGTATGACCGCGATGCTCTGAAGAATGTCTTTTCCTGAGCCGCCATTAGGGTCGCTTTCTCAGAATTTTCGTCAGGCATGGCATCGGCGGGAAAAATGTCAATCCAGAGAAACTCTTCGATCACTTCTTCGAGGTGCGGTTCCTGAGCCCTCCATGAAGGATTGGTCAGTTTCATGAAGGGATAGATGTACCCCTTGCGTCCAGGAATATTGGGCGTCAACCCAGCAGGCACCCACTCAGGATGAGATGCAAGTTCATCGAAATCTGGCCTGGGCATAATGACATCGATATCGTCATCCCAAGGAATGAATCCCCTGTGTCTCACGGCACCTAGAAGCGTGCCGCCATCAAGTGAATAGCGAAGCCCATGCTCGTTTGTCATCCTGTCAAAATTGACGAGCATAGCAAGCAGCAGTTTTTGGATTTCTATAGTGGCGAGGTACCGCATCATTACTCCTTAGTACTCTTATGGGAGTTTGTCTCCGACCGGGTTGCGCACCAGAGCATGAAAACTCTTGCTAGTAGCAACAAGGCATCGCAACCCCAGCGGACAACGCAGATAACATCAAGGGTTATCAGCCCGGCAAGATAAAGTGCCAAAAGAGAGGCCACGTTAACGATCCCGGTGAACAACGTCGAAGTGGTCAGCTCCTTTACGTGCCCCATGGCGCCAAGAACCGGCCAGCCAATCAGAATTCCGTAGAATGAGAAGATAAAGATTGGTGAGATCATCCACATGACATGGGCACCGCCAACGTACTCGGGTCCTCCGAGGACGAGCATGATCGGCTCGGAGAGGGCGCAATACGCAACGGTACCCAGGACAAGGGCGGGCAGCGCAGCGAGCGCCAACTTTCGTGCGAACCCGAAGTCTCTGTTCTTAATCATATGGGGGTAAAGGCTGTTGGCAATAGGCGTGTAGAGCGACTGCACGGCGTTCACGGTCGTGAGCGTAAGCGACCAGAAGGCGATGTCCGTCTTGCTTGTGATCGCCAGCCCGATAATCACCGTGGTGAATCCAGAGAAAAGAGAGGAGCTGACGTTCGAAACGCAATAGATAGCGGAGACACGTAGCTCCTCGAAGCTCTCCTTAAAGGTAGGCCTTGCTATACCGATGCCGAACATGCGCATTTGGGCGCGATAGCTCCATGCGATGTCGACGATCTCCGACAGTACGTCAGCCACGGCAACAAGGATAAGGTCTTCCGGTCCGCGCACGAGAAGGATCGTGAGCACGACCTGCACCCCCTTGGATGCGAAATAACGGGTCGTCAAAGGCCCCATACGTTCGTTTCCCTGAAAGATGAAGTCGGGCAGCACTGTACGCCCCGCTGTTGCAAAGAACGCCCAGATGACGTAGACAGTGTTCTCGGCCAAAATGGGAATAAAGCGTGTTATGACCATAACACAGATGAAAAGACCGCAGAGCAACATGAGGCGTGCGACCGTAATCGCCCCCACGAGACGGGAGAGAGCTGCGGTATCCCCCTTGAGATCAACCACCTTCTTGGTTCCAGAGAGCGTAAAGCCGAAATCGGCGATGGTTTGGACCACGCCCATGAAAGAGAGAACATAGGCGTAAACGGCATAGCCCTCAGTCCCGAGGATGCGAGTAAGATAGGGAATAAGCAGTAGCGGAAAGAGATACTTGAGTATCTGAAGGCCATACTGCCAAAGCGTGTTTTTGTAGAATGTACTGTGCTTCACCGGCAGCATCCTCCATTCAAGACGAAGGAGGCGTAAGCCAGTCTATTAAAAAAGAATCGACGGATTGAATACCGCATATTTCGCAATTCCAATGTACTTGAAGGAGGGAATGAAATACCTAAATGCAATAACGCGCAGAAACAAAACGATAATGACGCAAGACGCACTATACAGGGCTCCGCCGAATAGTCTTGAAAACACCAAGCGCCTTGCGGGAAGTCGAAGAAACAATGACGCTATTCGACAAAACCATGCTGTGAACTAAATCAGGGAAGCCGCTAACGCGCTTACGATACTCAAGTTTGATCATTTTATCGAATGAAATTTTAGCCTCATCATCCAGATCGCAACGCCACAGTATCTCATCAAGATCGCAATAATGCTGACAAATGCCGCGCCTTGCATTTAGATGCGCGCTTTTTGACCATCTTGCCGCGTACTGAAGCATTTCATCGCACACTCGGCCCCAATCGGCCACCTGCTTTTCACGGAATACTTTCGTACTGTTAGAGTCATGCTGTCGATAATAATAGAGGGCCTCTTCAATATGAAAGAGGCTACACGCCTTATCGAAGACGGGAAGCAACTGACAAAGGTCCTCTCCGTGCATAAGGCCAATCCGGTTTGTATACCAATCATATCCAGGGAACAAATCGGTGCGAATAACCTTATTCCAAACGCTGTTGAAATCGCAACCGCATAACATACTTCTAACGGCATCAAAATCGCCGCCAATATGCATCCCAGGAGAAATACAGGCCTTCAGCGATGGTCGAACAGGATCTAGTCCCATGGTGAAATCGAAGGAAATGATATCCGCATTTGACGATGTGATGGCAGAGCAGACCTTCTCGAGACATCCCTCCAGAAGACAATCGTCAGAATCAAGAGCGAGGACATAGCGCCCCTTCGCCCTACGAAGACCGTCCCGCCGTGCGGCTAATAGGCCTTCGTTTTCCTTGTGGATTACAAAGGCCTTCTCGTTCCCTTCGCAATAAGCGTCACAAATCTTAGGTGACCCATCAGTTGAGCCATCGTCAACAAGGATAACCTCATACGCTCCTCGCCCTTGGGCATCAATTGACTCAAGGCAGGCTGGTAGGAAGCGTTCGGTGTTGTAGACAGGCACGATAATGGAAATATCGGGCTTCTCATCAAGCATAAAAGACTCCTAAAAGCGCTGAGGAATACGGGAAAAGATTGCAGCTACCGCCAAATACGAATGTGATAGCGAAATAGAGCACACAAAAAGTAATTGCAAGCACCCCGGATAGCAAACGCTCGTTACCAAGGTTCTCGGATAAAAATGGATAGAGGAATCCCGAGATAAATAGAAATGGGAAACTGAGCCTAATCAACTCGGGACTTATGCTTGCAAACTGAGCGAACACAGCCGAGGATACGCCGCAGCAGACGTAAAAATTAAGCAGCTCCCTATTAGTAGGTCCCATTGAACTTTTATGACCCAAAAACCTCATAATCATACAAAAAGGCAGGTAAATTAACATCGTATTGTTCAATGAACCCATTCCAGCATGTTTTACCTGAAACGAATATGACGACGTAAAAGATGAGACTAGCTGCATCAAATCTGGCCCTATCAATACCGCACTGACGGCACAGACGGCAACACCGAAGCAAAACAACATAGCAAGAGTTTTGGATGAGCGAACACCCCTGCTCTCGCAACATGCTATGTAAATGACCCAAACAAAAATACCCACAATTGACATCTTATGAAAACCAATGGCAACCGCCAAAAAACCAAAAGCAGGTAGATTTTTCCCGTGAATCAGTTCATAAACCATCAAGACGAGCATACTTGTTGCTAGGCACTGCCTGAGTATGTTTAGCGTGTATCCAAAGACAATGAAACAAAGAAAGAATCCGATGACAGGATACCCTTGAGGAAATTGCTTTTTTGCAACCAGAACATAAGGAAGGAAAATAAAAAACTCACAGAAGAAAAGCACTGCGTTGAAATCGCCAGTCAGTCTCCCTAGAAACCAGAACAAAAGCACAAAAAGCGGTTCTTGATCCGAGCAAGCACTGAGGGCTCCTATAGGCGAATAAACCTGAGACGCATTAAAACAGCTTAGAGGATATGCCGAAGTATCTGTTCCAACGGTTATATCTCTAGCACCCGCCACCACACAAAGGGGTAGAACCGATATTATCGCGAGGACAAGTCCAAAACGCTTATCACCGATGCGTGCTGAGAGGTATAGCAGAGCAATATGGAATACAAACGCAACTAGATAAATCTGCATCACTACACCTGCTCAGCAAGTTGTACATAGCCCTCAGAGATACCGTTAGTCGAGCTGTCGCCGACAATGACGACCTCGTACTCAGAGTAGTCCTGGCATGCGATGCTAGCCAAGCACTCGCCAAGGAAGTCCTCAACGTTGTATACGGGAACGATTGCAGAAAATCTCACCTTATCAACCCTTATTTCTTGGGGTTTATCCAATTGCTTTGCCCGAAACTGCTGCGTAGAGGGCGTAGAAGGCGTTGTGCGCCTTTGGGGAAATCGCGAATAGCATGCACCGCAACCTCCAGGTGCGGGATGCCAAACGGATCCGCGAGGCTCGCCCTGCAAGCTTGCGAGCTCGTCTCAGATACGACCGCCCCTCAGCCCTGTCGCCAAAGGTATTGAGATCGACGCGCATAGCGACGCGCAGCGTACAGTACGCTCGAAAGCACTCAAACTCGTCCTTAAGGCCGCCCCCGGCAATTTGTCGCACGGTCTCAATAGTCTCATCCATGTCTTGCGCTTGCTTGGGTCCCTGCTTCTTAAACGTGGTGATGGAGCCGGGTCTCGTTACATACGCGTAGAAAGGAGCGTCAGAAAAGGCGATCTCCCCGACACGCGAACAGATAGAGGCGATCACGCCCATGTCTTCGAAAAGCTGCCCCTCAGGAAAGGCAAGGTAGGGGATCAGAGACCGGGCGAAGAGCTTGCCGCATGCAGAACCACTCTCCCCGTTGAATAAAAGCAGCTTCCTAAAACGCTCGGCACCGGACTCCACCTTGAACTCAGCAGTCTGCTCCATCTCGTAGTTCTCGAGAAGGGGCGTCTTGGCGAAAGACCCTGCAACAAGAGTCACCTGGTATTTCAGGGCAGCTTCAACCATAAGCTCAACGGTTCGCGGGTCGATGAGGTCGTCTCCGTCGACATACATGAGATAGTTGCCGCGGCATCGTTGCGTGCCATAATTGCGAGCGGAAGAGAGCCCCCCGTTCTTCTTATGGTGAATCTCGACGCGTGGGTCGTCTCCGACGGTGTATTCGATCAAATCGATAGTATCGTCTGTGCAGCCATCGTCCACGATAAGGATCTCGATGTTCGGATACGTCTGATTGAGCAGCGACCTCACACAAGGAAGTGCGAACGTTCCCACGTTGTACATGGGGACGATAATGCTTACCAGTGGGTTATCGACTTTGGAAGCCATTTTGCTACGCCCTCCGGAGAAGAATTCGATAGATCAGTGACCTCAGCGAATTGGGCATAAGGCAGACCAGCGCGTGTGGCACGTATGAGCAGACATAGTCGCGTTCAGTGAAATAACCCCGCTCTACCTGTGCTCTCTTGAAGGCCTTGGCGTACTTGAGGTACTGAACTCCGCCCCTGCGGGCGTAGAAGTCCTCGCTAACACGCATGGCGACTAAAGGCTCTCCCAAATTGTCCGCGCGGCAGCCGCATGCAAGCATTCTGTTGAAGAGGTCCCAATCCTCGAAATAGAGGAAATCAGAGCTGTAGTTGCCTGCCTCCATGACCTTTGATTTCCTGAACGTCATGGGCGGGTGGCGAAAGGGGTTGCGCCTCTTGGAGTAGGCGCGGATAGCGTTCATTCCCTTGGGAAGATCAGTGGTGGCGACGGGCTTGTCAGGCGACTCGATGAACTCCACGACGTCGCTGCCCACCATGTCAAGCCCACTCTCAAGAGCTGCGAGCTGCTTCTCCATGCGGTCGGGTCGGGCAACGTCGTCGGTATCCATACGAGCGACGACTTCGTTTGAGCAAGCAATCATGCCTTGACGCAGGGCGTAGCCGAGGCCGCGGTTTTCGCCATAGGCAACAAAGTTGAATAGGCCGGGATGGGCAGAGTCATACTCCCGGAGCACATCCTCCAAGCCATCCGTCAACGGGCCGTCCTCAACCATGACAATCTCGGCGGGCGGCACGGTCTGGGCAAGCATACTGTCGAGTGACTCTTTAAGGTACTCTGGGCGCTCCTTAGCGTACAAACTCAGAAGGACGGTGTAGGCAGGGTATTGCATTGTTATTTTCCCCTCCTCATCGCCTTGAACGTTTTAACGAATACGCGGGCGTCAAGTCCAAACGACTGGTGGCGGACGTAGAAGAGTTCACGAGCCTGCCGCTGGCCGCTCCCCCAAGTCGAGTCATTACGATCTGTTGCGGCCCACCAGCCGGTGATGCCTGGCTTACATGCGAGCACCTCATCGCGGGCGTCACCGTACTCGTAGGTTTCTTCGAGCGTCACAGGCCTTGGTCCAATAACGGACAAATCCCCCGTAAGTACGTTAATGAACTGCGGCAATTCGTCGAGTGAAGTTTGGCGTAGAAAACGACCAACGCGAGTAATGCGTGGGTCGTCGTCAACCTTTTGCTCACGCTGCCATTGCACCAGCTGCTCAGCAGTCATGTACTTCTCAGGGTGCTCATGAGCGTCAGAGACCATGGTTCGGAGTTTGAAGATATAGATAGGCTTACCGCCCTTACCGACTCGCTTTTGACGAAAGAACGGCTTGCCGGGAGAGTCAATCTCTATGGCGATGCATGCGGCTACAACAGGAATGGCCAATATCACACAGACGCCTGCAGAAAACACAAAGTCGAAGGCTCGCTTGAAGGCAAAATAGGCCGGCCCACCTTTCTTGGGGGCGGCGGCCAAAGGATCGGCAGCAGGCGCCCTATAACTTCCTGTCGCCACGAAACCTTGCGCCGGAGCAGGGTTCTCGACGGGAGGTGGATATTCCGTCGCTACATGAGCATGAGAGCCATTCTGCCGATCAAAGACTTGACCGATCATCGATGTACCACTAGGAACATCAGTTATATATTCAGTTTTATCCGACACGTTCTCTTCCAACACTACGTCCCCGCTCCGGGGATCCTCCCTGTCCCGTTAAACAGTCGCCCGCAGCTAGGCGATCGCCTTTTTAAGGTTTCGCGTGACGCGTTGCTCAGCTGAAAGCACGGCAAGGCCAACGCGCGTAGTCACGCGGCGGCCGCATAAGTCGAGCTCCAAATAAGCAGTGCTCTTGCGTCTATTAATGGTTTTGACAAGGCCTTCGTGGCCCAGCAGCGGACCTGCCGTAACTACGACCTGGTCGCCGTCTTTTAGGGCCTCGCTCATGGGCACTACGCGGTCTCCCCTGTGCGTAAAGCTGCCAATAAGCTGAACCTCTTCTTTTGCCAGCGGCACAAACTGACCGTCCTGGGAAAGAACCCGGGCAAAGTCATCCATGCGTAGCAGATACTGTTGCACGGCGCGGGGGTCTGCCGTATCGCAGATAAGGTAACCGGGAAAAAGCGGCTTGGTCGTATTGACCCATTCGCCGTGTACTTTGATCTCGGTTTGAAATTGGGGATAAAAGAGCTCCTGCATAACACCAGCCGGCACCATGCGCTCGATGCGCTCGCGCATTACGTCTTCGCGACCGTTAATGACCTGGATCACATACCACACGAGCACCACCCCCTTGCTGTCTTACGTGTGGCTCACGGGGTTTGGCTATGGCTTCGCCAAGGCGCTTGTGCGCGAAGGCGCTCCATATTCAAACCCTGAGCCTAGTCAGACAAGCACGTGGCTCTGCCCCACCGTGAACGGTATGTATAAATGCAGATTCTGAGGCTGTTGGTACGTATACAAAGTACCTACAGCCTCAGCTGGCTGCGTGCGAGTCAGTCAAGCAAATTCAAAACTGAACCGCACGCAAACAGCTGCAGGACTGCTGCGTGTTGGCATGCAAAATCTTCTTTACCGCATCTTGGAATTACTTCAATGCAGAAAATAAAGCCGCATGACCTCTTTATTGGAGCTCGTGGTGTTTCTGGCACCGCCGTTACGGCCGGATGCTGATCGACCCTGCGCTTTGAGGTTTGCTGGAACCGTGAGCACAGTTGAACTCATGTAACGTTAGGTATCGTAGCACAAGCTGGTAACGAAACCTATTTGGTTAGTGGTGAACAACATTTCGTTCATTTAGCGTGCTCAAGGGGGGTTGTTTTACGATGTTGTTCACGTTGGCGCTGGTTATTGGGGCGCGGCGTGTGTTGCGTGGCGATAATGGGGTCGGGTTGACCCTGCTTGTCGTTCTGTTTAATTGCGTTTGTCTAACAAACTATGTACAGATATGGGAAATTAATTGCACAACTTTTTGCGGCGGCACTTTGGGGTGCATGGTGGCAGCATATGAAAAGAGCCTTCGGTTTCCCGAAGACTCTGCATTCACGATGGTGGAGACGAGGGGGATCGAACCCCTGACCTCTTGACTGCCAGTCAAGCGCTCTCCCAGCTGAGCTACGCCCCCGTGACGAGGAGATACTATAGGGGAAGTTGGCGCGGCGTGCAAGGACTTTTTTTGAGTCAGACTCTAAATGCCTATTGATATAAGTAAGCGACGGCGGTGCCGGTGTGGACTTGGATCGTGGCTGTTGACCTGACGACGTTGCTAACGCCCGTGTCGGCTAGCAGGCCCAGGGGGCTGTGGTCTAGGTCCCACTCTAGGCCGTGTTCGCTTACCTCGGTGTTGGGGGCTATAGCAATGATGGAGAACGTCTTGCCTTCGGCGCCCTTAATGGTCCACGATTCGCCTCCGTGAAGAATGCGGGCCGTGGTCTCGTCTTCGGCAATCCAGACTGAGGAATCCACGTAGCCCGCGAGCAGCCCCAGTACGGAAAGCGCCATGTCCGGACGGCCGCCCGTAGCACAGGTTGCCACAACCTCTGCACCCGGCCAGCGACGACGGACGGAATCGAGCGCCAGCGCCAGATCGGTATAGTCCTTGTACGGGTCGTGGCGCTCTACTTCAAAGGCTTCGGCGGCATCGACCAAAGCACGACCCGCGTCGCTCACCGTGTCGGCATCCCCCACATATACGTCGCAGGCCAGGCCAGCGCCCAGCAGTGCGTCGAGCCCGCGGTCCACGGTGACAACGTGGTCGCACTCCCCCGCTAGCCTCCGCAACAGATCTGTGCTCGCCACCACGGGCGAGCCGCAGACAACTAATACCTTGCAAGCCACAGCCCTCGCCTATCCCTCAAACGAAAGCACGCGGGGTAGATCCAGCTCCTCGTAGCTGTCGATAAAGATATCGCAGTTGTCGCGCACGTCGTCGCGCTTCATGCGGCCGTGCGGATCATAGATGCCCACGCGCTTAAAGCCGGCGGAGCCAGAGCTCTTTAGGCCAAAGACGGCGTCCTCAAACACCCAAGCGCGCTCAAACATGCGCCCGTGGCGCTCCTCCAAGCGACGCAGCGCAAGTTCATACACATCCGGGAACTGTTTGGAACGTCCGGCCTCGCCCGTCGTGGTAATAAACTCCATATAGCAATCAAGGCCGGCACCCGCAAGTGCAGACTTAACCAACTCGGCGGGCGTGGACGTGGCAACGCACATGGCAATACCGGCCTCCTGCGCCTGCTTCAAAAATGCAAGCAGGCCCTCGCGCGGCGGCACCTTGGAGTAACCATCGATCAGGATGTCGCTCAGTTCTCGGTAGAGCTCCTCGCCATTTGTGCCAATGCCCCAGGTGTCGTGGTAGGCCTGGCACTCGTCCTCGAGCGACAAATGCTCAAATTGGGCAAAATCGTCGACCGTCACGTCAACTCCGTGGCGGTGCAATAACTCGGGCTGGGCGTAGGCCCAAACGGGGGTGCTATTAACCAGTGTGCCGTCGCAATCGAAAATAAAAGCAACACTTGGGGCAGCGATGTGGTCCATAAACGAGCCTTTCGATGTCAAAGGGTAAACAACCTGCTAAAAACGTTTTACCAAACGTCAACCTAACAATCTAGAAACGCTAATTGGTAAAACTGTCAAGAGTTTTACCACGGCAATTCTGCAAGTGGTATAAACATGGCGCTTACCGATTAAACGCCACCGCAAAACCTCTTTCGTTCATAAAAGTAACGTACAGGTGCTATCTTATTTTGTGCCGAAAGTTCCACCGAGCACGCGAGGTGGAACGAATCATAGAACTATCGCCGTCCCTTCGATTCGTGCAGCCTTGGACCTTTCGCATCTAGTCACCAAGGCAACACGCTGCCGCGTCATGATGGGATCAAACGTGAGCGATACAAAGCTAAAGCCAGCAACCAAAAAGCCTGCTACCCGTAAAGCCGCCCCGCACGTGCCGGAGCTCACCAAGGACGATGTCTACCTGTTTGGCATCGGCACGTGGGAGCGCAGCTGGGAAAAGATGGGCGCGCATCCCGACACGCAGAACCGTACGCGCGGCTGGCGTTTTTGTGTTTGGGCGCCCGACGTAAAGAGTATTCACGTCATTGGCGAATTTAACGACTGGGATGAGCAAGCCAACCCGCTGGTACCCATGCATACGAGCGCCATTTGGGAAGGTTTTATTCCTGGCGCCGAGCAGGGCCAGCTCTATAAGTATCTCATCGAGACCAACGAGGGCGAAAAGCTCTACAAGGCCGATCCGTACGCCTTTAAGGCCGAGTGCCCTCCGGGTACCGCGAGCGTGCTGTGGACCCTCGATGGCTACAAGTGGAATGACACCGCATGGCTCAAGCGCCGCGCCAGCCATAACCACATGTCGCAGCCCCTTAACATCTACGAGGTGCATATTGGCTCGTGGAAGCGCCACGGCGACGCGCCGCAGGGCAAGCCCGACGAGTACGGCAACTACCCCGGTCCCATGGACCCCTTCCCCGCGCAGCGCGGCGAGTTCTATACCTACGACGACCTGTCGGTGGAGCTCGTGGACTACGTGCGCGACATGGGCTATACGCATATCGAGGTCATGCCGCTCATGGAACACCCCTTCGATGGCTCCTGGGGCTACCAGACGACCGGCTACTACGCCGCCACGTCACGCTACGGAAACCCGCAACAGCTCATGCACTTTATCGATGCGTGCCACGAGGCGGGCATCGGCGTGATCATGGACTGGGTTCCCGGCGGTTTTTGCGCCGACTCCCACGGCCTTGCCACCTTTAACGGCCACATGCTGTTTGAGCACGAGATTCACCCCAACTGGGGCACGCACAAGTTTGACTTCGCCCGCGGCGAGGTCCGCTCCTTCCTGGTCTCCAACGTGCTGTACTGGCTCGAGAACTTCCACGTGGACGGCATTCGCATGGACGGCGTGTCCAGTATGCTGTACCTCAACTTTGGCATTGACGATCCCAGCCAAAAGAAGTTCAACAAGTACGGTACCGAGGAGGACCTGGACGCCAGCGCGTTTATCCGTCAGGTCAACTGTGCCGTAGAGGCGCACTACCCCGACGTGATGATGATGGCCGAGGAATCCACCGCATGGCCGCTCGTGACCTATCCGCCGCAGGACGGCGGCCTGGGCTTCCACTACAAGTGGGACATGGGCTGGATGAACGACACCCTGCACTACATGCAGACCGATTTTCCGTGGCGCCCCGGCAACCACGGCCTGCTCACGTTCTCCATCATGTACGCCTTTACCGAGAACTTCATCTGCCCGCTGAGCCACGACGAAGTCGTGCACGGCAAGTGCTCGCTCATCGGCCGCATGCCGGGCGACTGGTGGCGCCAGTTTGCCGGCCTGCGCACGCTGGCCTTCTACCAGATGACGCACCCCGGTGCCAAGCTCAACTTTATGGGCAACGAGATCGGCCAGTTTATTGAGTGGCGCTACTACGAGTCCATTCAGTGGTTCCTGACCGAGCAGTACGAGACCCATGCTCACCATCAGGCGTTTATAAAGGCGCTCAACCACCTGTACACCGCCGAGCCCGCCCTGTACGAGCGCGGCTACACCGACGACGGCTTTACCTGGATCGACGCGGATAACTCCAAGCAGTCCATCGTGAGCTTTGTGCGCCAGGGCGAGGACGTCGATGACGACCTGGTGATCCTGATCAACTTTGACCCGGCGAGCTACGAGAGCTTCCGCGTGGGAGTACCGCGCGAGGGTGACTGGGAGGTCATCTTCGATTCCGACCGTCCCGAGTTTGGCGGCAGCGGATACGCCGGCGAGGAACCCTACACCTGCTCGAGCGAGCCCTATCCCTGGAACGGGCAGATGGACTCCATCGAGATGAAGGTGCCCGGCCTGGCAGGCGTGGTGCTCAAACGCCGCGGTCCCAGCAGCTACAAGCCGCCGGTGGTCGAGAAGCCCAAGAAGGCGGCGCGTAAGCGCACGTCCTCGGTGAAGCCCAAGGCCGCGGCTGCTAAGAAGGCTCCGACCAAGGCGAAGACCGCCAAGCCCGCTGCCAAGGCTACGGCTAAGCCCAAGGCCAAAAAGGCAACCAATAAAAAGGCTGCTCCCAAGGCTAAGGCAGGCGCTGTTAAAGCATCTGGCAAGGATGCGTAACAAAGCCGTTACAGCTGTAATCACCCGCCCCGCGGGGGCGTAGGATACAAGTCAAAACCGTTCCGGGAGAAACATCCCCGGGGGAAAGGAACGTATGAATAAGATCTTCGACAACAAGCAGGAGTTTACCGAGCTCTATCGCGATGCTGTCATGAGCATCAGTGGCAAGAGCGTCGAGGCCGCCAGCGACCTCGACCGCTTTAACGCCCTGGCCAAGCTCGTGGCCGAGAAGGCACGCACCGTTGCCACCAAGAGTGACGCCCACGTCACCGCCGAGGGCAAGAAGCGCGTGTACTACTTCTCGATCGAGTTTTTGATCGGCCGCCTGCTCGACAACTATCTGCTCAACTTTGGCGTGCGCGACATGGTCGCCGAGGCACTCGACGACATGGGTTTCGACCTGTCCGTCATCGAAAACCAGGAGCCCGATCCGGCGCTGGGCAACGGTGGCCTGGGCCGTCTTGCCGCATGCTTTTTGGATTCGATGGCAGCCGAGGGCATTGCCGGCTACGGCAACGGTATGCGCTACCGCTACGGCCTGTTTAAGCAGGAGATCGTCAACGGCAGCCAGGTCGAGGCCACCGACGAGTGGCTTACCCACGGCTATCCCTGGGAGGTCCGCCGTCAGGACAAGGCCGTAACCATCAAGTTTGGTGGTCACGTTGAGGGCTTTGAGGAGAACGGTCGCACGTTCTACCGCACGGTGGACACGCAGGACATCCTGGCCGTCCCTTATGACATCCCCGTCGTGGGCTATGCCGGCGAGACTGTCAACAAGCTGCGCGTCTGGGCTGCCGAGCCGGTCGAGGAGCACTTTGACCTTGAGGCCTTCAACCGCGGCGACTATGCCCTGGCCGACGCCGAGCGCGCCGAGGCCGAGGCCATCAGCGCCATCCTCTACCCCAACGACGCCGGCGAGCACGGCCGCCTGCTGCGCTTGAAGCAGGAGTACCTGTTTGTCTCGGCCGGCATCTACAGCCTGCTCGACACCTTTGAGAAGGAGCACGGCGAGAACTGGGAGCTGCTGCCGCAGTTTGTGGCCATCCACACCAACGACACGCACCCCGCCATGTGCGGACCCGAGCTCATGCGCATCCTCATCGACGAGAAGAAGCTCGAGTGGGACGACGCCTGGAACATCGTGACGCAGGTCGTGAGCTACACCAACCACACCATCCTGCCCGAGGCCCTGGAGAAGTGGCCCATCGGCATGTTCTCCAAGCTCCTCCCCCGCGTGTACCAGATCATCGACGAGATCAGCCGTCGTTGGCACGAGTCGTTCGACACCACGCAGGAGGGCTGGCAGGAGCGTCTGCGCCAGACCGCCATCCTGTGGGACGGCGAGATTCGCATGGCCAACCTGTCCGTGATCTGCAGCCACAGCGTCAACGGCGTGGCCAAGATCCACTCCGACATCATCAAGAACATCGTGCTCAAGGATTTCTATGCCCTGACGCCCGAGAAGTTCAACAACAAGACCAACGGCATCTCGCACCGTCGCTTCTTTGCCGAGGCCAACCCCACCTACGCCAAGCTCGTGACCGAGGCCATTGGCGACGGCTGGCTGAAGGACGCCTTTGAGCTGGAGAAACTCAAAGAGTTCCAGAACGACGCCGAGTTCCTGAAGGCCGTGGGTGCCTCCAAGCGCGCCAACAAGGAGCGCCTTGCCGCCTACGTTAAGGCTGAGACTGGTCTGGTCATCGACCCCAACACCGTCTTCGATGTTCAGGTAAAGCGCTTCCACGCCTACAAGCGACAGCTCATGAACATCATGAAGGTGATGGACATCTACAACCGTCGCATCGCCGATCCCAATTTCCACGTGACGCCGACGACCTTCATCTTTAGCGGCAAGGCTGCCTCGAGCTACACCTTTGCCAAGGAGACCATCCGCCTTATTAACTCCGTGGCCGACGTCATCAACAATGACCCGCGCGTCAACGAGGTCATGAAGGTCTGCTTTATCCCCAACTTCCGCGTGAGCAACGCCCAGCTCATCTACCCCGCCGCCGAGATCTCGGAGCAGATCTCCACGGCCGGCAAGGAGGCCTCGGGCACGTCCAACATGAAGCTCATGATGAACGGCGCCATTACGCTGGGCACCCTCGACGGCGCCAACATCGAGATCGCCGACCTGGCCGGTCGCGAGAACGAAGCCATCTTTGGTCTGACCGCCCCCGAGGTCGAGCAGCTCTGGGCGTCGAACAGCTACTTTGCGTGGGATACCCTCAACGGCGACCGTGAGCGTCTGGGCCGCGTGATGGACGAGCTCAAGGACAACACCTTTGCGGGTCTTTCGGGCAACTTCGAGAGCATCTACAACGAGCTCATGAACAACAACGACCCCGACCTGGTCATGGCAGACTTCCGTAGCTACGTGGATGCGTGGGAGAAACTCACGGGCAGCTATGGCGACCAGGAGACCTGGAACCGCAAGGCTCTGCTCAACACCGCCTCGAGCGGCTGGTTCTCGAGCGACCGCACCATTCGCGAGTACCGCGACGAGATCTGGCACGCGTAAAGGCGCGCGAGCTCCCCTATGCCAGCACGGCATTACTCGACGGGCGTGACGTTGCGCCGCGCCCGTCGCTAATGGGTTTAGGAACATCGATGACAGAAGGAGAAATCGATGAGTAAGAAAGAATGCATCGCGATGCTCCTCGCAGGAGGACAGGGCAGCCGATTGGGGGCACTCACCCAAAAGATCGCTAAGCCGGCGGTTAGCTTTGGTGGCAAGTTCCGCATTATCGACTTTTCGCTCTCCAACTGCTCCAACTCGGGTATCGACACGGTGGGCGTTCTGACGCAGTATCGCCCCTACCTGCTGCATGCCTACGTGGGCTCTGGCGAGGCTTGGGATCTAGACAGCCGCGACGGCGGCGTTTCGATCCTGCCGCCGTACGAGACGCAGACCGGCGGCGCATGGTATGCAGGCACGGCCGACGCCATTACGCAGAACCTGGACTACATCAAGGCCAACGACCCCAAGTACGTCCTGATTCTTTCGGGCGATCACCTGTATCGCATGGACTACCGCAAGATGCTCAAGACACACATTGAGAACAACGCCGACCTCACGGTGAGCGTTATGCCCGTGCCGTGGGAGGAGGCCAGCCGCTTTGGCATCCTGACCACCGACCCCGAGGACGGCCGCATCACCAAGTTCACCGAGAAGCCCGATAAGCCCGATTCGAATCTCGCGTCCATGGGCATCTACATCTTCTCGGCAGACGTGCTGATCGAGGCGCTCGAGGAAGACGCTCTGGACCAGCGCTCGAGCCACGACTTTGGCAAGGACATCATCCCCAAGCTGCTCGGCGAGGGCAAGCGCCTGTACAGCTACGAGTTCCACGGCTTTTGGAAGGACGTTGGCACCATCGCCAGCTTCCACGAGACCTCGATGGACCTGCTGGGCAACAACCCCGAGTTCGATCTGTTCGACAAGCACTTCCCCATCATGTCCAACATCACCACGCGTCCGCCGCACTACATTGGCCCGGACGGCCGCCTGGACGACTGCCTGGTCTCCAACGGCTGCAAGATCTACGGCACCGCGCGCCACTCGATCCTTTCGACCGATGTCATCATCGAGGAGCGCGCTGTGGTCGAGGACTCCGTGCTGCTGCCGGGTGCGCACGTTAAGAGCGGTGCGCACATCTGCCGCGCTATTTTGGGCGAGAACTCCACGGTCGAAGAGGGCGTGAAGCTCGGCTCTGTCGATACCACCAAGGATACGGCCGTCGTTGGAAATGACGTCGTTATCGGGAAGGGGGAATGATCCGATGATCAATCGCAAGGCCATCGGTTATATCACCGCTAACTACTCTTCGACCTACGGCAGCGTGCTGCTCAAGGACCGCCCCATCGCGTCCGTTCCGTTTTTGGGCCGCTACCGCCTGATCGACTTCCCGCTGTCCAACATGATGAATGCCGGCATTAAGACCGTCGGCGTCGTCATGCCGGGCAACTACCGCTCGCTGATCGACCACGTGGGCTCGGGTAAGGACTGGGGCCTGGACCGCAAGAAGGGCGGCCTGTTCATGGTGCCCGGCAACGCGTATGGCACCACCAAGGGCGGCATGCGCTTCCTGCTGCGCGACATCATCTCCAACAAGACGCTGTTCCAGCGCTCGGACAAGCCCTATGTTGTGATGATGGGCACCAACATCATCTTTAACATGGACCTCAACACCATCATCGACGCGCACGAGAACTCCGGTGCCCAGATGACCGTGGTGTACTGCAAGGCCACGCGCAACGTCGATGACGAGACCAAGCTCGAGATTAACGAGAACGGCCGCCTGACGGGCGTGAGCGCTGGCGTCGCGTACGGCGACAACGCCTCTATGGACTGCTGCATCGTCAACCGCGATACGCTGCTCGAGATCATCGACCACTACCAGGCCGCCGACTATCTGGACCTGCTCGAGGCACTCCAGGGCGACTTTGGCAACATCGACGTATGCAGCTACGAGTACAAGGGCGAGGTCGTGGGCGTGTTTAGCGAGAAGTCGCTGTATCGTCGCAGCATGGACCTGCTCGACCAGACCGTGGCCGACCAGCTCTTCGATCCCGAGCGCCCGATTCTGACCAAGGCTCACGACGTGCCGCCTTCGCGCTATGCGACCGGCAGCCACGCGTGCAACTCGATCATCTCGGCCGGCTGCATCATCAAGGGCACCGTGCGCAACTCGATCCTGTCGCGCGGTGTCGTGGTCGAGGAAGGCGCTGCGGTGACTAACTCGATCATCAACCAGAGCTGCATCATCAAGAGCGGCGCACGCGTCGAGAACGCCATTCTGGACAAGAACAACGTGGTTCCCACCAACACCGAGCTTCGCGGCACGCCCGAGAACATCCTGGTGCTGGGCAAGGCTCCGTTAACTTCCGACACCACCATCGTACGTTAACGTTGGCACCGCAACATCGCTCGTAACAGGTAGAATAGCCGCCCGGTTAGCGCCAGGCGGCTATTCTCGAATTGCAACATGGGAGACAATATGGCAGATTCCAGCAAAAAGATGCAGATCGTGTTTGCCTCGGCCGAGTGCGCACCGTTTGTTAAGACCGGTGGCCTGGGCGACGTGGCGGGCTCGCTGCCTGCGGCGCTTGTGCGCGCCGGCGCCGAGGTCATCGTGATGGTGCCCAAGTACGCCACCATCAAGGACGAGTACAAGGCGCAGATGGAGCACTTTTCCGACTTTTACGTGAGCCTGGGCTGGCGCAACGAGTACTGCGGGCTGGAGAAGCTCGAGCACGACGGCGTCACCTATATGTTCGTGGACAACGAGCGCTACTTTGCGCGCGATTATCCGTACGGCTTCTTTGACGACGGCGAGCGCTTCGCGTTCTTCTCCAAGGCCATTACCGAGAGCCTGCAGCACCTGCCGGCCGGTTTTGAGTGCGACATCCTGCACTGCAACGACTGGCAGACGGCACTGGCGCCCTTGTTCTTGCGCGAGTTCTACCAGGGCCTGCCGCTGTACGACCGCATCAAGACTGTGTTCTCGATCCACAACGTGGCGTTCCAGGGCCAGTTTAGCGACACCGTGATGGAGGACATCCTGGGTGTGGCGCATATTCCCGCGGCCGCCACGCAGTTGCGCTGCGACGCCTGCAGCATCAACTATATGCTGGGCGCGCTGCACTATGCCGATGCCATCACCACGGTGAGCCCCACCTACGCGGGCGAGATCCAGACGCCCGAGTTTGGCGAGGGCCTGGACGGCGTACTGCGCGAGCGCTCCTACGCACTGCAGGGCATCCTCAACGGCATTGACGTGGCGGCCTTTGACCCGGCAACCGACAAGCGCATTGCCGCCAACTACACGGTTGACGACCGTTCCGGCAAGGCCGTGTGCAAGGCCAAGCTGCAGGAAGAGCTGGGGCTCGAGGTTCGCGACGACCGCCCGCTTATGGTGATGGTCACGCGCCTGACGCGCCAGAAGGGCATGGACCTGGTCATGTACGCGCTCGACCGCATCCTGGCCGGCGGCGTTCAGGTGGCCGTGCTGGGCACCGGCGACCGCGACTACGAAGACGGTCTGCGCTACTTCCAGGACAAGTACCCCGGCACCATGGCCGCGCGCATCGAGTTTGACCCGGCGCTGTCGCAGCGCATGTACGCCGCCGCCGATATGTTCCTGATGCCTTCGAAGTTTGAGCCCTGCGGCCTGTCGCAGATTATCGCCATGCGCTACGGCACCCTGCCCATCGTGCGCGAGACCGGTGGCCTGAAGGACACGGTGATCCCGTATAACGAGTTTACCGGCGAGGGCACGGGCTTCTCGTTTAGCAACTTTAACGGCGACGAGATGGGCGACGCCGTGTTCCGCGCGGCACGCCTGTTCTGGGATAACCGCGAGGCATGGAACCAGCTGGTCACGCAGGCCATGAGCCAGGACTTTAGCTGGACGCGCTCGGCCGACAAGTATCTGGACCTGTACTTCTTTATGCACCCGGAGATTGAGAGGCCGGCGGCTGTGGAGGCTGCTGCGGCTGTGGAGAAGCCGGTTGCCGCTGAGGCCGAGCCTGCGGCGCCCGTTAAGGAGTCCGCTGCCGCCGAGGAGCCCAAGGCCGAGGAGAAGCCGGCTGCCGATACCGAAGTTAAGCCCGCAGCGAAACCTGCCGCTAAGAAGACGACCACCCGCAAGACAACGGCTAAGAAGGCCACGACCACGAAGGCCGCTGCGAGCAAGACCACCGCTGCCAAGACAACGACCACGCGCAAGCGCACGACCGCCGCTGCCAAGAAGGCCGCCGAGGCCGAGGTCGTTCCCGAGATAAAGGCCGACGCTGCCGAGGCTAAGCCCGCGGCAAAGGCTCCGGCCAAGACTGCTGCCAAGAAGACGACCGCGACCAAGACCACGACTGCCAAGAAGGCCGCGGCTAAGAAGTCGACGACCAAGAAGGCCACCACAAAGCCGGCCACCAAGGTCGAGGAGACGCCCGCCGAGCCCAAGGGCAAGGCAGCTGTCGAGGCAAAGCCGGCCGCCAAGACCACCACGCGCAAGCGCACTACCACGACGGCCAAAAAGGCCACGACCAAGGCTGCTGCTCCCAAGGCAGAGGCTAAGGCCGAGGACAAGCCCGCAGTAAAGGCCGAGCCGGCACCGAAGGCTGCTGAGGTCAAGACCGCTCCGAAGGCAACGGCAAAGACCGAGCCCGCCAAGGAGGCCCCGGTCTCCCCCGCCGCTAAGACTGAGGAAAAGGCTCCGACCAAGAAGACCTCCGTCCGTAAGGCAACGGCCACCCGCAAGCGCCACTAATCCGGACAATTCAAACTTAATCCTCAACGCAAAAGAGGGCGCCCCAACCAGGCGCCCTCTTTTGCGTTGAACTTCTATATTAAAAAGAGGACCGGTTTACTACGACAAAATGGCTCCGGCTGACCACGGCGAGTAATCTACGAAATTGGCAACGCCTCTACCTGCGGTTTTAATATCACGAAAATGACCGTGGTTGAGATCATTCAATTCGTCGTAGTAAACCGAAGTACTTTTGGTTGGCTACAAATAGTATCGGTATAGATGTTTTTAAATATCGCGATAATTTGGGTGGTAAAACGATTTTCTAGGACAACCGTTCGCCGATGGTAAACGGATGTTGTTTATACAGCCTGTGTACAACAGATATACTTTTATCCTGTGCGTAAAGCCCATGGCCCGCAGGCCGTGATTCTATTGAACTGGACCGTATTATGAGATTGATTCACAACAGTCGTCTGCCGCAGTTTCGTACTCCGTTTGGCGCTGTGACCACTGGAACTTCTGTTTCGCTCTCGGTGATTTTGGAGGATGCCGACCCTAACCAGGCAACGCTTACCCTGCGTACCTGGGTCGATGAAATCGGTGAGTCTCTGTATCCCATGACGCACGAGGGCGACGGCATATTTACTGCAGAGCTTGAGTGCACCGAGCCCTGTCTTATCTGGTACAGCTTTATCTGCAACATCGAGGGCCAGCCCGAGGTCCGCTTAGGCGCACCACAGGGTCGCACCGGTGGCGAGGGCGTAACTTACAACTACGCCGAGGTCCCGTCGTTCCAGATTACCGTCTACAAGCACCGCGAGAACCGTCCCACCTGGTACGAGCGCGGTATGGTCTACCAGATCTTCCCCGATCGCTACGCTCGCGACGAAAACTGGCGCGAGCGCACGCAGGCCGAAGTCGAAAAACCGCGCAACGGAATCCAGCGCCGCATGGTCGAGGACTGGAACGAGCCGCCCGTGTACGAGCGTGCCGAAGACGGCTCCATCAAGACCTGGGATTTTTACGGCGGCTCGCTCAAGGGTATCCAAAATGACCTGCCCCGCATTGCCGAGCTAGGCTTTACGGCCATCTACCTCAACCCCATCTTTGAGGCCGCGAGCAACCACCGCTACGACACGGCCGATTACACCAAGATCGACCCGATCCTGGGCACCGAGCAGGACTTTACGGAGCTGTGCGAGGCAGCCGAGAAGCTCGGCATTTCCATCATCCTGGATGGCGTCTTCAACCATACGGGCGATGACTCGATCTACTTTAACCGCTACGGCAACTATCCCGGTGTCGGTGCGTGGCAGAGCGAGGACTCGCCGTGGCGCGATGCGTTTTACTTCCATGAGGACGGTTCGTATGACTGCTGGTGGGGCGTGGGCAACATGCCCGCCATCAACGAGAATTCCGAGCTGGTGCGCGAGAAGCTCCTGGGCAAGGACGGCGTGATTCGCAAATGGCTGCGCGCCGGTGCCCACGGCTGGCGATTGGACGTGGCCGACGAGCTTTCCGACGACTTCCTGGCCGAAATCAAAAAGGCCGTGCTCGCCGAGAAGCCCGACGCACTGCTGCTCGGCGAAGTCTGGGAGGACGCTTCCAACAAGATCAGCTATGGTCACCTGCGTCGCTATCTGCAGGGCTCGGAGCTCGACTCCGCCATGGACTACCCCTTCCGCGACATGGTCATCGGCTTTTTGATGGGCTACAAGAACGCATATCAGGCTGCCGAGGACATCGAGACCCTGCGCGAGAACTACCCGCGCGAGGCACTGGCCTGCGCACTCAATCTGCTTTCGAGCCACGACCGTCCTCGCATTATCTCGGTGCTCGGCGGCGGCCCAGATGAGTCGCAGCTGCCCGAGAGCGAACGCAGCAAATGGCGCCTGGATGATAACTCGATGGGCCTGGCCAAGAGCCGTTTTTGGCTGGCGACGCTCATGCAGATGACCTTCCCGGGCGTACCCTCGATCTATTATGGCGATGAGTACGGCCTGGAGGGCCTCACCGATCCTGGCAACCGCCGTACACTGCCGACCAAGGACCAACTCCACGACTTCGACACGCTGGCCATCGTTAAGAACGCGTCTGCCGTGCGCCGCGCGCTGCCCTTTATGGTCGATGGCGAGATCAAGGCCTTTGCGCTCAACGACGAAGTCTTGGCTTACACCCGCACGGGCAAAGACGGCGAGGCCGCGACGGTTATCATCAACCGAAGTCTGCGCAATTCGCACTGTGTGACGATCCCAGCGCTCGGCGAATGTGCAAGCGACGTTATCAGCGGCCACGAGTGCGAGATCCACAACGGTACCGTCACGCTCGACCTGTACCCGTTGGGCTCTTCGATCATCTATCACCATTCCGAGAAGCGCCTGCAGGAGCCGCTCGATCACGGCGCGGGCGTCGTGTGCCACATCACCTCGGTGCCGACCGATGACGGCAAACCCGGCACAATCGGTGCGCCCACGCGTCGCTTTATCGACCATCTGGCCGCCATGGGCATGCGTTACTGGCAGGTCCTGCCCGTCAATCCCACGGACTTCTTCCGCTCCCCCTACGCCGGTCCTTCGGCCTTTGCAGGCAATATCGACCTGCTGCCCGAGAGCCACGAGGAGCTGGCTGCCGACTTTGCTGCCTGGAAGGCCCACGGCGGCGAGGATGCCGACCCGCTGTACACGGCATTTAAACATCGCAACGCCGATTGGCTCGAGAAGTACTGCGTCTACATGGCCGTTAAGAAGTACTTTGAGGGCGAGTCGCGCCACGATTGGCCGGCGGATGTCGCGCGCTACAACGAGCACCTGATCGATGACAAGCGCTTCCACGACGAGGCTGAGCTGCAGGCGTACATGCAGTATCGCTTTGACCTTGCCTGGTGCGAGCTCATGAACTATGCGCACAAGAAGGGCATCGAGGTCATCGGCGATATCCCGATGTATGTCTCGGACGATTCGGCCGATGCGTGGAGCGAGCCCGAGAACTTCTGGCTGTCCGATACCGGCAAGGCGATTGAGATTTCGGGCGCGCCGCCCGACAACTTTGCGCCCGAGGGCCAGGTGTGGGGAAACCCTACCTTCCGCTGGGATCACATGAAGAAGAACGGCTATAGCTGGTGGATGGATCGCCTGCGTCGTGCGTTTTCACTCTACGACCGCGTGCGCCTGGACCACTTCCTGGGCTTTCACAGCTACTTTAGCATCCCCGCCGGCAAGGCCTGTGCCGACGGCCGCTGGCTTGCGGGCCCGGGCAAGGACCTGTTCAAGACCGCCTATGACGAGCTTGGTCCGCTTAACTTTATCGCCGAGGATCTGGGCTATCTGACGCCTGGTGTTCGTGCGATGGCATCGACCTGCGGCTTCCCCGGCATGGACGTACTGGAGTTTAGCGACTACGACGTTCGCTGCGGAATTCATCCCACACCGGGCAAGATCCTGTACACCTCGACGCACGACACCTCGACACTTGCCGGCTGGTGCACGCGCTCCTTTGCAGGCGGCGATGAGCCGAGCGGCATTGCATTGGCAAGCGAGCTCATGGGCAACGCCCTGGCAAGCGATGCGCCGCTCGTTATGATGCCGCTGCAGGACATACTGGGGCTGGGCGACGATGCACGTATGAACGTGCCGGGCGTGGCCACGGGCAACTGGACATGGCAGGCGCAAGAGGCCGACATTGCGGCGGCCGAAGAGAAAACTGCGAAGCTCCTGCGCAGCACCCACAGATTCTGGGGCGAAGCGTGATAAAACCCACGATATAGGGTACAGTTACAGCTGTTTGAATTTTTGCGGGCAGAGCGATCTGCCCGCTTTGTGCTGAAAAGGAAGTATTATGGCGCGCTACGATTACAAGTGCACGAGTTGCGGCAACGTGTTTGAAGTTGAGCACCCCATGTCCGAGACGCCCGAGGTCGTATGCCCCAGCTGCGGCGCCCCGGCATCCAAGACGTTCTCGGCCAGCGGCATTAAGTTCGACGGCAGCGGTTTCTACAACACCGACCAACGCAGCGGCGGCTCCAGCACCAGCGCCACCAGCGGCTGCTGCGCCAACTGCCCACATAACCACTAGAAACCAAGCAGCCCCGCGACCGAAACCGATCGCGGGGCTGCCTCTTTCTGTTGCAGGTAGCTCTATGAGTTGCGGTGAAATAAGGACTGTTTGGCGGGCTTAAGCCGCTATTCAATCCCTATTTCACCGCAACTTAGTCGTTACTTGTGGACCAGGCGGGCACAGAAGTGGCCGTCGTAGGAGTCGGCGTTTACCGGCACGCTTTGGAAGAGGCCTCGATCGTTCTGGCGTACGGATACGAGCTTCTTGGCCTGGTCGAACTCGGGGAGTTGCAGAATCTGTGCCTCGGAAAGCGGTGCCACGCTAAAGCCGGCACCCTCGGGAGAAGCAAGGAAAGCATCCACCACCTGCGTGTTCTCCTCGTCGAAGACGGAGCACGTCGCATAGATGAGCTCGCCGCCGGCAGCCACGCGCGCGGCAGCTACCTTGAGCATCGTCAGCTGCAGTTTGGGTAAATCAGTCGTAACGTCATTCTCAGTTAGACGCCATGGGATCTCGGGATGACGGCGCATGGTGCCGGTGCCCGAGCACGGCGCATCGATAAAGACTGTGTCGAACTTAACCGGCTTGCCAAGCATGGCATCAAACGATGTGAGCACCTCATCAAGCTCGCAAGCATCGCCCGAGACCGTGCGAACACCCGTAATACCCGCCTTATGCAGGCGCGCGAGATTCTGATCACATTTACGATCATGCAGGTCAAGCGCCGTATGCTGACGTTCATAGCCCGCACGCTTGGCCTGACACATCATCACATAGGTCTTGGTGCCACGACCGGCACCAATCTCAAGGCAGCTTCCAGGGCGCGTGGCAGCTGTGGCGATAAGCTGCGCGTTGAGATCAGATGCCACCGCGGCAGCACGCTCAAACACGCCCGATGCAACCGTGACCTGCGCATCTACCGGGGCATGGCAGCCCGGGAAGACGGGCGCGACGAGCTGCGAGATATACGGATCGGGCTTGGTCGCAAAGGCGTTCTCATGCAGGGCCAGCGGCGCGGGGGCCAGATTGCCGGCAAAGTTAAGCGCACCCTCAGGCGTGTCGAACGATGCCATAATGCGAGCGCACAGCCAACGCGGCAATCCCATCAGGCGCGACAGACGAACCAGGCGTCGCTCAGACTCATCTACATCGGACGCCGTGGCAAAGTCCTCAACGTTGTCCGCGACCTTATGCAGCACGGCATTGGCCAAACCGGCGGCAGACTTAGCTCCGCTGCGCACCAGCTCAACGCCCTGACTCACCGCAACGCGACCAGGCGTATGCAGATAGAGCATCTCAAAGGCCGAGATACGAAGCGCCATGCGAACACGCGGCGCAACCTTTTTAGGCTTATCGAGAAACTGATCGAGCAGCTCGTCCAAAATACCCTGCGTAGCGGCCACACCCAGCGCTAAGCGGGCGGCAAAAGCGGAATCGCGCTGGTCAATAGCCTTGGCCGATGCGCGAGAGGACAGCACGTCACGCGCATACATGCCGCGGCGATCGGCCTCCATTAGCACATCGAGCGCAAGTTTGCGCGCGGGAGACAGCTTGCTCATGACAAAACACCCCAGATAAGATCGGCGCCTTGCAGCCCAGCAGCCCAAGCAGAAGCGGCCATGGCACGCTTGCCATCGGGCTTAACCTCGAGCAGTTCAACCGCACCATCGGAAAGACCAAGGTAAACACGCTTGGCCTTAATGAGAACCTGACCCTCGCCAAGCGACACATCAACCGGCGCAGCATCGAGCACGCGCACGGTCTTGCCGGCAATCACGCAACGAGCAGGCGCGGTATCGGACGAAGCGAGCACATGACGCACACAATCGAGCGCAGCCATCTGCGGATCCAGACGCATCTCCAGCTTGGAAATCTTGGCAGCATGAGTGACGAGCGACTCATCCTGCTCAGTCCACACGGCGGTGCCATCGGCAAGAGAAGGAAGCGTATCGGCAAGCAGTTTGCCGCCAAGCTCACCAAGCTCCATCGTGAGCGCCTCGGCATGCTTACCGGCAACGGACGTGGAAACCTGAGCACAATAAGCACCAGTATCCACGCCATGTCCAATGCGCATGATAGAAACGCCAGCAACCTCATCACCAGCGAGAATCGCACGCTGAATAGGAGCAGCCCCACGCCAATGAGGCAGCAAGGACGCATGAACATTAACAATGCCGAGCGGCGCCATATGCAGGACCTCATCAGGCAAAATGCAGCCATAAGCAGCCACGCAGAAAATGTCAGCATGGGCAGACTGAAGCGCCTTAACAACCTCAGGCGTCATACGATTGGCCTCAACAACGGGCAGACCAAGCTCAAGCGCCTTAGCCTTAACAGGGGAAGGCTCCAGCTTCTTACCACGCCCACGAACAGCATCAGGACGAGTAATAACCAGCACAATTTCATTGCCAGCCTCAACAAGCGAAGTCAGCGAAGGCACAGCAAAATCAGGCGTACCCATAAACACAATACGCATAAAGGACGTCTCCCCTCAACCAAAGCCGAGACGGCTACAAACAACAGCGGAAAGCCAAGTCACCAGCCCATCCGCAATAACATTTCAACAAGAACAAATATACCCAAAACCAAAGAAAGAGCCGCAATAAAAGCAGCTCTTCCAACAAAGCAATTATCAGCGAAGACGCCCCTCCCTGGCCCACGGCACCCGGGCGAGACAAGCAGCGTCAACGTAGTCTCCGGCGCACCCGCCTATATCGTCCCGCGCGCAGTTTCGCAGTGCAGCGAGAATGTTTGAGCACGGGATGATATAGGCGGGTGCGCCGGGGACGGACAAACCTACTCCGTCTCGCCCGGTCGAGCGCCGCGAGCCAGGGCGTCCTGGTACTCCTTGACTGCTTTGATTCTCTGCATCGGCTTCAGTCGCTCAAACATGGTGTTGCCGTGCAGGTGATCGATCTCGTGCTGCAGGCACACGCAGAACAGGTCGCCCGTGGCCTCATAGCGAATCAGGTTGGCGTCCAAGTCGTACGCCTCTACGATGACATGGTCGGGACGCTCGATCTCGCAGCTGATGCCAGGAATGGAAAGGCAGCCCTCGCTAAAGGGCACCAGATGGTCACTCTGCTCAACAATGACGGGATTGATAAGCACGTACGGGTCGTAGTCGTTCTTGTCGCTGTAGTCGCAGTCGATGGTGACGAGCTGAATGAGCTCGCCGATCTGCGGGGCAGCCAGACCGCAGCCGCCGTTCTCGAACATCATCTTCTTCATCTTCTCGGCAAGCGCCTCGATCGCCGGGGTGATCTCCTCGATGACGGCGCACTCCTGGCGCAGACGAGGGTCGGGCGACAGTACGATTCCGTTGGCTTCCATGGCCATCCTTTCGAGTTGTTACATCAAATCATAGGCGTCGACGTCAACGCTCACGCTCACGCCGCGCACAGAGCCCACCTCTTTGAGACAGGCGTCGATATCATCAGAGACATGGTACCCCACGGGCGACTTCACAAGCAGATGGAAGCGGTAGCGGTCCTTGGCTCTCTCGATTACACACGAAGCCGGGCCCAGCACCTGCGGCACGGCACTCCCCGCCCGCAAAAAGTCGGGCGCGGCGGCATGCCAGCGGCGCTTGAGGAGCTTTGCGATGCGCCCGATGTAGTCCCGCGCGTCGTCTCGGTTCGCCGACCACACCAAGATGTTGACCAGGCGAACAAACGGCGGGTACAGCGCGTCGCGGCGCTGGTCCAGGTCGTAGTCGGTAAAGATCGAACGGTCATGCTCAGCGACGGCGCGAATGACCGGGTCCTCGGGCAGGTAGGTCTGGATGATGACCTCGCCGGGGCGATCACCACGACCGGCACGGCCGGCGACTTGCTCCAGCAGATCGTAGGCGCGCTCCCCTGCGCGGAAGTCCGGCAGCTTGAGGGCAAAGTCGGCATTGACCACGCCCACGAGCGTGACCTCAGGAAAGTCGAGGCCCTTGGCGATCATCTGGGTGCCCAGCAGCACCGCGCAATCGGCGGCATCGAACTGCTCAAGCAGCTTTTTGTGCGCGCCCTTTCCGCGCGTGGAATCGGCATCCATGCGAATAATGGTGACGTCCTCGGGCAACATCTGGTGCAGTGCGTCCTCGATCTGCTGCGTACCCAGGCCCATTTTTGCCAGGTAGCGACTGCCACATTTGGGGCAACGGCTCGTGGGCGCGGGATACGGCTGCACGCGCCAAGACGAACCGCATGTGTGACACTGCAGCGTGTGCGTGCGCTCGTGATACGTAAGCGCGGTGGAGCAGTGGTTGCAGGTGGGGACGCAGCCGCACTCGCGGCACATCAGGAACGGCGCAAAGCCACGGCGGTTGTGCAACAGCACGGCCTTCTCACGGCGCTCGACCACACGCTCCAGGCCTTCCATCAGCGGTTTTGAGAACATAGAGCGGCTGCCGTGCGAGAACTCGCGGCGCAGGTCGGCAATGCGGACTGTCGGCAGTACGGCGTGTCCCGGGCGCTCGGGCATCTCGACGCGCGTCCAGGTGGCACCGTTATACGTGCCACGGCGGCAGCGGTCGAGGGCCTCGGCCGAGGGCGTGGCGGAGCCCAACACGAGCGGGCAGCGGTAGCGCCGCGCCATCTCGGCCGCCACTTCGCGCGCATGGTAGCGCGGGCTGGAACCCTGCTTGTAACTGGTCTCGTGCTCCTCGTCGATGATGATGAGGCCCAGATCGCTGAGCGGGCAAAAGAGTGCCGAACGCGCGCCGACGACAACGCGGGCGGCACCGCTGGCGACCATATCCCACTGGTCCAGGCGCTCGCCGGCCGAAAGGCGCGAGTGGAAGACCGCGACCGTCTCACCGAAGCGCGAGCGAAAGCGGCCGACGGTCTGGGCCGTCAGCGAAATCTCGGGCACCAGCACGCAAGCCGAACGGCCGACCGCGAGCACGCGCTCGATGGCAGAGAGGTAGACCTCGGTTTTACCAGATCCGGTGACGCCGTCGACAAGAACCACGTCGCCGTGGGCGTCAAGGCGGGCGCGCTCAATCTGCGCAAGCGCCTGCTGCTGGCCGTTGGTGAGTGCCACCGGCGCCTTACCGCTCGCCGAGGACAGCGTGGTCTGCTCGCTGCAGCCACGCCAGGCGCGGCGCTCCTCCACCACCACGACGCCGCGTTTTTCAAGCGCCTTGATGGTCGCCGACATACTGTTGTAGAGCAAGTTGAGATCGCGCGTCGTGACCGGGCCGCACTGGAGGGCCTCGATAAGCTGGCGCTGACGGACCGCGGTCTTGGGCGGCGTATAGTCAAAGCCCTCGGGCGTGAGCATGACCCAGCGGTTTTGGATAGGCTTGACGGCGGGACGTTCAACCGTCCACACGCCGTCGTCGCCTTTGACCACGCGCGGGCTTCCACCCGGGGGCAAGAACAGGCGCAGGCACTCGGAAAGCGTCGCGACATATTCGCGGCTCATCCAACGCGCGATGCGGGCGGCCTCGGCACTAAAGAGAGGCTTGCTGAGAATCGCCTCGATGGGCTTTATACGCGCGGGATCGAGGGCGATTTTGCCTCGCAGCTCGCTTAGCTCAGACGCAATGTCGACGATATAGCCAGCGGCCGCACGGCTACCAAAGTGGACCAGGACCGTAGATCCGATTTGTGCCTCGTTGACAAGGGACCGGGGAACGCCATAAGCAAACGGCTCGGACAGCGCACGGGTGGGAATGTCAAGGACTACGCTCGCATAGGCGGCGACGGGTTCAAGTGCGAACTCGGGCTGCGCCGGGGCGGCGGCAGGAGCCGCGGACTTCGGAGCTTCCTCCGGTTCAGGCGAACCAAACAGCGAAAGTTGCTCGGCCATGGCCCCAGCACCTCCTATCCCATACGTCTACAGAAACAAGAGCCCCGCTCTGAGTGAACGGGGCTCGGATACATACGTTTGCGCAGCGATTACAGCGCCATCGTGCGGGCGCGGTCGATGCGCGCCAGGCAGTCGTCGCGGCCGATGAGCGCCATGGTCTCGCCCAGCGGAGGGCTCACCATGTTGCCGCAGACGGCAACGCGCACGGCCTGGAACACTACGCGCTTCTTGAGGTCCATCTGCTCGGGCAGCGGCTCAAGCGCGGCGTCGATGTTGGCGGCCGTCCACTCGTCCACGCCCTCGAGCGCGGCCTTGGCGGCATCCAGAATGGCACCCATGCCCTCCTTGGCCAGGCCCTTGTTGACGGACTTCTCGTCATACTCGAGTGTCTCGGCCGTAGCAAAGATGGGAGCGGCGACGGTCACGGCGTCGGACGGCATCTTGGTGCGCGGCTTGACAATGGCGGCAAGCGCATCGATCCAATCCTCGCCATACTCGACATTACCCTCGATGAGACCCGCCTCGTGCAGCTCGGGGACCATGATCTCGTCGGCAAACTGGGCATCGGACATGCCGTTGATGTATTCGGCGTTGACCCAATCGAGCTTCTTGGGGTCGAAGGTCGCCGGGTTCTTGGAGATGCGGTCGAGCGAGAACTTACTGGCCAGGACATCGCGCGGGATGATCGTGGTTTCGCCGTCGAGCGACCAGCCGAGCAGCGCCAGGTAGTTGACAAAGGCGTCGGACAGGTAGCCGGCGTCGCGGTACTCCTCCACCGAGGTGGCGCCGTGGCGCTTGGAGAGCTTTTTGCCGTCGGCGCCCAGGATCATGGAGATGTGAGCGAACGTGGGCACGGGAGCGCCGAGGGCCTCGTAGACCATGACCTGACGCGGGGTGTTGGACAGGTGGTCGTCGCCGCGGATGACGTGGGTGATCTTCATCATGGCGTCGTCGACGACGGTCGCGAAGTTATACGTGGGCGTACCGTCGGAGCGGAAGATGACAAAGTCGTCGAGCTCCTTGGCGTCGAAGGTCACCTCTCCGTGGACGGCGTCGTGGATGACGACGTCGCCGCGGTCCTCGGGCACCTTGATGCGCAGGACGTAGGACTCCCCGGCCTCGATGCGGCGGCGGGCCTCCTCGGGATCAAGATCGCGGCAACGGCGCTGATAGCCCTGGAAGGGGTCCTTGCGCTCCTGCGCGGCCTTGCGGTCGGCGTCGAGCTGCTCCTTGGTGCAGAAGCAGGGATAGGCCTTGCCCTCGTCCCAAAGCTTCTGGGCGGCCTGCTTGTACAGGTCCAAGCGCTCGGTCTGGGCGTAGGGGCCAAAATCGCCGCCCACCTCGGGACCCTCGTCCCAGTCCAGGCCCAGCCAACGCATGGCGCGCAGGATGATCTGCGTGTTCTCGTCGGTGGAGCGGGTGGGGTCGGTGTCGTCGATGCGCAGGATGAACGTGCCGCCGTTAGCACGGGCGAAAGCCCAGTTATAGATAGCGGTGCGGGCGCCGCCAATGTGCAGCTTGCCCGTCGGTGAGGGTGCAAAGCGGACGCGAACGTCTGATGCCATGGAAATCTCCTCGATTGCAGGATGGATGTCTAACCGCACCATTATAAAGCATCAAAGCAACCTCCGCACAAAGGGCACCGACCTACTCATTGGGGACAGACTTAAATGACCAGTCGTTGGAGACGTTCTTAGTTTAAGGCTGGTCATTTATGTCTGTCCCCAATGAGTAGGTGCGGAAAGGGTGTGAATGTCTGATTTACGCGCTATGATGTGCCCTTGCATAGAGAGCCCGGCGGAATGGTAACGGTCGCCGGGACACGTTTTTGAAAGGACAATCATGTCAGAAGAACTTCGTTCCATCCCGCCCCAACACGGGTCCTTTGTTTTTACGTCGGAGTCGGTGACCGAAGGTCATCCCGATAAGATCGCCGACCAGATCAGCGATGCCGTCCTCGACGCAATCCTCGCCAAAGAAACAGAGCTTCAGGAGCAGGGCTACATCGCCCCCAACGGCGTGCCCGCCAACGTTGAGAACGTCCGCTGCGCCTGCGAGACCCTCGTGACCACCGGCACCGTCATCGTCGCCGGCGAGATTCGCACTCAGGCCTACGTCGACGTACAGGAAATCGCCCGCGGCGTTATCCGCCGCATTGGCTATAACCGTGCCAAGTTCGGTTTTGACTGCGACACCTGCGGCGTTATGAGCCTCATCCACGAGCAGTCGCCCGATATCTCCCAGGGCGTCGACGAGTCCTTCGAGACCCAGACCGGCGCTACCACCGACCCGATCGACCTGATCGGTGCCGGCGACCAGGGCATGATGTTCGGTTATGCCTCCAACGAGACCAAGACCCTCATGCCGATGCCACACTACCTGGCAAGCCGCCTGGCCGAGCGCCTGGCCACGGTGCGTCACGACGGCACCCTGCCCTACCTGCGCCCCGACGGCAAGACCCAGGTCACCGTGCGCTACGAGGACGGAAAGCCCGTCGAGGTCACGACCATCGTCATCTCCACGCAGCACGCCGCCGAGATCGAGGACATGGGCAAGATCAAGGCCGACCTCATCGAGCACGTCATCACCCCGGTCATGGCCGCCGAGAACATGCCGTGGGATAACGCCGACATCTACGTGAACCCCACCGGTCGCTTTGTCGTGGGCGGCCCCATGGGCGACACGGGCCTGACCGGCCGCAAGATCATCGTCGACACCTACGGCGGCTATGGCCGTCACGGCGGCGGTGCCTTTAGCGGCAAGGACTGCACCAAGGTCGACCGCTCCGCCGCATATGCCGCGCGCTGGGTCGCCAAGAACGTGGTCGCCGCCGGCCTGGCCGACCGCTGCGAAGTCGAGCTTGCCTACGCCATCGGCGTTTCCAAGCCCCTCTCAATCATGGTCGACACCTTCGGTACCGCACATGTTGCCGAGGACAAGATCGTCGAGGCCGTCGAGAAGATCTTCGACCTGCGCCCGGGCGCCATCATCCGCGACCTAGACCTGCGTCGCCCCATCTACGAAAAGACGGCAGCCTACGGTCACTTCGGCCGAGAAGACGCCGACTTCACCTGGGAGAAGACCGACCGAGTCGAAGAACTCAAAGCAGCCTGCGGCCTGTAAGCACGCGGCTTAAGCTACCGCCAAATAGAAACGCACCAAATAGAGGTACCGAAACAACCGGTACCTCTTTTTTATTTAATCGGTGGTGAAGATGAGTCGACATGGAGCACAGAATAGGTCTCCAGCTGATGGATTTTGCAGCATGAGCGCCCCTACCATGTATCCTAAGTTCCGAGGGCTTTGGTATTTGGTCGATCGCGAGTTCCGCACGAGCCGGAGGCCACTTAATGTGGCCTCCGTGCGAGCCAGGACTGTAGAGCAGGCGACCAAATACCAAAGCCCTCGGAACGACGGGACAAGTATGCCCCGCCCCTCGGGACGACGGGATAGAACAGGAGCACCCATGGCAGGCAAGCCACAAACACTAGCTACGACCTCGGCATTCGAGATCTTGGGCCCCGTCATGGTCGGCCCCAGCTCATCGCACACCGCCGGCGCCCTGCGCTGCGCCCAAGTTGCCTCCAGCCTGCTGGAAGGCCGCATCACCAAAGTCACCTTTGGCCTGTGGAACTCCTTCGCCCACACCTACCGCGGCCACGGCACCGACCGTGCGCTCGTCGCGGGTATCCTGGGCCTTGATACCGATGACGAAAACATCAAGCAGGCCTTCGACCTCGCACGCGAGCAGGGCCTCGAATATCACTTTGACATCAAGGGCGACGACGCCTCCATCCACCCCAACACCGTCGACATCGACATGGTCGACGACACGGGCGCCACGGCACAGGTCCGCGGTGAGAGCCTGGGCGGCGGCAAGATGCGCATCAGCCGCATTAACGGCGTCGGCGTCGACATCTCGGGCATGTATTCCACGCTCTTCGTGGCGCACAAGGACGTTCCCGGCGTGCTCGCCGCGCTCACCAACCTCCTCGCCTACGCACACGTGAACATCGCCTTCTGCCGCACCTACCGCACCGAAGTGGGCGGCCAGGCCTACTCCGTCTTTGAGACCGACGGCGCGCCCGACGACACCGTCGTCCCCATGCTGCGCAAGCTCGACAATGTCGATTACGCAACGTTTATCGAGCTCCCGGGCTCGGCCTCGTCGCTCTCCCCCGGCGTCTCGGCCAAGGAAATCTTTGACGACGGCGAGCAGCTGCTCGATGCGTGTAAGGAACTGGGGCTCAGCATCGGCGCCGTCATGGCCGTTCGCGAGGCGCGTCTGACCGGCGAGGCCCACGCCGTCGCCGCCATGCGCCGCGTGCTCGACGTCATGCGCGAGGAGACCACGGCCCCCATCGCCAATCCGCAGCGTTCGCTCGGCGGGCTTATCGGCGGCGAGGCCAAGCTCGTCGAAGCAACCCGCTGCAACGATTTGAGTGCAAGCCTGATGGGCGCCGTCCAGACCGACGCCGTTGCCCGCGCCATGGCCGTGCTCGAGCGCTCCGCTACCATGGGCGTGATCGTCGCCGCCCCCACGGCAGGCTCCGCGGGTGTTGTGCCCGGCTGCGTGCTGGCGCTCGCCGATCGCCTGCAGCTCGACGACGAGCAGGTCATGGACGCGCTCTACTGCGCAGCCGCAATCGGCCTCAACCTCACCACAAGCGCCTGTGTTGCCGGCGCCGAGGGCGGCTGCCAAGCCGAGGTGGGAAGCGCCGCTGCCATGGCAGCCGCCGCGTTGGTGCAGATGCTCGGCGGCACGCCCGAGCAGGCGCTCGACGCCAGTTCCATCGCGCTGAGTAACCTGCTGGGCCTCGTTTGCGACCCCGTCGGTGGCCTCGTGGAGGTGCCCTGCCAAAACCGCAACGCCATCGGCGTGGCAGCGGCCTTTAGCTCGGCACAACTCGCCCTCGCAGGCATTAAGAGCTTAGTGCCGTTTGACCAGATGGCACATGTCATGCTCTCGGTGGGTCACGCGTTGCCGGCCACGCTGCGCGAGACTGCAAAGGGCGGCATCGCGCAGGCTCCGGCCGCACTTTCGGCCTGTGCAAAATGCGGGGTGTGCGGATAGCGGCAAAGAACAACTCAAAGGTGGGACAAATGTCCCACCTCTTTTGAATGCCACCGTTTCCGTACCACAAACAGCAGGGCAATCGCTATAATGCAAGCCCAGTAAAAACACGATGAACCGCAAGGCGAAAATCGAAGGATATGCATACGATGTCGCAAAACGATCGAACTCAACTGATTCCCGATCCGCAGCAGCCGAGCGGGCACACCGGCGGCGTTCAGTCGCCGCGTCCTATCGCGCCGAGCCACGGTCAGCAGCGTGGTGCGGCAAACGCTTCTCAACGCCCGAACCAACAGCGACAGCAGCGTCAACAACGTCAGCAGCGCCAGGCAAACGGCAATGCGCCCAAGCAGCCCCCCACGCACGCTCGAGGCGATCGCGGCCCCGCGCGCAAGCCCGCCGAGAACAATAAGTCGGGCAAAAAGACAACGCTCTTTGTCGTCCTTGGTCTAATCGTCATTGTCTATATCGTCGGCGTCGTAGCGTTTTCGCAGGCAGCCTACCCCAACACCACCATTGCCGGGGTCGACGTCTCGTTTTCCAACGCTTCGTCTGCCGCCACCAAGGTCAACTCGGCATGGAAGCACTATAAGCTCACCGTGACAGGCGATGACTTTAGCTGGACCTATCAGCCCGAGTCCGATGAACCCATCGTCGACGGCGAAGCCGCCGCAAAAGAAATTATCAGCCACAACAAAGCCTTTGTATGGCCGGTCCGTCTTGTGGAATCCTTAAGCGGCAAGAACAAAACAAACGCTACCTCCAACGAAGTCGATCTTGATCAAGACGTCGACCTGTCCATGCTCTCCGACACCTTTGACCAAAAGAAGTTTGAGAAGGATCTGGGCGCCGCCATCGACGAGTTTAACGAGGGCCGTTCGGGCACGTTCGAGGCCAATAGCTCCTATGACGAGCAGGCCGGCAAGTTTACCGTCGAGAAGGCGCGCTCCAACGAAAAACTCAACCGCGAGCATGTCATTAAGTATGCCGAGCTCGAGCTTGCCTCGCTGGCCGAGACCGTAGATCTTTCGAAGCTCGGCAACGATGCCTATGAGCCGCTCAATGGAACGCTGACCGATGATCAGATTCAGGCCGCATGCGATGCCGCCAACAACTTCCTGGGCGTCAACGTGACCCTCAAGCTCAACGGCGAGGATGCCGGCAAAGTTGATGGCAGCTCCGTATTGCAGTGGATCAGCTTTGCCGATCCGGCCAGTCCCACGCTCGATACGTCGCAGATCAGCAGCTGGGCAGCCGAGCTCGCCAACGGCTTTAATACCGTGGGCTCCACTCGCTGGTGGACGCGCGCCGATGGCAAGCAGTGCGCCGTCGAAGGCGGCGACTTTGGTTGGTCCATCGACAGCAGCTCGCTCGCCAAGCAGGTCGAGGACGCCATTAACAACAAGCAGACCGGCGAAATCGAGATCAAGTACTCCCAGAAGGCCGACACCTTTACCGCAAAGGGAGAGCCCGACTGGAAGGCATACATCGACGTCGACCTGTCCGAGCAGCACGCGCGCTACTACGACGAGAACGGCAATATCGTGTGGGAGGCCAACTTTATTTCCGGCAAACCGGGCGAAGACGCCACCCCCGAGGGCGTGTGGCAGATCAACAGCAACGACGGCGGCAGCACCCTGATCGGAGCCAAGGACCCCGAGACCGGTAAGCCCAAATACGAGAGCCCGGTGAGCTACTGGATGTCTTTTGAGGGCAACATGATCGGCTTCCACGATGCCACCTGGCAAAACGACAAGAGCTTCGATAATGCCGAGTCGTACAAGTGGTGCGGCAGCCACGGTTGCATCAACCTGCGCCTGGCAGACGCCAAGGCACTTCACGACTGCATCAAAGTCGGCCTGTGCGTGGTTGTCCACTCGTAGTGCAACGCGCACATTCCTACAACATGGAGCTGCTGCGACCAATCTAACAGTTCCGAAAGAAACCGTCCCATGCGCCCGCCCCAACCGGTGGGCGCATATACTTATCGAGGTACTTTCTATAAAGGAGACGCTATGCCGAATGTCCCCACGACCACCCCGGGCCCGGATGATACCGAGCACACGCCCGAAGATGTCACCGAAACGATTCCTCTGATTACAAACGTACATGCCGATAAGCAGAGCGGACGCGCGAACGATGCGACCGAGATTTCCGATGAAGAGGCATATGCCAAGCTCAAGGCAAAACGTGCCGAACGTCGACGCAAAAAGCTCATCCGACGCGGCATTGCGGCCGGCGTCGTGGCCGCCATTGTGCTCATCGCCGTTGTCGTGACCTTAGCCATCAACGCACGGCCCGCAGGCAACAACGGGCCTGTGACCGACATGGTGACCGAGGGCACGTTTACCACATCGGTCGAGGCGAAAGGGCAGCTCAAACCCATTTCGTCCTCGGTGGTCTCCCCTTCTGTCGACGGCACGGTCGATTCTATCAACGTGCAGGCAGGCCAATCCGTCAGCGAGGGCGACGTGCTTATGACCATTAAAAACGACGAGCTCGATCGCAACGTTGCCGAGGCGCAGCGTGCAGTTGCAGCCGCTCAGGAAGACCTCGCCAACGCACAGAAAGCCGCAGCCGCCGCGCAGGCCGCCCCAACGACGGACGTCGATGGAGCTTCCGCAGCGGCTGGCGTCTCCGCCGCATCAGCGGACACGAACGCCGTATCGGCCGCGCAGCGCAGCCTCGCATCGGCCCAGGCAAACCTCGACCAGGCGAACGCCAAGGGCGCCAGTCGCACGGTCACGGCCCCGAGCTCGGGTAGCATCGTGGAGCTCAATGCCAAAGTGGGCGCCACGGTTACAGGCGGCATGATAATGGGCGAAAGCGATACGAGCGGCGGTAAGCAGTGCATGCAGATCGCCGACCTATCCAAGATGAAAGTGACCGTGCAGGTGGGCGAAAAGGACATCGCCAAGATCGCCGTTGGGCAGAGCGCCAACGTCACGTATCCCGCGTTTCCCGATATCGTGAGCCAGGGCACCGTCACGGCTATCGCGTCGGTGGCAAACTCTGACGCCGCCAACGGTGGCGGCGGCAGCGTAACCTTTAACGTCGACATTCTCATAGAGGCGCCCGACGCGCGCCTGAAGCCGGGCATGACGGCCGAGGTATCGGTGGTGACCGAGCAGCTCGACGACGTGGTGATGGTGCCGACGATGGCGCTCATGACCGAAGACGGCGAACGCTATTACGTCAACGTGGCGACTGATGACGAGGGCAAGCAAACCCGTCGCGTGAAGGTGACCGTCGTGACGCAAAACGACAACGAAGCCGTAGTCGGCAAGACACAGGTCAAGCGCGACGACCAGGGCAACGAGATCAACCCCAACGTGCCGGTTACCAAGCTGCGCGATGGCGACACCCTCGTCATGGACACCGGAGCTGACGCAACAGCTGACGGCGGCCACAACGCGGATTCGGGCAGTATGTCTGACGATGAGGGCATGTAATGCGTCCCGTTATCGACATCCGCAACGTGCACCGCATCTTTGAGAGCGAGGCGGGGTGCGCCCACATCCTGCACAACGTGAGCCTGGCGGTAAATCCCGGCGAATTCGTCGCTATCACTGGCCCCTCGGGCTCGGGCAAATCAACGCTCATGAACATCCTAGGCTGCCTGGATAAGCCAACGGCAGGCGACTACTACCTGCAAGGGCTCAACGTGGCCGAGCTCGATGATGACGAGCTCACCGAAGTCCGCGCCCTGAGCATTGGCTTTGTCTTTCAGAGCTTCAACCTGCTGCCGCGCCTGTCGGTTATCGAAAACGTCATGCTGCCGCTGGCCTACACCAATGTGCCCCGTAGCCAGCGCGAAATGCGCGCCGTTCACGCGCTGCAGGCTGTCACGCTGCCCGTCGACCACTGGGACCACCGCATATCCGAGCTCTCGGGCGGCCAGATGCAGCGCGTCGCAATCGCGCGCGCCCTCGTCAATGACCCGCCCATCATCCTGGCCGATGAGCCGACGGGAAACCTGGACTCCGCTACCGGAGCGCTTGTGATGGAGACCTTCCATAAGCTCCAGAAGCGCGGCAAAACCATCGTGCTTATCACACACGACCCCGGCATCGCCGCCGAGGCCGACCGTGCCGTGACCATCCGCGACGGTCGCATTCACGATGGCGCGTATATTCCACATGCACCGCGGACCCTGCGCAGCGCCGTGGATAGCCTGCCCATGATTTCCGCCTCCGCCAACCCGCCGAAAGGAGAGATGGCATGAGCGCCCGCGATCTCATCCAGGAAGCCCTTCACTCGCTCGAGGCCAACAAGGGGCGCAGCCTGCTCACCATCCTGGGCATTGTCATCGGCATCGCCTCGGTTATCGCCATGACTTCGCTCATCGGCGGCATCCAAAACAGCCTGGTCAACAGCCTGGGCCTCAATGCGGCACGCATGGTGCAAATCTATTCGTCGCAAGAACTCACAGAGTCGGACATCGAGAAGCTTCAAAAACTGGTGCCGCAGATAGAGCAGATCGGCATTGTCGACAGCGCGTATACCGAGTACAAGACCGGCGATAAAAGCTATACCGTCATGGCACAGGGTGTCGATAGCGACATGCTCGACGCCGTGGGGGCCGGAAAGCTCGTTGCGGGGCGTACCTATTCCCAGGCCGAGTCTCAATCAGGCTCGCGCGTGGCGCTCATCAGCCGCGGCGGCGCCGATCAGCTTTACGGCAACGAACAGGATGCGCTGGGGAAAACCATCAAGGTGTCCAACGGCGAGGTGCAGATTGTCGGCGTGATTGACGGCGGCAGCGACTCCATGGGCTCGCTCACGCTGTATATGCCACGCGAAACCATCTCCGGCCTGTTTGGCGACGAGAATCCTTCATTCCCCAGCGTGACGGCGCTCGCCGCCGAGGGCACGGACATGGATGAGCTCTGCAAGACCATCGAGTCCAAGGTGCGCGCGATGAAGGGCATCGAGGAGGAGGATGAGTACAACAGTGTATCGGCGACCTCCATGAAAAGCGCCATCGATGCACTCAACTCCTTTATGGGCGCGTTTTCGCTCATCATGGGTGCTGTCGCCAGCATCTCGCTGCTTGTCGGCGGTATCGGCATTATGAATATGATGCTTACCAACGTAACGGAGCGCATCCGCGAGATCGGCATCCGCCGCGCTCTGGGCGCAAGTCGTCGCGATATCACTGCGCAGTTTTTGGCCGAATCCTCGGCGCTGTGCGTCACCGGCGGACTGCTAGGTGTCCTGATTGGCTATCTGCTGGCCTGGGCTCTTGCGATGTTTGCCGCAGGATCAGGGGTTCTCGGCGAGCTCGGTGCCAGCGGGCAAATCACACCGAGCTTTTCAATCGCCACGGTACTGCTGGCCTTCGCCGTCTCCGTCGGCATCGGCGTAATCTTTGGCTTCTACCCCGCTCGCCGCGCGGCAAAGCTCGACCCGGTGGAGTGCCTACGCTACCAGTAAGCCACCACCAACAAGTTGCGGTGAATTAGGGACTGAATACGCTATCTAGCAGCAAAAACAGACACTATTTCACCGCAACTTATTGAAGGGCTGCTTGCGCCAGTTCCGGGCGTCGTCCTCGAACTTTTGGCGGATGACGGGCTTGTACGGGTCGAGCTTGCTCGGGGCGCTCCTCCTCGCGGGCGGAAGGGCGCGCAGGCGCGGCGAGCGCCTAGCGCGCGAACTCGCGTAAAAGCGCGTCTTCCACTTCCCGAAGCGAAAGGGCCCCGCCTCCCTCGGCGGGACGGGTGACCACGATGCAGCGCGCTCCCGCGTCGCGCGCAGCAGCGAGCTTCACGGCCGTGCCGCCTACGGTTCCCGAGTCCTTGGTCACAAGCCACTGGGCGCCCACCTGCCGAAGCATCGCCTCGTTGAGCTCGCGGGTGAAGGGCCCCTGCATGCCGATGACGTGCGACGGCGAAAACCCCGCGTCGATGCACTTCGTTATAGCACCGGGCAGCGGGAGCACACGCACGAAGAAGCGCTCCGCGAAATCGGCGACACGCGTGTAGGGAGCAAGCTCCTTGCTCCCCGTCGTGAGAAGCGCGCGACCCGGGTTCTCGGAGAGAAAGCGCGCCGCGCAGGCGATCGACGCGACCGGCACGACGCCTTTGGGCAGCACCTCGGCCGGGCGCGCAAGGCGCAGGCATCGTGCACCCACGGCGAGCGAAGCGGCCCGGATGTTGCCGCTTGCGAGCGTAGCGAAGGGGTGCGTGGCATCGACGACGATGCGCGCGCCGGAAAGCTCGCGCTCCATGTCGGCCTCGTCGAGCCTGCCCGCCTGCACCTCGATGCCCGGAAGCTCGCCCAAAAGCTCGCCTCCGTACTCGGTTGCCGCGTAGGCACGGGCGGGGATGCCCGCCCCGCTCGCCCATTCGCACAGAAGGCGGCCCTCAGTGGTGCCGGCGAAGATGCGCAGCGCCGACGCGGATGCGGGGGCCGTCACTTCGGGCCGCCCGTGCGCGTGATCTGGTAGAGCAGCGCGTTCATAATGGCGGCCGCCACGGTCGAGCCGCCCTTGCGACCCCTCGCGACGATGGCCGGCACGCGTCGCGCGAGTAGCTCCTCTTTCGCCTCGACCACGTTCACAAACCCGACCGGCACCCCAACGACGAGCGCGGGCGCGATCTTCCCCGCGTCCATGAGCTCGGCGAGGCGCAGAAGTGCTGTGGGAGCGTTGCCGACGGCCACGATAAGCGGACCCTCGATGCCGCAAGCTTTGTCCATGCTCGCAACGGCGCGAGTCGTGCCCGCAGCGCGCGCGGCCGCGGCGACATCAGGGTCGGCCATGTAGCACACGGCCTTGCAGCCGAGCTTCGCGAGCGCGGGCTTGCTTATGCCTGCGAGCGCCATGTTCGTATCGGTAAGCACCGTAGCCCCTGCGCGCAGTGCGTCGAGCGCACAGTGCGCGGCGTCATGGGTGAACACGAGGGAATCGGCGTACGAGAAGTCGGCAGTGGTGTGGATGACGCGCTTCACGACGGGCTCTTCGAGCGGCGGGAACGTGCGGCCGCCGAGCTCTTCGGTGATGATCTCGAAGCTGCGCCGCTCGATGTCGCCGGGCGCCATCTCCTTGGAATCCATCTAGTACTCCACTCCTTCCCTTGCACATATCCCCTGCTTGTAGGGGTGTTTTTCGCACCGCATCTCGGTTATGTAGTCGGCCTTCTCCACGATCTTGCGGGAAGGCGCGCGCCCGGTGAGCGCTACTTCGACGCCGCGCGCGGACATCTCGAGGGCGCGGTCCACGAGCGCCTCGTCGACAAGACCCTTCGAAAGCGCGTCGAGCGCCTCGTCGAGCACGAGCAGCCCCTCCTGCGCGCCCTCGAGCTCGGCGAGCGCGGAAGCGAGGTTCCCATCGTGCAGCTCGCGCGTCGCGGCAAGTTCTTCCGACGTCATCGACCAGGTAAACTTGTCCGACGCCTTCCCCGCGAACACGGGCACGCCGAAATGCTCGGCGAGCAGGCGCGCCTCCCCGCTTTCGCCGTCTTTAAGGAACTGCACGACGACGACGCGGCGGCCTGCGGCGAGCATGCGAAGGGCGAGGCCCATCGCCGCCGTGGTCTTGCCTTTGCCGTCGCCATGATACACGTGGATCATACGCCCTCCTCGATAATGCGGTAGACATACTCCATGTCGAGCGCCTCGCGCACGACGTCGGCCAGGCGGTCGAACTCGCGCGCACGGTGATCGGCCGCGGACGCCGCGCCCGCAGCACCCACGACGCTCTCGGGCAGGCCGCGCATGCGCGCGAGCGAGCGTGCGAGGGCGAGCGCCACCCCCGGTTCGTCGAACAGGCCGTGGAGATAGGTTCCGAACACGTTTCCGCAGGCCGCGCCTTCTGGTTTGCCGCCAATCGTGCCCGCAGGGGCGCAAGAGACGGTCGTTTCGCCGTCGTGAATCTCGTACCCGCGCGCCGTCATGCCGTTCCACACCGAGAACGCGCCTTGGGCGCCCGTGATGCGCAGCTCCGACTGGGCGAGGCGCTTTTCCTCCTTGAACACCGTACTTGCAGGGATGAGCCCGAGCCCGCGCGCGGTGCCAGCGCCTTCCCTGCCGTGCGGATCGGAAAGCTCGTCTCCCAAAAGCTGGTAGCCTCCGCATATGCCGAGCACCGGCGTGCCCGCGCCCGAAAGCGCGCGTACACAGGCTCCGATGCCGCTAGCCGCAAGCCAGCGCGCGTCGTCGAGCGTGGTCTTCGAGCCGGGGAGCACCACCAGGTCGGGTCGGCCCAGATCGGTCGTCGAGGAAACGTAGCGCACGCCCACGCCGGGCACGCGCGAAAGCGGGTCGAAGTCGGTGAAGTTCGACAGATGCGGAAGGCGCACGACGGCGACGTCGATGACGCCGCGCGCCTCGCGGGCAGATAGGCGCGGCGCGAGCGAGTCCTCGTCGTCCAGGTCGAGCGTAAGATACGGCACGACCCCCACGACGGGAACCCCGCACATCTTCTCGAGCGGGGCCAAACCCGGGCGCAGGATTTCCACATCGCCGCGGAACTTGTTCACCACAAGCCCCCGCAAAAGAGCGCGATCCTCGGGCGCAAAGAGCGCGACCGTGCCGTAGAGCTGAGCAAACACCCCGCCTGGGTCGATGTCGCCCGCGAGCAGCACGGGGGAGGACACGGCGCGCGCGAGCCCCATGTTGACGATGTCGTTTTCGGAAAGGTTGATTTCGGCGGGGCTGCCGGCGCCCTCGATGACGATGACGTCGTTTTCCTCCGCGAGCGAATCGAACGCCTCCAAAATCTGCGGCATGAGCGCCTTCTTTCGCGCGAAGTAGTCCCTCGCAGCGAAGGCCCCCTGCGCCTTGCCGGCCACGATGAGCTGGCTTCGGTGGTCGCTTTCGGGCTTGAGCAGGATGGGGTTCATGCGCACGTCGGGCGCGATGCCGCACGCCTCGGCCTGCATGATCTGGGCGCGCCCCATCTCGAGCCCATCGGCCGTGACACCGCTGTTGAGCGCCATGTTCTGGCTCTTGAAGGGAGCCACGCGCAGGCCGTCCTGCGAAAGCACACGGCACAGCCCGGCCGCAAGCAGGCTCTTCCCCGCGTTCGACATGGTGCCCTGGATCATGATGGGCTTCGCCCTACCCACGGGTATCGACCTCCTTCGCCGAGCCTCGGCCGTCCGCGCCCGCCATAGCGCCGCTGCAAGAAGCGCCGCCCCGTTCGTCGGGTTCGCCTTCGCCCGATGCGCCTTCCGCCCGAAGCGCGCGGCTGAACGCCATCGCAAGCCGGGCGTTCTCCTTGCGCGTGCGCACCGCGACGCGGCACCAGAAACGGGACAGTACCGAAAACGAGTCGCACGTGCGGACCAAAACCCCCTGTTTATACAGGCGCTCGGGGATGTCTTTCGCCGGCGTGCGGACTAAAAGGAAGTTCGCATCCGACGGCACGACGGAAAGCCCGAGCGAGGAGAGCTCGTGGGAAAGCCACGCTCGCTCGCCCGCCAATACATCGCGCGTGCGCGAAACGTATTCGACGTCTTCCAGGGCGGCGATGCCCGCGGCCTCGGCGACCGAGGAGACGGGCCACGCCTGCCCCGCCCGGCGAATCCCCTCGATGAGTTGGGCGTTTCCGCTGATCAGATACCCCAACCGCAACCCTGCCATTCCGTAGAGCTTGGTAAACGCGGAGAGCACGGCCACATGGTGCGAACACGCGGCGCGTGCGGCCACGCTCCTTTCGCGGGCGTCGGGCGCAAATCCGAGGAAGCACTCGTCCACGACGAGCAGCGCGCCCACCTGCTCGCAGCGGCAAGCCGCGGCATCGATCACGCTGGGGTCGACGAGGCGCCCCGTCGGGTTGTTCGGATTGCAGAGGTACGCCACGTCTCCCGGTCCCTCGATCGCGCGGGCGAAGGAGGCGGGCACGTCGAAGTCGTCCGCTTCGGAGAGCGGGAACTCCTGCACGCATGCGCCAAAGTACGATGCCGCCTCCGCATATTCAGAGAACGTCGGCGCGCACACGACGATGCGTTTCGGGCGCACCGCCGCGGCGAGCCGCCAGATGATGTCGGACGCGCCCGCGCCGCAGACGATAGCATCTTCGGGAATGCCCTGGGCGCGCGCTAGGACGCGAACGAGGGCGAGACTTTCCCTATCGGGGTAGGCGTCGATTCGAGAAAGCGCCTTGCAAGCTGCGGCGACGGCGCGCGGCGAGGGGCCTGCCGGATTCACGTTCACCGAGAAGTCAATGAGGTCGGAGGCGCCCCCTTCGCAAGCGATGCCGAGCGATTGCGTGCTACCCCCATGCGCACGGGCGCGTAGGATTCCCCCGGCAGCCCGGGACGCGGCGTGGTCTTCCCTCATGACATCGCCCCCACGGCGAGCACGACCGCTGCACGTGCGGCACCGAAGACGACGAGCGCGCATACGGACGCGGCGAGCATGAGCCTAGTCGCCCGGGCGATGTCTCCCCACTCGATTTCGCGGGACGCGTCGCCTATCGTCGGTTTCTCAACGAGCTTGCCGAAATACACCGCGGGTCCTGCCAGGCGCAGCCCGAGCGCGCCCGCGCACGCCGACTCGGTCTGCGCCGAGTTGGGGCTCGCATGGCGACGCCTGTCGCGGCGCCAGATGCGCGCCGCCCCGCGCGCGTCGAGCCCGACGATCGGGCACACGACGATCATGAGCAGGGCCGATAAGCGCGAGGGAATCCAGTTCACCGCATCGTCGAGGCGCGCCGAGGCGCAGCCGAAGTCGATGTAGAGCGCGTTTTTGTAGCCCACCATGCTGTCGAGCGTGTTCACCGCCTTGTACGCCATGCCCAAGGGCGCACCCCCGATCATAAGGTAGAACAACGGCGCGATGACGCCGTCGCTCGCGTTCTCCGCCACCGTTTCCACAGCGGCGCGCGCGACGCCCTGCTCGTCGAGAACAGACGTGTCGCGTCCCACGATGAGCCCGACGGCTTCGCGCGCCGCGACAAGGCCGCCCTTCGAGAACGCGCGGGCCACGGCCAGGCTCTGGCGGCGCAGCTCGCATGCCGCGAGAATCTGATAGCTCGCCCATGCCTCGGCCACGAAGCGCAAGCCGGAGTGAACCATGCCGCAAAGATGCAGGATTCCCCAGGTCAAAAGTCCACACGCAAGCGGAAGCGCCACGGCGAGCACAAGCCCTGCGGCGCGCGTGCCCGCGGGCGTTTGCGGGAATGCGCCCCGCAGGCGGCCTTCGGCCCACGTGATCGCGCGCCCCATGGCGACGACGGGATGGGGAAGCCAGCGCGGGTCGCCGAAGGCAAGGTCGGCCGCGAACCCGGCGGCGACGGCAAGAATGGTCATCACCGGACATCGCCCCCCGAAGCGGGGCGAACGTCGAGAAGGCAGCGCCCATCCCAGGTGGCGGCCCATGCGCCGCCCGGCTCGGTATGCACGTCGAAGTATCCCATTTTCGGGACAGCTAGCTCGGAGAGCAGCGCTTTCACGGTACCCGCGTGAACGACGAAGACGGCGCGCCCACTCCCCTGGGCACACCCCGATTCGCACGCCTCCCGAAACGCCGCGACGACGCGGCGGGTGAAATCGCTCTTGCCCTCGCCATGCGGGCAGCGCGTCTCGCACCAGGAGTCTACCCAGGCGCGGTAGCGCGCATCCTCTTTAAGCTCAGCGGCGCTTCGCCCCTCGAAGTCGCCGAAATCCATCTCGCGCAGACCGGGGCACGCCATAAGCTCCGCGTTCGGGAAGAGGATGCGCGCCGTCTGGTCGGCGCGAGCCATGCCGCTCGTGATAACACGGTACACGTCACGATCGCACGCGAGGTCGCGCAAAGCGCGCTCGCCCGCGCTCGACAGGGGCTCGTCAGTGCCCGCCCCGCTGTAGCGATGGTCTTCCGTGCCCGCTGTGGCACCATGGCGCACGAAGACGACTTCCAAAGGCGCGACCGCGCCCTGCGTCCCTCGAGGCGCATCGGCAAGGTTTCCTTTGATGACCTGGGGAATCCCGCACGTCATGCGCACGACGACGTCGGCGCGCGCAGCGAGCGCGCATCCCAGGCGCCCCGCGCGCTCGCGCCATTGGGCGTCTTCCGCACGCATGGGGACGACCCCCGAGCCCACCAAGGACAGAATCACTGCGTCGAAGCCGATCAGCCGCTCGAGCGCCCGGTCAGCGTCGAGCGCGCGTACGAGTTCCTCAGCACGGTACGCGACGCGGCCGGCAAAAGCCGCGGGCACGCCGCCCTCCGCAAGCTGCGCCGCGTCGACGAAATCGTCCGCCGCGAACCCGAGCCTTTCGCACACGAAGGTCCTCTTCCCCGAACGCGCGCCACCTACCACGAGCATCATAGGAGCATGCCCCCCGCCACCAGCATGGCAAGCATCGCGAGCTCGGCCCATTGCAGAAACCATCCAGCCAAATCCCCCGTCACCCCGCCGAAGCGGGACAGGGCAACATGGCGGTACCACGCGAGCGCCAAAAGCCCCGCCACCGCCATAAGGGCGCCGACGGCCTGAGCGCACGCGACCATCCCTGCAGCCGAAGCCGCAGCAAAAGCGCAAAGCGGCACGACGATCGCCGCGCGCTTCTTCGCAGGCGAAAGCCCCGCGGCCATGCCGTCCGCCCGCGCGGCAGGCCAGCATTCTACGGCGAGCCCCGAAAGCGCGCGGGAGAACACGAGCGAGCACAGAAGCGCGAGGAACGCCCCCGCCGTAAGCGGCAGCGCGGTGAACAGGGAAAACTGCAGAATAAGGTACATGACAACACCAATGACCCCGAAGGCGCCCGCCCGCGGGTCGTGCATGATCTCGAGCTTTCGCTCGCGCGGGGCCCAACTTGCAAGCGCATCGGAGGTGTCGCAGAGCCCGTCTAGGTGGATGCCTCCCGTCACCGCCACAGGCAGCGCCACGAGCACGGCCGCGACGATGGTCGCAGGCACACCGAGCAGGTTCGCCACGTGCCCCCACACCGTCATGAGGAAGCCTTCCGCAAGGCCCACCAGGGGAAACGCGGCAAGCGCATGGGTTGACCCGAAATCGGTCCAGGCCGATTTCGGGACGGGGATGCGCGAGAACGTTCCGAACGCCGCGCCGATTGCCTCTGCTATCTTCACCTTGTAGGTCCTTCGCCTTTCATCCACACGGGAATCCCGCATACCACTTCGACAGCGCAGTCGGCCAGCGCCGACACGCCCGCGTTCACGCGCGCGAGCGCGCGCCTCCATACCTCGGTCCCCTCATCGTAGCGCATCCCATCGGCGAACACGTCGACGGTGACAACCACCGTATACGCAGCGGCCTGAGCGAGCCGTTCGATGCCTCCGAGCACCTCGCGCGCCACAGCGTCGGGGTCACGTGGGGACAAGCCGGCTTCCGCGAAAAGCTCGTTTGCAACCAGGTTGCCCACGTCCTCCAAAAGAAGCGTGCAGCCGCGCGGAAGCCCGGGCACTGCGGCGCCCACGTCACGCGTGCGCTCGAGGGTGGAAAACCCCTTGCCCTCGCGCAGCGCCCGATGGCGCGCGATGCGGCGGGCGCCCTCTTCCCCGAAGGGCTCCATCGTTGCCAGGTACACGCGAGGGCCGTCGTGCCCGAGGCACAGGGACTCGGCGTAGGCGCTCTTACCGCTCGCGGCGGCGCCGATAACGAACGTCACCGCCATTTCCCGGCCTCGAAATGCTCGTAAGCAGCCATGCCAGTCGCCGTGAACGTCTTCCCATCCCGGTACACGCACAGCGCCGAATCCAGAAGGGGCAGATACGCCATGGCGCCCGCGCCCTCGCCCAAGTGCATGCCTGCGTCGAGGGGTGCCTTTATGCCGAGCTCGCGAAGGAGCTCCTGGCTTGCGGGTTCGCTTGATGCGTGGGTGCCCACGAGGTAGCCCAAGGCGTTGGGGCACAGGCGCGCCGCGCACAGAGCCGCCGTGCAGGATATGACCCCGTCGAGGAGTGCCGGCGCCTTCGAGGCCGCGGCCCCCAGGTAGAAGCCGCACATCGCCGCAATGTCGAAGCCGCCCACCTTCGAGAGCACGTCGATCGGGTCGGCGGGATCGGGCGAGTTCGCGTCGATAGCGCGCTCGACCACGTCGCGCTTGCGCGCGAGCGAGGCGTCCGAGAGCCCCGCGCCGCGCCCGACGAGGCTCCGCGCGTCCGCCCGGATGAGCACTGCGGCCACCGCCGCCGAGGTGGTCGTGTTGCCGATGCCCATCTCGCCCGCGGCGAGAAGGCGCACGCCGGCGCGGGCAAGCCCGCACGCGACGGCGATTCCGACCTCGATCGCGCGCACGGCCCCATCGCGAGACATAGCGGAGCCGTGCGCGATGTTGCCGCTCCCCCGCCGCACGTTCGCGCGCACCATGCGCGCGTCTTCTATGCCCCGGGCCATACCCACGTCGACGGGCACGACCTCGGCACCCGCGAACGCCGCCATGCGGCAAGCGCTTGTGGCCCCCTCGCACATGTTGCGCGCGACGGCTCGCGTCACGTCTTGCCCGCTTTGCGACACGCCTTCGGCAACGACCCCGTTGTCGGAGAAGAATACCGCGAGCGCACGGGGGAACTCGGCCACCTCGGCGCTCCCCTGAGCTGCGGCGATACACGCGACGGCGTCTTCAAAGTCGCCCAATCCCCCCAAGGGGTGCGCGATGGAGTCCCACGCGGCGTACGCGGCGGCGCGGGCGCACTCGTCTGCGGGCGCGATCCGGGAGAGCGCGGCTTCGAGCACGGCGCCCGGCGCCGACGAGAACGCGCGCTCGACTTCCTCGCGGATGCAGGCAAGCGCGGTTTCGGTTGCCTCAGCCATGCCGTCTCCTCTCTGCAAACGACGCTGCGGCAGACGCGAACGCGCGCGCAACGTCGGGGTTCGCAGGATAGTACACATGCGGGAAGCCCGCAACCAGGGACGGGGTAGTCGTCATGCACGGCCAGCCCTTGTCGCGCCGGGGCTTTTGCGCCCAAAAGTCGCCGCCCGGGCAGGTGGACTGCCAGTAGTGGAACTCGTGCGCGCGGATGCGTGTGCCGCGCGGCCCGTAGAGCCCGTCGCGTTGGGAAGTGAGCTCCACGTACCCGAAATGGGACAGCCTTCCCCCGTTCTCGCTTGCGCCCTCAAGGGCGCCCACAACAGGCCAGCGCCGCCCCTCGCTATCGGAGATTTCGCGCTGCAGGTACAGAAACCCACCGCATTCGGCAACCGTCGGCATGCCGGATTCCACCGCACGCCGCACCGCCTCGCGCATCGGCGCGTTCTCGGAGAGCTGCCGCACATGGAGCTCCGGGTAGCCGCCTCCCAGATAGAGGGCGCTTGCCCCCCGCGGCAACTCGCTATCACACAGGGGGCTGAAAAAGGCCAGCTCGCAACCCAGGTCCTCGAGCGCGCGCAGGTTCTCCTCGTAGTAGAACGAGAACGCCTCGTCACGCGCGACGGCGACGATGGGCCGCGCTCCCGCGATCGGCTCCAACCGGTAAGGATCCTCGCGGATATCGGGTGCCGTCGCCGCTATTTCGAGCAAGCGGTCGACGTCGACGCTCTTTTCCACCAGCTCGGCCATCTTGTCGATGCGCGCGGAGAGCTGCTCGACCTCGTCGGCGGTCACAAGCCCCAAATGCCGGCTTTCGAGCGAGAACGCATCGTCGGCGGGGATATTCCCCAAAACCGCGACACCCGTGTGCTTCTCGATCGCAGGCTTCGCGTAGGCGCAGGCAGCGGCGCTCGTCTTGTTCAGCACGACGCCGCGCACGTTCGCACAAGGCAGGAACTCGGCGATGCCGCGGATTACGGCGGCGAGCGATAAAGACGCCCCGCGCCCGTTCACCACTAAAACGACCGGCGTTTCCGTGTCGCACGCAACCTGGTAGCTGCTCGCGTCGGCCACGCCGGGCGCCATGCCGTCGTAGAAGCCCATGGCCCCCTCGAGCACCGCGACATCCGCGCCCGCGGCGCCGCGTGCGAGCAGGGCGCGCAGCGTCGGGGCGTCGGTGAAGAAGCCGTCTAAGTTGCCCGAACGCGCACCCACGACGCGGCGATGAAAGAGCGGGTCAATGTAGTCGGGGCCGCATTTGAAGGCCGCGCATGCGAGGCCGCGGCGCGCAAGCGCGCGCAGGAGCGCGCACGTAACGACCGTCTTGCCGCTCCCGCTCGAGGGCGCAGCGACCATGAAGCGCGGGATGGTCGTGCTCACCGGGCGCCGCCTTCCCCACCTGCACCACGCGCGCTGACGAGGAACACGGGGTTTTGCGCCTTCATAAGATGGTGCGAGCCTACAGCCTCGGCGCGGGCGGCCGACACCTGGCAAGCCTCGAACCCCTTAAAGCGCGAACTCGAGAGGAGCGCGCACGCCTCGGTGAGCGTCTCAACGGTGACGCATGGCACGCACAGGCGAACCTGCGAGTTCTTCTCGAGCGCCACCTCCACGATGGAGGGAAGCTCGCCCGCGCTCCCGCCGACGAACACGGCGTCGGGGACGGGCAGTATCGCGAGCGCTTCGGGGGCGACACCGGGGACCGCATGCACGTTGCCGCACCCGAATGCATCCGCGTTCTCTCGGATGAGCCGCACGCCGGCCGCGTTGCGCTCGACCGCCCATACCGACCCCGCTCGCGCGACGAGCGCCGCCTCGATCGACACGCTCCCCGTGCCGGCGCCGACGTCCCACACGGTGTCGGTCGCGGTAAGGCGCAGCTTCGCGAGCGCGACGGCGCGCACCTCCTGCTTGGTCATGGGAACGTCGCCGCGGATGAAGAGCTCGTCGGGAATGCCCGAGGAAGCGTACGGCCAGCGGGAACTCGCGGCGCGGGATGCGCCCGCAGAGTCCGCCGCGGAAGAAGCCGCCGCGGGCGCAGACACGCCGGCCGGCACCTCGGAGGCTGCGCTAGAGCCCGCAGGCGACCCGGCGCCGCCTGCGAAATCGATAAGCATCACGTTCAAGTCGTCGAACGTCTGACCTGTGATTTCACTTGCGGTCGCGCAGGTGATGCGCTCGTCGGGGTACGACAGGCGCTCGGCCACCGTCACGCACGCGTCCCCGAAGCCCGCCTGCACAAGCTCGCCCGAAAGCCGCGAGGGATCTTCCCCGCCCGACGTGACGAGGAAGAGCTCACCTGCGCGCTCGGCCTCGGCCACGATGTCGCACGCCACGCCGTGAGCGCTCGCGAAGCGCCAATCCTGCCATGGACGCGCGAGGCGCGCGGCGAGATACGACGCTGAGCTTATGCCGGGAATGACGCGCACGTCCACCTGCGCGTCGCCGGAGAGCGCCTCCACCAGGCGGCGCGCGCCGCTGAACAGCCCCACATCGCCCGTCATCACGACCACGGCGCGCTGCCACGACGCCGCATCGGTGAGCGCGGCGACGATGTCCGCCGTCTTCACGAGCTCGCATCTCACCACGTCGGGCGGCACGTCGATGCCGGCAAGCGCGCGATGAGCGCCGATGACCACGTCGGCGATGTCGATCGCGTCGAGCGCCGCGCGCGAGAGCAAGTCGGGGTTTCCGGGCCCCGCCCCGATGATCGTTACCTTTCGCATGGAATCTCCCGATACCCGCGCGGCGTGACCATACGGCCGCCTACGAGCTTCGTGTCCGCGTTGCCGACGAACACGGTGGTGAACATGTCGGCGTCGATCTCCCCCAGCTCGGAGAGCCTGCACATGCCCGACTGCTGCCCCTCGCGCCCGATGTTGCGTACCCAGCCGCAGAGCGTGTCGGGGGCCTTCCATTCGAGCATAATCTTCACCGCGCGCGAGAGCCTGTCGGCGCGCTTTCTGCTGCGCGGGTTGTACAAACAGATGCAGAAGTCGGCGCTCGCGACGGCGGCGAGCCTGCGCTCGATGATCTCCCACGGCGTGAGCAGGTCAGAGAGCGACACGACCGCAAAGTCGTGGGCAAGCGGGGCGCCGAGCACCGCCGACCCGCTCTGAGCCGCGGTGGCCCCGGCGATAACTTCCACGTCTACATCGGGGTAGTCCTCCGCAAGATCCAACACGGGGCTCGCCATGCCGTACACGCCCGCGTCACCGCTGCACACGAGCGCCACGGCTTCTCCGCTCTGCGCGCGCGAAAGCGCCAGGCGGCACCGTTCGACCTCGTGCATCATCGGCGTCGCGAGATGCGCCGCGTCGGGCACGGCGGCGAGCGCGAGCTCCACGTATTTCGTGTACCCCACAACGATGTCGGCCGCCTCGAGCGCGCGCCGAGCCGCAATCGTCATGCCGTCGGGGCCGCCTGGGCCGATCCCCACCACGAAGAGCTTTCCCATCACCGCTCCTTAAACGAAAGTTTAATAGTTACCTTGGAAAACGCGACGGTCACGCCGCCGTGAGCGAGCTTCGGGAAGATAAGTTTGCCCCCCTCCGCGAGCGCTGCCCGCTCGCACACGTTGTCGACCCCCACCGTCGCGCGCACGAAATCAGATGGCGAAACGATGCCTTCGACCTGCGACAACTCCTCTGCGGAATACGTCGCAAGCGGGATATTGCGCGCGCAGCAGAAGGCGAGCAGACCCTCCTCGTGCGCCTTCACGTCGATCGTCGCCGCCTCGCGCACGGCCGAAGGCGAGATACCCACCTGCCCGCACGCGAGAAGAAACGCCTCCTCGATCGCTTCGGCGCACGCACCGCGACGGCATCCTATGCCCGCAACGATGCAGGGCACGACAAGGCGAAGCGGCTCGGGCGCAGGCGCCTGCGCCCGCACGCCCGCCGGCTTCCCCGTCTCACCGGCGGGCACGACCTCGCCCGTTGTCTCCGCCGCACGAACGGACGCACCTGCATTCGCGCCAGCGAACGGCGACACGACGATATCGGCCCGAGCGCGGTCGGACGCAATGTCAACCCCCTCAGGCGGCTGTCCCGAAATCGGCATGTCGGAATAGAGCGCCACGCGCCCGCCCGAAAGCAGCCGCGCCGACACTCGCTTGATGGCCTCGGGATTCGAAACGGCGAGCCCCGCACAGCGCGCCCACGTATCCACCGCCCACACGCCGCGGACGTCGGTCGCCGTGGTGATGACGGGGATGGCCCCTGCCGCGCGTGCCACAGTTTGCGCAAGCTCGTTCGCACCGCCCAAATGCCCCGACAAAAGCGGGACGGCAAAGCGCCCCGCCTCGTCGATCGCCACAACCGCGGGATCGTTTGCCTTCGAGGCGACATGCGGCGCGATCGCCCGCACGGCGATGCCCGCCGCGCCCACGAACAGAAGCGCGTCCGACGCTTCCCACGCGAGCGCCGTCCATGCGCGCAGGTCGGCCTTCCCCTCGCCGAACCCGCGCGAAACGGAAACGTCCCAGCCAGGGTCGTCTTCACCTGTCTGCGCGCAATCGGAAAGCGCGTGTGCGGTGCGCACCGCCAACGCATACCCCCTCTCAGTGAACGCTATGCAGGAAACCCTCATCTAGCGCACCACCATCGTCGAGAAGTAGCTGCCCCGATCGGGCACATCGTCGAGCGAGCGGTACACGCGCTCGCCCGGAAGCCCACAGTCCTCTACAAGCTCGGCACCGTCGAAGGCACCCTCCTCGCAAAGGAAGCGCTTCGTGTCCGCAAGCGAGCGGCGCGCCTTCATGACCACCTTCGTCCCCGGCCAGCCGATTGCACGGCGCACCCCGTACAGAACGCCTTTACTCATACGTCGCCCCCAATTTCCCGATAACTGCATCGGCGCCCGACGTGCGGAAAAGCTCGCGGCGCTCGGCGTCGAACACGACCGCGGCGATGTCGCATGCGCCCGCCGCGCGGCGGCGCAACCTGTCCTCAATTGCCGCAGCGAGCGAGGCGCGCGCAGCGTCCCCAACGCCGGCGGCCTCGATTACCTCGAGCGCCGCCGTGGTCGTGACGGACGACATGATCTCGCGCACGGTCTTCGCGCCCGCGCCGGCCATGGCCGCGTGGGCGGCCAGAATCTCCGCGCGGCAGTCGGCGGTACGCGAATGGGTGTCCATGATGCCGCCCGCGACCTTCACCAACTTGCCGATGTGTCCCACAAGAAGGACATTGGTAAATCCCTCGCGAACGCAGCAGTCAATCGCATCGCCCACAAAGTTGGAGATGAAGACCACCGGCGCACCGTTTAGGTGGAAATGCCCCGAGATGAACTGCCCGCCGTAGTTGCCGGGCGTGAGCACGACTCCGCGCCGCCCCATAGCCGCATGCTGCCGGATCTCGAGCTCGATGCTGTCGCGCAAGGCAGCGAGGCTGCGCGGCTCGACGATGCCCGTCGTGCCCAGGATGGAGATGCCGCCCTCTATCCCCAGATGCGGGTTGAAGGTCTTTTTGGCAAGGGCAACACCCTCGGGTACCGAAATCGTCACAGCAATATTTCCAGAAAAGCCGTGCGCGGCGCACACCTCGCGCACCGCCGAAGTGATCATCGCGCGCGGCGTCGCGTTGATGGCGGCCGCCCCCACCGGCTGCTCGAGCCCGGGCAATGTCACGCGCCCCACGCCCACGCCGCCATCGACGGAAACTTCCGATTCGCGAGCGGGCACGTCCTTGCTGCCCGCAGCACCCGTGCCCGACCCCGCATGTTCCACGTGCGCGTACACGAGTACGCCGTCAGTCACATCGGCATCGTCGCCTGCGTCCTTTCGCACGGCGCACTGGGCGCACCCCTCGCCGATGCATGCGTCGACCACGTTCGCCTCGACGGGCAGCCCGCCGGGGGTGACGATCGACACGCGGCCGACGGGCTTTCGTGACAAAAGCATCTCGCAGGCCGCCTTCGCCGCGAGCGCGGCGCAGCTCCCCGTGGTGTAGCCGCAGCGCAGGCGGGTCGTCCCGGTATATATGTAGTGCTCGAAGGCCACGCTAGCTGCTCGCCTTCCGATACCCCGTGGCAAACGAAGGGTCGTAAAGCTTGCTGCGCTCGTACGACTCTGCTTGCGCGCCGTTGTGCGAAAACCCGCCGCGAGCTCCGAGCACGCGGCCCACCACCACGAGCGCCGTGCGGTCGATGCCCTCTCGCGCGCCCGCATCGGCGAGCGTGCCCACTGTGCATCGCACCACGCGCTCCTCAGGCCAGGTCGCCTTGTACACGAGCGCGGCCGGCTCGTCGGAGCTGCGGCCCGCGGCCAAAAGCTCGGCGGAAAGCTCGGCGAGCATACCCGAGCTCAGGAAGATGACCATAGTCGAGCCACTTTCCGCCATGGTGCGCATGCCCTCGCCCGCGGGCATGGGGGTACGTCCGGAAAGCCGCGTGATCACGACCGACTGGCTGATTCCCGGCAGCGTGTATTCCTGGCGAAGCGCCGCCGCGGCACCGCAAAAGCTCGACACGCCGGGCACCACCTCGTAGTCCACGCCGCGCGCGTCGAGCGCGTCCATCTGCTCCTGGATGGCGCCGTACAGGCACGGGTCGCCCGTGTGCAGGCGCACCACGTCCTCGCCCCGCGCATCTGCCGCGCACAACACGTCGAGCACTTCCTCCAAGGTCATGTGCGCGCTGTCGTAGACGATGCAGGATTCCTTGCACTCAGCGAGCAGCTCGGGGTTCACAAGGCTTCCCGCCCAAACGACCACGTCGGCTGCGCGCAGAAGGCGCGCCCCGCGCAGCGTGATAAGGTCGGCGGCGCCCGAGCCTGCGCCAACGATATGAATCATCCGAGCCTTCCCTTCCCGTTTCTCATCGCAACCGTTTACGCCGCCATTCGCGCAGCGGGCAAAACACGGCGCCTGCGGCAACAATCGGCGCAAATACGCAGGCAGGAGGCGCAATGCCGCCCGCCCTGGCTTTGACACGTTCACAAGTGCCCACTATCATAGTAAAAGATTCGGCAACGAGCATATGACAATCGGATAAAAGGAAATGACCGGCGCGGCGCCCGCACAGCCCGCGCTGGCTTGCGGAGGGAACCAGGTGGGAATCCTGGGCAAGGGACATTACTGTATAGGACGCGCGGGCGAACCGCCTCGCGCCCCAAGCCAGACTGCTTCGCCTTTTCCTCACGGCATCGCCGTGGCGTTAGCTCCTTGTGAACCCCGAGGGGTGCGCTTTTCTTTCGCTTGTGCCGACAAGCAACTGTCGCCGGGGGACCGGCAAACCGAGGAAAGGAAAACCATGTCCGACCAGATGTCACGCCGCGGCTTCATGGGCGCCGCAGCAACCGGAGCCGTCGCGCTCGCCGGAGTCGCGCTCGCGGGCTGCTCCAACACCTCCGCGAGTTCCGAGAAATCGAGTGAAAAGGAGAAGGCCGTGAAGCCGGTCATCCTCGTCACGAGCTTCGGCACGAGCTACAACGACTCGCGCCACATCACCATCGGCGCCATCGAAGACGCTATCCGCGAGAAGTACTGGCAGGACTACGACATCCGCCGCGCCTTCACCGCGCAGATCATCATCGACAAGCTGAAGAAGCGCGACGGCATCACGATCGACAACATGACCGAGGCGCTCGACCGCTGCGTGGAAGACGGCGTGAAGGAAATCGTCGTGCAGCCGACGCATCTCATGGGTGGCCTGGAATACACCGACGTGAAAGACGAGCTCGACAAGTACGCCGACAAGTTCGACAAAATCTCGCTCGGCGACCCGCTGCTCACCTCCGACGACGACTACAAGAAGGTGGCCGCAGCCATTAAGGAGAACATGGCGTCCTTCGACGACGGCAAGACGGCGCTGTGCCTCATGGGCCACGGCACCGAAGCCGATTCCAACGCCGACTATGCCAAGATGCAGGAAGTGTTTAAGAACGAGGGCTTGACGCAGTTCTTCGTCGGCACCGTCGAGGCTGAACCGACCTGCGAGGATGTTATCGCCGCCGCGAGCGCCGCAGGCTACAAGAAGGCCGTGCTCGCGCCGTTCATGGTGGTCGCGGGCGACCACGCGAACAACGACATGGCAGACGAGACCGACCCCGACAGCTGGGCTGCGAAGTTCGTGGCCGCCGGCTTCGAAGTGACGTGCCTGCTCCAGGGTCTGGGACAGAACGTCGCGGTCGACGACATCTACGTCGCGCACGTGGACGACGCCATCGCCAAGCTGTAAACTCGCCGCGCACGGGGGCGCCGGTCGCGTCCCCGTGCAACGGGCATGCGCCTTCCCCGACTGACGGCGCATGCCCGTTGCATTCGCATCCCGCCCGCCCACCGCACGGCGCGGGCGGTCGAAGCGATTGAAAGGAACCCCCTCCATGTTGAAGAAAACCCTCGCCTTCGCCCTGTCAGCGGCGCTTTTCGCGTTCTCGCTCGCCGGCTGCGGCGGAAATTCAATCGACAGCGCAAAGGCAAGCGATGCCGATTCCCAGGAAAAGACCGAACAGGCGGCCGATGCGCCCGAGGGCGCAAGCGCTGCCCCCATCACCGCCGACAAGGTGGCCGACGGCACCTATCCGATCACCGTAGATTCCAGCTCGAACATGTTCAGGATTGTGGACGCCCAGCTCATCGTGGAAAACGGCTCCATGCACTGCGTGATGACGCTTTCCGGCACGGGCTACGGCAAGCTCTTCATGGGCACGGGCGACGAGGCTGCCGCCGCGAGCGAGGCCGACTTCATCCCCTATGTGGAAAACGCGGAAGGCAAGTACACCTACGACGTGCCCGTTGAAGCGCTCGACGAGGACACCGCCTGCGCCGCGTGGAGTATTAGAAAAGAGCAGTGGTACGACCGCACGCTCGTGTTCGAATCCGCCGGCGTCGATCTGCGCGCCGACGCACTGAAGTAACGCCATGCGGTCGATTCTTCCCAAGGGGGAAAGCAGGAAGCGTCGCAGCATCGCGGTGCGCGCGATCGCCTGCGTTCTCGTCGCCCTGTTCGCGCTTCCCTTCGCGGGGTGCAGTGCGAGCCCGAACGCGACCGGTGGCACGGCAGGCTCTCAGGAATACACTGTGAGCGTCTCGCTCTCCGGCGGGTCAGGGCGCGCAAGCATCGCCTCACCCACCACAATTGTGAAGGATGGCGACATCTACACCGCGACCATCACCTGGTCGAGTTCGAACTACGACAAAATGACCGTCAACGGCGTGGACTACGCGCCCGTAAACGACGGCGGCAACTCCACGTTCGAGATACCCGTCACGCTCGACGAGGACATCGCCGTGTCGGCCGAGACCGTCGCCATGTCGACGCCGCACACCATCGACTACACGCTCCACTTCGACTCATCCACCATGAAGGAGAAATCGGGCGACGATGCAAGCGGCGGCTCCCCTGCGGGAACGGCTTCAAGCGCCGCGGCCGACTTCCACAACGCCGATTTGGGCTGCGGCTGGGAGCCGACGGGGGCGCTTCAGCTTGAATACGCCGAGCACTTCACTGTCGACGAGTACGAAGGCGGCCTGCGGCTTATCTGCATTTCGAACGGGGAGCGCTTCCTCGTGGTACCGCAAGATGCGAAGGTACCTGATGGGTTGAGCTCCGACATCGCGGTCATAAGGCGTCCCGCCAACAAGGTGTACCTCGTGTCGTCGGCGACGATGTGCCTGGTCGACGCGCTCGATGCGAACGACAACATCCTCATGTCGGGCACGAAGGCCGACGATTGCTCGGTCGCGGGCTTCAAAAGCGCACTCGAAAGTGGGGCGATCGCCTACGGCGGCAAGTACAGCGCGCCCGACTACGAGCGAATATCGGCCTCGGGCTGCACGCTCGCCATCGAGAACACCATGATCAACCACACGCCCGATGTGAAGGAAAAGCTGCAGAAGCTCGGGCTCGTCGTGCTCACCGAACAGTCGTCGAGCGAGCCCGAAGCACTCGGGCGCGTCGAGTGGATTAAGCTTTTCGGCGTCCTGTTCGACAAGGAAGACGAGGCCGCGCACCTGTTCAACGAGCAGAAGGCCCGCGTCGAGCAAACGTCGAGGCTCGCGTCGTCAGGTAAAACCGTGGCGTATTTCTACATTAACTCGAACGGGGCCGCCGTCACGCGGCGGGCGGGCGACTACGTGGCGCAGATGATCGAGCTTGCAGGCGGCAACTACGCGCTCGATGACGCGCAGACGGCGTCGACGTCAGGTTCGTCAGTAACGCTCGAAATGGAGCGCTTCTACGCGACGGCGAAGGATGCCGACATCATCGTCTACAACGGCACCATCGACGAATCGGTTGCCACCTTGAAAGACTTCGTAGGCAAAAACGCGCTATTGTCGCAGTTCAAAGCTGTAAAGAACGGCAACGTCTGGGTCACAAGCGCCGACATGTACCAGCAGATGACTTCTACCGCCGACATTATCGACGAGCTGCACGGGGCGTTCACCGGCGATGACGCGAGCGACTTCCATTATCTGAGGAAGCTTGGCTAGCGTCATGAGAAGCCGGCTTTCCATGACATACGACGAATCGGGACGCGCCGCGCGGTGTCGCGTCGTGACGGCGCTGCTCGCTGTTGTCCTCATCGTGCTCGTCGGGGCCAACCTGTGCATCGGGAGCGTGCTCGTGCCCGCAGACCACATCCCCGGCATCCTTTCGGGCGGCGCGGCCAATTCCATGGAAAGCCAAGTCATCTGGGAGATTCGCCTGCCGCGCGTGCTTTCAGCCGTGCTTCTCGGCGGGGCACTTTCGCTCTCCGGGTTCCTGCTGCAGACGTTTTTCAACAACCCCATCGCCGACCCGTTCATCTTGGGCGTCTCCTCGGGCGCAAAGTTCGTCGTCGCGCTTACGATGATCGTGCTTCTGGGCGCGAACCAGGCCATGTCCTCGCCGGCCATGGTGGCCGCAGCGTTTCTGGGATCGCTTATCACCATCGGCTTCGTGCTCCTCATCGCACGGCGCATAAGTTCCATGGCCATGCTCATCGTGGCGGGCGTCATGGTGGGATACATCTGCTCGGCGGCGACGAACTTTCTCATCGCCTTCGCCGACGACCAGTCCATCGTGAACCTGCACAACTGGTCTTTGGGTAGCTTCTCGGGTTCGAGCTGGGACGACATCGCGGTCATCGTGGTCGTGGTGATCACCGTGAGCGCATGCGTATTCGCGATATCGAAGCCCCTTTCCGCCTTCCAGCTGGGAGAAGCCTACGCGAAAAGCGTCGGCGTGAACGTCGCACGCTTCCGCGTGGTGCTCGTCCTTCTAGCGAGCATGCTCTCCGCCTGCGTGACCGCGTTCGCTGGTCCGGTGTCGTTCGTAGGCATCGCGGTTCCGCATCTCGTGAAGTCGGCGCTGAAGTCGTCGAAGCCCATCCGCGTGATTCCTGCGTGCTTCTTGGGAGGCGCCATCTTCTGCGCGGGTTGCGATTTGATCGCGCGCACGCTGTTCTCTCCCGTCGAGCTTTCCATCAGCGCCGTCACTGCCATCTTCGGCGCGCCGGTGGTTATCGCGCTCATGCTGAAGAAGCGGGTGAGGTAGATGGGGGGAATTCGTGCCGCGGCCCAAAACGCTCGGAGGGGACATTCCATGCTTAGACAGTCCTGAGCTCGCACGAAAGCGCCAGAAGACACTTTCGGCTCGTGCGGAACTGCGTGCGGAACGCCTCCTTCGAGCGGAGTCGAACCTCGAAACCCCGGTCGAAACGCAGGCTGACGGAGCGCCGCTTTTCCGCATAAGCGACCTGTCGGCGGGCTACGACAAGAAGGTCGTAGTCGAAGGCGTCGATCTGGAGGTTCGCGCGGGCGACGTCGTGGCGCTCATCGGGCCGAACGGCTCGGGCAAGTCGACCATCTTGAAAACCATCACACGCCATCTGGCACCGCTTGCCGGCGCGGTCGAGCTCGACGGGCGGGAGATTTCCCGATGGAAGACGGCGGAGTTCGCAAGGAACCTTGCCGTTATGCTGACAGATCGCCCCCGGACCGAGCTCCTCACCTGCCGCGATATCGTAGAGGCGGGAAGGCATCCCTACACCGGGCGAATGGGCACACTCTCGCCCGACGACCATAGTCGGGTCGACGAGGCCATGAAAACCGCACATGTGGAAGAGCTCGCCGAGCGCGACTTCATGCAGATAAGCGACGGGCAACGCCAGCGCGTCATGCTCGCACGCGCCATCGCGCAGGATCCGCGCGTGCTCGTGCTCGACGAGCCCACGTCGTATCTCGATATCCGCTACCAGATCGACCTGCTGCGAATACTTCGCCACCTTGCGAAATCGCGGAATGTGGCTATCATCATGTCCATCCACGAACTCGAGCTCGCGCAGAAAAGCGCCGACAAGGTGATTTGCGTGAAGGACGGCCGGGTCTTCCGCGCCGGCGCACCCGAGGACATATTCACGCGCGAGACGATTGGCGAGCTCTACGGCCTTAAACATGGCACCTTCAACGAGCGCTTCGGCAGCGTGGAAATTGGGCGCCCACACGGCGATGCGCACACGTTCGTCATCGCTGGCGCAGGTACGGGGTCGGCTGTGTTTCGCCAGCTCATCCGACAGGGCAAGGCGTTCTACGCGGGCGTTCTGCACGAAGGGGACATCGACTGCGAGCTCGCGCGCGACCTGGCGACGGAATGCGTGGCCGAGCGCGCCTTCGAGCCGATCGGGGATAAAACCATAGCCCGCGCCAAAGAGCTCCTCGTCCACTGCGCGCGCCTTATCGTGTGCCCCTCCGCCTTCGGCACCATAAACGCCCGCAACGCAGAGCTCGTCGAGTTCGCACGCTCGCATGGTATCGAGGTCATGCGAGTATGCGAAGGCGCATCGGAGGATTCCCATTTGGAGTGGGAAGAATAAACTGGACTTTCTTTTAAGGATCCTCAGGCTACAGCTCCTACACCGGCGAGGTCTCCAAGGCGCCGGAGAACCTCGTGAACAGGGATTTCCACGCCGACGAGCCCAACTAGGCCTAATCCAAGCGAGATTCCAGACTCGAAAGGCCGTTGAGCGTGAGGTCGTTGGCAACCTCCGAGACGCGCTCGATAGGAACCGAGCCGTCAGACAATGCCCACGTGCGATAGATACCGATAATACCCGACAGCAAAAACGCCAGATAGTAGTCGAACATCTCGTCCTTGAGACCTTGGGGCAGCAGATCGCGCTCGGCAATCTCATGTTCGAGCGGCGCACGAAGACGAGCCATGAAATCATCGAGCGGAATATTCTCGATCAGCTGACGATTGAGCACTAAGTTGTTGCACAGTGCCTCATTAACGGTTTTAAAGAAGGTCGCCGCCGCGCCAAGAGCGCGCTCGCTGGTGTCACCGTCCATAGAAGCAAGCGTTTTCTCGACCGAGTCGACAATCATCTCCACCACATCGACGGCAATGGCATCGAGCAGGCCGTCAACCGTACCAAAGTGAACGTAAAAGGTCTTGCGGTCGACATTGGCCTCGCGCGCGATGGCACTCACCGTAATGTCTGCCAGCGGCTTTTCCATGAGCAGGCGCTCGAAAGCCGAAAGGATGGCATTACGGCTGCGAATGATGCGACGATCAAGACGCGGTTTGCTGGTTGCCATGGGCGTGTCCCTTCGATATGCAAGCATTCATCAACAGATGAGAGATAATCTACGTAAGAGGATTATCCCCCATACAGCACAAATATGCCCCGCATCATGAAGAACGCACGACTGCCCTACTGCGACTTAGGGTGCTTCTTCTTATTGAGTGCCGACGGAGATACGCGAATACCATCGCCTGTCTGGCGCACATAGGCTTTATGAGCCGGCTTAGCGGTCCCAGAAGCCTTCTGAGCGCGCTTCTTGGGATCAACGGTAACAGCATTCGTGGGGTGCGGCATAGTGGGCGCAGAGGGCGTCTGAGGCGTGCGGCCGAGCTTGCGCATCACACGATCCCAGCGCGCATGGATGCTCTCGTTGTGGGCGCTCTTAAGTCCCAGCAGGGGCGCAGCCAAAATGGTCGGCGCAATAAACGTAATGAGGCGCCACAGCAGATAGCCGGCGGTCGAAGCCGAACCGAAGAAATGACCCAAGAACAATGCAAAGCCGCCCTCAGCGCCACCAGTTCCACCGGGCAGGGGGACCGCAGAGCTCAGCAGCTGGACAAAGGCGCTCGCGGCCATGACCGAGAAAAAGTCGACCTCGTGGTGGCCAAAGGCAAGCATCAGGAAATACGGCACCAGATAGAAAAACGCGAGTTGCAGCATGGTGATGACCACCGTGAGCAGCATGGAAGAAAAATGTCCGGCTGAAAGCTTGAACTTCTCGGAGAAGGAGTAGATCTCGCCATCGACAAACGTGCGCCATCCCTCGATCTTAGTGGCCGAGACACCAATGCGCTCAAGCCAATTGATGATGCAATGGGCGACGCGCGTGACGGTCTTAGGCATGAGCGCGACGGCGAAGATGCCCAGCAAGATGCAGCAGTGCCCACCAAAGCTAAAGACGCACAGCAACGTCATGTCGCCATAGCGCTCGGCAAAAAACGGCATGCGAGCAAGCAGTAGGATAGCGCCCCAGGCAACGAGGCCAAACTGGTACACGATAAAACGCGTGAATTGCGTGGCGCCGGCCTCGCCCACGTTTTGGCCGGCCTTGGTCAGGCGATAGATTTGAGCCGGGGTGGAGCCCATCATCATGGGCGTCAGGTTACCAAAGAAGATGCCACTCGCCTCGACCGAGATCAGGTCGCGGATGCCGACGGGCGAATTGGGATCGAGCCAGACGGCGATCGCATAGGCCACAATGCCAAAGAACAGGTACATGAACATGCAAAGACACGCGACAACGAGCCATGACGCCTGGACGCTCGACATAGCGGCCCAGAACTGCCCCATCTGCCCGGTTACCACCAGATAGACGATATAACCTACCAGCACGACGCCGATAAAGATGGCGCCGCGGCGTGCGCTCTTATTGTCATCTCCGCCCGAGGCCTCAACCTCGACCTGGGGCTTAGACGTATGCTGAGAGGACTCCGTCATGAGACTCCTTCTAACAGTCAAAATATCTTGGATATTGTACCCGTAAGGGCCATAGGCAGAACGCAAAGCTCTGGTTCAAACGGGAATTGCAGACGGTTGTTTGAAAATAAAAAAACCCGGCCTTCCATAGGAAGTCCGGGTATCAGATGCGTGGTAGCCCGTACCAGATTCGAACTGGTGATCTCCGCCTTGAGAGGGCGGCGTCCTAAACCGCTAGACGAACGGGCCATAAGCCTCAGCAGAAAAGAAGTGGTAGCCCGTACCAGATTCGAACTGGTGATCTCCGCCTTGAGAGGGCGGCGTCCTAAACCGCTAGACGAACGGGCCACATGACATCTGCACTGCCGTGCTGCGAGGAAATATATTACGGGACAAAAAACGTCAGCGCAAGAAGAAATTCCAAATTGCCAAAAAATTGTCGGCAGGTTATGGAACACGCAGGTAAACTAGGTAGCTAATTCAAGTTAAGATGGACCAAAAGAGCTTCGCGATCGTTGGGAATGTTGTCTTCGATCACGGCGTCGAGGGCGGAGTTGAGAAGCTGCCCCAGTTCCGGCCCGGGCTTGACTCCAGCACGGATCAGGTCGCCGCCGTTGATGGCGAGCATCTTGAGCGTATAGGGCTCCCCCGCCCTCAGCAGCTCGTGCGCCATCGCGCGCATCTCCTCAATCGTCTCAACGTAATAGAAGCACGACGGGGCCTTGCCAAGTGTGTCGGCACGCTTAAGGTCCATGAGCTCGTCAATCAGGCGGGCCGTGTCGACGCCCTCACCCGAAAGCGCGCGCATCATATTGAGCAGACAGGAGCGCTCGGGGCGCAGCGGCTTGTCATGGTATTTGATGAGCAGGCACACGTCGCGCACCAAGTCGTGCGAGAGCGCCAGGCGATCCATAATGACGCGCGCTTTCTTGGCGCCGAGCTCGGGATGACCGTAGAAGTGTCCGCTGCCGGCGTGATCGACCGTAAAGCACTCGGGCTTGGAGACATCGTGCAAAAACGCCGCCCACATAAGGCTCGACGATGGCGCGACGCCGTCGCACAGCGCCAGCTCCCCTGCCACCGTCAGCACACGGGCGATATGCTCGTAGACGTTAAACGCATGATAGACACTGCGCTGATCAAACCCGCGACCCGCTGCCAACTCGGGCACAGCGGCACAGATGAGCTCGGGATAGCGAAGCATCGCGTCTCCCCCATGACCGGTCGAAAGAATGCCCTCGAGCTCAATACCCACACGCTCGCGCGCCACGGCATCGAGCAGCGGCGCGCGCTCGGCAAGCGCACGCTTGGTCTCGGGCTCAATCATAAAGTCCAGACGGCAGGCAAAGCGCACAGCACGCAGCATGCGCAGGGCGTCCTCGTTAAAGCGACGCTTGGGATCGCCGACAGCGCGAATCAGCTTGCGCTCCAAGTCACCCTGGCCGTCGTAGCGGTCGACAAGCCCGCGCTCGGGATGCCAGGCCATAGCGTTGACGGTAAAGTCGCGGCGCGCCAGATCGTCCTCGAGCGAGGCGGCACGCTCCACACTCTGGGGATGGCGACCATCGGTGTAAAAGCCATCCAGACGGTACGTGGTGACCTCGATACGCTCGCCATCGGAAATAGCCGTGATTCCGCCAAATTTAATGCCCGACTCCACGACCGCAATATCAGCGGCCTCGAGCGCCGCCTTGGACTCCTGCCACAGGCCGCTACAGCACATATCTACATCGTGGCTGGGGTACCCCATCAGGGCGTCGCGCACCCAACCGCCCACGTACCAAGCCTCAAGACCAGCCGCCTCAAGCGCGCGCAGGACGCGCAGGGACGCATCGGACGGTTGAGTACCGTTGAGCGAAACATTGCACATGCCTATGGCCTCCTGCGACTATCAAATTGGCTATCGATTGCGTCTGCAAGAAGTCTAGCAAGAAACAGCCTCCACTGCACACGCAAGTCCGATAAACAAAAACGCATCCGTCCTAGTCTAAGACGGATGCGAAATAATCAAACTATTCAGACAAGGTGCCGGAACTAGCAGACCTGGCGAACCTCAATGTGCTTCTTATATTCGTCCACCTTGGCAAAATCGCCCAGACCGGGGCACTCGACCACGTTGGCGCCGGTGGCCATCGACAGACGGAGGGCATCCTCGACGCGCTCGGGGGCGTCGTGCCACACGGACAGGAAGGCGGCCAGCGAGGAATCGCCGGCGCAGACGGTCGACAGCAGCTTGACGTCGAAGGTGCGGTTGGCAAACCAGATATGCTCGCCGTTGGAGAAGTACGCACCGGCGCCACCGAGGGTCAGCAGCACGTTCTTGGCGCCCTTGGCGTGCAGCTCGGCCATCGCGCCCTTGACGGACTCGTCGTCGCCACCGCTCACCTTAATGCCAAAGATGTCGAGCAGCTCGTCGTCATTGGGCTTGATCAGCAGCGGCTCCATGGCAATGAGGTCTGCCAGCTGATGGCTCGAGATGTCGAGGACGAACTCGGCCCCCTTGGCCTTGACGCGGCGCAGGACCTCGGCCAAGAAGCCCTCGGAAGTGTTGGGAGGCAGCGAGCCACTAATGACCAGGCAGGTCATGTCATCGAGCGAATCGATAAGCTCAAACATCTCCTGCTCGTTGGCCTCGTTGATGGCGGCACCGGCGTTGACCATGTTGTACTCGGTGTCGGGGCCGGCATTGAGGAACACGTTGACGCGCGTAATACCGTCGGTCCACACGGGCTTGACGGGCACGCCCAGGGCCTCGGCGCCCTTAACGATAAACTCGCCCGAGAAGCCGGCGAAGAAACCCAGGATCGTGGTGTCGACACCATAGTGGTCAAGCGTAAACGAGACGTTGAGGCCCTTGCCGTTGGGCGTGTAGACGGCATTGCGGGTACGCGTGACGGTATTGGCAGTAAGGCCGTCGCAGGCGATGTTGTAGTCAATGGCGGGATTTGCAGTGAGCGTGTAAATCATGAATGTTCCTTTCACGAAGCAACGTGTTAATGAAAGTATATTCCACGCATCGGTAAAAGGCTAGGACAACTCGGCGAACGGTGTGGAAGCGATGAAGTACGGCGGGACACCTCTCCCCCGCGGCGGAACAAAAAGGCGCCCCAGCCGAAACCGGGGCGCCACATGCGCACGAATATGTCGCGTTTCGATTACTGACGATCGAGCTTGCGGACAGCAACGCGCTTGCTGTACTCGTCGACGTGACCGAAGTCGCCGATGCCGACGGACTCGGCAACGTTGGCGCCGGTGGCCATAGCGAGCTTCATGGCCTCCTCGACGTTGTCGCGATCCCTGTACCACTTGTGCAGGAACGCAGCGAGGGTGCAGTCGCCGGCGCAGACAGAAGAAACCAGCTTGATGTTGAACTCACGCTTGGCGTACCAGATGTCCTCGCCGTTGGAGAAGTAAGCGTCGCCGCGGCTACCACGGGTGAGCAGCACGTTCTGAACGCCAGCGTCGTGAGCCATCTTCATGGCAACGCGGACCTCGTCGTCGGTGTCGACCGGCACGCCGAAGATGGCCTTCATCTCGTGATGGTTCGGCTTGATGAGCAGAGGCTTCTTGTGAGCGAGCTCCTTGAGCTTGTCGGAGGACAGGTCCAGGACGACGTCGGCGCCACGAGCCTGAGCGTGCTCCATGACCTGAGCCAGGAAGTCAGGCGTAGCTTTGGGAGGAACGGAGCCGGAAACGATCAGGCACTCGAGATCGCCCGCGGTGTCCAGGATGTTGTAGAGCTCCTCCTGGTGCTGCGGCGTGATCGGAGCACCCGGGTTCAGGATGCCGTACTCGTGCTGGCCATCGTTGACGTAGGTGTTAATGCGCGTGATACCGTCGGTCCAGACCGGGCGGCAGAGGCAGCCCAGGTTCATGACCTCCTCGACGATGAACTTGCCCGTGAAGCCGGCGAAGAAGCCGAGCGCGACGGTGTCGACGCCCATCTTCTTAAAGGCGAAGGACACGTCGAGGCCCTTGCCGTTAGCCGTGTAGCTGGCCGAGCCGGTGCGGACGTTCTCGTCGGGCTCGAGCGGAGAGCTCGAAACCGTCATGTCGACAGCCGGGTTAGCGGTTAGCGTGTAGAACATTTACAGTACCCCCTGTATATGTGAGGGCCGCGTGGCCGGCCCATTCCAACCACGCGGTTACCTCTGATACCAAATTAGCGAGCTGCGGACTCGAGCAGTGCCTTGACCTCGGCGGCGGTGTTGCAGGCGAGCGCCTTCTCGGCGAGCTCGTCGCACTCGGCCTTGGTCCACTGGCTGATGGTCTTGCGGGCGCGCAGGATCGACGGAGCGCTCATCGAGAACTCCTCCAGGCCCCAGCTGATCAGCAGCGGCTCGAGCAGCGGATCGGCAGCGGCCTCGCCGCACATACCGACCATGATGCCGGCCTTCACGCCGCTCTCGATGATGTTCTTGAGCGAGCGGAGCACGGCGGGATAGTACACCTGGTACAGGTTGGAGATGGTGTCGTTGCCACGGTCGGCGCACATGGTGTAGCCGATCAGGTCGTTGGTGCCGATGGAGAAGAAGTCGGCAACCTCGGCAAGACGGTCTGCGAGCAGCGAAGCGGCGGGCGTCTCGACCATGATGCCGACCTCGATGTTCTCGTTGAACTTGCGACCCTCTTCGGTCAGCTCGGCCTTGCACTGCTCGACGAGCTCCTTGACAGCCAAGACCTCCTCGACGCAGGTGACGAGCGGGATCATAATCTTGACGTCACCGAAGGCGCTAGCGCGCAGCAGAGCGCGGAGCTGGACCTTGTACTGGTCGGGATTGGCCAGGCAGTAACGCACGGCGCGGAAGCCCATGAAGGGGTTGTCTTCCTTGACCATATGCAGATACGGAATCTCCTTGTCGCCACCCACATCGAGCGTACGGATGATGACCGGAGCACCCTTGAGCGCGCTGGCGACCTTACGGTAGGCGTTGAACTGCTCCTCCTCGGAAGGAAGCTCGGCAGAGTCCATGAACAGGAACTCGGAGCGGAACAGACCGATGGCCTCCGCGTCGTGATCGAGCGCGTTGGGCACGTCATCGGGGTTACCGATGTTGCAGGCGATGATCTTCTTGATGCCATCGGCAGTCACGGACGGCTTGCCTCGGAAGGCCTCGAGGGCTGCCTTCTCGGCAGCGAAGGCCTCGGCCTTGGCGGTGTAGGCAGCGAGCGTCTCCTCGTCGGGATCGGCCTCGACGATACCCTTGCCACCGTCGACGACGACGGTCATACCGTTGCGCAGCGCGGTGCAGCTGTTGGAAACCGAAAGGACAGCCGGGATCTCGAGGGCACGCGCAATGATCGCGGAGTGCGACGTGCGGCCACCGGTCTCGGTGACGATACCGGCAACGTGGGCCTTATCGATCGTGGCGGTCATGGACGGCGTGAGGTCGTGCACGACAACGACGGTGTTCTCGGGCAGGACGGAGAGGTCGACGACCTCCTTGCCCAGCAGCTCGGCCAGAATACCGGTGCGGATGTCGGCGATGTCGGCCGCGCGCAGACGGAACATCTCGTCGTCCATGGACAGGAACATGTTCTCGAACATGGTCGAGGTGTCCATGAGCGCCTGCTCGGCGCAGGTACCGCCGTCAATGGCGGCGTTGATGGCGTCGGTCATGCCCGGGTCCTGAGCCAGGACAATGTGTCCGCTCATGATCTCGGCCTCGGCCTCGCCCACCGTCTCCTTCATGTGGTCGGCCTGAGCCTGGGTCTTCTCGCAGAAGACCGAAAGAGCGGACTGATAGCGCTCCTTCTCTGCTGCCGAATCAGCAACCTCGTGCGGCTCAAACGTCAAGTCGGGATCGACGGCGACCATGACGGTGCCGATACCGATGCCCTCGGAAGCGTTGACTCCCTGATACATTCCCATTCCTCTCTCCGTGTCATGTGATAAAGCGTTTTGCCATATCCATGACAAAAGAGCGCAGTTACCTTACAACAGGTCACTGCGCCCCCAAATATGAACTTAGTTGTTCAACATGCGACCCGTTTGAGTTCTACTCGCCAAGACCGCTCTTGATGAGCTCGATGGCAGCAGCCAGAGCCTCGGCCTCGTCAGCGCCGTCACACTTGACCTCGACCTCGGTGCCGCAGGGGATACCAGCAGCCATGAGGGCCATCGGGGACTTGCCGTTGACCTCCTTCTCGGGGGTGACGACCGTCACGTCACAGGCGTACTTGCCCATGGTGGAGGCGAACAGACCAGCCGGACGCATGTGCAGACCCTGAGGATTAACGAGGGTAGCCTTCTCAGAAACCATAGTTGACTCCTTTTTTGTGTTTAACCCCTGTCATGTATGTGGCAGGAGTCAGATTCACGACGTTGTTTATATTAACTCACATCAAACGGTTTTTCATTGTGTTTCAGACGAATTATTGGACAGATGTGTTTGTCGTCCGCTTGCTTGCCGGGCGGGGCGATTAAGTTTGCTGCTCTACAGTCCTGCGCAAGACGGAAAGCACATTAAGTGCTTTCCTTTGCGTGCGGAACTCGCGACAAACTTAATCGCCCCGCCCGGCAAGCAAGCTGCGGAAACTCGGTCGGTCCAGAGTAATATCGTGCGAACGGAATTCTGGCTGATGACCTGTTCGCGACAAAGACTCGATAGGCAGCCCTCTCTATGCCCTTTTATAAGTTGCGATGAAATAGAGACTGAATTTGGGGTTGAATCGTATAAACAGTCCCTATTTCACCGCAACTTATGGGAGGGATGTAAAAAGGGCGGAGACCCTGGGGAGGGACTCCGCCCTATATACAGGGGGGCGATGTTATTCGCGTACCGCGGAATTAGACCAGACGGGCGTTGATCGTCTTGGCGATCTCGGCGGCGTCGGTGGAACCCTTGACGGTGGCACGGAAGTCCTCATCCATGAGCGCCTCGGCGACCTTGGACAGGATCTTGAGGTGCGTGGTGCCAGCCTGGGCACCCGGGATGAGCAGGGCGATAGCCACGTTAACGGGAGCGCCGTCCATGGTGTCCCAACCGGTCACGCCGGACTCGTCCTTAACGACGATGACGGCAGCCTCGGTAATGGCGTCGGACTTGGCATGCGGGATGGCGAAGCCCTCCATCATGCCCGTGGTGCCCTCGGCCTCGCGAGCCAGGAAGGCGTTCATCACGGCGTCGGCGTCGCTGGCGATACCTGCCTTGACGGCCTGGTTGGAAACGAAGCTCAGAGCCTCGTCACGAGAAGCGAAGTCCTCGGCGACAAAGACATTCTCGACCTTCACGAAGTCGGCAGCCTCGGCCTTGGGGGCCTCAACGGGCTTGGCTACAGGAGCGGCCTTCTGATTCTTCTCGAAGTCGTACTTCTTGAAGGCCACGAACAGGATGCCACCGACCACAGCGCCGATGAGGATCGCGAGGACCCACAGCGGACCGTTCTCGACAACAGGCAGGACCAGGAAGCCGCCGTGAGGCGCCGGATCGTGAACGTTGAAGAAGATGGTCAAGATGGAAGCGATGGAAGAACCGAGCATCATGATGGGCATGACGGGCCAGATGTTCTTGGTCATGAACGGAATGGCGCCCTCGGTGATGTGGGTGCAACCAAGGATGAGGTTGACGATACCGGCGTCATGATCCTCCTGGCTGAAGTACTTCTTACCGACAACGACGGCGAAGGTGGTGATCAGCGGCGGAACGATGCAAGCGGCGGAGACGGCAGCCATGAAGTTGGTGCCGAAGTTGTAGGTCTCGGTGCCGACGCCAGCTTCGAGAGCGGTACCGAGCAGGAAGGTGCCAGTAGCGTAAGCAGCCTTGTTGACCGGGCCGCCCATATCAAAGGCGCACATGCAGCCGATGGCCAGGCCAAGGATCACCGGACCGGAGTTACCGAGGCTCTGCAGGAAATCCATCATACCCTGGTTAATGGCAGCCATGGGGCCGGAAATACCGAGCATGACCAGGCCGACGATGGCGGTAGAGCACAGCGGATACAGGAAGATTGCCTTCAGGCCATTAAGGCTCGCGGGAATTTTAGAGAAAACCTTCTCGAGTAGCAGGATGACATAGCCAGCGAGGAAGCCGCCGACGATGCCGCCCAGGAAGCCAAAGCCCACACCTACGCCACCGGCGTCGATCATGCCGGTATCGGCGTTAACAGGCAAGCCCTGGATGGCAATCATACCGGCGACGAAACCGGGGACGAGCGCCGGGCGCTTGCCGATGGACTCGGCGATGTAAGCGGAGAGCACCGGAACCATGAGGTTCATTGCGATACCGCCGATAATCTTGAGCATCGCGGCAAAGCTGTTGTAGTCGGCAGCCGTCGAATCAAAGGACGTGATGCCCCACAGGAACGAAATGGCGGTCAGAACACCACCGGCAACGACGAAGACCAGCATGTGGCTGACGCCGTTCATGAGGTGCTTGTAGATGACGTGACCGATGGACTCCTTCTCCTCGACCTCGTCCTCGACATCGGCGGCAGCGGCAACCGTGTCGTCGCCCTTGGCGGCGAGCGCGCGGTCAATCAACTTACCGGCGGCCTCAACGGACAGGGCCTTGGAAACACCAACGGAAACCATGGGCTTACCGGCGAAACGCTCAGCCTGGACATCCTTGTCTGCTGCGACGACGACGGCCTTGGCACCAGCGATCTCACTCTTGGTGAGCTCGTTCTCGACGCCGACCTGGCCATGAGTCTCGACCTTAATGGTCAGACCTCGCTCGGCAGCAGCCTTCTCCAGCGCCTCCTTCGCCATGAAGGTGTGCGCAATGCCGGTCGGGCAACCGGTCGCGGCGATGATGTCAAACTTAGCCATGTGTCCCTCCTTCTTGAGTACAGCGCCCGCGGGCGCTCCCCTACACGCGCTTCGATGCGCGTTTTTCCACAACTGAAAGATACCAACCTACCGTCCGCGTGAGAAGAGACAAGGTGCAATTCTCCGGTGAAAGGTTCTTTCATAACCGTAAACGGTAAGTGAAAGTTTACCATCAACACTTGAAACGGCAAGGTGTATCTTGTAATTGAAAATGCCCGTATACTATGGCATTGCGAATCAAATTAGATTTTCATGCCAACCAGGAGCCATCCATGACCGATAGTAGCAAGAGCGCACTTTCCCTCATTAGCACCCATCAGGGATACAGCGAATCCGAGCAGCGCATTGTCGACTATATATTGGAGCACCAGTCCGAGGCTCCACGCCTCACGGCGGCTCAGCTCTCACGCGCCGCCACCACGTCCGAAGCGACCGTTTCGCGCTTCTGCCGCAAGCTGGGCTTTGGTAGCTTCCGCAGCTTTCAGTTTTCGTTGGCGAGGGATTTGGAAAGCCAGCGCAACGAGGGCCTGACCGACGAGGTCTCGCTCGACAATATGGAGCAGAGCCTCAAGAACATCCTGGCTGCCAAGGTGAGCGAGCTTAATGCGACCATCGACGGCATTGATCACGACACGTTGGCCGCAGTTGTACACGCGCTTAAGAATGCCGGCGTTATTGAGTTCGCCGCCGTGGGCAATACAAACGCGGTCGCGCTCGACGCGACATTTAAGTTTTCGCAGCTGGGCCTGCGCTGCATGACGAGTACCATTAGCGAGACATCAATCGGCTTTGCGCTCACGTTGCGCCCGGGTGACGTCATCGTGCTAATCTCAAACTCCGGCAAATCGCGCCGACTGAATCGCATGGCAAAAGCGGCTCGCGACTGCGGCGCAACCGTGGTCGTCATCAGCAGCGACAGCAAGTCTCCACTCGCGCGCCTGGCAGACTACACTTTTAATACCGTCAACCACGAAGCACTGCTGACAACGGGCGACTTCGCGTTCTCCAAGATGAGCGCCACGATGATCATCGAGGTCATCTACAACTTCCTGCTGCCCGAAATCGAAGACGCCCGCGAGCATATCAGCTACTACGAAGAGCTCATCCAGCCGGATAAGGTTGTGGAGTAAAACGCGTAGTGGGACAAAAATTTCAGTCTATTTTGTCCCACCAACACCGCTGATACGACCTAACCTCGAGCTTCTTCGAGCATCTGCTTTGCGTGGGCCAAGCTTGCCTCGGACTGATCGCCGCTCAACATGCGGGCGATCTCGGCAGTACGCGCTTCGCCGGTTACCTCGTCCAAATGCGTCTGGGGAACATCGCCCGGTTCCTTGCTAACGACATAATGCTTGTCAGCCATGACAGCGACCTGCGCCAAGTGGGTTACGACAATAACCTGATGCGTAGCGGCGAGATCTGCCAGCACGCCCGCGAGCGCACGCGCCGTGGAGCCACCGACACCGGCATCGACCTCGTCAAACACCAGTGTATCGACACCGTCCGCGTTACCGAGGACAACCTTGCTTGCCAGCATGACGCGGCTGAGCTCGCCGCCCGACGCAATGCGGCGCAGGGGACGTGGCGTCAAGCCGGCACCGCTGCGGTATAGCAGCTCGTAGCTCGAAGGACCAACGGGCGTCCACTCAGCACGGGGAAGATCGCGCGACTCCCAGACGAGCTCGGCACTACCCATCTCCAAGCGCGCCATCTGGCGGCTAACCTCGTGGCAGAAGCGCGGGGCCGCCGTATTGCGAGCGCGCTTAAGTGCCTTGGCAGCGGCAAACAACTCGCGCTCGGCGCTCCCGAGTGCCTCACGCGCCTTTTTGATCTGCTCATCGCCATCATCGACCAGGGACAGCAGTTCTTGCGAGCGATCGCGCATGGCAAAAACATCGTCCATAGTGGGACCCCACTGACGCAACAGACCCTTGAGGTCGGAATACCGCTCACGCATGCGGGCGAGCTCGCGCGGGTCGAAGGCGACCCCATCGCGATAGGCACGAAGCTCGTTCGCGCAATCCTCAAGGGAGATACAGGCATCCGAAAGCGCATCGGCAATGTCGCCCAGTTTGCGATCGACGGTAGCCATACGGGAAAGCTCTGCCACGGCGTTGTTCACGGCATCGAGCGCTCCCCCTTCGGCGACAAGCGATGCATGGGCATCGCTAGCAGTGGCAACCAGTACCTCGGCATGTTCGGAGCGCGGCAGCAGTTCCTCGAGTTCCTCATACTCGCCCGGCCTGGGGTCGACCTCGGCAATGCGCTCCAGGGCGAAGCGCGCCTCCTCGACACGACTCCCCTGCGCACGCGAGGCCTCCTCGACGCGACGAACCTCCTTGGCAGCCGCGCGCGAGGCTTTAAAGCAAGCACGGTAGTGCTCGAGCGCCTCGAGCGCAGAACGTCCCGCCCACGCATCGACCATCGCAACGTGATGCGCCGGATCGAGCAAGCGCTGGTGCTCGTGCTGGCCGCACAGATCCATCATCACGCCAACGCGCTCCGAAAGCTCGCGCACGCTGGCGATGCGGCCGTCAATCTTCACGCGGCTGCGGCCCTCGGCAGAAAGGCTACGCTGGACCGTGAAACCCTCCGTGTCGTGTGGACCGTCGAACAGCCGCGCCTCAACGCTAGCAAGCGCCTCGCCCTCGCGCACCGTCGAAGAATCCGCACGCTCGCCCAAAATAAGCTTGAGGGCCGAGAGCAGCGCGGTCTTACCGGCGCCGGTTTCTCCAGTCAGAACCGTTAGGCCCGCGCTCGGAACCAACGTCGCCTCGCGAATGAGTGCAATGTTGGAAACCTGCAGCTCATCGATCATGACGCACTCCGTAGAATACGCGGCTCACCGAGTTGTAAAAACTCTCGGGGCCGTAGTCGAGCAGCAGCACATCGCCGGGGCCTCGGCGCACGGCCACGCTCTCAACGGTGCCATCGCAGGTAATAAACTGTCCATCGATAGCGATCGCCGGAACGCTCGGGCGATCATCGGACATAAAGATTTCGACGACATCACTCGGCGAGGTCAAAAAGGCACGAGCCTGAATGGTGTGCGGCGCAATGGGTACGCAGACCATGCCCGTATAGTCGGGGCTCACGATGGGGCCACCGGCACTGAGCGCGTAACCCGTAGAACCAGTCGCCGTGGACACGACCACGCCGTCGCCACGCAGACGGTCGATATGATGGCCGGACACCGTGATGTCGAACTCGACCATATCGGACAGCGGACCGCGGGTAAGCGCCATGTCGTTGAGGGCGAAGGTGCGCACGACATCCTTCGTACCGTCTTCGCGCACGGACACGATATCCGCGGCGATGGTGGCGCGACGGCTCACGTGCAGCTCACCGGACAGGGCGTCGCTCACGACCTGCAGGATGTCGCGCTCCTCGGGGCTCGCAGCAGTTAGAAAGCCCAGGTGACCATAGGAAAGACCGAGGATAGGAATCTCACGATGGTTGAGGATGCGGGCAGCGCGCAGCAACGTACCGTCGCCGCCGAGCGTAATGACCAGATCGGAGCCGTCAATATCAGGCGTGCTCTGAATCTTGGATCGCTGGTCGGCAGCCCATGCGACCTCATAGCCCTGGCGAGTCAGCCAAAGCTCGAGCATCAGGCCGCTCTCGACCGCCTCTTGCTTGTAGTAATTGGGAACCAGAAAGACCTTCATAGCGTTGCAGCTTTCTCGCTCATAACCGATACCTGGGATTGCAGCTCGTCTTGCGAGCGATCGCCGGGGTCAAATCTCGTGCCGTACAGGAAAAACTCAACGTTGCCCTTGGCACCATGAATGGGCGACACGCACACATCGACCGGGAACAGGCCCTTGGCAGCAAAGAGTTCAACCGCCGCCACGAGTGTATCGCGGCGCACGGCGGGATCGGTCACAATGCCGCCCTCGCCCACCAGCGCCGCCGGAGCCTCAAACTGCGGCTTTACGAGCGTGCAGAATGCACCCGTAGGCGCCAGGCACGCCAGTACCGCATCGATAATGTTCGCGATGCTGGTAAACGAGACATCACACACAGCCAGGTCGATAGTGCCGGCATAGCCAAGCTCAGGCAGCTGCGTCACGTTTGTGCGCTCATGCAGCGTCACGCGATCGTCCTGGCGCAACGACCAATCGAACTGGGCGCGACCCACGTCCACCGAGACAACGGTCGCAGCTCCGCGCTTGAGCAGACAATCGGTAAAGCCGCCGGTAGAGCAGCCCACATCCAGACAGGCAAGGCCCGTCGGATTGATGCCAAACGCATCAAGCGCGCCTTCGAGCTTAAGACCGCCGCGGCCAACATAGGGAATGCGCCCCTTCACATGCAGCGGCAGCCCCGGGATCACCTTAAGGCCCGGCGAAGTCAAGCGCTCACCGCCACTCGAGACCAAGCCGGCCATAAGAGTGCGAAGGGCATCCGCGCGATCGGCGCAGATGCCCTGTGAAATCAGTTCGTCATCAAGACGCACGCGTTTCATGAATGCCATCAACCATTCGTATCCGGAGATGCGGCCTAGCTATCCTGGGATTCGTTTGCCGCATCCTCATCGTATTCCTGCTCGAGCTTGTCGGCCTCACGCGGCGTCAACTCAAACTTGTCGACCATAACGACCGCGCGGGAGCCCAGCTCAATCGCTTCGTCAAACAAATCGAGCGAACGCTCCAAGGAGGTATCCTTGGAGCGAACGGTAGCGATGATCTGATCCAGACGGTCCGAAATCTCATCAAAGTTACGGACAGAACCCTCTGGCATGGCTACTCCTCGACGGAGTCGGCCTCGACGGCCTCAGCAGCGTCCGCATCCTCGGCCAACACACCAGCCTCAGCCTGGGCAACCGCAACCTTAGCGGCAGCCTCGGCAGCCTGTGCCTCCTCGCGAGCGCGATCCTCGGCCAGCAGCTCCTGGTATAGGTCCTCGCCCGGCAGCTCCTCGCTGCGAGCGATCTTGCCCAGCACGCCGTTGACGAACGACGCGGACTGGTCGGTGCCATAGGCCTTGGCAAGCTCGACGGCCTCGTTGATCACGATGGCGTCCGAGACCTCCTCGTCGGTGAGGAAACGCATCTCGTAAACGGCGATACGCAGCAGATTGCGGTCGGCACCGGGCATGCGCATAAGATCCCAGTTCTTGGCAACGGAGCGCAGAGCGCAGTCGATGCGGTCGATATGCTCGTAGGCACCGCGGCACAGCTCCAGCGCATAGGGGTCGAGGGGACCCTTCGAGATCAGGAAATCACCCTCGAGGACGCGCTCGAGCGGGCTGTCCGTGGCCTCGGCCTGGAACAGCAGCTGCAGCGCCTGACTGCGGGCAAGCGTACGCCCGCGATAAACCTTAAGGCTCAAAGGTTACTCCTTGGGGAAAACGAGGCCGTCGATGCAAACGTCAACACGCTCAACCTCAACGCCAACCTGGGCATCGATGGCAGCGACCACGGCAGCGCGAACGGCCTCGGCGAGTTTCTTGAACGGATAGCCAAAGAACACCACGACACGCACGGTGAGTGCGAGCTTGTCGCCAACGACCTCGGCCTCGACAGCCGGCTCGGAAGCCGGGGCCTTGGACGAGAGCATCATGGAGACAAGATTAGTGGCAAGGTCCTTGACGCCAACGGAGGCGATGCCCTCGACATCGGACACGGCGCGCGAGACGATGGCGGTCAGAACATCGGGCGAAATGCCGATGCCGTCAATCTTGATTTCTTGGGGCATGAGTCCTCCTAGAAGAGTTGGTTGCTAGACGCGGGAGACGAACTTGCCGTCGCGGGTGTCAACCTTGATGACCTCGCCCTCGTTGAGGTACATGGGGACCTGGATGACAGCGCCGGTGTCGATCGTGGCCGGCTTGGTGGAACCCTGGACGGTATCGCCCTTAAAGCCCGGGTCGGTCTGGACGATGGTGGTCTCGATGAACATCGGCGGGGTCACGCCCATGAGCTCATCGTCGGCGAAGAGCAGCTGGCAGATGTCGTTCTCGCGCAGCCACTTGGAGTTCTCGCCCACCATGTCCTCGGGAACGGGAACCTGCTCATAGGACTCGTTGTCCATGAAGATGTAGTCGGTGCCATCGTTGTAGAGGTACTGGAACTCACGGGTGGTGAGCATGACGCTCTCGAACTTGGTGCCGGCGTTGCAGGTGTTCTCGACGACGCGGCCGCTCTTGATGTCGCGGGTCTTGTAGCGCACAAACGCGCCGCCCTTGCCCGGCTTGACATGCTGGAACTCGACGATGGTGTAGACCTTGTCCTTGATACGGAGACCGAGGCCGTTCTTGAAGTCGGCGGTAGAAATGGTAGGCATAGCGACCTTTCTTGTTATGGGCAGAACGCACAAGCGTCCAAATTACATACGACAGAAATTATACACTTGCAGACGGCGCCTGCGGCGAGCGCATAAAAAGAGAACGCGGGGCGTCCGAATCGATTCGGACGCCCCGCCCCAAAAATCTATCGAAATGGGCTAGCAATCGATGACGTGCAGGTCGTGCGGGGTCTTGGTGAAAGGCTCGTAGCCGTTCTCGGTGACCACGCCGTAATCCTCCAGGCGCACGCCGCCCACGCCGGGCAGGTAAACGCCGGGCTCCATGGTGACAACCGAGCCGATCGCGATGGTGTTCTTGCTGCGGTTGAAGTTGGGCAGCTCGTGGATGTCGATACCGACGCCGTGGCCCAGGCCATGATTGTAGTAATCGCCATAGCCGGCATCGCCGATGATCTTCTTGGAAAGCTTGAAGATGTCGTTACCCTCAACGCCCGGATGGATGGCGGCGACGCACTCCTCGTGCGTGCGGCGCACGAGCGCGTACAGGTCGAGCTGCTCCTGCGTGGGCTCGCCCATCACGACGGTGCGCGTCATGTCGGAGCGGTAATCGCAGTAGCCCGCGCCGTAATCCATGAGAACGAAATCGCCCTTCTCGATCACGCGATCGCTCGGCACGGCATGCGGGTTGGCGGTGTTGGGACCGCTCGCCACGATGGAGCCGAAGGCAAGGCTGTCGGCGCCGTTGGCGAACATAAAGTTCTCGAGCTCGTTGCGAACCTGCTTCTCGGTCATACCGGGCTTAATAAAGCCGAGCATATGCTGGAAAGCGGCATCGGTGATCGACTGCGCATGGCGCATAAGCTCAATCTCCTCGGCATCCTTGATGGCGCGCATCTTGCGGATGTCGTCGTGCATCAGCGGTAGGATGCAGGCGACGGAACGGTCCTCCAGGCCGCGCTGAATACCCTGGTAGAAGTTAATCTGCATATCGTCCTCGACAGCACAGACACGGCACTTGTTAGCCGCAATCTTGCCGGCGACCCAGCCGGGGATGGTACCCTCGTCCATGTCGTAAACCCAGGGGCTGCCGGCGGGCGTGTTCTCCTCAAAGCTGTTGAGGTAGCGCGAGTCGGTATGGAACAGGCACTGGTCGGCCGTAATAAACGCCGCGTGCGGGAATTCAAAGGTGTAATCGAAAACGCCCTTCACGCCCGTAAGCCAACGAAGGTTGGCCTCGTCGCGCACCACGATGGCGTCGTAGCCACGCTCGGCCATCAGGGCACGGACACGCTCGATACGACCGGCAGGACCGGCAGCAAACTCAGACATGCAGATTCCTTTCTTGTTGTCTCTATAAAGACGGGACGGGTCTCAACCGAACGACGGAATCGCATGCGATCCGCAACCGATTGGAAACCCGCCCCTCAACATGATACGAAAGACGATGGATGTCAATAAAACTTAGAGAAGTTCTTTGCGAGAAGCCAAGTAGGCGTGAGCATGGCGCTCAAGAACCTCGTCCTCAACGCACGTTAGACGAATAGCGCCGAGTGCCGCGGGCAGCGGCAACATACTGCGGTTCGAGCGGACAAACTGCTGCCTGCGGAACTCCTCGATATATGCGGCAGGCTCCAGATCGAAGGCAAGTTCCTCGATGCCAAAGTCCTCCAGGCAGTCATCGACCTCAAAGACGTAATCGATATCAAAGTCGCAGGCATCATGTGCTAGGCGCGCCTCAAAGCGCATGCCCTCGGATAACAGCTGATAGGCAGGGACCTGCGAGGCAGCATCGCCCAAGCAGGCGCGCAGGGTACGCTCCCCCGTCTTGCCAAAATCGAGCGCATGGCGGGCGCTCGGGTTCGTGGCCATCAGTACGTCCTTACGGGCAGTCTGAGACCATTGAACGGCATTGACGAGCGCGACCTCCTCGCCCGCGAGAATCTCGGGGACGGTCTCAGTAAACTGATTCCAGCGGGACTTACTGCTCGAAAGCATGGTGCCAACAAGCACCACAAAACCGAGCTTGAGGTCCTCGGGGTCCGCCTCACGAACAAGGTCGAGGTCACACACGACCAAGCCCGGTTCGGGACGGAACGCGATAGCGGGAAGCGCATTGGCCGACGAGGCGACGAGCGGCTTCATGGTCGTCGCGACCGTGAGCATGGCGTCAAAGGTCGTCGGCAACAGCGCGCACTCGGTTCGGCCGCACCACTGGTTGGCGCACCAGCTAACAACCGAGCAGGTTGCGGCATCGCCAACGGCGACAACCAGATCGTCGCAGGTAACGCCGTTGGCAGACAGGGCGCCAAAGATAGCATCGGCATCGGCCAGCGTGGCACCAGCAGGCGAAACCTCAAGGACTAGCAGCGACACGGCAAAACCGGCGTCGACCAGCGCATGCTCGACGACTTCACCAAAACGCTCAGATGTGGCGGTGTTCCAAACGACCATCGCGCGCTTAGGCTTGCCCACGGCCGAGGCAAACATACGCGACAGTTCATCGAACGCGCCCAATCCGACGCGGACATCGACGCTGCGGTTTTGGAAATTGATCAGTTGACGGCGAATCATAGCAGCCCACGCTCCAAAAGCATCTCGGCACAAAGGTAGGAAACGTCCTCGAAGGACTTGTTGCGAATATCAAGGGTAAGGTCGGCGGCCTGGCGATACAGCGGACGGCGATGCTCAAACAGGCGCGCGGCATGCTCGGGAGAGCGAAAATCGGGGCGCGTGTCGGACCGACGAATCTGGCGAATCGAATCCTCGAAGTCACCCTCGAGGTACACGCACGTACCCATTTCGTGCATCAGCTCAATATTCACCGGCGTCTCGACAATGCCGCCCCCGCACGAAACCAACAGGCTGCGCTCACTTTGGAGCGAACGGAGCGCCGAGGTCTCGAGCTCGCGAAAACGATCCTCGCCCTCGGTCTGAAAAATCTCGGTTACCGACTTGCCGCAACGGCGCACGACCAGACGGTCGGTATCGATAAAACGCCGCTTGAACATAGTGCCGACGTTGCGCGCGAGCGTCGATTTGCCCGCGCCCAAAAAGCCGATAAAGAAGATATGGTCGCAGCCGTGTTTGGTGTGCTGGGACATAGCGAGACCTATTCCTCGCAGGGAAGGTCGCGAAGGGCCCGGCGCTCAAAGATACGGAAGATCTGCGTATACCACAGGTCCTGCGTCGCCTGCGGCTTTACCAGGATGGTATCGACGCCGGCGAAGTTGCCGCTCCACACGTCCGTGTAGAGCTGATCACCGATCAGCACCGCCTCGTCGGCCGTGGCGCCGAGGCGCTTAAGACCCGCCTTGAGGGCAAACGGCGCCGGCTTCATGGCGTGGCTGATGGCCTCGAGTCCCAGCTCGCGTGCAGAGCTCATGACCTGGTCGCGATGCCAGTTGTTGGACACCATGCACAGCTTAAAGCCTTTGGCGCGGGCGGCATCGAGCCAAGCGGAAACCGCGGCGGGAACCTGCTCGGTGTCGCGCGGCACCAAGGTGTTATCGCGATCGAGCAGAATGGCGCGTTTGCCGTCGGCCCACAGGGTATTAAGGTCGATGCGATCGACCGAGGCAACGTAACGTTTGGGGCTAAAAATCCTCATGCTAATTCCAAGACTGTTGATGCTCTTCGTAGGTTTGCGAGAAGTACTCCTCGTCCTGCGTAATGTAGAAATACAGGTCATCGGAGTCGGTCGGCTCAAGCGTGGCCTTGAGTGCCTCGAGCGACGGAGAGCAGATGGGCGTGGGCGGCAGACCCTCATGCTTATAGGTGTTATACGGACTATCGCTCTGCAGGTCGTCGGCGGTAACCTCGCCACCGGTGACATACATCATAGTCGCATCGCTATTGAGATAGCGCAGACCGTCGAGCTTGCCGGCAAGGCGGTTGTAGAAAACCGAGGCCACATGCGCACGTTGATCGGCGTTGAGGCCCTCGCGCTCAACGATAGAGGCCAAGTTGACGATGTCGTAGTCGGACATCTCCACACCGTAGCGTTCCTTGATCTTGGCTTCGCAGCTCGCAAAGTCAAGCGACTTGTACTCGGTCTTAAACTGATCGAGCATAGCGCGAATCACGTCATCGGCCGTCGGCGAATCGCCCAGCGAATAGGTCTTGGGGAACAAGAAACCCTCGAGCGAATCGTTGGCGGCGCCCTTAAGGAAGCTATAGTCGTCCACGTAGTTGGAGGCCTTGGCCTGGTTGAGGAAGTCTTCCTTAGAGATGCTGTCGTAAGCCTGGGCCACACGGTCGGCGACTTGATCGACCGTTAGGCCCTCAGGGATAGTCAGCGCATTGGAGCCCGCGTTGGGGCCTTCCATGAGCTGCTGAACAACCTTGGTCGCATCCATGAGTGTGGTGAACGAATAAGTACCAGGCTTGAGCGACATATCGGCGTTGAGCTTTTTCACCGCCGCATAATAATCCTTGGGATTTTCGACGATATGGTTCTCGGAGAGAATCGAGGCGATCGTATCGCCTGAAGCACCATCGGGAATGGTCACCGTAACCTGCTGACCAGCCGTGGCCTTCGTATCCTCACCGGCAAAGAAGCCCTTGACGGCCGGCACGACAAAGAAAGCGATCGCAGCAAGCGCGAGCACCGCCACCACAACGCCGATAATCATAGGCACCGGGGAGCTTTTCTTTTGAGCACCGCGACGAGCATGCGTGTTGTAGCTCGAGCGGGTCGCCGGAGCAACGCCATGCGAACCGCGAGCGTGATGCGAATGCGATTGAGGGGCCTGAGTTCGCTGGGTAGGTGCCTGCTGCTTAAAGCGGGTACCGCCTGCAGGCTGGGCCGTACGAGCAGTGGGCTGCTGAACCGCGTGAGAAGCCGAATGCTGAACCGAACGAGCAGAAGGCTGCTGACCCGTCCGTTGAACAGGTTGGGCCGAACGAGAGAAGGACTGCGCCGGGCGCGCGGCAGGCTGAGCTGCGCGCTGCGTCGGCTGTGCCGGACGCTGGCCAGGCTGGGCAGGGCGCGACGCCGGCTGCTGTGTACGATTCGGCTGGCGCGGATCGGAAGCACTAGGCATGCGAAACCTCCTCGTTTTTACGATCGAGCCACGTCTGCAAAAACAGGCTGGCGGCAATCATGTCGATCTTGCCCCTCATCTGCTTTTCGTTGAGTCCCTGCTCGCGCAGGATACGCTTGGCCTCTTGCGAGGACAGACGCTCGTCCTCAAACTCCAACGGAAGATCGAGCTCGTCGGCAATCTTTTGCGCCACAGCGGCAACGCGCTCGGCCTGAGGGCCGGGCTCACCGGCCATGGTCAGGGGACGTCCGCTTACCAGGATGTCGGGCTCATAGTCCTCAACCAGGTAGCGGAACGTCTTGGCCATACCGGTGACCTCGGCAGCCGGAAGCACCTTGACAGGCATCGCCATCTTGCCATCACGGCTCGAGACGGCGATGCCAATCCTGGTCTCCCCTATGTCCAGCGCGAGCGCAACCACAGTGACTTCTTAGATTCTTAGGCGCCGAGCGCGGTCTTAGCGGCCGCGAGGGCATCGGCGATGCCGGCAGCATTCTTGCCACCGGCCTGGGCCATGTTGGGACGACCGCCACCGCGACCGTCGACCAGACCCGCGATCTGCTTGATCACGTTACCGGCGTGGAAACCGGCCTTGACGGCGTCATCAGAGCCGGCAGCGAGCAGGGCCGGAGTGCCCTTCTCAGTCACGCTGGCGACGACACAAGCGACAGGGCCGGCGACCTTCTGATGCACGGTATCCCATACGTTGCGCAGGTCGGCAGCCTCAAGGCCCTGGAGCTCAGCGACAACGAGCTTATAGCCGTCGAGCTCGACGGCGCCCTCGATGGCGCTGGAGATGGCGTCGGAGGAGCCACCGGTCAGAGCCTTTTTGAGCTTATTGGACGTCTCGCGCAGCTCGGCCTGCAGGTTCTCCACACGAGCGGGAACCTCATCCACGCGGCACTTGAGCGCAGCGGCGGCGGCGTCAACGAGTGCCAGGCGGTCGGCCATATAGTCGAGGGCACCCTTAGAGGTCACGGCCTCGATACGGCGGACATTGGAGCCCGTGGAGGACTCGGAAATGATCTTGAACAGGCCGATCTCGGCGGTGTTGGCAGCGTGTGTGCCACCGCAGAGTTCGCGGGAGAACGGCTGGTCCTCAGCGCCCACGGAGACAACGCGGACGACGTCGCCATACTTCTCGCCAAACAGGGCGACAGCGCCGGCAGCCTTAGCCTCGTCGATGCCCATGACACGGGTCACGACCGGCTTGGAAGCGAAGATCTGCTGGTTGACCAGGTCCTCGACAGCCTTGAGCTGCTCGGAGGACAGGGCCTCGAAGTGCGTAAAGTCAAAGCGCAGGTGCTCGGGCGTCACCAGCGAGCCGGCCTGGGAGACGTGCTCGCCCAGGACCTGCTTAAGGGCGGCGTCGAGCAGGTGCGTGGCGGTGTGGTTGCGGCGCAGGAAGCCACGGCGCTCGGCGTCGAGCGCGGCGGTCACGGTAGCACCGACGGCCAGCGTGCCCTCGGCAATGTGGGCGACGTGAGCATACAGGCCGTTGTGGTTCTTGGTATCGGAAACGGTCAGCGAAACGCCCTCGGCGGAAAGCTCGCCGGCATCGCCCTGCTGGCCACCCATCTCGGCATAGAACGGAGTGCGGTCGAGAACGACCTCGACGTCCTCGCCGGCGGCAGCGGACTCGACGGACTCGCCGTTGCGCACGATGGCAACAACCTTGGCGCCCTCGATCACATCGTTGTCATAGCCGTCGAACTCAGTCGCGGCGACCTTGTCGGAAAGCTCGACCCAAACGTCGTTGAAGCTGCCCCAGGCGTCGCCTTTGGCATTGGCGCGGGCGCGGGCCTTCTGGTCCTCCATGCAGGCAGTGAAGCCGTCCATATCGACATCGTGGCCAGCGGTGCCGGCGATCTCGACGGTCAGGTCGATGGGGAAACCAAAGGTGTCGTGCAGCTTAAAGGCAACGTCGCCCGGAAGCACAGCGCCCTCGGCAAGCGCTGCCAGGGCCTCGTCCAGGTAAACACGGCCGTTGTCGAGCGTCGTGGAGAAGCGCTCCTCCTCGGAGGCGACGATACCCTTGACGAGGGCGACGTTCTTGAGCAGCTCGGGATAAGCCTCGCCCATCTGAGCGTTGACTTCGTCGATGAACTTGGTCAGGAAGGCGCCCTCGATGCCCAGCAGGCGACCGTGGAACACGGCACGACGGAGCAGGCGGCGAAGGACGTACTCGCGACCCTCGTTACCGGGAAGGATGCCGTCCGAGATCATAAAGTCGACGGCACGGGAGTGGTCGGCGATGATACGCAGGGAGCGGCTGGCGCCGGAGTAATCGTCGGCGTCATAGGTCTTGCCGCTAATCTTCTCGCCCAGCTTGATGAGATGCTGCATCAAGTCGCCGTCGTAGTTGGCGGTCTTGTGCTGCATGATGGCGGCCATGCGCTCCAGGCCCATGCCCGTATCGAGGTTGCGGTGCGGCAGCTCCGGCATGGAGCCGTCCTCCTGGCGATCATACTGGGTAAAGACGAGGTTCCAGAACTCCAGGAAGCGGTCGCAGTCGCAGCCGGGCTTGCAGTCGGGACTACCGCAGCCGACCTCCTCGCCCATGTCAAAGTAGATCTCGGAGCAGGGACCGCAGGGGCCAGTGGGGCCAGCGGCCCAGAAGTTGTCGTCCTCGCCCAGGCGGGAGATGTGGTCCTCGGCAACGCCCAGAGAACGCCACACGTCGTGGGTCTCGTCGTCCTCGGTAAAGACGGTAAAGTACAGGCGGTCGAGCGGCAGCTTGAACTCCTTGGTGATGAGCTCAAAGGCCCAGGCGCAAGCCTGCTGCTTGGAGACGCCGCCAAAGGAGAAGTCGCCGAGCATCTCGAAGAAGGACAGGTGACGGCCGTCCTCGCCGATGCAATCGATGTCGTTGGTGCGGACGCACTTCTGGCAGGAGATAGCGCCGATCTCCTTCATGGTCTTCTTGCCCTGGTAGTACTCCTTAAACTGGTTCATGCCGGCGTTGGCAAGCAGCAGCGAAGGATCGTCGGGGACGAGGGACGAAGAAGGATAGAGCTTAAGACCGCGCTCCTCAAAGAAGTTGAGGAACTTGGAGCGAATCTCGGCCGTAGTCATTGACGGGTAGTCAGCACTCATAGAGGGAATCTCCTCGGTTTCACATCGAAACAGTTCAAACGTAACGATATTACCATCCCACCGCGCAAGTGCAAAAAAGAGGGCCGGCACAATGCCGGCCCTTCAGCGAAATTGCATGTTAGCGCGTATGAATATTAATCCGAATTACCCCGCTAGTTGTCATCATCGTCCATGGAGCCGTCGATGCCGGTTTTGGTGTCGTCATCCGTGTTGGAATCGTCATCCTTAGCGAAGGGGTTCTTGAAGAAGCCCGTCGCATCGGGCTGCAGACCAGAGAGCTTGATCCAGGGATTATCGAGATCGGGTTTGGGCATGGCCTTGGCCTCGGGCGCAGTCTCGTTGCCGATGAGCTCGGACTCGTAGATGAAGGTGTCGTCGCCGAGCGCGTCGTAGGCGGCGACCGGGTTGCCATCGGCATCGCGGTACGGCGTGCCCTTAAACACGGCGCCGTCATAGGCCACAAGCTGTCGGCCGGTCTCATTCTCGAAGTAGTACACGAAGATACCCTTGAGGGCCGCACAAAGCGGGATGGCAATAATCATGCCGATGGGGCCCATGAGTGCCGAGCCAATAACGAGCGCCGTGAGGCTCATGATGGGATGCACCTGCACCGAGCTCTGCATGACCTTGGGCGAAATGACGTTATCGGTGACGTTTTGCGCGACCATCGTCACGATGAGCGTCCATAACGCCAACATGGGGCTGAACATGAAACCGAGCACCGTGGCGATTGCTGCGCTCACCCAGGGACCGACGACCGGAACCAAATGCATGATGCCGGTAAAGATAGCCATGAGCGCCGCATACGGATGGCCGATGATCATAAAACCGATAAAGGCGAGGAAACCACCGCAGATGGACGTCACGACCATACCGCGCATGTAGCCGCCGACAGAGCGAGAAAGGATGGCGACCATAAAGCGGTACGAGGTCTCCTTCTCCTGACCGATGATGGTGCAAATCTCGTGGTGCATGCGAGGGTAGTCGCAGGCCATCCAGTAGGCAAGCACCAGGCCAAGGAAGATAACGAACAGCTGCGAGGCCGTATTGGTGATGAGTGGGAACACACCACGACCAAGCTCGGCGGCAATCTGAGACACATACCTCGATGCCACGGCAACCAGCGACGAAAGATTATCGTCCAAATACTCCTTGAGCGGCGTGTTGTTGAGCGTCTTTGCATGCGAGATCATCTCGTTGAGATCGCCACCTGCAACACGAAGCTGCTCGGGCAGGCGGCTCAGGACTTCCATGATCTGACCAAAGAGAATCGGCGACAAGATACAAACGACACCGACGAGCACGGCAACAACAACAATAAGCGCGATAAGCGAACCGATGCCGCGATTCACGCCATGGTGATCGAGCCAGTTGGTGATCGGGGACATCACAAAGGCAATGATGGAGCCGACGGCAAGAAACTCAATAACCGGCGCCAGGATGCCCATAAGGTTAAAGATGACAGCGGCGATGACAATGCAGCCGACAACAGCCCAAATGCGCAGCGTCAGAATGCGAGTGTCGCGCAGCACGCGATCGGTTTGTTGGGGGTGCTCACTCATGAACGAATCATCACTCCGTCGGGGTCGATCTTGTCCTGAATCTTCTTAAGCGTGCGGCGCAGCAGACGCGAAACCTGCACCTGAGAAATACCAAGCTTCTTGGCGATCTCGATCTGGGTCATGCCCTTCACAAAGCGCAGCTCGATCACCTCGCGCTCGCGCGGCGAGAAATCACGGATGGCTTCCTCGATCACTAGGCGGTCATCGGTAAAGTCGAGCTCGTTGTCGTCGTCGGCGTAACGGTCGAGAATCAAGGGGGCATCGTCGGAATCGGACGCACCAGGAGCCTCGATGGGCACCGAGGTATAGGCCGAAGACGATTCCATAGCCTCGAGGACCTCATCGACAGTCACATCTAGATACTCAGCGATCTCCTCAACCTTGGGCGAACGCTGCAGCTCGTTGGTAAGTTTGTCAGTAGCTTGGTTGACCTTGGCCGAGAGCTCCTGCAGACGACGAGGTACGCGCACGCTCCAGCCCTTGTCGCGAAAATGGCGTTTGATCTCGCCCAGGATAGTGGGTGTTGCAAACGTCGTGAACTCGAGCCCGCGCTCGGGGTCAAAGCGGTCGATAGCCTTGAGCAAACCCAGATAGCCGACCTGCATGAGGTCGTCGAGCGGCTCGCCGCGATTCTTAAATTTGTTGGCAAGAAACCTTACCAGGTTCATATGGGACATGACGAGCTGCTCGCGCGCGTCCGGATCACCGGTTTCTTTGTAGCGACGAAACAGCTCGCGGGTTTTCTCCTTGTCCCAAGCGGTCTTGCCGCTCCGGGAACGTTCGGTCATATTAGATATCCGCCTTGAGGTCGAGGGAAAGCGTCAGGGGCGCCGTAGTCTTTTCGTAGGAGTCGCACACGCTCGCGAGGATGAGCTCGGCATACACCGCAGCCTGGTCGTCTTCATCGACCGTAGCCTGGTCGCCAAAGGTAATAGTCATGCCAACGTGGGTCTCATCGACATCGAATTTGATGGTGATGTCATCGCAGTCGACCGCGGTGCAACCAAAGATGAAAGCCTCCTCAGCAGCCATGCGGATGTCCTCGATGCGATCGACAGACATAGAGCACAGGGCACCAACGTTGGCTGCCGTCATGCGCACAAGGCGCGCCAGACGCGGGTCGCCGGCAACGGTCAGCGTAATGGGGCAAGTTGCTTCGCTACTCATCGCAGGACTCCTCAGAGGTCTCGGCGGGCGTGTAGGTGTAATACTGGGCTGCTTTAGCAGCAGGCTTCTGTGCATCATTGTCACCAGCAGCGACATCGTCCCCGGCTTCGCCAATCAGGACACGCTCGGTCGGCTGCTCGGCTTCTTCGGCAGCGGAAAGCTTGCACTCAGCGTCGGCCGCGGGAGCCTTCACCTTGTTAAAGAGTTTCTGCACGGCACCTGCCGCAGAATCAGTCACGCTCGACACAGCATTGCTGGCCTCGGCCATGCTACCGGTGACCTCAGAAATGTCGCGAACCACGGCTTCGACCTCTACGAGATTGGAGGTAAGGGCATCAACTGCCGTCTTGCTCGACTTAAGCAGCGGCTCCATCTGGGCAAGCGCCGGCGTAAGCTCATCGACAGCGCCATCGAGCTTTGCCACCACAGGCTGAGCCTCGGCGATGGTGTTGTTGAGGTCGTTAACGGTCTTATCGAGCGAGTCGACAACGGTGCGGGTCTTGCGCAGGGTAAGCGCGAGCTCAACGATGGCCCACACGCCGGCAACAGCGAGCAGCAGCAGGGCGATTTGAATGGGACTCATACAAGCCTCCCAAAGGAATCGATATACAGACGGTTTCCATGGTACCCCAAAGGGGACCGAACATGCCATGAGCAGCAACGTGGGACAAAATTATCAGCAGCTACTTCGGTGCATTCCCGCTGCGGTCGCGTTCACTTTGCTCTACGCGCCATTCTTCCCAACCGCGGCCGGCAGGCTGCCAAAATGCACCGCGTTCCAAGCCTTCGGGCAAATAGCGCTGATCGACCCAGCCTTCGGGATAATCGTGCGGATACTTATACACACCGTATTCATCGCTGCCCGGGCGATGGCGATCGCGCAGGTAGCTGGGCACCTCGCGAAGACCACTGCTGTGGATATCGGCTAGCGCCGCATCGATCGAGGCCTCGCACGCATTGGACTTGGGCGCCAAGCACACATAGAGCGCAGCTTGTGCAAGGTTAATGCGACATTCAGGATAGCCAATAACTTCAGCAGATTTAAAGGCAGCATGCGCCACCAAAAGCGCCTGCGGGTCGGCGTTGCCAACATCCTCAGAAGCGTGAATCATAATGCGGCGAGCGATAAACTTAGGATCCTCCCCAGCATCGATCATGCGCGCGAGCCAATAGATCGTGGCATCGGGGTCGCTACCGCGCATAGACTTAATAAACGCACTGATGATGTCGTAGTGCATGTCGCCGTTTTTGTCATACGTAAAGCCGCGACGCGGGTTGGCGATCTTCACGTCATCCACGGTGATGGGATAGCGCTCCCCCGCCGCAGGCGCTGGCGTTCCCTCGGTATCGGGACGCGTGACGGCAATCTCGCTCGCAAGCTCAAGCGTCGTGAGCGCCGAGCGAGCGTCACCCGCTGCCAGCGTGCAAATGGTCTTAACCGTATCCTCATCGGCCGAGAATTTGCCGTTCAGGCCCTGAGGTGCCTCGAGCGCACGCTCGATAAGCATGGCGATATCCTCGTCCTTTAAATGCTCAAGCTCCACGACGCGACCACGTGAGAGCAGCGCCGAGTTGACCTCGAAGTACGGATTCTCCGTCGTAGCGCCAATCATAATGACGGTACGGTTCTCAACTGCATGCAGCAGGGCATCCTGCTGCGACTTAGAGAAGCGGTGAATCTCATCGATGAATAGAATGGTGCGGCGGTCGTACGTATTCAGGCGCGTCTTGGCCTCATCAATCACACGACGCAGGTCCTTCACGGTACCCGTGACGGCGCTGACCTCGACAAACTCGCTCTTGGTATGGTTGGCGATAATGTGGGCCAGCGTCGTCTTGCCCGTACCGGCAGGCCCGTACAGAATCACGCTCGAAAGCACGTCGTGCTCGATCGCGGCACGCAGCCATGAACCCTTACCGACGGCCTTTTGCTGGCCCACGTACTCGTCGAGCGAATTGGGGCGCATGCGCACCGCAAGCGGCGCATTCTGAAAGGAACGCTCGCGCGTCGAAGCAGAAAAAAGGTCGTCCATAGCCATCCCGTGTATCAATCAAAAACGTTTTCCACTAACAGTATACCGAATTAATACGAACTACCGTTCGTTAATATAGGTACGGTGCGGAAACTCCAGACCAGGGAACAGCTTGCTCGTCAGCTCGCAGAAATAACCGTCCGTCATGCTCGCGATATAATCCACCACGGCTTGATCCTTGTCGTCCTGCCAGGCATAGGTGCGATCATAGTAGGAAAGCTGCTGCTCAATGCGCGAAATATGGTGCTTAAAGATGTAAGAGGACTCGTCGCCACTGTTTAGATCCCGCAGGCAACGGTCGTAGAGCTTTACGAACGCCTCGCGCAGCTCCGCCTCGGAATCGCCTTCGATACCGCCCTTGCTATAGATCTTCTCGTAGTTCTCGCGCTTGGCTCGGCGAATTTCCTCAAACAGGTCCTCGCTCATCTCGATGCGCGGCTTACCATAGCTGTGCTCAACGATATCGATAGAGGCATGCGTGAGGATCCAACTGTTGTAGGCACCGCCCCGGCCATCATCAAAAGCGTCGGGCGAAAGCAGGCCCGCCGCGATCGCATCCTGACGGTCACGACCGACGTAGGCAAGAATATCCGAGATGCGAACGACGCAGCCCTCGAGCGTCATGGGACGCAGATGCTCAATTGCGCTATAGCCCGTGGCAATGCAATCCTCAACCGTCTGGTCAAACTGGTCAAAGGAGCCCATGTCCGAGAGCTCAAACACACGCTGCTCGTACTCGCCGTTATGGCATAGCACGCCGTCGAGCGTCTGGAGCGACACGTTGCGGCCATACAACGCGTCGAGCACGCGGACCGACTGCACGTTATGGAAAAAATAACGCCCCGTACGCTCGTGATAGATATCGTTGAGGAAGCGCTCGCCGGAATGGCCGAAAGGCGTGTGTCCCAAGTCGTGGCCCAGGCCAATCGCCTCGATCAGATCGCAATTGAGCCCCAGGGCGCGACCGATATCGCGCGCAATGCGCGAGACAAGCTGCACGTGCAAACCGCGGCGTGACAGATCGTCATTGCTACGAAAGCTAAAGACCTGCGTTTTGCCCGCATACCGGGTGTAAGCCGGAAGATGAAGTATCTTTTCGGTATCGCGCATAAACGCCGGACGCATAAGCGTGCCTCTGTCGGTAGTGCGATCAATACGACGAATGACCTGATCATCGTTGCAACGATACGGGTTGACATAGCCCGAAGCACGATCGGCGGCAATGCGCTCGACAAGCTCGGGCGACAACGCTGAGGGAATACGGTCCATGCGCGCCTTAATGACGGCCGTTTCTTGATTAGTTGCCATGGCATGCTCCTTAAGAAGGATGCGCAATCAGTTACAAAGTGCAGCCCACGACCTCGATTATGGCAAAAATCGGCACTAAAAACGGGAGCAATGGCAGGGAGCGCGATTTTGTGAAGAGGCAGGAAAGGGCCAGAGCCAGGAGTGCGACGGCAAATGCCACGATGCCACCCATAGGGTCGAGCGTGCAAAGCGCGAAGAGCGCCTTGGCATCCCCCATGCCGATGCCCGGGATTTGGCGAAGACGACGCCAGAGGGACTCAGTCAGCACGAGAGCAAGATACACAATGACGGCAAGACCCGCGTGGTCAAGCGCTGTGTTAACGCCTTTGTCGAGCCAAACGCCCACTAACGCCGTCACCGCACACGCACCGGCAAGTTCATTGGGAAAACGTCGCTGACGGGCATCAATCGCCGCGCCGGCAAAGATGCAAATCCAAAACGGGATATAAAACATCGAGTACCTCCTCGAGCTGCATCGCAAAAGCAAAAACCACCACAAAGGTGCCTGTCCCCTTTGCGGTGGTTTTGGTGGTGGTTATTTGGCGCCTTGCATGACCTCGTCGAGGGTGACGTTTACGGCATGCTGGGTAGGAACCCAGTCGACCTTCAGGAACAGCGCGGCCACCGTGATGGGGATATAGCTGAACATAAAGATCGGGAAGGTAAACAGGTTAGTCACCAGACGCCACTTTTGCGCGCAGTGAATGTGCTTGTACTCAAAGATAGTCGTGAGCAGCGCCAGGATAAAGAAGGTCTGATACATCATGGCGAAGGTCATAATGAGCGAAGCGGCGCACGCCTGCATCTCGACTTCGGTAGCCAAGAAACCATGCGAAAGGCCACCCACAATCAAGAACGTCGCATTAGCGAGCATCGAGATCAGCGATAGCAGCATACCCGGGGCGATCGTCATGAACATGTCGTAGGCGGCAAAGCGATGATAGCGGAACGTCGACTTGACCAGATGCTTGCCGTAGGTAAAGAACACCTGGTAAAAGCCCTTGGTCCAGCGCATACGCTGCTTCCAGGATGCCTTGAACGTCACGGGTTGCTCGTCAAAGAACTCCGCCGGCGCATAACCGATGCGAATGCCGTGAATCGCGCAGAACGTGGTGAACTGGATGTCCTCGGTCAGCGTATGGAACTGCCAGCCGTGCATGCCCTCAATAACGCTTGCGGAGATGAGGTAGCCCGAACCCGAGACGGCGCAAGACGTCTTGCAGATGTTACGCGCGTTGTTGAGAAAGCGCGCCTCGCGCAGATACCAGGTGGCATTAGCTGCCGAGATCCACGAGCTGCCGAAGTTCTTAGAGTTGCGGTAGCTCGTGACCACATGGAAACCCTGGTCAAAGGCATCATTCATCTTGGAGACGTAATCGCGGGAGATAACATTGTCGGCGTCGAAGATAAAGTAGCCCTCAAACGTGTCGGGATACTCGTTGAGAATGCGATCGAAACCAAAGTCCATGACCCAGCTCTTACCCTTGCGGGCCAGGTCGTTGCGCTCATAAACGATGGCACCCGCCTCGCGCGCGAGCTGCGCCGTGTTGTCGGTGCAGGCATCGGCGACCACGAAGACCTCGATAAGCTCGGACGGATAATCCTGATCCTTGATGGAGCGAACAAGGTTGGCGATCACGGCCTCCTCGTTATGCGCCGCGATAAAGAAGGCATAACGATGGAGCTTTTTGGCCTTAGGGGGCGCGACCTCACCACGAAGAGCGCCAATGACAAAGAAGACCACCTGGTACAGAAAACAGACCGTGAGCAGCGTGACGACAATCTGGTTGAAGATCACGATGGGTGTGTTGGTTTGTAAAAAGGCGAGCATGCAGGCTCCCAGCAACGCGTTACGTAAACAACCGTATATCTTACCGCAGGCTTACCGAGTTCAAGAAACCATCTAATACTGGCTAGGCTTCGAGAAGACCGAGCTGCGGAACGATTTCATCTCCAACGGCCGTGCGACCGAGCGAGCGCGGAGCCAGATCGTCGAGAACCGCAGCGAGATCCCACGGCAACTCGTCGCGGCACTCAATGCGCTCCCCCGTCACGGGATGGTCGAACGCCACGCGCCAGGAATGAAGGAACTGCCTGGTCAGGCCCTGGTCGGCGCGCGCATCGCACTTGCCGTAGAGTGGATCGCCCACGCAGGCGTGGTTGATATGACGCATATGCACGCGAATCTGGTGCGTGCGACCGGTAAACAGATGGCACTCAACGAGCGTATAACCATCGTCAAAGCGCGTGGAATCAAAGCGCTCGAGGACTTTAAAGGTCGTAATGGCCTGACGGGCAAAGGGGTCGTCCGAAACCGCCATCTTGACGCGGTCGCGCGTAGAACGGGCGATACCGGTATTGATGGTGCCCTCGTCCATGGCGATGTGCCCGTGGACAAGCGTGATATAGCGGCGGTCGAGCGTACGCGTGCGAATGAGATTTTGAAGCGCGCGCTGCGTGTCGTCGTCCTTTGCCGCAAGCATGAGACCCGAGGTATCGCGATCCAGGCGATGCACGATGCCGGGGCGGTCCTCACCCTGCACGGTACCAAGATGATCGATACCGCAGTGGTAGACCAAGGCGTTCGCAAGCGTGCCGCTCTCGTGGCCGTGGGCGGGATGGCACACCAGCCCGCGCTGCTTGGAGAGCACAATGAGATAGTCGTCCTCATAGCGAATGTCGAGCGGGATGGCCTCGGGAATCACATCGGTGGGATCGTGCGGCTCGGGCAAATCGACCGAAATACGGTCGCCGGCTCGCACGGCGTACTTTTTAGACAGGCAGGTCTCGCCATTGACACAAACGGCACCGCCCTCAATCAGATGCGCGCAGGCAGAACGCGTGGGGCAGCCGTCATTGGCGCCCAGGTAGGCGTCAAGACGCTGACCAGCGGCATCATCCGCAACAAGGATATGGATGTCGGCCATTAGCGTTCATTCCTTTCGCGAATCTTGCGGGCACGCTCCCCACGCTGCTGGGCTTTGCGCTTAGCGCGGGCCTCGTCACGGGCGTTGAGCTCAGCGGTCGCATCGACCTCACGGGCAGCGGGGCTCAAGAACATGTAGCCAAAGAGGGCGAGCACGACGCCCAAGGTAATGCCGATATCGGCCACATTGAAGACAGGGAAGTCAATGAAGGTGGTGGCAATAAAATCGGTCACGAAGCCAAAGGCCAAACGATCGATAGCGTTGCCGATAGCACCGCCCGCAACCATCGCCATGCCCACAACCTCAAGATGGGCGAGCTGGGGTGCACGAACGAGGTACACGGCAATAGCGATAATGACCGCCAACGCCAGCACGGCAAACGCGATGCCATGTCCCTCACCCATGCTAAAGGCAGCACCGATATTGCGGACAAACATAAAGTCGATGACACCGGGGATGACGGTCACATGCAATGCGTCGCCCACGGCACGAACCGCAAGCTTGGTCAGCTGGTCAACAAGCAGCACAACGAGTGCCACCCCACCAGCAACACCCAACCGCCAACGCAAAGGCGGCGTCATATCCCCAGTACGACCCAAATCAATCCCCTACCCTCAAGAACATCGAATTACGTTTAATACAAAGAACTATCTTATATTGCCATACGCAGAACGCACGACATATCCACCAACGCAAGCGAAATAACCAGCTAAAAACGAAAGCGACATTCCGAATAACGGAATGTCGCTTAATAGCTTTCGACTAAAAACGCAAGTCGAAAGAAAGCCTCTAGCTCCAGCAATGGAAACGCCGCGTTATCGTCACCAACAGCGAAAACGTCCCTAAGCGAGCAAGGTGACGTGAAAGAGGAGGGAAGCGTACTTTGGTACGCGACCGACGATTGAACGTCAGATTGCCGCTTAGGGGCGTTTGCAGCGTCGGTAGGTTACGGCGTTCTACGAACGCCGTAACCTACAAAGCATCGGCGCAGCGCTTGCAAATATGCGCGTGGCCGTTGTACTCGCCAACGGTGGTGCGGTAGTTCCAGCAACGGTCGCAGCACTCGCCCTCGGCTGCCTCGATGGCAACGGAGAGCTCCTCGCCCTGGGTCAGCTCAACATCGGAGACGATGTAGAACTCGGCCAGGTCGACGGCCTTATCACCGGTCAGCAGCGCGTACATCTCTGCGGGAACGACCGCCTTGACGCGAACCTGCTGGCTCTTGGTGAAAGTGCCGGCAGAACGGGCATCCTCAAGGGCCTTGGTCACGGCGCTACGTAACTCGAGTGAAGCCTCAAGCACGCCCTCGAACTCATTGGCCTCGTCAACCGTGATAGGTGACTTGTACCAATCGAGCAGCGCGGCGTACTTCTGGTGGTCGACGCAACCGGCGGGCGCATAGGCCATGGCCTCGTCGACCGTGTAGGACAGGATCGGCTGCAGGTCGCGCATGAGCATCGAGAAGAGCTCGGCAAGCACGGTCTGGGCGCTGCGGCGCTCGAGAGAGCCGGGCTTGTCACAGTACAGACGGTCCTTCAGGGCATCGAGGTACACGTTGGAAAGCTCGGTAACCACGAAGTCGTAAAGTGCACGGTAAGCGCGCGGGAACTCGTAGCAAGAGTAAGCGTCGTCGACCTCGGCCTGAACCTGGGTCAGACGGGCAACCATGAGCTTGTCGAGCGGCAGCAGGTCGGCAAAGGCGACGCCGTCGGTCTCGGGCTCAAACTGACCCTCGAGCTCGGAGAGCAAGAAGCGCAGTGTGTTGCGGAAACGACGGTAGGCATCGGATGTACGAGCAAGGATCTCGTGGTCGATGGAGACGTCGGAGCTGGTGTCGACGGAGGCAACCCACAGACGGATGATGTCAGCGCCCATCTCGTCGCAGACCTTGTTGGGGTCGATGACATTGCCGAGCGACTTGGACATCTTGCGGCCCTGGCCATCGAGCGTGAAGCCCTGAGAGACGACCGCCTTGTACGGAGCATGGCCGTTGGCACCCACCGAGGTGAGCAGCGAGCTCTGGAACCAACCGCGGTGCTGGTCGGAGCCCTCGAGGTACACATCCGCCGGATACTCCAGCTCGGGACGGTACTCGCAGACGGCCTTCCAGGAAACGCCGGAATCCCACCACACGTCGAGGATGTCCTTATCGGCCTTGAGGTGATGACCGCCGCACTTGGGGCAGACGCAGGCCTCGCCCAGGTAGCTCTCGGGAGCGTCGGTGAACCAGGCGTCGGAGCCCTTCTCGTGGAAGAGCTTGATGACGGCGTCGAGCGTGGCGTCGTTCATGACCTTCTCGCCGCAGTCGGCGCAAGTGTAGCTAGGGATAGGCACGCCCCAGTTGCGCTGGCGGCTGATGCACCAGTCGGGACGCTGCTCGACCATGGCGCCAATGCGGTTGGCGGCATGGGCCGGATACCACTTGACGTTCTCGCGGACCTCCTTGCCAGCCTGCTCACGCAGACCCGTCTTGTCCATCGAGACGAACCACTGGTCGGTAGCACGGAAGAGCACCGGGTGCTTGCAGCGCCAGCAGTGCGGATAGCTGTGCGTGATCTTCTTCTCGAGGACCAGGGTGCCGCGCTCGCGCAGGAACTCGATGATATGCGGGTTGGCCTCGTCGGTATCCATGCCGCTGAAGGGGCCACCGGTGCCAAACTCCTCACCGGTGTAGAACTTGCCGTCGTCATCGACCGGCATGCAGATGTCGGTGATGCCCTCCTTGAGGCAGGCAAAGTAGTCGTCGACGCCGTGGCCGGGCGAGTTGTGGACGATACCGGTACCGTCATCGACACCGACGTAATCGGCCAGCAGCGCCACACCCTCGACACCGTCAAAGATCGGCTGCTTGTAGTGGATGTGGTGGAAGGTCACGGCGGGAACCACATAGGGCTTGCCGTCGACCATAACCGGGGTGTACTCCCAGCCAAACTCCTCACAGCACTTGGGAGCCAGGTCCTCGAGCATGACCTCGGCACGACCATCGTGCTCAACGGCAACGTAGGCGGCGCCGGGCTTGAGGGAAACGGCCTGGTCGGAGGGGATGGTCCACGGCGTGGTCGTCCAGATGATAAAGTCAACCGGGCCGTCGAAGTTCTCGAGGCCGGCGGGCTTGGAAGTCATCTCGAAGCGCACGAAAATGGACGGGCTCGTCTCGTCGGAGTACTCAATCTCGGCCTCGGCTAGCGCGGTGTGGCAGTGCTTGCACCAGTGAACCGGCTTGTGGCCGCGATAGATCATGCCCTTATCGAACATGGCCTTGAAGACCTCGATGTCGGCGGCATCGTGCTGATGATAGAGCGTCAGGTAGGGGTTGTCCCAGTCGCCGAGCACGCCCAGACGACGGAAGCCGGCCTTCTGCAGCTCGATGTTCTCGACAGCGAACTCGTTGCAGAGCTCACGGATCTTGGCCGTGGGGGTCTGGTTGAACTTCTCGGTGCCGAGCTTCTCCTCGACCTTGTGCTCGATCGGCTGGCCGTGGCAGTCCCAACCGGGGACATAGGGAACCTCATAACCCTGCATCATCCAGTAGCGGTTGATCATGTCCTTGGAGATCTTGTTCATGGCATGGCCGATGTGGATCGGACCGTTGGCGTACGGAGGGCCGTCGTGCAGCACGAACTTCTTGTGACCCTCGTTCTTCTTCAGAACCTGCTCGTAGACCTTGTTGTCCTGCCAGTCCTTGAGTCGCTTGGGCTCGGACTTGGAAAGACCGGCACGCATGGGAAAACCGGTCTTGGGCAGATTCATCGTCTGCTTGTACTCGTTTGCCACGGTACCCCTTTCATGTCGTGGGCGCGCACGCCCATTGGGCACCAAAAAAGCGCCCGTCCCTACAAGCTGGGACGAAGCGCCACAAAACGAGCTGTACGCCCGCAAAAGCTCTTCGCTTAACCACCCAGCTTAGATGCCCTCGCCCGCGTAATCGCGCGCTCGCATCCGTTACTCGGCTGGCCTGTATCGACGACCATCTCGGCGATATCTACTAAGATGTGCCTGTGCGGCACATCCGTTGGGACCGCAGCTCCGGGGTGATTTTCATCGGTCGCATGCACGGGTTCTCAGCGCTCCCCGCTCTCTGTAGCATGCGGACGGCCGACTACTCGTCCCCATCAACGCTTATGCGGAGTATGCTAGCACGTTCCGCGCCGGCGAAAAACCCTCAACACTGGTTTTATACGTTCGAAATTTCTCGCGGCTGTGGACCTTCTCTTGGAGCAAAATACCTGAAAGCACTTTATCGAACGAAAGAAGGTTGCTATGCGCACGATTGGAATGAGCGACTACACCGTTGGCGAGGATTGCTTTGACGAGCTGCCCACCGCACTGGCGGAGTACGGAGCGACCAAGGTCGCGATCATCGGTGGCAAGCGGGCACTGGCCGCAGCACTTCCCGGTATCGAAGCTGCGCTAGCGGGTACCGACGTCGAGATTCTGGAGACGCGCGTCTACGGCACCAACAGTACGCGCGCCAATATCGCCAAGGTCGTAAACTCCCCCGCCTGCCAGGAAGCCGACGTGCTCATTGCTTGCGGCGGCGGCAAGGCGCTCGACACCGTGAAGACCGCAGCCATCGAGCTCAAGAAGATCGTCTTTACGGTGCCGACGATTTGCTCCAACTGCTCCGCTGCGACCGCCATTGCCGTCGTGTACAACGACGATGGCTCGCTCGAGGGCTATTCGTACCCCAACCGACCGGCGCACATCTTCATCAATCCCAAGATCATCGCCGAGGCTCCGGCGGAGAACTTCTGGGCCGGCGTGGGCGACGCCCTGTCCAAGCAGCCCGAAGTCGAGTACGCCACGAGCGCCGGCGACCTGGAGCACACCGCCGGCCTTGGCCTGGCTCTTGCCCACACCTGTTCCGAGCCGCTGTTTACCTACGGTGTTCAGGGTCTTGAGGACGTTCGTCAGAATCTGTCGAGCGAAGCCGTCAAGCAGATCGCGCTCGACATCGTGGTCAACACGGGCTATGTCTCGAACCTGACGAACCAGAACGATTACTACTACAACTCGAGCGTGGCGCACGCATTCTACAACGCCACATGCAGCATTCCGCGCGAGGGCACCTACCTGCACGGCGAAGTCGTGAGCCTGGGCGTGCTCGTGCTGTTCGCCTATACGGGCGATACCGAGAACCTTGAGCGCTACGCGGCCTTTAACAAGCAGATGGGCCTGCCCGTGACGCTTGAGCAGGTCGGGCTTTCCGAGTCCGATATCCCGGCCCTGTGCGAGTACGCGCACGCCACCAACGAGTGGAAGCAGGGCAACCCCGAGCCCTTCACCGACGAAAAGTTCGCCGCCGCCATCAAGGCCGCCAACGCCTACGGCCACACGCTCTAGACCCAGGCCAAAACCACCACAAGGGAGCCGCACCTTTGTGGTGGTTTTTTATTGCTCCAGCATGCTGGGGTCGAACTCGCTAGCCGGGATCACGCGATAACCGTGGCGGAGCAGTAAATCAACGAAGACGCCGTTGCCCGCCGTGAGGGTGCCACTGAATGTTCCGTCGTAGATGAGGCTCGCGCCGCACGAGGGACTACGGTCCTGCAGGATGCACGCGGCGATCTCTTCCGGCCCACCCGCCTGCTCGCACATGTCGAGCGCACGTTGGGCGCCTAGGCGAAATTCCAGGTCAACGGACACGCCCTCGCAGGTACGGACCTCGCCGTCCACGATCTCGGACGGCTTGCGCGGTGTGGGCAGGCCGCCAAAGACCTCAGGGCACACCAAGAGGACCTCGGTCCCCGTACGTTCGCAGGCCTCGACCAACGCGCGGTGGTAGTTGTCGAGCCCGTTATACTTGCAGCTCTCGCCCATCAAGCAGGCACTTACCACGATCTTCATATACAACTCTCCCCACGCAAAACGCCCCATTTGAGATAAACACTCAAATGGGGCGATTGACACTGCGCAACCAGTATTACTGCTGCTTTGGCATCAGCGGATTCTCGCGCGTGAGGAGATTCATGAACTCCTCGCCCGTGATCGTCTCCTTCTTGTACAGATAACGAGCCAGCTCGTGGAGCTTGAACTTGTTCTCCTTCAGGATCTGCAGGGCGCGGTCGTGCGCATCCTCGATCAGCTTGGCGACAATCGCGTCCACGCGCTCGGCCGTACCGGGGGCGCAGGTGAGCGACGTGTCCTGGTTAAGGTACGCATTCTGAACGGTACCGAGTGCCATCATGCCAAACTCATCGGACATACCAAAGCGCGTCACCATGTTACGGGCGAGCTTGGTGGCCTGCTCGATATCGTTGGCGGCGCCGGTCGTCATCTCACCAAAGATGAGCTCCTCGGCTGCACGGCCACCGCAATAGACGGCGAGCTTGTCCAGGACCTCCTGGCGCGTGGTCAGGAAGCGCTCATCCTCCTCGACCTGCATGGTGTAGCCCAGAGCACCGCTCGTGCGCGGCACGATGGTGATCTTCGTGACCGGTGCAGAGCCCTTCTGGCGGGCGGCAACGATGGCATGGCCGATCTCGTGGTAAGAAACAACCTGCTTCTCGTGGTCGGACAGCACCGTGGACTTACGCTGCTGGCCGGCGATGACGACCTCCACCGACTCCTCAAAATCGTCCTGCGTAGCGCGCTTGCGGCCCTCACGGACGGCACGCAGGGCGCCCTCGTTGATGATATTGGCCAGGTCAGCGCCCGAGGCACCGGGCGTGGCGCGGGCAATCGCGGTCAGGTCGATCGGCGGCTCGGTCTTCACGCTCTTGGCATGCAGCTCGAGGATGTTCTTGCGGCCGGTCAGATCGGGCAGCTCAACGGGGATGCGGCGGTCAAAACGACCGGGGCGCAGTAGAGCGGGATCGAGACTGTCGGGACGGTTGGTTGCGGCAAGGACAACGATACCCTTGTGGTTATCGAAGCCATCCATCTCGGTCAGCAACTGATTGAGCGTCTGCTCGCGCTCGTCGTTGCCGCTAAAGCCGCCGCCATCGCGCTTCTTACCGATGGTATCGATCTCATCGATAAAGACGATACACGGGGCCTTTTCCTTGGCCTGCTTAAACAGGTCACGAACCTTTGCAGCGCCGCGACCAACAAACATCTCAACGAACTCAGAGCCCGAAATGCTAAAGAACGGAACACCGGCCTCGCCGGCAACAGCCTTGGCAAGCAGGGTCTTACCGGTACCCGGAGGGCCAACAAGGAGAGCACCGCGCGGCAGCTTGGCGCCGATCTCCTCGTAGCGTTGCGGCTTCTCCAGAAAGTCGACGACCTCCTTGAGAGACTCCTTGGCCTCTTCCTGGCCGGCGACGTCCTTAAAGGTCACGCCCACGTCCTTGGAGGCGATCACGCGCGCGCCGGACTTACCCAGTCCGCCGCCGCCAAAACCGCCGCCGCCAAAGTTCATCGACGGGCCGTCATCGCCCATAGCCTTCTTCATGCGGCGGTTGAGCCACCAACCGATGAGGAAGAAAATCGCCATGGGAAGAATGAGTGTGAGCAGGTAGTAGGTCATCAAACCCGAGTTCTTATCGGGAACGACCGACTCCAGCGAAGCGCCAGACTCAAGCACGCGATCGGTAAAGCCCGCATCGTTCGGCACACCGGTCGTCTTATAGGCGATGTTCTCGTCCTCGCCCTTCTTGGTGTAATAAATCGAGTAATCGTCCGTGTTGTACTCGACCTTGTCGACACTCTTCTTATCGAGCGCCTTGACAAACGTCGAGTAATCGGTCTTCGTAATCTGCTGCGTGTGACCGATGTTGGGGAACAGAACGGTCGAGAGCACGAGGTAGACGACGAAGGCGATGAGCACGTAGAGGATCATATTCCGTCTACGCTTGTTGTCATCCATCTCCATCTGCTTGAACTCCATCTACTGGGGTTGATAATGCTTTCTAGAATACCCAACCCGGACGGCGATAAACCGACGCCGGGCACGAAAGGACAGAGATGGCATCACTGTAAGTCGGCAAGGTTCAAATCTATACAGGCGACGGCAAGGGCAAGACGACGGCTGCGCTGGGGCTCGCGCTGCGCGCGACGGGCTACGGGCTCGACGTTCTTAGGCTGCAGTTTGCCAAGAAACTGCACTGCGCCGAACACGATGCCGCGCCGCGCCTGGGGCTGCGCATCGTACAAGCTGACCGCGACACGCCCGAGGCTTGCGCCGCACAGATCATTGAGCTCGCATGCGAGCAGATATCACAGGTCGACGTTCTGATTTTGGACGAACTCGGCGAGGCCATGCGCCGCGGCTTCGTGACACGCGAGGATGTCGAAGCGCTGATCGCGATAAAGCCCGCCACCACGGAACTCGTGCTCACCGGCCGCGGGCTGCTGCCGTTGGCCGACCTCGCGGACTTAGTCACCGAAATACGTCCCATCAAACACTACTTCGACGAAGGCCTCCTAGCCCGCCAAGGCATCGAATACTAATTGATTCGTTTTCCGCCAACACCTACAGCTCATAAGGAAGTTGCGGTGGAATAGTACTTGTTTGACGGTCCGCAAGGGCTTTTCAGGAACTATTTCACCGCAACTTATCAGGGGTATCTGACGGATGAGCTAGGCGGTGGCGCGGCCTAGCCAGTTGCCGCTGTGGTGGTAGATGGTGAACATCGTGGCGGTGATGAGCCAGGTTACGGGGTAGACCAGCAGCAGGTGCTCAAGCGACGGATCGAACGGCATAATCGCAAACACCCAGATCACCCTGAGCACGACGGTGCCAAAAATCGTGAGCAGCATCGGCTGCAAGCTCACGCCGGCACCGCGGATGGAACCCGAGGCGTTCTCGATAATCGAGAAAATCGCATAGAACGGCGCAATGAAATGGAGGATGGTCGTGGTGTACGCCGAAATCGAAGCATCGTCGACAAACAAACGCGACAGCGGACCCGAGAACACCAGCAGCACGGCAGACAGGCCACCAATGAGCATAAACGACAGCACGAGCGACGTATGGTAGCCCTTGCGCATGCGCTCGTAATTGCGCGCGCCAAAGTTCTGCGCCGAGAACGTAGTGATCGATACGCCGAGCGCCTCGGTCACCATCCAGATAATGCCATCCAGGCGCCCAGATAGACCCCAAGCAGTCGTGACATCGGCGCCAAACGAATTAACCGACACCTGGATCAGCACGTTCGAAATCGAATAGGCAGCCGATTGAAAACCGAGTGGCAGACCACACGAGATCATACTCTTGCAAATACCGCGATCGATGCCGAGCTTAGACAGCGAAAGACGCCATGCACCCGGAGCGTGCATCATACGAATCACGATCATCGTGGCGTTGGAGCAAATGGTCAGCGCCACCGCGATGCCGCAGCCCAGAGCCTCCATATGAAGCACGGCAACGAAGATGACATCCAGCACCGCATTAACAAGGCAGCCGGAAGCGATGATCACAGCAGGCCCGCGCGTGTCGCCCACGGCGCGCAGCAATGCCGTTCCCATATTGAGCAGCAGTGCCGCAACCATCGCGGCAAAATAACAGCGAGCATAGGCCACACCCTCGGCCAATAGTTCATGCGGCGTGTTCATAAGCACCAGCATGGGCTCAACGAACACTATGCCAAGAATCGAGAAAACGATACCGCCCACCAGCGCGAGCGTCATGGCTGTATGGACCGAACGACCCAGTCGCTCATCATCGTGCTGGCCAAAATACTGACCGGTAATGACCGCGCAGCCGGCGCCGACGCCAACGCAAAAGCCAATGCAGAGCTCGGTGAGCACCATCGTGGCTTGAATGCCACCCAGCGCGAGCTTGCCGCCAAACTGGCCAACGATATACGTACCGATAAGCGTGTAGGCCTGCTGAAAAAACGAACTACAAAAGATGGGAACGCACAGCGACAGCAGCTGTTGCCAAATGACACCCTGCGTTACATCGATAGCCGTAGATTTCTTAGCCACACGCCCTCCCCGCCAGCGTACGTCAAACAACATAACGGCAATTTAAGACCAAAGCCAATACTACCTTAGCACCGACTGGCGGCGACCGAAACACCCCGAATTAGAGCACGGTGCGGAAAACTGCCTAGTGATACAAACCTGGCTGGTAGTGATACTCATTACTCACGTGCGGGCACAGCTGCCAAAAGGCGACGGCGCTCGCCGCGGCCACGTTGAGCGAATCGACCCCGTGCGCCATCGGAATACGCACGGCTCGGTCGCAGCCCGCAATGGTCTTGGCGCCCAAGCCAGCACCCTCGGTGCCCATAAAGATTGCCAGGCGATCAATCTCCTGCAGCGCGGGATCGTCCAACGATACGGAATCGTCCATCAACGCCATGGCGGCACACGAAAAGCCGGCATCGTGCAGCGCCGCCAGCCCATCATGCGGCCATACGCGCGCCTCGCTGCCAATGCGCGTCCAAGGCACCTGGAAAACCGTGCCCATGCTCACGCGGGCCGAGCGACGGTACAGCGGGTCACAGCAAGTGGGGCTCACCAAAATGCCATCGACGTTCAGCGCAGCCGCCGAGCGGAAAATCGCGCCAACATTGGTGTGGTCGACAATACCCTCAAGCACGCACACGCGCACCGGACGATCCCCCGCCGCCTCGACGACGCCGCCCAAGAACTCATCAACCGGAATCTGACGCGGGCGACGGAACGCCGCCAGCGCGCCGCGCGTCACGTTAAAGCCCGTCAACTGCTCCATGAGCTCCATGGAGGCCACGAACACGGGAACCGGACCCGCTCCCTCGCGCACGACAAGCTGGTCAAACAGCGGCATCATCTGGTCGAGCCAGCGCTCGCCCAAAAGAAAGCTCACCGGCTGGTATCCGGCACGCACCGCGCGCTCGATAACCTTGGCGCTCTCAGCGATAAAGATGCCCTTTTGCGGCTCCAGCACACAGCGCAGCTCGCGCTCGGTCAGCCGCACGTAGGCATCGAGCCGCTCGTCCTCGAGCGAATCAATTCGCAGAACCTCAACGGCATCAGTCATAGCAGCCAGCCCGCACCCTTCTTTACAGCACATCTATACCAAACGAGGCGACGCTAAGCGCCGCCCCATGCATTCAATCAACCCGATGATACCGTTCACGCCAGACGATTTACGCCTCAACGCGACGATACGTCACGAACTCATAATCGACGCCCTCGTCACCCTCACCGGCGGCAATCGTCGCGACCCCGCTACGCTGCGCAATCTTCCACGCGGGATCGGCGTCCAAGTCGGGAAAGTACGTGTCCACGACATGCACGCAGTGGTTATGAGTGACCTCGGCCTCCACGCAGTACGGCAAAAACTGCCGATAGACATCGCCGCCACCGATCACCCAGGCAACGGGCTCATCGGCAACCGCAGCGAGCGCTTCGTCAACGCTATGCACCACGTCGACGCCCTCGCGGGTAAAGCCTATATCGCGCGTAAGCACGATATTGCGGCGGTTCTTGAGAGGACGCCCGCCGGGAAAACTCAGCAGCGTCTTGCGTCCCATGATAACCGGGCAGCCCTTGGTGCAGGCCACAAAATGGCGCATATCGGCGCGATTGGACACCACCATATCGCCCTCGCAGCCAATACCCCAGTCGTCACACACGGCGACGATGGCAGAAAGCTTACACGTCATGCGCGTCACCTACACCGCAATGGGGATGTTCTTGACCTGAGGACCGTGCTCATAGCCCTCGACGATCAGGTCATCGGTCGTAAACGCATAGAAGTCATGCACATCGGGGTTGAGCGTTACCTTGGGTGCCGCAAACTGCGGACGCTCGATAAGCTCGCGGACGATATCGACATGACGATCATAGATATGGGCGTCGGCGATCACGTGCAGCAGCTCACCGGGAATCATATCGACCGACTGCGCGACCATCATCAGCAAAATGGCGTACTGGCACACGTTCCAGTTGTTCGCGGCCAAAATGTCCTGGCTGCGCTGGTTGAGAATCATGTTGAGCGTCGGCTTGTCGTCCTGAGGACGCTGCGTCACGTTATAGGTCACGCTGTAGGCGCATGGATAAAGGTGCATCTCGGACAGATCGCTAAACACGTACGTATTGGTCATAATGCGGCGACTATACGGCGTGTGCTTAAGGTCGTACAGTACACGGTCCATCTGGTCGAAGTCGCCCTCGGCGTAATGGCTCTTCTGACCAATCTGATAGCCGTAGGCTTTACCGATGGAACCGGTCTCATCGGCCCACTCATCCCAGATATGGCTGTTGAGGTCATGCACGTTATTAGACTTATTTTGATAGATCCACAGAATCTCGTCCATGGCAGACTTAAGCGCCGTACGGCGCAGGGTGAGCGCGGGGAACTCCTCGCGCAGATCATAGCGCGCCGTGACACCAAAGTTTTTAATGGTATAGGCAGGGGTGCCGTCCTCCCACACCGGGCGGACCTTTTGGCCCTCGGTGGTGGTGCCATGATCCAAGATATCGCGGCACATGGTTACAAACTGTTGATCAGCTTTGCTCATTGACCCTCCTGTCAATCGCCTACAAGCGAGATTCATTGTAGTCCAGGCGCACGCGGCCCCACAGCCCAAACATAAGCCCTCATTTTCTGACATATGCCAGAAATTCCTTGCGCAAATCCGCACGTTCGCTATTCTATTGTTGACATATGTCAGATTTGGAGAGTGTATGGCTGGAAGACGCGAAAAACTGCGCCGCGTTGGGATCATCCCCGAATATCGCGGCTTTACCCCCGATGGCCTTGCCAGCGGAGACGCTATCGATATGACGGTCGATGAGCTCGAAGTACTGCGCCTGTGCGATCTGGAGGGCCTCAATCAGGAGGCCGTCGCCCTGCACATGGGTATCGCCCGCGCCACGGTGGCGGCAATCAGCAGTCGCGCGCATCGCAAGGTGGCAAACGCGCTGGTCAATGGACGGGCGATCGTCATCGAAGGCGGCAACATCGCGTACTCCCCAATCACCACGACGACGGCCGCATGGCCAGCAAAGGAGGTCGGCACCATGAGGGTGGCAACAACGTACGACAACGGCAACATCTTTATGCACTTTGGCCGCAGCGAGCAGTTCAAGATCTACGACATCCAGGATGGCAAGGTGCTCAACGAGCAGGTCGTAGGCACCGGTGGCACCGGCCACGGCGCCTTGGCGGGCCTGCTTGCCAACGGTGGCGTTGACACGCTCATTTGCGGCGGTATCGGCGGCGGCGCTATCAACGCGCTTGCCCAAGCCGGCATCACGGTCTATGCGGGCGCCCAGGGCAGCTGCGATGCCTGCGTCGAGGCCCTCATTGCCGGCACGCTCGCACAGAACGGCGAGGCCACCTGCGACTGCCATGGACATGACCACGAGCACACCCATGAGCATGGCGAGTCCTGCGGCTGTCACGGCCATCACGACCACGACGGACATGAGGGCTGCGGCTGCCACTAGCGGCACATACCCCGGCGCCAGCACGCTTCCGCGCGTGCGACAACCTGCGAACGAACGGCGAAGGCCGCCTGGAGTACCATCCAGGCGGCCTTCGCCATACTCGACTCAACCAGCCGTTACTTCTTATTACGCATCTGCGCTTCCATCTGGCGCAGCAGGTCCATATCGGACTTGGGGCCGCCCGTACCCAGGCCGCCCATGCCGCCCAGGCCCATAGCGTCCAGGCCGGGGATATTGGGCATGCGCATCTTTTTACCCTTCTTACCCTTCTTGCCCTTCTTGCCGCCGGCCTGCGCCTGATTGGCCATTGTGCGCATGCGGCCCATCATCTTATTCATCTCGCCCCACTGCTTCATAAGGCTATTGACCTCGGTGGGGGTCACACCGGCGCCCTTGGCAATGCGGGCACGGCGCTGGCCGTTGATGATGGAGGGGCGAAGGCGCTCCTCCTTGGTCATCGACATGATAATGGCCTCGTTCTTGTCGAAGATGCCCTCGTCCAGGTTGCCGCCCATCTGGTTAAGCGCACGCTGGCCGCCGGGGAGCATGCCCAGGATGCCCTTCATGCCGCCCATCTTCTTGACGGCCTTCATCTGGTCGAGCATGTCGTTCATGGTGAAGCCCTCGCGCAGCATACGCTCGGCAGCCTCGAGCTGCTCGGCGTCGGCTGCCTCCTGGGCCTTCTCGATGATGCCGACAACATCGCCCATGCCCAAGATGCGCTTGGCCATACGATCGGGATAGAACGGCTCCAGCGAATCGGGCTTCTCGCCCATGCTCACGAACTTGATGGGCTTACCGGTCACCTGGCGCACAGAAAGCGCGCCGCCGCCACGGGCGTCGCCGTCGAGCTTGGAGATGATCACGCCGTCAAAGTCGGTGCGCTCGGCGAAGGTCGAGACGACGTTGACGATATCCTGGCCGGTCATGGCATCGACGACCATCAGCACCTGATCGGGCTTGACGGCCTTCTTGATATCCACGGCCTCCTGCATCATCTGCTCGTCGATCTGCAGACGACCGGCGGTATCGACGATGACTACATCGCGCAGGTGGTCGACTGCCTCCTGGATGGCACCCTTGGCGATATCGACCGGGTGCTCGCCGTCGCCGCGGAAGACCGGCACGCCGATCTCTCCACCGAGTGTGGCCAGCTGGTCGGCAGCGGCGGGACGGTAGACGTCGCACGCGGCGAGCAGCGGCGAGCGGCCCTGCTTCTTGAGCTGGTAGGCCAGCTTTACGGCCGCCGTGGTCTTACCGGAGCCCTGCAGGCCCACGAGCATGATGACGTTGGGGATACGGTTGCTAAAGACGAGCTTGCTCTCTGTGGAGCCGAGCATCTCGGTGAGCTCGTCGAGCACGATCTTGACGACGTTTTGCGCCGGCGACAGCGACTCCATGACCTCGGCGGTCATGCAGCGCTCCTTGGTCTTGGCGACAAACTCCTTGACGACCTTAAAGTTGACGTCGGCCTCGAGCAACGCCATGCGAATGTCGCGCATGGCAGAGGTGATATCGGCCTCGGTCAGTTTACCCTTGCCGCGCAGGCGGTCAAATGTGTCGTTGAGGCGATCGCTCAGAGAATCAAACACTAGTCACTCCTTAGTTGGACTCGCCCACCAGGGCGCGGCAGAAATCTTTGGCATTAAACTCCTGCAGGTCATCGACCTGCTCGCCCACGCCGATGCGCAGGATGGGAAGCTTGAGTTTCTCGGCCACGGCCATGGCGATACCGCCCTTTGCCGTGCCGTCGAGCTTTGTCATGATAATACCGTCCAGGCCAAGCGCCTCGTTAAACTCGAGCGCCTGGTTGAGGCCGTTTTGGCCCGTTGCGGCATCGATCACAAGCACGACATAGACGGGCATGGGGCCGGCGGCCATATTGGCGGCGCGCTTGCGGGTCACATTGACCACCTTGGCAAGCTCGCGCATGAGCTCAGGGCTCGTGTGCAGACGGCCGGCGGTATCGATAAGCACCAGGTCGCTGCCGCGCTTGTCAGCCTCGTCGAGCACGTCGTAGCAAACACTTGCCGGGTCGGAGCCGCGGTCGCGCTTGATGACGGGGACGCCGGCGCGCTGGCCCCACACATCGAGCTGCTCGATAGCGGCAGCACGGAAGGTATCGGCCGAACCGATCACGACGTTCTTGCCGCGGGCGGCCATGGCGCTCGCGATCTTACCGACCGTCGTGGTCTTGCCGGCACCGTTAATGCCCACAAACAGCACGCAGCTCGGCGTATCGGAAAACGGATCTCGCTCGATGGGCACAAAGTGCTGCTCAAGCTGCTCGGCCAGGGCACGGCGAAGCTGCGGAGCGGTCTTGAGGTTCTTCTTGGCCGCGGCATCGCGCAGGTCATCGGAGACCTTGATAGCGACCTCGGCGCCCATGTCACCCATGACGAGGGTGTCCTCCAGGTCCTCCCAAAAATCCTCGTCGACCTCGCCGCCAAAGTAGAAGACCTCGTTGAGGGCCTCGCGGCTGCGCTCAAGTCCGCGCGAGAGAGCATCGAAGAATCCCATTATGCATTCACGACCTTTCCGGTTTCGCGATCGAGTTTTTGAGAGACGACGCGACTGACGCCGTCGGCTTGCATCGAGACGCCATAGAGGACGTCAGCGTCCTCCATAGTACGGCGCTGATGCGAGATAACCAAGAGCTGCGTATCGGAACGCAACACATCGAGCGCGCCGATGAGCTTGGACAGGTTGGCGTCATCGAGCGCCGCCTCGACCTCGTCCAGCACATAGAACGGCACCGTGCGCGTGCGATACACGGCAAAGAGCAGGGCGAGCGCCGTCAGACTCTTCTCGCCGCCCGACATGAGCATCATCTTGGTGATGCGCTTGCCGCGCGGCTGCGCCACGACCTCGATACCCGTCTCGGCAGGATGCTCGGGATCGGTCATCTCCAGATGAGCCTGGCCGCCCGGGAAGAGCATAGCGAAGATCTCGCGGAAGTTCGCGTCGACCTTCTCAAACGTCACCAGGAAGGCTTTGCGCATCTTGCGATCAATGGCCACCGTGATCTTGGTGAGCGCCTTGCGCGCGCTCTCCAGATCGGCCAGCTGCTCCTCGATGTAGTCGGCGCGACGCTTGAGCTGCTCGTACTCCTCCATGGCAACTTGGTTAACGGGACCAAGGTTGTTGATCTGGCGCACAAGCTGGTTGAGTTCGCGCTCGGCGGCATCGCGGTCCGTGGGCGCCGGAAGCATGAGCGCTTCCTCGAGTACCGTGGTGCCATCGGCGGTAATGGCCTTAATGGCGGCCTCTACCTGCACCTCGAGCTTGCCACGCGCGACCTTGAACTCGTTTTGCGTCGCCGTGGCGGCATCAACCCGCTCCTTGGCACGGGAGACCTCGGCCTTGGCATCCTCGATGGTCTTCTTGAGCGAAGCGGAGTCCGCCTCCTCCAGAGAGGCCTGGTCACGCAGGCGCGCTGCCCAATCCGACGCGCGTTCCAACAGGGCAGAATAGCGTTCGTGCATGGGATCGACGCGCAGGCGCAGCAGCTCGAGCGAGCGCGAGGCCTGGCGTGTTCCGCGGATACGACGGTCGATGCCCTCAAGACGATGCTCCAGGTCGGGCACGCGGCCCTTCAGCGAACGCAGGCGTTCACTCGTCTGGGCTAGGCGAACCTTGGCGTCGGCGAGCTTGCCGGCAGCTTCGGAATCGTCACGGCGAACGCGGTCGAGTTCGTCGTTGGCCTCGGCAATCTGCAAGCCCAGATCGCTTGCCTGCGCGCGGGCCTCGTCACGCGAACGGGTGAGCTCGTCAACGCGCGGGCGCGCAGCGCGAACGGCTTCGGCGACCTGCTCGCGGCGCTTGGAGATGCGCACGCGCTCGACCTCGGCATTGTTGGCGCTTTGCTCCAAGCGGCCGATCTCGGAGAGCAGCGAGCGGCGCTCGCCCTCAAGACGGGCAATCTCACCGGCGGCATCGCCCTCAGCGGCACGCGCTTCCTCAACGGCCGCATTGGCCTCGATGACCTGATCCGACACATGCTCAAACACAGCGGCCAAATCGGGCTCAAGCCCCTCCAGCTCGCGAATGCGACGCTTACGCTCCAGAGCACCCGACGCCTCGCCGGCATCGAGGCCCACACGCACCAGGCCGCCGCAGGCGACGCGGGCGCCATCGGAGGTCACGTAAGTCACGCCGTCAACGACCGGCGCCGACAGCGCGGCAGAAAGATCGTCCACGACGTAATAGCCGCCGAGCAGCGCCTCGACGACGGGTCCGTAGCCTGCGCGCACGGACAGACGATCAACCAGACGGGTACCGGCAGCGCCCTCGGCGGCAGCAGAGCCACTCACGCCGCGCGCCACCAGCAGCGCCTCACCCGAGGCCTTCTTCTGGTCCAGAGCGGAACGACCGGCACGCTCAAGCGCGGACGTATCGTCGAACAGCAGCGCATCGATATCGCCGGCAAGTAGTTGCTCCACCAGGCCCTCAAGCTCGCGCGGGGCCTCGAGCACGTCGCCCAGACGACCCGAGACATCGTCGCCCAGCGCACCCACCAGACGGCTCACGAGCGGCGAGCTGTCGGCCATGCGGGCATCAAGCTTCTTTTGGCTGGCAAGCTCCGAGCGCACCTCGGATAACTTGTTGCGCGCCTCGCTCTCGCGGGCACGCAAGTCCTTCAGCGCCGCACGGGCGACCTCGGTGGCCTCACGCGCATCGACCTGGGCCTGACGCGCTTCCTCAAGAGCACCCTCAAGCTCCTCTGCGCGGTTGCGACGGCTCTCGAGCGAGGCCGTGACCTCCTCGAGCTGCTCGTCAATCTGCTCCAGGCGCGAGGCATACATGTTGTCCTCGACCTCGGCATTGCTCAAGGAATCCTTCACCTTGGCGAGCTCGAGCGCGGCGTTATCGGCCACGCGCTGCACATCGCGTTGCTCTCGCGTAAGCTGCGAAATCTGATTGTCAAGCGCCACGCGCCGCTCGTGGAGCTCAGCGGCGGCAGGACCAGCGGCGTCAACGTCCTCCTGGGCTTGCATATGCGCACCGGTCACTTCCTCAAGCTGCGCACGCGCGTCCTCGAGCTCCTCGACCACGCGACGACGCTGATGCTCGGAGCTCGAAATCTGACCGCGCATGTCAGACAGGCGCGACACCATGTTGTGGCCCTTTTCCTCGAGCAGGCGCATGTCGGAGTTAATGCGGCCGACCACATCTTGCATATGACGGCGTTGCTCGCCCAGGTCGCCCACAAACAGGCCCTTTTCCTCAAGCATAACCTGGAGCTTCTCGAGCTCGCGCTCCTTTTCGCTCATGCGGTACTGCGCAAGCTCCAGCTCGGCAGCACCTTCCTTGGAGCGGCTCTCCAGGTCGTTCCACTGCGACTGCAGCGAACGAAGCTCATCGACAGCCAGCATCTGCGTAAGCTCGTTCGCGCGCGAGGACAGCTCTTTGTACTTGCGCGCGCGATCGACCTGACGCTCCAGCGGTCGCAGCTGACGGGCGATTTCCTTATTGATGTCGCGGGCACGCGTCAGGTGCTCGTCCATCGACTTAATCTTTTTGAGCGCACGCTCCTTGCGGCGCTTGTGCTTGGAAATGCCGGCGGCCTCCTCGATGAGGGCGCGACGCTCCTCGGGGCGGCTCTGCAAAATGGCGTCGAGCTTGCCCTGGCTGATGATGGAATGCGTATCCTTGCCTAGGCCCGAATCGTGCAGGATGTCCTGAATGTCCATCAGGCGGCACGGACTCGAGTTGATGAGGTACTCGCTTTCGCCCGAGCGATACATACGACGGGTGATGGCGACCTCGTCAAAGTCGACGGGCAACATATGGTCCGAGTTATCGAGCACCAGCGTGACCTCGGCGACACCCACCGGCTTGCGCGCCGACGAGCCCGAGAAGATGACATCCTCCATGGCCTGGCCGCGCAGCTGCTTGGCGCTCTGCTCGCCCAGGACCCACAGAATCGAGTCAGAGATGTTCGATTTTCCCGAGCCGTTTGGACCGACGATGACGGTCAGGCCCGGCTCAAACGTCATATGGGCGCGGTCGGCAAACGACTTGAACCCTTTGAGCGTGAGGGACTTGAGATACACGGTTCCTCGCTTACACGTGCTTCTTGTTCAGAATCACGCCGTTGGTGGTGTAACCCATGCGGTCGAGCGCTTCGAGCGCGGCGGCTCCCTCGGCTTCCTTCTTTGAGGAGCCGGAGCCGCGACCCTGACGAATACCATCGATCAACACCACGGCGGTAAAGGTGGGCGCATGCGCCGGGCCCTCGGAGCCAACGAGCTTATACGCCGGGGGCTCGTGACCGTCGGCTTGCACGCACTCCTGCAAAAACGACTTGGGATTCGCAGGATGCTCGGCACGCTCGGAAGCCAAATGCGGCTTAAGCGTACGGTGAATGAACTCCGCCGCCGCATCCCAGCCGGCATCCAGGTACAACGCGCCCACGAGCGACTCATAGACGTTCTCGAGGGCCGAATGCAGGCCGCGCGCACCGGTACCGGTCTCGGAGGCACCAAAGATGATGATGTCGTCGATGCCCAGCTCGTGAGAAACCTCGGACAGCGTAGCGCCCGAGACAAGCGACACCTTCAAGCGCGTGAGCTTGCCCTCGTCAAACTCCGGATAGGACTCAAACAGGGAGCGTGCGACCACAGCGCCCAAAATGGAATCGCCCAAGAACTCAAGGCGCTCATAGCTGGCAGAAACCGGCTGGCCCTCGACTGCCGAGGGATGCGTAAGCGCCGCGCGCAGCAGCACCTTATTGTTGAACTCGTGGCCCAGGATTTCCTGGGCGCGCGTAAGTCGGTCGGATAAAGCCAAGACTTAGGCCTCCTTGGCAGCTTCGATAGCGTCGACGGCGTCGGCGACAGAGTTAAGCGAGAGCAGGGTCTCGTCATCGATCTCGAGGTTGAACTCGTCCTCGATAGCCGTAACCAGCTGCAGGCGCTCGAGCGAGTTGGCATCGAGGTCGTCAAAGGTGGTCTCCTCGCTAATTTCGGCAACATCGACGCCCAGAACGTCAGCAGCGACCTCGGCGATCTTGTCGAAGATTTCGGAGCGGTCCATAGCGCTTCCTCTCATAGTGCATGAATACCAAAAGAATGGTACCGCCCGGGCGGTACCAAGACACGGTTCTGATTCTACCCCACGACGTGCGCCGCGAAGCACATAACAGCGCTCTAACTCGCTCTTATAAAACGATACCGTCCATAGAGTTGGCGACATTCTCGACCAGCCCGGCGCGCACGGCTTCGGCCGCCGCGAGCGTACCGTTCTTGACAGCCTCGACCGAGGTGGCGCCATGGCCGATCAGGACCACGCCGCGCAGGCCCAAAAGAATCGCGCCGCCCTTGGCGTCGCCAGAGAGCTTGGCCTTAATCTCGCGCATCTGCTTTTTGATGAGCAGCGCGGCAATCTTGGTGCCGAGCGAAGACATAAAGACACCCTTGAGCTCCTGCAGCAAAAACTTGGCAGCGCCCTCGGTGGCCTTGAGCGCAATATTGCCCGACATACCATCGGCAACGACGACATCGAAGTTACCTGAGGTGATGTCCGTTCCCTCGCAGTTACCAACAAAGCCGGGAACGGCGGCCTTCATAGCAGGGAAACAGGCCTTGGTAAAGTTGGAACCCTTCTCGTCCTCGGTGCCGTTGGCAAGCAGGCCCACGCGAGGATGCTCGATGCCCAGGACGACGCGGGCATAGGCGCTACCCATCTGGGCAAAACGCACCATGTCATCGACCTCGACATCGGGGTTGGCGCCCATATCGCACAGCACCGTCAGACCGCCGGCGCGATTGGGCAGCGCATTGGTCAGACAGGGTCGCACCGGCTGCTTCTTACCTTCGGCCTGATACCTAAACGGCGTCACATAGGCGGTGGCGGCAGCGGTCATGGCACCGGTCGAGCCGGCAGAGAAGAAGGCGTCCGCATTTCCCTTCTTGATGGCGCGGCAAGAAAGCACGATCGACGACTTACGCTTGGTCATCACGGCGCGGATGGGATCGTCATCCATGGCGATAACGTCGGGTGCCTCAAGGGCCTCAACACGTGCATGGGAAGCTGCAAAAGGATTGACGATTTCGGCGGGGCCAGCTGCCAGGACCTCGATATCGGGATCGGCGGCAAGCGCGGCCTCGATACCATCGAGAACAACCTGAGGTTTCTCGTCTCCGCCCACAACGTCTACACAAACGCGAACGTTACTCATATACATACTCCTTATACAAAAATGGCCGACTCATTGAGCCGGCCATTGTGGTTCCATTTGGAACGGCATCGCATCCAGAGTATACCGTTACTCGGTAACGATAACCTCGCGGTCCTTGTAGAAACCGCAGCTGGGGCACACGTGGTGCGGAAGCTTAACAGCGCCGCAACGGGGGCACGTGGACTGAGCCGCAGCCGAGATCTTCATATTGGCGGAACGACGGGTGTGAGTGCGGATACGACCCTGCTTTTGTTTAGGTACGGGCATAGTGACCTTCCTTATGAACTATCCAGTGTGGCGATTACGCGCAAGTAGCGATACTACCACAGTTTTACTCATCAAGCTTGAGATTCTTCAATGCTGCAAATGGATTTTCCGTGGCAGCGGCCCATTCTGCCTCTGCCTGGGCGGCGCAATCGCATTGCTCGACGTTGAGATTGCAACCGCAAGTGGGGCACAGACCGCGACAATCGGGCTTGCAAAGCACCACAAACGGCGTGTCCATAACGACCGCGTCATTGATGGGCTCGCCCAGATCGACGATGCGGTCCTCACCCAGGAGCTCGTAGCCATCCTCGTAGGCCTCGGGATCCTCGGGCTCCTCAAAGAGGTAGAACTCCTCGATCTCGCCAGCGATATCAAACGAGGCGGGCTCCAGGCAACGGTCGCACTCGCCGGTGGCGTGCGCGCGGACCATGCCCGTGAGCAAGACACCGGTACCGGCATTGGTAAAGACAACGTCGTAGTCGATGCCGTCCTGAAGCTGGTACTCCTTCTCGCCCACCGTGTAGGTGGCGACATCGACCTTACCGGTCAGCGGATACGAATCTCCAGGAAACTCGAGCTGCTCGGAAAGATCGACGGTAACGCTCGGGAACTCAGCCATTACCACTGACCATTCTGTTGGGCGGCACCCTCGTTGAGCTGCTGACGGCAACGGGTAACGGTGCCAGTCAGGCTCTTGAGGTTCTCCTCCAGGTGCGTAAAGACCTGCTCTGCGTAGTCCTCGGCGGCATAACGCGTCTCGCGCTCGTACTGCTGGGCACGATCGCGGATGTCGTCGGCCTGCTGCTGCGCAAGTCGGACGATCTCCTGCTCACCGGCAATGGTGAGGGCCTGCTGCTGAGCGTCGGCGATGATGGAATCGGCCTGAGCGGCGGCGGAAGTCATAAGCTCCTCGCGCTCCTTAAGGATACGGCGGGACTTCTGCCACTCCTCGGGATAGCTCATGCGGATCTCGTCGAGGATGTTGAAGAACACGTCGGCGTCGATGACCTTGAACTGAGCGTTCTTGCCGAAAGGCGGCTTGGCTTCCTCGATCAGCCCTTCGAGCTCATCGACCAAGCTGACGATCCTATCGCCAGGAAAATTCTCGCCCGGCATCCGGTCTCCTTTCATAGGTAACATATCATCGTGCTAGTTTACCACATGCCACCAGGCAATAAAAAACGTCACGAAAAGCGATGTCTGAGCGCTTCGACCACGTTGGGCGGCACAAACGTCGATACATCGCTGCCGAGCGAGGCGATCTGGCGAACGACCGAGCTCGAGATGTAACCGTACTGCGGAGCACTCATGACAAAGATGGACTCCAGCTCGCTATCCAAGCGATAATTGAGGTCGGCCTGCTGCAGCTCGTACTCAAAGTCGGTCATAGCGCGCAGGCCCTTGACCACGGCCCCCGCCCCCTGCTCGCGAGCGAAGTCGACCAAGAGGCCGGTAAAGGGCAGGACCTCGACGCCGTCAATATCGCCGAGCGCCTCGCGGGCCAGCGCCACGCGCTCATCGAGCATAAACGTGGTGCCCACACCGTTTTTACCCTGCGACTCTGCAACAGCGACGATCACACTGGGAAAGATGCGGCGGGCGCGGCGGATCACATCGATATGGCCAAACGTGATGGGATCGAAGGTGCCCGGGACGATCACGCGGTTGATGGTGTCATTCATGGGCGTCCTCCTGAAACGTCGTGGCATCATTGTTGTCAGCATCGGTGCCGGCGCTATCGCCCTCACCATCGTCATCGCCGACCCAACGGAGCAGGTCGACCGAGGTAATGCCGTAGCGCTTCTCACGTACAGTCTCAAAGTCTGCCGGATGCGCGCCCGCATCGGCGGCGGCATGCTCAAACAGGGCGTAAGCGCCAGACGCAAGCAGACCCTGCTGGGCCAGATTCTGCAGCAGTTCCTCGACCGGCTCGGCACCAAAAGCATAGGGCGGGTCGAGCAGGACCAGATCAAAGGGGCCGCCCGGTACACGACCGCGTGAGGCACTCGTCAGCATGTCGCCCGTGACCACGCGCCAACGCGCACGGTCATGGCAGAGCGACTCGATATTCTTGGTAATGAGCCGCGCGGCGTTGCGATCGATCTCAAACGTCGTGAGCGAGCGGGCCCCACGAGAGAGCATCTCTAACCCTAAGGCACCGGAGCCGCCAAAGGCGTCCAGCACGCGGACCTCGTCCAGATCGAAGTCGAATGCCGACATGATCATAGATGCGCATGCCTCGCGCACGCGATCGGTCGTGGGACGGGTGACATCGCGCCCACGCGGCTCTTCGATCTTGCGGCCGCGCCATTCACCGCCGATGATTCTCATCCTCCGCTGACCTCCTTAAAGATATGTCGATAACGCATGGCGACCGCGTCGCGCAAGGGGCGCGTCGCCATGGAGTCAAGGGTGCAAGCATACCGCAAGAGCTCGACCGCGTCCAAATGGGCCCACTCGATCAGCTCCTCGTCGGCATCCAGGTCGACAAAGCGCAGGGTCACACCACCATGCTGGCGGTACCCCAGAATTTCGCCCTCGTGGCGCAAACGCAGGTCCATTTGGGCGAGCGTAAAGCCGTCCGAGGTCTTTTCGAGCGACTGGAGACGGTCTTGCGCCGCCGATGCGCCGCCGTTGCCCTTGGAGTGCGTCATAACCAGGCAGGTGCCCGACACGCTGCCGCGGCCCACGCGACCGCGCAGCTGGTGCAAGGCCGCCAAGCCAAAGCGCTCACCGTTCTCGATGACCATAACGGTGGCGTTAGGCACGTCGACGCCCACCTCGACCACCGTAGTCGAGACGAGCACGTCGATCTCGCCACGCTTGAAGGCATCGATGACCCGATCCTTCTCCCCCGCTGGCATACGGCCGTGAAGGCGCTCGATGGCAAGACCCGGCAACGCCAGACGCAGGCGGTCGAGCTCGGTTGCCGTATCGTGCAGTGGCACGGGGACCGTCACGCGGCCCTCGTCGTCGCGGGCGATACCGGGCACGTCTTCCAGCTCATCGCCCGAGTCACTCGGCTCCACGAGCGGGCAAATCACGTAGGCCTGCTGGCCTTTTTCATGCGCTTCGCTGATGGCGCCATAGGCGAGGTCGCGGCTCGACTCGGTGAGCACGCGTGTCGACACGCCAGCGCCAGGGACGGGCCGATGGCGGATGATGCTCGTATCCAGATCGCCGTAGACCGAAAGCGCCAGCGTACGCGGGATGGGCGTTGCCGTCATAACGAGCAGATCGGCACCGGGGCCCTTCGCGCGTAGGGCGTTGCGCTGGCCAACGCCAAAGCGGTGCTGCTCGTCGATGACAACAAGCGACAGATGCTTGAACGCAACGTTATCCGAAAGCACCGCATGGGTGCCAAAGAGCACGTCAAGCTCGCCCGATTCCAGCTGGGCATGGATGCGCTCGCGCTCTGCGGCCGGCGTGGCGCCCGTCAGAAGCGCCCAGGACATGCCGGCCTGCGAGAGCAGAGGGCCGGTCTTATCGGCATATTGGCGCGCCAGCACGCCCGTGGGCGCCATAACACAGGCCTGCGTGCCGCTATCGGCAGCCACAGCCAGCGCGCAGGCGGCAACGGCGGTCTTACCGGTACCGACATCGCCCAGCAGCAGACGGTTCATCACGCGCCCGCCATCGCACATGTCATGCAGGATGTCTTGGAATGCGGCCTCCTGCTCGTCGCTCAGCGAAAACGGGAGGGCCTGCTTAAGCGCGGCCAGATGCTCGCCCGCGGTGTGGGCGTAGGGAACGACGCCGACCATGCCACCGTCGTTGCGCAGACGCAGCGCCAGCTGAAGGTAGAGGCACTCCTCGTAGGCAAGCCGTGCGCGCGCGATATCGCGCTCGGCCATGCTCGATGGAAAGTGAATTGAGCGCAGCGCACGAGCATTGCTCATCAGCTGGCGCTTGACGCGTAAGCGTGCGGGAATCGGGTCGAAGGGATTGCCGACAACCTCGAGCGCGCCGCTTACGATGCGGCGCATCCACGCCTGGCTCACGCCATCGCTCACATAATGGACCGGCAGTATGGTGCCCGCGGCACGCCCATCCTCGAGCTTTTCGAAATGCGGCGAGGCCATCTGCTTAAAGCCGTAGGCAAACTCGACCTTACCCATCACGGCCAGGCGGTCGCCTTGCTTGAACTGCTGGGCGATCCAGGGCTGACGGAAAAAGGCGACCTGCAGCACGCCCGTCTCGTCCACCAGCGAGACCTCGGTCACCTGCATACGCGGGCGGGGCTGCTTTTGAACGATACGATCGACCGTGGCGACAATCGTGCACACGGTACCGATGGGAGCCATCTCGATGGACCAGGAGCGCGTAAAGTCGAGATATCGGTGAGGGATATGGAGAAGGAGGTCCCCCACCGTCCGAATTCCCAGACGGCGAAGGGCCTCCTCACGTTTACCCGAAACATATTTGAGTCGCGCGATATCCTCGTCGAGCGCATTGCTCTGGGCAAAGCGCTCCGAGGCGCGCGGCACGCAGCACAGCTCGGACATGGGTAGATGCCTACTCGATCGAGAAGATCACGGGATAGAGCGGCTGCTCGCCACGATGAGCATCGATCTCCAGGTCGGGCTGAGCCTCCTCGATGGCGTCGACGATCTCCTGGAAGGCCTCATCGGACAGCTCCTCGCCGGCCAGAATCGTCAGTGCGTCGCCCTCCTCTTCCTCCTGCATGCGGTTGATGCAATCGAGCGTGACCTGCTTCACATCGGAGCCGACCACGTCGATGGAGCCGGCAATGATACCCATGACATCACCGGAGTGAATCGGAGAGCCGTCAGAGGCGCTGGAATCGCGCACGGCACGGGTGACCTCGCCATCGCGGACCTCGCTGATGGCGTCGACCATAGCGGCGACGGCGTCCTCGAGCTCGGAATCGGGCAGGACCGCGAACAGCGCGGAGAAGGCCTGCGGAACGGTCTTAGTGGGAACGACGGCGACCTTCTTGTCGGTGCAGGCAGAGGCAGCGGCCTCGGCAGCCATGCGGATGTTGCCGTTATTGGGCAGGATGATGACCGAGGTCGCGTTGACCTGGTCGACGGCGCCCAGCAGGTCGGCGGTCGAGGGGTTCATGGTCTGACCACCCGAGACGATCACGTCAACGCCGAGGGACTTGAGGATGTCGGCCTCGCCGGAACCGGCGGCAACGGCGACAAAGCCCAAAGCCTTGACAGGTTCGGCAGCCTTTTCCTGGTCCTCATGAATCTTGGCGGTACGGTCGTGGGCCTCCATCTCCATGTTGTGGATAAAGACCTCGTAGATCTGACCAAGCTGCAGCATGTGCTCGAGCACCAGGTTGGGGGTATTAGAGTGCACGTGAATCTTGTAGTCGGGGTAGGCACCCACGAGCAGCTCGCAGTCGCCCATGGAGCCCAGGAACTTAAGGCACTCGTCCTCGTCAAACGGGGCGTCGGCCTTAAAGAGGAACTCGTTGCAGTAGCGGAACTCCGAGCCCTCCCAGTCGTCGTTGGCCTCGATCTCAACGCGACCGAGGGCCGCGTCGCGAGCAGAGCCAGCGGAATCAAACGTGGCGGAGAAATCCTCGACAACGGTGCTGCGGCCAAGCGCGGCGGCAACAAAGTTCTCCAGGAAGATGGCAAAGCCAAAGGCGCCAGAGTCGACCACGCCGTTCTCCTTCAGAACGGGCAGCAGGTCGGGCGTGCGGGCGACGGACTGATAGGCCTCGACGACGATGGCATCGAGCGCATCCTCGGCCGAGAACTTCTTCTTTTCGCACTCGTCGGCCTTGGTCGAAACATCTCGCAGGACCGTGAGAATCGTGCCCTCGATGGGTTTACGGACAGCCTGGAAGGCGACCTTGACGGCGCGGCGGAAGGCGAAGGCGATGTTGGCGGACGTGATAGGCTCATCGGCGGAGACGAGACCCTCGGCCACGCCGCGCAGAATCTGCGAGGTGATGACGCCGGAGTTGCCGCGAGCGCCCATCAGGGAGCCGTGGGTGATGGCGCCGGCGATGGCCTCCATATCGGCATCGGCGGGAAGGGCGGAAAGCTCCTTGGTCACCGAGGCGAGCGTGAGCGACATGTTGGTACCGGTGTCGCCGTCGGGCACGGGGAAGACGTTGAGCTTGTTGATCTCCTCGGCCTTGTCGGAAACGGCAGCCGCAGCGATCGGAAAACAGGTGCGAATGGTCTTTGCAATCATGGGTATTTGAATCTCCGTTTTCGGATGCTAGTTCAGACGGCTCTTGAGCGCGTCGATGTGGATGCCGATCTTAAGGCTGGCGGGATCGATCTGGGCGATCTCCTGCAGGGTGAAGGCAACGGAGCTCGAAAGATTGTGGCAGACGGACTTCATGTTGACGCCGTTCTCGAGCACGACGTGAAGATCGACCGTAAGGCCGTTCTCGTCGGCGGAGACAAGCACGCCCTTGCGGAGGCGCTGACCGGCAAGCAGGCGCACGCTCTCGGCGCCCTGGAGCTGCTCAGCCATGCCGACGACGCCATAGCACGTCATCGCGGCATAACCGGCAATATCGGCAATAACGTCGTTCGAGACGCTCAGGCTGCCGTTAATGGTCTCAGACACAAGAATCTCCTTATCTGGTGCTCGCGGCACCATGTCGTGGGAGCAATCATTGCAATATTCTACAACGACCGCGCCATGTTGAGGTGGCGGGTCACGGGATTACATCCTCGACACGAAATGTTGATACGGTAACGTTCGCGCCAGGCGATCGCGGCATAAAAAAACCCGCCGCATAAGCGACGGGTCTTGCAACCTGGCTCCCCGGGTAGGACTCGAACCTACAACAGCGCGGTTAACAGCCGCGTGCTCTACCATTGAGCTACCGAGGAATTTAAAAGCCCAGCAGAATGGGCTGAGAAATTCTGGCTCCCCGGGTAGGACTCGAACCTACAACAGCGCGGTTAACAGCCGCGTGCTCTACCATTGAGCTACCGAGGAATAGGTGCGTGCTCTCAAGCAACGAAGTTTATTATACGGACGAATCAGCTCAGGGCAAGAACTTTTTTAAGAAATTTTCCGACCTAGTCGTTGGGGACGTTCTTAAACGACCAGTCATTCAAGAACGTCCCCAACAACTACATGAAAGCGCCCTCAAACGGATGTGCTTGAGGGCGCCTCTTGCTTGACTAGCTCTCGATATAGTCCTTCAGCTTGCTGCTACGGCTGGGATGGCGGAGCTTGGCCAGGGTCTTGGACTCAATCTGGCGGATGCGCTCGCGCGTAACGCCAAACTCGCGGCCGACTTCCTCGAGCGTACGGGGATGTCCGTCGACAAGGCCAAAGCGCAGCTCGATAACCTTGCGCTCACGATCGGCAAGCGAATCGAGCACCTGGGTGAGCTGCTCCTGCAGCATGGAGAAGCTGGCCGCATCGGGCGGAACGATGGCCTGGGAGTCCTCGATAAAGTCGCCCAGCTGAGAATCCTCTTCCTCGCCGATGGGGGTCTCGAGCGACACGGGCTCCTGCGAGATCTTCTGGATCTCGCGGACGCGGTCGGCGCTCATGTCCATCTCGGCACCGATCTCCTCGGGGGTCGGGTCGCGACCAAGGTCCTGAAGGAGCTGGCGCTGCACGCGGACGAGCTTGTTGATGGTCTCGACCATGTGCACGGGAATACGGATGGTACGGGCCTGGTCGGCGATAGCGCGCGTGATGGCCTGACGGATCCACCACGTGGCGTACGTGGAGAACTTAAAGCCCTTCTGGTAGTCGAACTTCTCGACGGCGCGGATCAGACCGAGGTTGCCCTCCTGAATCAGGTCCAAGAACAGCATGCCGCGACCGACATAGCGCTTGGCGATGGAGACGACCAGACGCAGGTTTGCGCTGATGAGCGCCTGCTTGGCTTCGAGGCCCACGTTCTCAATGCGCGTAAGGCGACGCATCTCGGCACGCGTGAGTTCGAGCTCACCAGCATCGGCAGCCTCGAGCTTCTCGGTGGCCTCAAGACCGGCCTCGATCTTCATGGCCAGATCGACCTCTTCGGAGGCGGTCAGCAGGTCGACCTTGCCGATCTCCTTGAGGTACATACGAACCGGATCGCCGGTCAGCATCACCGTGGAGGCATCGATGCCACGCACGCGGGAGCGTGAACGGGACGTGCGCACGGTGCGCTTCTTCTTGCTCTTGGAAGAACCCATCTCGGCGTCGGCCTGACGGGCCATCTTGAGCTCGTGATCGTCGAGCGAGCCGGAATCGTGCTCATCGTCGTCATCGAAATCGTCGGTATCGGTATCGGTATCGTCATCGTCGACGCCCATGGGGGCGTCATCGTTACCGCTCGCGGAGATAATCTGGATGCCGCTGTTGCGCAGCGCGGAATACACCGCGGTGAGCTGCTCGTCAGAAACATCGATATCCTTCAGGGCGACCTGAATCTCGTCCTCGGTTACCGAAGTCCTGTTTGAGCCGTTGCCCATGAGCTTTGCAACGTAGGATTCCAGCCCAGTACCCGTGCTCTCAGTCTTTTTTGGCACAGATTCTCCCTTCATAGTCCACAGGACTCATTACTTTAGCACACACATAGACGTCTATACCCAAAAAGAGGACTGGATATAGGCGAGAATACGCTGGTTGACCACAACATCTAGGCCTGTTCGGTGCCTGCGGCCTCCAGACCGATCAAACGGAACGGGTCCGCCACGCCGCCGATCGACTTTTGCAGTTCGCGTTGACGCTGCGAATCCTGCGCGGCCTGCACGGTCAGCGCACGACGAGCCTCATCATCGAGCGAACGATCCTGGCGCAGCTTGGCCTGTGCGGCACGCATGCGGCGCTTGATGGTGTAGAGCTCGAGCGTATCGAGCATAAACACGATGTTCGTCTCGGTAGGGTGTTTGCTCGTCGCCGAGATGCGCCCGGCACTCACAAGCGTTGCCGCATCGGGACACACCGAGCGCGCCGCATCCATGCAGGCTGCAGGATCGGTTCCCGGCGGCGTTGCCAGAACGGCCCACGCGATGGACTCGTGACGTGGGTCAACCCACTCGATGGAGCAGATGCGGTCGGCATACGTGCGGAACAGGTCGGGGTAGCTCGTAAGCATCGTCAACAGCTCGCGCTCCCCTGCCAAGGACTTACGCTCAAGATCGGTCAAAACCACCGGCGCTGCCGCAGCCGGTGCGCCCGAACCATCAGCCACAGGAGCAGCGCCCATACCATCAGGTACGTCAATCGGCGGCAGGTCGTCGACGACCTCCACGGGCGCGACACCGTAGGCATCGAGCGGGACGTAGTCGTACGGCTCTTCTTCGACCGGCGCGGACACCGGCGGCGTCGCGCCCGATACCCAAGCACCGCGACCGGCATCGCGAGAACCCGACGCCCGACCGCCCGCGCTACCGGACCACTCAACCTGTGCCCGCTGGCGTTTATAGTTTTGCTCGCGACGGCGCTCCGCATCTTCGCGCTTGGCGACATCGCGAAACACGCGACCCGAACTCGCTCGCACCGTCTCCAGATCCAAACCCAACAGATCGGCAATCTGGATAAAGTACGTGTCAATCATATAGCTATCGCGCAGCGGATAGATGAGCGTGAGAGCATCCTCCAGCGCCTTGGCGCGACCGCCCGGCGTGGTGATGTCGCTCGACTCCTGCAGCGAACGGTACACAAAGTCCATGAGGGGCTCGGCGGCGTCAATGCGTTTCTGCAGCTCCTCTCCGCCGTGCGCCGTGATGAACTCCATGGGATCGTTGCCGTCGGGCAGCACCACGCAGCGCAGGTCCATAGAATCCTGCTCGATAAACTGAATCGCACGGCGAGCGGCCTTTTGGCCGGCGGCGTCACCATCGAACATGTACACGATGCGCTTGGCAAAGCGAGTGAGCGTCTTGACGTGATGCTCCGTGAGCGCGGTGCCCAGCGTGGCGACAACGTTTTTAATCCCCGCCTCCCAGCAGGCGATGCAATCGGTATAGCCCTCCACCACGATGGCGGTATCCTGCGCGACAATAAACTCCTTGGCCCAATTAAAACCGTAGAGGTTTCGCTTTTTATGGAACACACTCGTCTCGGCGGTGTTGAGATACTTGGGTTGGCCGTCACCCATGATGCGACCGCCAAAGGCAATGTTGTGACCCTGCTCGTCAAAGATGGGGAACATTACGCGGTCGTAGAAGCGGTCGGCAAGCTGCCCGCGCCCGCGGCTCACGGCAACGTTGGCGTCGATCATCTCCTGCGGGGTAAAACCCGCCTGGGACAGGTGCGACACCAGCGCGTTACGGCCCGGTGCAAAGCCCAGGCAGTAGCGGCGGCAGACGTCGCCACCCATACCGCGGCTGGCAAAGTACTCGCGCGGACGGCCGTCCTTACCGCGCATAAGCATGGTGTGGTAGAACTGGGCGGTCTCGGCGCACAGATCGTAGATGCGGGCACGCTTGGTACCGCGCTCGCGGCGATCTCCGGTATCGTGCAGCTCAATACCCGCGCGATCGGCTAAATAACGGATTGACTCGGGAAAACTCAGGTTCTCGCGCTTCATGATATAGGTGAAGACATCGCCACCCTCGCCGCAGCCAAAGCAATGCCACACCTGCGTGGCGGGGATAATGTGGAAGGACGGCGTCTTTTCGCCATGAAAGGGGCAGCAGCCCCAAAACTCATGGCCGCGAGGCTTGAGCTCAACCGTTTCCTGCACGATGGCGACTAGGTCGGACGCAGCGCGTACCTGGTCTTTCTCCTCATCGCTAATCACGGATGCTCACCCCCTGCTCGCCCAAGTTGCGACGAATGTCCTCGATATTACCCTCGACGGTCGCGATCAACTCATCCAGCGAATCGAACACGCGCGAGGGACGCAGCCAGCGTGTAAACGCCAGCGAAACGGAAGCGCCGTACAGGTCGCCCGTATAACCAATTAAGTTAGCCTCGAGATGCGCAGATGCCGCATCGTCAGCATACGTTGGCGGCAGGCCGACGTTCACGGCAGCGGGCCACGCGGTGTCATCGACCAGCACCAGACCCTCATACACGCCATCGGCTGGCACCTGAATGCCGTCGGGAACCTGCAAGTTTGCCGTGGGAAAGCCCATGCCAGAACCCTCGTGACGGCCACGAATAACACCGCCACGCACCATATACGGACGGCCGAGCAACTCAGCAGCCAGCTCCACATGGCCCTGTCCCAACTCATGACGAATGCGGGTGGCGCAAATGGCCTCACCGCCCTCGCAAAGCAGGTCGTGACCATACACGTCAACGCCGTGCTCGGAACCCCAGGCGCACATCTCGGCAACACCAGATGCACCGCCACGACCCAGCCTAAAGTCACTGCCAACGCGAATCGATCGAATGTCGACCAGACGCGACACCAGCGAGAGAAAATCAACATGGTCAAGCGCCGCAACCTCAGGCGTAAAGGGAACGGCCACCACCGCATCGACCCCGGTTTGAGCCAAGGCATGCAGACGGTCGGCCGTCGTCATCAATTTTTGAGCGGGCGAAGGGCTCACCACAACGTCCGGGTCGGGATCGAAGGTAACCACGACCGCCTTACAGCCATGGGCACGGGCATCACGGACAAGCGCTTCGATGAGTTCCTGGTGTCCACGGTGAACGCCGTCGAACACGCCAATGGCGATTGAAGCGGCACCCAAGTGCTCACACTCATCAAACGTATCGGCAGCAACGATGCGAGCCTCGTCCGACTCGCCCGCGAAAAAGACACGCGCGAGCTCGCGAGCGGACAACATCATCGAACACCACCGATTGCCTGCGGAAACACGTGCTCCATGACAAAGCGGCCGCCCTCAATGCGGGCGAGCGCCTTGAGTCCCCCATCGAGCACCAACGCAAACGGCGCCTTCGAGGAATCGAAATCGGCAAGCGCACGCTCAACGGGAATGCGTCGGCCGCAGAGCAGGTCGTCGGCAAGATTGCCCGGCAAGTCAACACGTGTGGCGCCCAGGGCCGCAATGGGATCCAGGGCAAAGCCAGCCGCGGACTCGGAAGAAAGCTCCTCGACCGCATGACAAGCGCCAATGGAAACAACACCGGAAGCCGTGCGGCGCAGCGCGGAAATATGCGCGGCGCTATCGCAAGCGTGGCCCAGGTCGCGAGCGAGCGCACGGATATAGGTGCCCTTGCTCACCGAGAACGCCACGGTCCACACACACGTATCACCTTCGCCGCCCACGGCGATCAGGTCGGCGGCATAGACCTCGACGGGGCGCGGAGGTAGGTCCACCGCATTGCCCTCGCGAGCAGACTTGTAGGCGCGAACGCCATTGACCGAGATAGCAGAAAACGCCGGCGGCACCTGCATCTGCGGGCCCAGCATGGCGGCCAAGCGCTCACGAGCATAGGCAGGATCGCGGAGCTCGTTGGCAACAGCCACCGTGCGGACCGCCTCGCCCTCCGCATCATCGGTATTGGTCTCGGCGCCAAACGAGATGTCGGCGACATAGCTTTTGGTATCGAGGGTTAGCATGCCCAGCAGACGAGTAGCCTGGCCCACGCCCACCACCATGACGCCGGATGCCATGGGGTCGAGCGTGCCGGCATGGCCGACGCGCCGCTCATGGAGGGCGCGTCGGCATTGCGAGACCACATCGTGGGACGTGCAGCCCACCGGCTTATCGACGGCGAGCAGCATATTCAGTTGAGAAGGCGTACGACGAGCCATGTACCATCCAAAAAGTTAAAGCTCGACGGTCACCGAAGCGGGATCCTCCCCCACCAGCTCGGCCAGCATGGGAAGTGCCACGGCGAGCGTCTCGCGAATTGTTCCGTTGTTGGAAAAGCCGGCGGCGGCATGATGCCCGCCACCGCCAAAGTTGGCAGCGATCTCGGACACATCGAGGTCACCCTTGGAGCGCAGGTTGCCGCGCACCTTGGTATCGCCGTCGATGCCCTTTAAGAACAGGCAGACCTCGACGCCCATCACCGAACGCACCACATCGACCAGACCGTCACATTCATCCGAGGTGACGCCGCAGGCCTCAAGGTCGCTCTGGAAGGCATAGCTATACGCCACGCGCCCGTGCGCGACCGTCTTGATACGGCCCATGACAATGGACTTGAGGTGCAAAAACTCGACGCGCATGCTCTGATAGACCTCGAGTGCGACACGAGCCGGATTGGCGCCATGCGCCACCAGGCGCGAAGCAGCATGGAACGCGGCAGCATCGGCGTTCTGGTACTGGAAACGACCGGTGTCGGTCACCAAGCCGCACAGCAAGCAGGTCGCGACGCCGTCACGTGCGACAATACCGCAATTGTCCAAGAAACGGTCGATGATCATGGCGCAGGCCGCGGCATCGACGCGCCTCAGACTGAGCTCGGCAAACTCCTCGCGCGCCGGATGATGATCGAAGCACACCACATGCTTGGAGCGACGAAGCACCTCGGCAGAATTATTGAGGCGCTCGACGACCGGTACGTCCACCGAGATGAACAGGTCAGGATTGCCGGCGTACGCAGATGCCGGCACCAAGCGATCGGAGCCTTCCATAAAGCGGTAGATACGCGGAACCGGGTCATCGTCTGCCAGCAGCAGCGCAATGTCCTTGTTGGGGAAAAACTTCATGAGCGAAAGGCCCAGACCCAATACGGAGCCCAAGGCGTCGCCATCGGGAGAAGTATGTCCCGAAATCGCAATGGAGGACGCACCCTCGATGAGCTCGAGGATGCGTCGCTGAATATCTGCAGACTCGCACGAGGCGAGGTCGGCGGAATTAGTCATCTAAAGCTGCCTCCTGGGCGGCATCCGCTATCGGATAGCCGTCCTCGTCCTTTTCGATCGCAAGCGTGGCGGGAACGTTTTCCAGCGCACGCGTGATGCGCTCGGCCTCATCGGTCGAGCGATCGATGCGAAAATCGAGCTCGGGCGTGACACGCCAATCGAGCGAGCGAGCCAACAGGCTGCGAATACGGCCCTTAGCGCTAGCGAGCGCCTCCATGACCTCGTCGTAACGACTCGCATCGCACGACACGTACACACGCGCGAACGAACGGTCCACCGCGACCTCGACCGCGGTCAAAGTAACCAGGTCGAGACGCGGATCGGAAACCTCAAAGAGCAGGATATAACCGAGCTTCTCGCGAAGCTGCTCGCCCAGACGGCGGGTTGCCTGCGTTTGCTTCATAAAGCTACCCCCTACTCGGTACGGGCAACCTGGTCGATGCGGTAACCCTCGATCTGGTCGCCGGGCTTGATGTCCTGGAAGTTCTCAAGGCCAATGCCGCCCTCGGAACCGCTCTTGAGGCTCTTGGCCTCGTCCTTGTAGTGGCGCATCGAGGCGATCTTGCCGTTGAAGACCACGATACCGTCGCGCACCAGGCGCACGGAATCGGTCGCGGCGATCTCGCCCTCTTCGACGCGGACACCGGCGGCGATACCGACTTTGGGCACCTTGAAGGTGTCCAGAACGGTCGCGGTACCCGTGGCGACCTCGACCTCGGTGGGCTTGAGCATGCCGATACGGGCGGCGTCGAGCTCCTCGAGGCACTTGTAGATGACGTCGTAGCAACGGATCTCGACGCCCTCGCGCTCGGCAGCGGAGCGGGCCTTACCGTCGGGACGGACGCCAAATCCGATGATGATGGCGTTGGAGGCGTCGGCCAGGACGACGTCGGTCTCGTTGATGGCGCCAACGGCGGAGTGGATCGTGTTGATGCGAACCTCGGACTGATCCATTTTGTCGAGCGAGTCCTGAAGGGCCTCGATGGAACCCTGGACGTCGGCCTTGATGATCAGGTTGAGCTCCTTGACCTCGGCGTCGGCGATGGTCTCGAAGAGGTTCTCGAGCGTGACGTGCTTCACGCGGCTCTGCTCCTCGATACGGGCCTTGAGCGAACGCTCGTCGGCAAGGGCGCGAGCCTCGCGCTCGTCCTCGAACACGCGGAACTCGTCGCCGGCGTTGGGCACGGACTGCAGACCCAGGATCTCGACAGCGTCGGAGGGACCGGCCTCGGTGACGGCGCGACCCTTGGGGTCGAGCATGGCGCGGACGCGGCCGTAGGTAAGGCCAGCGACCAGCGTATCGCCCACGTGCAGGGTACCGCGGGTCACGAGCACGGTAGCGACCGAACCGCGGCCCTTGTCGAGCTTGGCCTCGAGGACGTTGCCGGAGGCAAAGGTGTCCGGGTTAGCCTTGAGCTCGAGCACGTCGGCCTGGAGCAGCACGGTCTCCAGAAGATCGTCGATACCGATCTTCTGCTTGGCCGAGATGTTGACGAACATGTTCTGTCCGCCCCACTCCTCGGGGATGACGCCGTACTCGGTGAGCTCCTGACGCACACGGTCGGGGTTGGCGCCCGGCTTATCGATCTTGTTGACGGCGACGACGATGGGTACGCCGGCGGCCTTGGCGTGGTTGATCGACTCGACGGTCTGGGGCATGACGCCGTCGTCGGCGGCGACGATCAGGATGACGATGTCGGTCACCTTGGCGCCACGGGCACGCATGGCCGTAAAGGTAGCGTGACCCGGGGTATCGATGAAGGTGATCTTGCGGTCGTTGATCATGACCTGCGAAGCGCCGATGGCCTGCGTAATGCCGCCCGCCTCGCCGGCAGCAACGCCGGTGTGACGGATGGCGTCGAGCAGCGACGTCTTGCCATGGTCGACGTGGCCCATGACGGTGACGACCGGGGCGCGCGGCTTAAGGTCGGCGGGATCGTCGTAGAACGAGAAGGTGTTCTCCTCCTCGGGGGTGATGATCTTGATCTGACGGCCCAGGTCGTCGGCGACGAGCTCGACGAGGTCGTCGGACATGGACTGCGTCATGGTGAGCGGCGTACCCAGCAGGAACAGGCGCTTGATGATGTCGTTGGCCGGAACGTCGAGCGCCTCGGCAAGCTCCTGGACGGTAACGCCCTGAGAGACCTTGATGGCGTCGAGGTCCTCGGGGTTCACGCCCTGGGCCAGCGCCTCCTCTATCTTGCGCTCCTCCTGAGCCTTGGCAGCCTCGCGCTCGCGCTTCTCCTTGCGCTTCTTGCGGCGACCGGTGGACTCGCGAGAGGCCTCCTCGACGGCGGCACGAGCTTCCTCGAGCACCTTCTCGCGGCTGTACTCCTCGGCCTCGCGAGCCATACGGCTATAGTGGTCCTCTTCGTTGTTGTGACCGCCCTTACGCTTCTTGCCCTTGCCCTGCTTATCGGGGTTGGGGAAGTCCATGCCGGCAGCGACGTTGTTGCTGGCGTTGGTGCGATGGCTGTGCGGACGGCTCTCGGAGGCGTTTCGCTCGGAGTTGTTGTCGGAAGCGTTGCGATCGTTACGACGGCCACCGCGGCGGTCGTTGTTGCCGCCACGACGGTTACCGCGCTCGGCGGCGCGCTCGGCCTTGGCCTTGTCCTCGGCGTCCTTCTTCTCCTTGAGCACGGTCTCCTGTGCGGCGATCTGGTCGAGCAGCGAACGGAAACGCGAACCGGAGTCGGAAGCGGGAACGGCGCGGCGCTGGGCCTCGCGGGCAGCCTCCTCCTTCTCGCGGGCAAGGCGCTCCTGCTCGGCCTTCTTCTTGGCCTCGGCCTCGGCGCGGGCAGCCTCCTCGGCAGCCTGGGCTGCGGCGAACTGGCGACGCTCCTCCTCGCGGGCCTTCTCGGCGGCGATGCGCTCGCGCTCGGCCTCAGCGGCGCGAGCGGCCTCCTCGGCGGCAGCTGCCTGCTCCTCGGCCTGCTTGGCGGCCTCGACTTCCTGGGCGCGGGCCTCGATCACCGAGGCGAGCTGCTTGCGGACCATAGCGACATAAGCGTCCTCCAAGGTGGAGGAAGCGGACTTAGCGGGAATCTTCATATCGGCGAGATGACCCATCAGTTCCTTGGAGGTCATGCCGAACTCTTTGGCCAGGGTGGACACACGGACTTTTGCCATATGACTTCACCTACCCTTTCTGGCACCTTGGGTGCCTAGAGACTGAACGAGCGTGGGAGACGCGCCGGGACCCGCCCGGCGCAACCGCGCGCTAGATCAGGTCCTCCGCATCATCGAAGGCGTCGGTGTCGTGGACACCGCAGAAACGGGAGCCGGGACGAGCCTGGTTGCGGCACTGGATGCCGTCCTCGGACACGTACTCGCAGCGGCGGACGTCCTCGTCCTCCTCGTCACCGATCAGGTCGGCGGCGGGCTCCTCGTGAACGGGAACGTTCTTGAGGATGTCGGCGGCAAGCGTCTCGGACTTGATGTCGATGTGCCAGCCGGTCAGGCGCGCGGCGAGGCGGGCGTTCTGGCCCTCCTTGCCGATGGCGAGGGACAACTGGTCGTCGGGCACGATGACGCCGGCGTAGGCCTTCTCCTCGTCGATGAGGACGCGGGTGACCTTAGCGGGCGACAGGGCGTTGGCGACGTAGACGGCAGGATCGGCATCCCACAGGATGACGTCGACGCGCTCGCCACGGAGCTCGCCCACGACAGCGCGAACACGGCTGCCCTTGGGGCCGACGCAGGCGCCCACGGGATCCAGACGGTCGTCGAGCGAGTGGACGGCGACCTTGGAGCGCTGGCCGGGCTCGCGGGCGATCGACTTGATCTGGACGGTGCCCTCATAGATCTCGGGCACCTCCTGCTCAAACAGACGACGCATGAGCTCGGGGTGGGTACGGGAGATGACAATCGGCGGACGGCTGTGCTCGCCACGAACCGGCTGCAGGTTGGAGTTGGGGTCGCGAACGTCGATGATCACGGCCTTGATGTGCTGGTTGTGCAGGTAGCGCTCGCCCATCGGACGCTCGTTGCGCTCGTTCTCGTAACGGCGCTGGTCGAAGTGCGGCAGCTCGGCCTCGACGCCCTCGCGAATCTTGACGATCGTGAAGTCGGGCGTGGACTGCAGCACGGTACCGCTGATGAGGTCACCGATGCGGCCGGAGAACTCCTCGTAGATCTGCTCGCGGGCGGAGTTGCGCACGATGGCGTTGATCTCGGCCTTGGCGTGCTGGGCAGCGATGCGGCTCGTGTTCTTGGGGGTGACGTCGATCTCCTCGAACTCGGTGAAGTTGCCCTCCTCGTCCATGGAATCGTCGATCGGCTCCAGGCGGTAGACGTAGATCTTGCCGGTGGTGCGGTCGATGGTCACCTTGGCGCCCCACTCAAGATGCAGGATCTCGGCATAGCTCTTGGCGAGCGACTGCTCCAGGCGGTCGATCAGGTAGAGCTGGTCGATGTGCTTCTCCTGGCAAAGCTCCATCAGGGCGGACATCATGTCGGATGCTGCCATCTTACTTTCCTTCCTTCGCGGGCTTGAAGTCGTAGGTGGGCTTCAACTTGCACTTTTTAACATCAGAGAAATCGAGGGTGACGGACTCGCCGTCCTCGAGCTCGAGGGTCACGTTCGTCTCGGTGGCGGAGGCAATCTTGCCGGCGTACTTGCGACGGCCCTCGGTGGCGGTGGAGGTGAGCTCGCAGTTCTCGCCCACAAAGCGGGCAAAGTCGCACGGGCGGCGCAGCGGGCGCGCCATACCCGGGCTCGACACCTCGAGCGTATAGCTCGAAGAGATGGGGTCGAGCTCCTCAATCACATCGCCGACCCACTTGGTGTTGGCCGTGACGTCGTTGAGCGACAGGCTCTGACCCTCGGCACCCTCGATACGCACGCGCACGCAGGGGGCCTTGGTGGCACCCACGAGCTCGACGTCGACGATATCGACATCGTGCTGGGGAGCGACGGCCTCGAGCGCGTCGATGATCGCCTGCTCGGTCTTGGTCTTGACCATTGCGGCACCTCCATCCATACAAAAAAGAAGCGGGGCCGAAACCCCACTTCTTTCAATTACAACTTCATTTGCAAGCAAACTATACCAATAGCTGCGGAAACGTGCAAGCACAGTACGAATCTGCAGGTCAGCGTGCGCACAGCTTCTCCACAAGAATAGGACAATTGACCGCAGACATCAGGGCAGGTACATGAAAAACGAGGGACGACCCAATCGGATCGCCCCTCGTCTTTTATGCGTCAGTTAAGCGCGCAATGCTTACTTGACCACCAGGTTGACCAGCTTGCCGGGCACGCAGATGGCCTTGACGACCGTCTTGCCGTCGAGCCACTTGGCGACGGCGGTCTCGGCGGCAGCCTGCATTTCCTCGTTGGAGGCATCGCGGGCCACGTCGATGCGGCCACGGACCTTGCCGAGTACCTGGACGACGATCTGCACCGTGTCCTCGATGGACTCGGCCAGGTCGAACTCGGGCCAGGCGGCGGTGTAAGCGTTGCCCTCGCAGCCGAGCGCCTCGTGCCACAGCTCGTCGGCCCAGAACGGGCAGATGGGCGCCAGGACGCTCACGATGTCCTTGGCCACGCCGTAGCACAGGGCCTTGTCGCGGTCAGCACCCTCGGTGGCGTTGAGGTAGGCGCTCGCCGCGTTGACGAGCTCCATGACGGCCGAGATCGCGGTGTTGAACTGGCCGCGATCGAAGTCCTCGGTGCACTTGGCGATGGTGCGGTGACGCTCGCGATAGAGCTTCATAGCAACCTCATCGAGCGCAGACTTGTCGAAGGCCACGTTGGCGTCGCCGGACTGGACGAGCTGCCACACGATACGCCAGGCGCGCTTGATGAAGCGGTTGGCGCCCTCAACGGCCTTGGGATCCCAGTCGAAGTCCTTCTCGGGCGGAGCGATAAACAGGATCGCCAAACGCATAGTGTCGGCGCCGTAGGGCTCGATGACCGAGCTCGGGGGCACGACGTTGCCCTTGGACTTGGACATGGTGTCACCGTTCTCGTCCTTGACCATGCCCTGGCACAGCAGGTTGGTGAAGGGCTCGTCAACGCTCAGCAGGCCCAGGTCGCGCAGTGCCTTGGTAAAGAAACGGCTGTAGAGCAGGTGCAGAATGGCGTGCTCGATGCCGCCGATGTAGTTATCGACGGGCATCCAACGGTCGGCGGCCTCGCGGGAGAAGGGCAGTTCGGTGTTGTGCGGGTCGGTATAGCGCAGGTAATACCAGCTGGAGCAGGTGAAGGTGTCCATGGTATCGGTCTCGCGCTTGGCCGGGCGACCGCAGACCGGGCAGGTGGTCTCGTAGAAGTCCTTGCACTCGGCGAGGGTTTCGCCGGCGCCCAGGTCCAGGTTCTCGGGCAGCGTCACCGGCAGCTGATCCTCAGGCACGGGCACGATGCCGCAATGTTCGCAGTGGATGGTCGGGATGGGGTTGCCCCAATAACGCTGACGGGAAATAAGCCAGTCGCGCAGACGGAACTCGACCTTGCGACGACCGCAACCCATGGCCTCGAGGTCGGCCACGATCGCAGCCTCGCCCTCGGAGTGCTTGCCGCCACGCATGCCGGTGTACTTGCCGGACTGGACGAGCGTGCCCTCGGCAGCGTGGGCGCAATCCCAGTCGACGGTCTCGGCATGGAAGGTATCGATGGTCTCGCCATTAGCCTCGACGGCTGCGCGGTCATCGTCGTCCAGGATGATTGGCACGATCGGCAGGTCGTACTTACGGGCAAACTCAAAGTCGCGCTGGTCGCCACAGGGAACGGCCATGACGGCACCGGTACCGTAGTCGGCAACGACATAATCGGCAACCCACACGGGGACCTTCTCGCCGTTGACGGGGTTTACCACATAGCGGCCCGTGAAGGCACCGTGCTTCTCGAGGGTGCCCTGGGCACGCTCGACGGCAGAGATGTGCTTGGAGTCCTCGACGATCTTGGTGACGGCCTCCTCGTACTCCGTGCCCTCGACGAGCTCGTGCAGGCCGGCGTACTCGGGAGCCAGGACAAAGAAGGAGACGCCAAAAAGGGTATCGGCACGCGTGGTGAAGACGGTGATCTTGCCCTCATCGCCCTCGATGGGCTCGCCATCCTGATCGCACAGGGTAAAGTCGACCTCGGCGCCCTCGGAGCGACCGATCCAGTTGGCCTGCATCTGCTTGACGCGCTCGGGCCAACCGGGGAGCTTCTCCAGGTCGTCGAGCAGTTCCTGGGAGTACTCGGTGATCTTGAAGTACCACTGCTCAAGGTCGCGCTTCTCGGGCTCGGTGCCACAACGCCAGCACTTGCCCTCGGTCACCTGCTCGTTGGCCAGAACGGTCTTGCAGGTGGGGCACCAGTTGACCGGGTTCTTCTTGCGGTAGACCAGGCCCTTTTCCCACAGCTTCTCAAAGATCCACTGGCCCCAGCGGTAGTAGTCGGGACTGCAGGTCTTGACCATGCGATCCAGATCGTAGGAGAAACCCATGCGCTTCATCGTGGCGAGCGCCTGGTCCATGTTCTTATACGTCCAGGCGGCAGCCTGCGTGTTGTGCTTGATAGCGGCGTTCTCGGCAGGCAGACCAAAGGCGTCAAAGCCGATGGGGTGCAGCACGTCGTAACCGCGCATGCGGGCCTGACGGGCCATGGCATCGCCGATGGTATAGTTGCGCGCGTGGCCCATATGCAGGTCGCCCGACGGATACGGGAACATCTCGAGCACGTACTTCTTGGGCTTGCTGTCGTCGGTGTCGACGGCAAAGAGGTTGGAGTCCTCCCAGGCCTTCATCCACCGGGACTCAATGGCCTGCGCGTCGTAGACAGGAATCTCGTCCTTATGATCTGTGCAATCGCACATATCAGCTCCTTTAATCTTAGCTGGGGTCGGTCGGCTTAGCTTTATTCGCTACTGCGGACAGTCCTGCGCAAGACGAAGAGCACATTAAGTGCTCTTCTTTGCGTGCGGAACTTGTAGCGAACAAAGCTAAGCCGCCCGACCCTAAGGTTGACTCGACTGATAATAGCAAATACGACAAGCGAGATGCCTGCGACTTGCGGGCATCTCGCTTTATCTAAATAACGTGGTTGTGAATCAACCGCTATCTGTTATCCGCCCAAACATGGTCGGGTTTTCCAAGTGCCGCAGATTGCCGTGAAAGAGGAGCGACGCGTACTTTGGTACGCGAGCGACGGTTTGAACGGCAAGGTGCGGTGCTTGGGAAAGCCGCTTAGCGGTAGCTGACGCTTTGCTGGGAGTCCTTCACGACTACATCGTGGGCGCCGCCTTCGACGATGGAGGTGGAGCTGACCAGGGTCAGGCGTGCCTTTTCCTGGAGCTCGGGGATCGAGAGGGCGCCGCAGTTGCACATCGTTGACTTGACCTTGTAGAGCGTACCGCCCACGCCGTCCTTAAGGGAACCGGCGTACGGGACGTAGGAGTCGACGCCCTCGACGAAGCTGAGCTTCGCGGCGCCGCCCAGGTCGTAGCGCTGCCAGTTGCGGGCACGCGCAGAACCCTCGCCCCAGTACTCCTTCATGTACTGGCCGTTGACGTTGACGCGCTCGGTCGGGCTCTCGTCAAAGCGGGCGAAATAGCGGCCCAGCATCATAAAGTCGGCACCCATGGCAAGGGCGAGCGTCATGTGGTAGTCGTAGACGATACCGCCGTCAGAGCACACGGGCACGTAGACACCGGTCTCCTCGTAGTACTCGTCACGGGCGCGGCAGACGTCGATCAGCGCGGTGGCCTGGCCGCGGCCGATACCCTTGGTCTCGCGGGTAATGCAGATGGAGCCGCCGCCGATACCGACCTTGATGAAGTCGGCGCCGCAATCGGCCAGGAAGCGGAAGCCCTCGGCGTCGACGACGTTACCGGCACCGACCTTGACGTCCTCGCCGTAGTTGGCGCGGATCCACTCGATAGTGCGCTTCTGCCACTCGCTGAAGCCCTCGGAGGAGTCGATGCACAGAACGTCGGCACCAGCCTCGATGAGCAGCGGCACGCGCTCGGCATAATCGCGGGTGTTGATACCGGCGCCGACCATGTAGCGCTTGTCGTTATCGAGCAGCTCGTTGGGGTTAGTCTTGTGGCTGTCGTAGTCCTTGCGGAAGACAATGCCCATCAGGTGATCGTTGTCGTCGACAATGGGCAGGGCGTTGAGCTTGTTGTCCCAGATGACGTCGTTAGCGACCTTGAGGCTGATGTTCTTGTCGCCCACGATGAGCTGCTCACGCGGGGTCATAAACTCGGAGACCTTTGTCTGGTGATCATCGCGGCTGGGGCGATAGTCACGGCTGGTGACGATGCCCAGGAGCTTACCCTTGGGAGTGCCGTCGTCGGTGACCGGCATAGTGGAGTGACCGGTCTTCTCCTTGAGCTCGATGACCTGCTCCATGGTCATGTCGGGGGTCAGAGTGGAATCGGACTGAACGAAGCCAGCCTTGTGATCCTTGACGGCCTTGACCATAGCGGCCTCGGACTCGGCGCTCTGGGAACCGTAAATGAAGGACAGGCCACCCTCGGTAGCGAGCGCGACACCCATGTCGACGCCCGAGACGGACTGCATGATGGCGGAAACCATGGGGATGTTCAGGGTGATTGCCGGCTTCTCACCGCGCTTAAAGCGGGTTAGCGGCGTCTTAAGAGAGACGTTGTTGGGGATGCACTGCGAGGACGAGTAACCAGGGACCAGCAGATACTCCGAAAACGTGTGGGACTCACCGGGAAAGAACGTAGCCATGTTTCTCCTTTTTCCATGCGACCGGTCGGCTGCAGGCCTCGTAGGACCCAGCCCAACCTTGGGCGCCCAATACTGGGGAAGTATCTTAACGCACTTTGACTGCTACAATGCATGTTTTAAGAAGAGCACACGAGGGTTTGACGCAGGCTTTGCGTTTGCCCAGCAAACACTTTAGCGGGGAGACGTGGAGCACATGGAGTACAAGACGACGGCAAAGTTGGTCATTCAAGCGTGCGACAAAGATCTGCCGGGCGTGTTCGGCCACGGCTGCGTCTTACTGCTGCAGGGCATCGCCCGCGAGCACTCGCTCAACCGCGCCGCCAAGAGCATGGGCATGGCGTACTCCAAGGCCTGGCGCATTGTGAACGAGGCCGAAGGACAGCTGGGCTGCAAGCTCATCGAGCGCGACGGAGCCCGCGGATCCACCCTCACCCCCGCCGGCGAGCGAGCCATAGCGGCCTACGAGGAGCTGCAGACCGACATCAACCAAGTAATTGCCGCAAAGGCCAACGACCTCATCGCCAGCATCAAAAAGTAGCTCATTTGGGACGGGGCCTTATAGCCACACAACCCATTCTCATAAGTTGCGGTGAAATAGGGACTGTTTATGCGGTTAAAGCCGTAAATCAATCCCTATTTCACCGCAACTTATGGAGTCGAGGATGATTTAGCTAGTTGCGGAGGGCATTATCTAGGGTGGCGGCCACGATCAAGGGGTCGTCGGTGCCGGCGAAGAGACGGATGGCGCTCCCCTGCTTGCCGCGTGGAGCCGAAAGGCGCGTCGTTGCGCCGCCGGCGGACGATGTGCGAAACTCCCCCGGCAAAGCATCGAACAGCTCACCCGCGCTAAGCTCGATAAGGTCAAATTCAACTGCCGGACCAAAGCCGTGCTCGAGGATTCCCGTTGCAACCGCATGGTCGGGATGCGAGCTCAGACCGGGATAGCGCACGTCACGCACCATCTCATTCGCAGCCAAGTACTCGGCCAGCGCACGGGCGCGGTCGAAGTGTGCCTGCATGCGGGCATCGAGCGAGTTCAGCCCGCGCTCAAGCACGTCGGCCTCGTCAGCAGGCATATCAAGCTTAGCCAAGCCACAGCCCTCAAGCAGGGCATGCGCGCACTCGGCAGCGGCATCCACACGATGGCGCTTGAGCTGCGAGCGCGCCACCGAAGCGGCAACGAGCTTGCGCGGAGACCTACCGGCGCACACGCGATCGAGCGCCTCGAGCGACAGCGCAGCACCCAGCCGCAGCGGATCGCACCCAAAAGCCGACGCCAAGGTGTTATCCACCACAAGCAGTGCGCGGGCCTCACGCGCCGCGCGGCCCAGAGCGCGCAGATCGGGCACGCGCAGACCAAACCCGCCGATGGAGTTGACGAACCACCACAGGTGCGGACTCTCGGCATCAAACGAAGCATCAAAGCCCTTGGACGCGGTAGCAAACGCATCGGCAGACGGCGAGCCCACCAGCGCGACATCGCAGCCATCAAAGCCGCTCGCAAACGCATCGGCAAAGTCGTCCGCAAAGGCAACCAGACGATCGCCGGGACACACAATCCCCAGCTGCGACAGCGCTGCTGGCACATGCGAGGCCGCAAGCAACCGCGCCTCACGCGCGCCGGCTCTCAAAGCCCAAGCCTCTTCTAGCTGTTGCACGTCCACGCGGCACCGTCCCTTCATAAGCAAAAACCCACGATGCGGATGTTTCCCGCATCGTGGGCAACGGCTGCAGTATAGCGCCGATATGCGACGAATCGCCTAGATATTGAGCGCGTGATAGGTCACGCTCGCACCCGGAGCGTCAACGGTCACGCCATAGGCCTCGGGATAGATGCGCGTCGAAAACACGAGCACACCATCGTTCACAAACACCTCGACCGACGAGGCATCGCCAACAATGCGCACGTTACGAACCTCGTCGACGGACTCCCAGCGCACAGTACGACCGCAGCCGGCAGAAGCGCGGCCCTCATCGGTAAATCGCATCTCAAAGCGCGGGGGCAGTTCGTCCTCGGCGGGCACAAACGCCAGCTTCAGCTCGCCATCAACGGTTGCGGTAAACGCGCCGTCGACACCGTCGACAACTACATCAAAGCAGGTATCGCCGGCAACCTCCAACGAGCCCTCTCCCACACGCACCGAAGCATAATGGCGCTCGATCTCGCGCGCCGGCTGCTGCAGCACCACGCCGCCGGCACCGGCTGTGAGCTCACGCGGCACCGTCATGCAGTGCTGCCAGCCGCACGCCACGGTAGGCGCGTTGTCATAGGTCGGCTCATCGGGCATGCCCATCCAGCCGATCAGAATGTGGCGACCGTCCTCGGCCGTGAACTCCTGCGGAGCATAGAAGTCAAAACCGGCGTCCCACAGGCGGAAATCGCCCAGCTCATAGGTACCGTCACCACCGGTGATGTTACCTATTACAGGCATGTAGCCAGCGGCATATACATTGCCGCGGTCCCAACGACCGCCCTCGAGCCCCTGAGGAGAGAAGGACAGGTACTTCGCCGGTACGCCGCAATCCGCCTCGAGCTCCAAATACCCCGGGCACTCCCACATAAAGCCAAAACGCTCGGTCGTAGACACGCGGCTCTCGAGCTCCCAACTCAGCATATCAGCCGAGCCATACACCAGGATCTCGCCAACATCGCGCCCGGCACCCTCGCCGTGCATGGCGCAAAATCGACTATTGACATGCGGCCCATCCACGCGACGACGCGCGCCCAGCAACATGTGATAACGCCCATCATCATCGCGCCACACCTTGGGATCGCGCACATGGCAGGTCAAATCCTCGGGATAATCCTCGGACGCCAGCACCACACGCTTTTGGCTGAACTCCCGACCGGCAAGGCCATCAACGCTCTCGACATAAACAGTATCGGCGCGGCGGCCGGTATTGACGTAGTCGTACGTGCCGTCTGCATCGGAGAGTTTAACGTTGCCTGTGTACAGTACGCGAATGCGGCCGTCCTCGGCAAGCGCGGAGCCCGAATACACGCCATGGCAATCGAACGGCTCGTCGGGCAGCAGCGGGGCGCCAACGTAGTCCCACGTCATAAGATCGCGACTCGTCGCATGGCCCCAGGCCTTAACGCCACCCTCAACATCAAACGGCGCATATTGAAAATAGGCATGGAACACGCCATCTGCCTGGCAAAGACCGTTGGGGTCATTGAGCCAACCCGCCGGCGGCATAATGTGGAAATGCTGGCCATACGCGCCATGACCGCACTCAGAGGCGGCAGCGTCAACAGCGGCAACCAGCTTTGCAAGGTCGCGACCAAGTGCATTAGACATATCAAAGTCCTAACGGATCGAAAGTAACAAGGCGCCAGAGAACGGCACCAGATACGGGAAACGCCCGTGAGCATACAACCCGCGGGCATCCCCTCAATCAAAAGCTCTTAGGCCTGCTCGGAAGCCTTGGGCTCGTCCTTGTACAGGACAAACGAGACGGCAAAGGACACGACCGCGGCGACCGCAAACATGATCGCGTACTGCACGGGCTGGGCCAGGCACAGCAGGATACCGAAGATACCCGTAACGCCCGTGCCGGAGGCGGCAAGCGAGGTGAGCGCGCAGACCAGGGCACCGCAACCGCCGCCGATGCAGCCGGCGATGAAGGGCTTAAAGAAGCGCAGGTTCACACCAAAGATGGCAGGCTCGGTAATGCCCATGAAGGCGGACAGAGCCGAAGGAAGCGCCAGGCCCTTGATCTTGGCATCGCGGGTCTTAAAGGCAACGGCAAGTGCGGCGCCACCCTGGGCGATATTGGCAGCGCTGGCGATGGGCAGCCAGTAGGTCACGCCATACTGGGCGAGCTGGCCCAGGTCGATGGCGGTGTACATCTGGTGGATACCGGTAACGACCGTGGGAGCATAGAACAGGCCGACGATAAAGGAACCGATGCCGAAGGGCAGGGTCAGCAGGGCCTGGATCAGACCGAGGATGGCGTTCTCGGCCCACACGAAGATGGGGCCGACGGCAACGAGCGTCACGAGCACGGTCACGAACACCGAAACGAGCGGGGTCACAAAGAGGTCGAACATCTCGGGAACGATCTTGTGCAGGCGCTTCTCGAGGAAGGCCAGAATGGCACAAGCGATAACGATGGGGATCACATGGCCCTGATAGCCGACCCACTCAAAGCTGTACACGCCGGGGATGACGTTGACCATGGTCTGCACGCCCTCGGAGGCAACCGTATAGGCGCTCTGCAGCGAGGAGTTGATGAATGCACCACCGACGACAGCGCCCAGATACGGGTTGGCGCCAAAGGCCTTAGCGGCGGAGTAACCGATCAGGATCTGCAGAATGCCAAAGGACGTGCCCGAGACCAAGTCGGCGATCTTATAAATAAAGTTATTGGTGTCGAGCGCGATAAAGCCGTTGGAGGCCATGAAGTTGAGGGCGCTCATAATGCCCAGCAGCAGGCCCGAAGCCACGATGGCGGGGATGATGGGAACAAAGACGTCGCCGAGCACCTTAATGGCACGCATAAAGATGGTCTGCTGCTGAGCCGCGGCCTCCTTTACCTCGGCCTTGGTGGCAGCCTCGACGCCGCTGAGCGCGATGAACTCTTCGTAGACCTTATTGACGGTGCCAGTGCCAAAAATAATCTGGAGCTGGCCCTGGGCCTCAAAGACGCCCTTGGCGCCATCGACATTCTCGATGGCCTCCTTGTTAACCTTGGAATTATCGGCAATCACCAGGCGTAGACGCGTGGCGCAGTGTGCGGCCGAAACAACGTTGTCGGCGCCACCGACGTTGTCGAGCACCTCTTGGGCTGATTTGCGGTAGTCCATAACTTCCCTTTCCTCCAACGGGCGCATGTGCACCCGGCCATCTTTGACACATACACTGTAATCGTTTTCAGTTTGATATGACTGTAATCGTTTTCATAGTAGGGTGAACGGTAGGAAAAAGCTGGCGAAAGGTAGTTTTGAAGCAAAAACAGGGGTCTCAGAGGCAGGCAGACGTGCCCAAGGCCTAGACATTCATAAGCTGATGGCCGAGCTTGAGCGACTTTAGACCGCTCTCCCCCTCCTCGCCATCGAGCGCGTTGAGCAACATATTGGTCGCCTCGACGCCGCTGGTCAGGTAGCCGTAATGCACGGTGGGAATGCCGCCCGTCAGCGCGCGCAAAAATGCGTTGTCGCCGAAGCCGCTCACGCGACGCACGCCATCGCCCATGCCACGCACCTCGTCAAGAGCGCGCAGGGCGCCGGCAGCCATAGTGTCGGTCGCGCACGCGATAAACGAAACATCGGGGGCATCGGCAAGCAGCTCGCGCGCAGCGCGATAGCCCGAGTCGAGCGTAAACGAGCCCAGGCGAATCAAGGCGGCATCGAGCGGGTTACCCGCGGCGCGCAAGCCGGCCTCAAAACCGCGACGGCGGTCATAACCGGCCGCGCGGTCCTCTTCGGTAACTCCGATGTAGGCGATCTTGCCATCCACCCGACCCGCAAGCGCACGACCGAGCTCAAAGGCAGCCTCGTAATCGTCGTGATAGACGCACGCCGCGCCCTCGACATGTTGGCCGATCAACACAATGGGCACACGGCACGACTCAATCGCGCGACGGTGCTCGTCGGTGATCATAGTTGCCACCAGAACAATGCCGTCAACCGGGTGGTTTTGGAATAAATCGAGGTATTCGAGCTCACGATCGGCCGCGTTGTCGGTGTTGGCAAGCAGCATCTGGTAGCCACGGCGACCGAGCACCTGACCAATGCCGGCGGTAATGCGGCTCACGGATTCCGAGTTGATCTTAGGTACGATGACGCCGATGAGCTTGGTGGAACCGGTGCGCAGCGCGCGAGCCTGGCTGGATCGCACGTATCCGGTCAGCTCGATTGCCTGCTTAATGCGCTCGGCCTTGTCCGCTGAGATATATCCACCGTTGAGGTAGCGCGAGACGGCGGCGCTCGAAACGCCCGCCAGCTCGGCCACATCTTTCATCTTTACCACGCGCGCCACCCCTGTCATTGAAATCGCTTTCACCATGATACCCATGCGGAGCGACCGCATTACGTAGCGATTGCATGATAGAGAAACGCGTGGAAACTAATGAGCCACTTGAGACATGTCTAGCGATAATCACTTCGCAGCCAGTTTTACCAGACAAGAATCACACTGGCTGCATAATCGAAGAATGCGGCCATGCAGAACTTGACCTGAGCGGCAGCCTCGCGGACTTTTCCAGGAAGGCCTCGGTGCCGAGCCTCGAAGAGTCGCAATTCACAATCCCGGTCAATCCTCTGCCAAGAACCCGTTGCGAACTTAGACTTACCAACAACACGCCAGCAAAGTTGCATACAAGCAGAAAATCGCACGCAATTTCGCCTATTCTCAATTGAGATATAAGTTTTGACGGGCCGAATCTTACATCAAAACAAAAAAGAGGGCCGACGCATCAACCCTCTTCAGGTATCGCCCGAAGGCTTCCACCGCAATTAACTTTAATTTAGCCGATATCCCTTGTTAGTCTACAGGCTCTGCCACAAGTAGAAATTATCTTCACTTTTAGGGAGTAGCTCTTAAAAAGCAGCTATGTAACTAAGAAGCGCATCCATCTTGTTCCCAACCCCAGTCGTTTCTATCTCATGAAAGTCCAAAGAAGACAGGGGGGCATGCAGATCTTCAGGGACGCCAGAGAGTTCGCCGCGGTAGGTCTCCCGGTCAGCCGCCATCGCGGTTCCTAAAAAGAGGAAAGGCAGCCATCCCAAGAAGAACAGCCGCCTTTCCTCTGGACGCGGAACCCGTAGGTTACCCTCGTCAATACCGCTTTTTAGATAGGCTACTGATTATCAATCCGTAAGTCAAAGCTGCAAATTTGAGGCAAGCGACAATCATGAAATTCAAATCAAGACACACATGATTTTCAACCAAATCAAACGATGTCTGGCTAGCATATCAGGCATTGCACGCATAAAAAAGGGCAAGACTCTCAGTTTGAAAGCGTCACCCTTAAAGCTCCCAAAGAGCTTTTGTATTGCAGGAAGATACTCTACACCATCTTCCCTTGATTGGCAGGTCGAAACAGACACCATTGTGATTTCAAGCAGAAAGCGTTATATTAAGTATGCATTTGCACGTGGTGTTCGCACTATACGCTCAGATGCCATAGTTTACAAAGACGGCCTTCTTCATAGACGCTAGGTGGGATTACTCACTAGTAGCCGATATGTCGAAGGCCTTCTTGTACTTAAGAAAATCATACATTCTAATAAGCCGTTTTAGCTCGCTATTACCGTGGATTATCTTGCGATCGTCCGTGATGAGCGCCCTCAGATACTCGAGCAACTCACTTAAATCGAGCTCATCCTCCTCAAGTAAAACTAACTTTTTAAATGCTTCCTTAAAGCCTTCGTTAGCTATAACAGACTTAACCGAGTGTCTAATTCCCGACAGATGATAGCTATCTTTTGCATTTCGCAGGCTGTTGTTAAGAAAAGCGTCCAGATCTCTTTTCTCATCTAATTCCTTTAATATCCTCGGGTTAAGGACTTCCCCAGAATATGCGCTTAAATACTTGTACATGGGCAAACCACCCGAGTTGGAAGCAAGCAGCGCAGGAAGATATTCCTCGACGGCAAGTTTGGGAGCGACATGTTCATCATCGAATACGACATCGCGATATAAAAGCTCGGCTTTGACCATATGACCGTGGCCCAAAGATGCATTTGCGACACCGATGCCCAGCACAAGATGCTGTCCCTCCGGAAGTCTCTCGAGGTCGCTAAAACTCGCTTCGACTACCAGAGAATCATTTGGCTCGCCCTTATCTGCCAGGGCGTAGATACTCCTGCGCAGCTCACGAATGATCCTGGGCGAGAAGGAGCATTTGGAATGCCCAATTGCTTCATACACTGCGCCAAAATCATTCGTCCTAATCTCGGTCATGCTTATCTCGCCGATACCCGGAAATGTAATCGAATGTGTCGAGGTTGCGTTTTCGCCCCTAGTTAGAAAAATAAAACGCTCTTTGAGCAATGCGAGATTATTTGAACCGAGGCAGCGTGAAATCGACATGAGGATAGCTTGGATATCGGGGTCATTAAGGGAATAGCCGATAAAAATAATTGGGTATTCCATAAAAATAGTTAGCAACTTGGCTGCCAAGTAATCCTGGGTTTCGGCGAGTTTTGCGTAATCTGCCTCTTCAAGAACCATAGATTCAGGATTATCCATAGACCCGTTGATCTTATAGATCTCTCCCATTTCAAAAGTTCTGTGAAAGACAAGATCGTCCTGACCTACAAAAACTTTAAACTCTGGAAACAGTGACTCCAGTAGACAGTCATAGTTGGTTGTAATGACTCCAGAGATACGCCGCCTGCCGACCTCTCTCAAGATATCAAGTTCATGCGTCATATGGTCAGGTTTGAACGAAGATAACCTCTCGGCCGCCATAATCTTTAAAACAGATTTGCGTTGACGAATGTCCTCTGCATGATCGTCTCTAAAAGAAGCGAAGCGAGGGTCCTCAAGAACAGCTATGCGCATATCCTTATCAAGCATCGTCGCGGCAGAGGGCAATGCGCTATTGTCAGACTCATCTGGACAACGTGCCAGGTACGAGTCAAACCGAAAAGGATCATCGGAAAGACGGGAACAGAGGTGCCTTAACAAGCCAACCCAATCGTCGGTACCCATGTATCTACGGGAAAAGCCCGAGCCGACGAATAAATATGGACTACGCCCCACCCCATTTATCAGACGTACAACGCTGTCTACGATGTCATCTCTTCCGACTTCCATCTAACGCCTCCAAACAAGTCTACTTCCATAAGTATAGAACATATGTTTGGTTTTTGCTAGAATTGCAAGACTTCATCGATGACAAAAGCTGCTCGACAATTGAAAATTCGAACCGCACAGGTGACCCAATATTCAGCAGTGCTCCGACGAGCAAATATTCATTTCGCGTCTCAGGCAATCTAGCGCAGCGGCATCAGTTAGAACGCCATGACTCTCTAGGAGTTCGATAAGTTGAGCCCTAGTGCTGGTTCTTAACCCCAGGCATGAGTACGCCCCTCTCCAATTAACAAATCAATCAAGAGCAAGAGTTCCCGGCCGGCGGCCGAACTAGCAGCAATGAATCAACCGCAATCGGCTCGGACCTCCTTGATTCTCGCCAATGCGACATCAATGTCCATCGCGGCCAGCTGAGAGCACACGGCATCTAGTGCCACTTTGCTAAAGAATGGAATCTCAGGCCTTACCGCATCATATTTAGAGATAATCGCAAAAACGACCTGTTTGACCGAATCCCTTTCCAATTTAAAACCATTAGGTTCAATCTTGTCTAGAACAACCTGTGCGCACTTCCTAAAACTTGGGTCTGCCTTTACCAAACGAGCCGATACCAAGCCCTGATTGAACAGATGGCTTAAAGTCGAAGAACCTTGATAATGCTTAACGTGAATGAACGTGCCGTCTTTACACAAGATGTCACAAAGCTCGACCTGGCTGCCTCGACCGCCGTAGTAAATGGTCTTCTTGTCTAGCAACAACTCGGTCGAGGAATTCATCTCCACGACACGTTGGTTATACGGGCCCTCATATTCGCCCTTAAAATATTCTGGGAATTCCGTTGGGTAAAGCGGAATCTTAGAGAAGCGAGATTCAATCGATGATTTGTAGTCACCATCAATTCGATACCATTTTCCATTATTTGCACAGTAACTGGCCCCTTGATATTCGACCTCGCCATATAGACACTCAGATGCGCGCCATTTATTTATCACCGAGCCCTCTGCCTGTCCAATAACAAAAATACTGGTTTTGCAAAGGTCTTCGTAGCTCTGAGGCAACTTTTCCGGTTCCGGATAGACCATGTCGAGACAAACATCGTCAAGCAAAGGACCCTTTGATCCAACACGAAAACCGGCGACCGCCTCCCATTCAAGGATTTCCGGCACGGCAAGCCATATATTTTGATCGTGAGCATTAATGAGACTGATGGCTTTAGAATTCAAAGTATCTTCGAGTGACCGCTTGCGCACCGGAACGATTCTGTCGACCCAACCATATTTAGCCTTATAAGAATCAAGCACATAAACGGCATAGACAGACTTAAGATAGTCTCGAATCGATTCTACCGACTCGCCAACGCTCAATGCGAGAGAATCCGATCCAGTAATAGATCCAGTTGCAAGCAGCCCATCACCTCCGCTCACAGTCACTCCCTCTAGCAAATCGCGCTCGACATCGATTTCAAAAGCATCAACTGAAGACGGAAGGGGCATTTGCTCGTCGGTCTTTCGAGCATTGCCTGAGACTGCAGTTCGTTTTAGTTTGCGAAGTCCACCATCCATCGCCTGATTGAGCGCCACTTTAAGCCCAAAGCGTTCCTCGACCGCCTCTTTATCCAGCAAAGTAAAACCATAGCCAAAAGAAATGGCAAATAGACGCTCAGCGTCCTCCGCCACGGCAACTTGAACCAGATGGAGAGCGCTTGCAGAAGAAGATAGCAAAGTATCGGACTCCAGTTGACCGTCAAAATAATCAATCCATTTTGGCGGATGAGGGTCTGATGGCTTTGTGTAAACAACCGGACCATCTTCTAGAAGGTGCCTATGGATATAGGGGTCATTGGAGTCAACGATATCACCAATATTAAAACCCTCTTTAATGAGGTAAACCGACATCTTTTGCTTAGCCATAAACATCACCCGTCACGATCGAACCAGACAGCCACCTTATACCCGTGAATAGGCCGACCGAATGCAATGTCTCCACTGAATGTAGAAGGGAGAAACACTAATTAAACGCTTCGCCGCGTTCAATTAAGGCTGAACAAAAGTTGCTCTCACGGCACAAAAGCGCCCCAGGCAGCGCGAGCGTGTCCTTCACCCGATCGCTTTACTGGCTGATAGAGGAAGCCGACACTCACAGTCCAGCAATGCCCAGCCAAACTCTTCGCGAGCGAGGGCTCCCATACCCTAAGGCACCGCTACTCTGAGCCGTGCCAGGCGCACGTCAACCTGGCACGATGGTTTAAGAAATCTCTCTTATTTTGGAACAAAGGACCTGGGACCGTGCGGCGGCTCAGGACACGCCCACTAAATGAGGGGATAGCACCATGCCAAACGACGGCATCGTCTACCAACTGAAGTTCATGTCCAAAGATGCGTATATCGACGACCTGAAAGACAGGCGTCTCTATATGAACGCAGCCGGGTACTACCATGACCTTCCCGGCGAGCAGGGCGATCCATTAGAGGTGTCTTTAACGTACGGGATGGGCATCTAAATAGGGAAAGCAATTCAGGAAGCGACATTGCCCTGTGCAGCACGTCTCCCATGGCGCCCCCTCACTCCCTTCCTCAACTGAATCCAGAAAGCTCGCTGATGTTGATTGGGGTTCCCGTAAAATTAACCCCAACAAAATATGTGCGGAGTGCTGGCCTGGAGCTGCCTTCGGACCCTATTGGCTGCTCACCGAGAGGCTCCGCAATGAAACGACCCCTTTACTATCTGCTCTGCGCGATCGCGTGCACTTCCATGGTCAGCGCGACGATGCCCATGGCGGCCATTGCGGAAGCCATCCAGCCTCCAGCAACAGCCGAGCAGCAGGCGCAAGCCGACACCACGAGCAGCGACATAGGCAAGGCTGAAGGCGGCACCGACACAAATGCGACAGCAGATACCGTAGAGGACAGCACCGTAACATCCACCGGCACCAGCGCCGTCAACACGGAACGCGCTGCCGGCACCACCACCGCAACTGACACGGCCACCACAGCCCCCGCCCCATCCCTCCGAACCCAAGCCAACCCCACACCCGAGGCGATCTCCGCCACGTCACAAACCACCTACGTCCACTCCGCCACCGCAAGCCAAAACGGCGTCACCTTCACCGTCTCGTGGAACGACGCCCCCGCGGGCACCGCGACGACCTTCCACGTAACCCAAGCCAACGGCTCGTCCCAGGCCAAGGCGCGCATGGACGTGCCCACCTATTGGGACGGCGGCAGCCATGAGAGCGTCTGCGACCCGTCGCGCGCGGCATGGGGCAGCTACTACAGCCTGGGCACCGCGGGCCACGACTTTACCTTTGACTTCACGGCGTCGGGCACGTACCGCATCTACTTCTACTTTATGGACAACAACAGATACGACCCCCAAAACGACAAGGGGATCTACTACCTGCGCACCACGGTGGAGGTGACCGTAAACGACGCCGCCCGCCCAAGCGTCACGCAGATCGTCAACGACGCCGTGGACCTGTGCAGGCAAGAGACAAACGGCTCGGAATACGACATGGCGCTGTGGCTCCACGACTGGACGCTCGACCAGCTGGAGTACGACCACGGCCTCAACTGGTGCTCGGCCGAAAGCGGCCTCACGCGCCACCAGGGCACCTGCGAGAGCTACCAGCGCATCTACTCCAAGCTCCTTGACGCCGCGGGCATCGCCAACGGCCGCATCACGGGCAACGGCCACACCTGGAACGCCGTAAAGATCGACGGCAAATGGTGCCAGATGGACCTAACCTGGGACGACACCAGTGACAACTGGTACGGAGACCTGGACCAGCGTCATCTGTACTTTGGCCTGAGCGACGAGCTCATGGCAATCGCCCACTCCGACCACACGGCAAACCACCAAAAGGACGACTACGACTACCGCTCGACAGACCTATCCAACAATTACTTTGTGCGAAACTGCAAGGCCGAAAAATGAGCCGAGAAGCATACCGACCGCATTCAGCAGCACTTGGATGGCAAGGAAGAGAGCTTTTCCATCGATGCCGACAACCAGTCCTTCCCGCTGAGTATCTCGGGGATTCAGAACGTGATCGTTGCTTTTGCGATGAATCCGAGGGTGCAGAAGGCTCAAGGCGCCGAGGTTGAGCTAACCGCGACTTGGAACGTCGGCAAGGAATCGATCAGCAAATGGAGCGCTAAGTACGTCCTAGCAGCAAATTTCCAAAATGCAGCATAAGAAAAATCATCGAAGACGACGCACACCGCGTCGCATCCTCCCTCGACGGGGGGGATGGCCATCGCGGTCTCCGCCTCGGGCCGCTCCCTGCCGTCGGGCGCGGGCGCGCTGACGTTCGAGCGCGACGGCGCCACAGGACTCTACAGGATCTCCTCGGACGGCGCGCTGCTGACCAAGTCGGGTGACCGGGCGGTCCTGGCCGAGGCGGACGGCTCCGCCTCACAACTCTGGCGCGTCTCGGCCTGCGAAGGCGGCTACGCCATCGTATCCGCATCGGGCATGGCGCTCGACGACTTCGCGAAGTCGACCTCCGAGGGCAACCGGGTGTGGCCCTACGCGCACAACGGGGCTACCGCCTAGGCGTGGCTACTCGCGGACCCGGCGGTCCCTGCAGCGGAGGCTTATAGGACAAAATGTGTGTCCCGATAGAACATCCGTTTCCATCCATTAATCCAGCCAGAACGGGTACGGGTCCCTGTGGTGGAGGTCCTCCCACACTGCCCTGTCGCCCCACTCCGGCCCTCCGTCGTCACGCGACGGCGAGGCGGAGTAGACGCTGAACAGGAAGTCGATGTCCGCGTCGGTCGGCATCGCGGCGAGCTTCTCGCGCGCCGTCCTCGCGTCCCCCGAGTGCGCGCGGCACCACCAGAACACCGCCTTCACGCGCTTGACCGACGTCAGCCCCCGGTGGTTGCGCAGGACGGCCCTCAGCTGCGAGTTCACCCCTCCCTCGATCATGTTGTTGGTCGACGGCGGCGGGCCGGCCTTGGCCAGGGCGGGGTCGAGGTGGGTGAACGGCGTCCCCGCCGACACCAGCGACGACAGCGACGAGCGCGCCCGCCTCAGCCTCTCGTGGGTGTAGACCCTCCTGCCGTCCACCACGGTCCTGTCCTCCAGGAAGTCGGCCCAGAACCCGCACCAGTCGAGGTAGCGCCCGGCCCAGAGCTCGGCCTGGTGCAGCGCCTCGATGCCCATGAGGTCGCGCGCGATGAGGTAGAGCTCGCGCCCCGCCTGGAGCTTCGGCCGCGTCGTCGTGTAGCGCTTGACCTGCGAGAAGGCGTGGAAGGTGCACCTCTGGACCCTGGTGCGCGGCCAGGTCTCGCGCACGGCCTTGGCGAACCCGCTCCCGCCGTCGGTGACGACCACCTCGGGCGCCGGGATCGGCGACATGAGGGCCGAACACGCCCTCGAGTTCTCGGACCTGGCCATGTACCAGGAGACCACCCTCTCGCCGCTGCAGCATATGAGCACCACGAGGTCGCGCGCGACCCAGATCCCGTCGACGTGGAGCACGCGGTGCAGCTCGCCGTCGGGGACGGGCATGGGCCAGACCTCCCAGAACTCGGCCGTCCTGCGCCTGAAGGACCGCCCGCCGCCCGGCATCGTGGCCTGCGAGTCCTTCGAGAGGAGCCACCCGAGGAACTCCTCGAGCCTTGTCGCCGTGTCGTCGTACCTCAGCGTCGCCGACGCGCCGCAGGCCGTGCACCTCCACCGCTGGGACCCCGACGAGGTCCTGCCGCTGCGCTTGGTCCGACCGCCGCGGTGGGGGCAATAAACGGCCTTCATGGGCACCTCTTCCGAAAGGGTATTTAACGGTTCCGGAAAAGGTTATCTACCTGCGGGAACGATAGGCAACCGGACACACATTCTGTCCGAGCGGTTAAAAGCGGGCACGGAATTTAAACGGCTGAAAAAGGGGCATCGACCTGCGCCGATGCCCCCAACTTGGACACACATTTTGTCCTATAAGCCGAAAAAGGCGACCGCTCTGTGTGAACGGTCGCCTTTGTTAATTGTTGTAAAGTTTGCCTTAGGCGCGGGTCTTAATCTCCTCGAGCACCTTGGCGACAAACTCGTCAACGCCCATCTGAACAGTCTCGTTGGAGCGATCGCGCACGGAGATGTTGCCGGCCTCGACCTCTTTCTCGCCCAGGATGAGCATGTAGGGCACGCGGTCGATGCTGCGGGCCTCGCGGATCTTGTAGCCGATCTTCTCGTCGCGGTCGTCGCAGACCACGCGAATGCCGGCCTCCTCCAGCTTGGCGCACACCTCGTGAGCGTAGTCGCGGCTCTTCTCGGAGACAGGAAGCGCCTTGACCTGCACGGGAGCCAGCCAGGTGGGGAACTTGCCCGCAAAATGCTCAATCAGAATACCGATGAAGCGCTCGATGGAGCCAAAGCACACGCGATGCAGCATGATGGGGCGCTTCTTGGTGCCGTCGGCGTCCACGTACTCCAGGTCAAAGTTGAGCGGCATCTGGAAGTCGAGCTGGACGGTACCGCACTGCCAGGTACGGCCGAGCGAATCCTCCAGGTGGAAGTCGATCTTGGGACCGTAGAAGGCGCCGTCGCCCTCGTTGACCTCGTAGTCCATGTGTAGCTGCTCAAGAGCGGTACGCAGGCCCTCCTCGGCGCGAGCCCAGTCCTCGTCCGAACCCATGGAGTCCTCGGGGCGGGTGGAAAGCTCAACGTGATACTTAAAGCCAAACTTTTGGTACACGGAGTCGATGAGGTTGACCACGCCCACGATCTCGTCGGTCAGCTGGTCGGGGCGCACAAACAGGTGGGCGTCGTCCTGGTTAAAGCAGCGCACGCGGAACAGGCCGTGCAGGGCGCCGCGCAGCTCGTGACGGTGCACAAGGCCAATCTCGCCGGCGCGGATGGGCAGCTCGCGGTAGGAGTGCGGCTTGGATGCGTACACCAGCACGCCGCCCGGGCAGTTCATGGGCTTAATGCAGTACTCTTCGTCGTCGATGACGGTGGAGTACATGTTGTCCTTGTAGTGGTCCCAGTGGCCCGAGGTCTTCCACAGCTGCTTGTTCATGATGAGCGGCGTGGAGATCTCCACGTAGCCGGCCTTGTGGTGGATCTCGCGCCAGTAGTCCAGCAGCGTGTTCTTAAGGATCATGCCGTTGGGCAGGAAGAACGGGAAGCCGGGGGCCTCGTCGCGCATCATAAAGAGGTCCATCTCGCGGCCGATCTTGCGGTGGTCGCGCTTCTTGGCCTCCTCCAGCATGTGCATGTGCTCGTCGAGCTCTTCCTTGGTGGCAAAGGCGACGCCGTTGATGCGGGTGAGCATCTTGTTATCCTTGTCGCCCTTCCAGTAGGCGCCAGAGACGCCAGTGAGCTTAAAGGCTTTGAGGGCCTTGGTGTAGCAGATGTGGGGGCCGACACACATATCGATGTAGTCGCCCTGCTGGTAGAAGGTGATGCGGGCGTCGTCGTCCAGGTCGCCGATGTGCTCGACCTTGTACTTCTCGCCGCGCTCCTCCATAAGGGCGATGGCCTCGGCGCGGGGCTTCTCGTACACGGAGAACTTGAGGTTCTCCTTGACGATCTTCTTCATCTCGGCCTCGATCGCGGGGAAGTCGTCCTCGCTGATCTTGACGCCCTCGGGCAGGTCGACATCGTAGTAAAAACCGTTGTCGGTCGCGGGGCCGTAGGCAAAGTCGGCCTGGGGGTACAGGCGCTTGATAGCCTGCGCCATGATGTGCGCGGCGGAGTGGCGGATGACGTGCGTGACCTCGTCCTGCGGGAGCTCGGCCACCGAACCGTCATTGTAGAGTGCCTTCATGGGTATGTTTTCTCCTCTCGGATGCCTAATGCAAGTTCGTGCGATGCGCTCGGCGTTTTTGACTTGCATCATTATAGGCAGGTTGCCTTGGTATACAAGCGCCCGCCGCACCTTAATGGCACGGCGGGCGATTTTCTACGCATGCTTCATCGTGTGGGGGCGGGGTGCGCGTGTTTGCGGCGAGCGCGCGGCTTGCGTGTGGCGCGCGGTGCCCATGGGCCGCGCGTGGTGCAGCGCTCGCGGTGCGCTCGTGGCTTGCGGCCGGCCCGGCGATGGATGCGTTACTGGATGCGAGTTCGGCAGTAGGGGCAGACTTTCCAGTGCGCATCGAGCGGGCGATGGCAGCTGGGGCATACGTTGCGAACCTGGGTGTCGCACACCGGGCAGACGACAAAGTCCTTCTCGATGGGCGCGCCGCACTGCGGGCAGGTGCCGTACTGGGCAAGCTGGCGCTCGCGCAGGGCCATGTCCAGCTCCTGCTCCTCGCGGTCGGACGCGTAGGAGTGCGGACGCAGGACCAGGTAGGCAATGAGGCCCACAAACGGGATGAGGGCGATGATGCCCCATGCCACGTAGGCGCTGGCGCCGCGGCGGCGAGCGTCGATGAACACATAGACGACCGACAGCACATACAGGGCGATGATAAAGCCAACGAAGGCATAGACGACGCCCATAAGCTGCGGCGACATGAGCTCGGAGATGTACTTGGACATTACGGGTACCTTTCGGAATATTAACAGTTCGGTCAAGTTTACCACGGGGTTTGTTTATATGGGACCACGGCTGGGTACGGGGCTGACGCGGACACAAACATCTCAATCTGTAACAGCTGGGAGCGGAATCCGGGTCTAGATGTTACAGAACGAGACAAACGAATGACCCGCATGGCAAATGTCTCAATCTGTAACAGTTACTAAGCTTAAACGGGTCCAGATGTTACAGATTTAGACTGAGGAATCTCTCCCCGACTTCAATCTCAATCTGTAACATCTAGAACCCAAATCATCAGCTAACTGTTACAGATTGAGACAAAGGATAACGTCCAGGCCGAACGTCTCAATCTGTAACAGAGACTCAGCATAAACAGGTCTAACTGTTACAGATTTAGACATTCGAAATCGACTGATTGGTTCATCTAAATCTGCCACTATTTACCGCGCCCGTTTTACCTGCTGGTTTGTTGGGAAATATCCCAATTTATCCCAAGTGCGTCAAAACGGAACGCGCCACCTGCTCACGGGAGGGACGAATATAATGTCGCCCCGACACGCCCGGCAGGGAGTGTCCCATGAGCATTTCCATGAGGTCCCAGGGCATGTGCAGCACCATCTCGCAGATGGTTCGCCACGAATTGCGAAGGTTCGACCACGGGATGCGTTCGATACCCTCGGCTGCGCACCACTTCTTCCATCCATGATTGCACATCCCTCGGTTCATGGGCAGTCCGTCCCCGCGATCTGCTAGCCACTCGGAGCCTGCCGCGCGGCGCTCGCCTGCAATTTCGAGTAGGCGCCCGGCAGCATCCGGCAGCACCACGACTGTGCGCATTGACTTCCGCGTCTTGAGTACGCTGTTCGCCGTGGGCTCGATGCCCGCTTGCTCCATCTGGCGCACGAGGTCGACCGTTGCGAGCGTTGTGGATTCCGCCGCACACGGCATGACCTCATCGGTGCGGATGCTCAGCGACTCACCCGACCGGTATGAGCCAAAGCACGCCATGATGAACGGCGCCTCGAGTAAGGTTCCGTGCAGGCGTCCCAGACTGTCCTTTGCCTCGGCGAGCGTGTACAGGCGCTTGGAGCGCTCGCGCGTCATGCGGGTGGGCGCGGTGTATTTCACAGTTGCGGCAAATGGGTCGATGGGCAGCACGACAAAGCCCGACACGGTTCCGTAAATCTTGCGCAGGGTGAGTAGGGCAGTGTCTGACGTTGCTGCGGGGAGAGTCAGGAGTCATTCCTGCAGGTGCACGGGGCGCAGCTGGTCGACCGGCATCGAGCCCCACGCGCGGCGCCTCTGCTTGCGTGTCATATAATGTCCCAAGGTTGCCCGGAGCTATCTCCGTGTTACTCCGGCATCCTTGCTATCACCCCAACGCGCCAAGGTTCCAGCCGTGCGCGGTGGGGTTTCTTTTCGTTTAAGGTCTCCAATCTCCATAACGTGTTCGGTTTACATTTTGTTGCAATGCGGCATAATATGGGTAGCCCTTTGCTTAAAGCTCAGGACGTGGCCAGCCTCGGAGCCGAAATCCGGGGCCTTTTTTATGGGCGTATTTTCTCTACCAGCTCTCCTCTTTCGCTAATCTTGCAGGAATATTTTTTGTCCCCTGGATAGGCTGTTCTGAGGACATAGCCCTTTTTCGTTACGCCGAGGATAACGACATAGTCTTGATCGATTCCGGATGCGACAACTTGAACTTTGTCTTCGCGGCCCCTTTGCCTTTGAAGGTAAACGTTGGCGGACACCCTGCCCTCCACTGTTGCTTTTAGGACCGGAAGCCTCACAACCCTGTTGAGATCAAGATTGACCAATGGGTTGAATTGCTCTCTGCTCTTCCCGTGCTTTGAGACGAGATGTAGCCATGTCGACTCGTATTGCATGTTTGTCACGGGGGACCCATCCCATGCGACAAGGTCCAGCAGATTGTCGTCATAGTATTCTCTTGAGAGATGTGACGCGCGCAGCATATCGCACGTAAGGCCTTGGTAGCAGGGCCCAAGGTCGAGATGCCCGTCGCGGTCGAGTGAGTATCCTGTTCGCATCACATATTCCTTCGTCCACGAAAGTGGAACACGTTGAACTTCTGCTCGGAAGGCCATGTCTCATAGCTCGCAAGGGTACTTGTATTTAAATTTTGACAGATGTCTCGGCATATTTGCAATTTTGCGGCACTTGACCCTTCGAGCTGCAGGTGTCCATTCCTTGAGGCGGCAAGGGCTCCGATGAATAAGTCTGCGAGCTGTATGAGGTCGTTCTCATGTGACTCGACTTCTTCGACAAATTTTACCGAGTTGCCAAATTGGAATGTGTCGATCAGGCACCTCCTCAATGTGTCCACTCGGTCACGTTCGTCAATGCGGCGATCGATAAATAGGCGGTATGAGTCTCTCCTGTCAAGCCAGTTGTTAAATACCTGGTAGTAGACCTTCTGAAACATTTCCTCAGTATCATCGAAGTTTGTCTCACGCCTACTGACAACGACTGCGCGGAATCTCAGCTCGGGGTTTGAGAAGAACAGGTCGACCAAAGCCTGAAAGAAGGAGAGTCTGGACGGGCACACCGTTTTCCACCCGAATTCTCCCTGCACGTTGTAATAGGCCCTGAGTCGGTCAACCATCCTTACAATCTCTCTCTTTTGGTCCAGGGGGCACATGATGCCTCCTATGGCCATAAAATCGTCTGCAAGAGAAGATGTGACGCAGCTTTCGTCACAATAAACGTTGTAGGTCATGCGCTCCTCGTTTTTATGCGCGGCATCACTTCCTGCTTCGCAGTTCGCCCCGACATCATTCGTGTTTAGCGGTCTCATATGATCGCGCCCTTCTTCGGATTGCCATATTTGTATCAGATATCGCGGTGCTAACGATTTGATTCGCTGCACCGCACCTAGGCGCCGAAGAGCTTCGCGAGCACACCGAGGGCCACCAGCGCCTTGGGTACGAGATCCACGCTCTTCGTTGCAAGGTCGATGACCCTTGCAGCGTGTTCGGCGAACCCTGTCCTGTTCTTCGCCTCGGCTGCCATGCGTGCCCGCGACAGCGCCAGCTCGAGTGCCTCTTTCGTCTCGTTGTCGAGAACGGAGTCGTTGCCGATTTCGGTCACCGCCTGGCTTACCTCTACCGAAACGTCCGCCGTCGCCGTGGCCTGTGAGACGCTGCTGGAGCTAACCGTCGTACCGTTTCCGCTGTTCGTGAGCGTGGCCATGTTTGCCACGAGCCATCCCTTTGCGCGCTTTACGCCATCCAGAGTCTTGTCTCTGGGAATTGTTAGCGATCCGGTGCACCTGAGCGGGAAGGAAAACCCTTCCATCTGCAGCATGAGGTCGTCGATGTGTTCCTGGGTGCTCTCACCATAATCTCCCGCAGTGATGCAGTCGCACTCGTAGATGAGATCCTCCACGTGCGTCTCCGCTAATGATTGAGACATGGTTATTACTCCTTCCCATAAATGAATTGAATAACGCGGTCTACGCGGACCTTACTTGATCCGCCTCCAGCCCTTCGCCTTCAGGAGCCGCAACCTGAGCTTGGGACAGCTCGGCCTGGTCACGTGCCGTCTCCAGGATCTTCGAGCGCCTCTTCTCGGTGCTCTGCCGGTAGCAGGTGATCAGCTCGCCCTCCGCGCCTGCCGGCGCCGTCGGCTTGCCCTCGGGATGCTCATCGTACCATCCGAGCAGGTCGTTGGGGTCGGTGTTGAATACTTCGCAGAGCGCACCTACGAGCTCTGCGTTCGGATAGCTCTCCTCGCGCTCCCAGGACTGAATAGTTCGGAATGACTTGCCGACTTTTTGTGCAAGCTCCTTTTGGTTTAGCCCCAGGGCTTCTCGGCGCTCTCTTAGACGAAGGTTCATCCTCGCTCCCTTCTTTATGTTAAGTGAATAGTAAACAAAAAATGTCTGTACGCAAAAAAATGTTGCTTATTTGGTTGACAGGGACATGAAACTGTTCGTTATGGAATTCGACAGACAGAAAAACGCCTCTAAGGAGGAACGAATGGATTTCGATAAGGAGCTGGCGGGGAATATCCGCGCCGCACGCGCCCGAGCTGACCTTTCTCAGGCTGAGGTCGCTTCCAAGGTCGGAGTGAAAGTCAGCACTTTCGCGAAGTACGAGAGCGGCGATTAGATTCCTGGAGCAGACAAGCTCTTGGCTATCTCGCAGGTTCTTGGTTATCCGCCCAACGACCTGATGGGCTGGAACACGGACGAGGCCGCATAGGAATGGAGGAAGAGGAATGACTGAGAGGAGCTACGAGCTGTCCGACGGCATCACGACCCTGGGCGACATGGTGATCTTTGTGTTAATAAACACGGATATTTGGGGTGCACGTCCGCGTGGCTTTCGTATCCCCAAATTATCCCAAGTGCGTGTGCTAACCCGTTTTTACGCGCTTGTGCCGTTGTTGCCGTACTTAAACCCGCAGGTAAGCAGTGTGTTCGATTTTGTCGTTCTTACTGGTCAGTACTGTAACATCTAGACCCCAAAACGGTCCCCAGATGTTACAGACCGAGACAGAAGAATCTCTCCCCGACTTAAATCTCAATCCGTAACAACTGGAACCCAAATCCTCAGCTTACTGTTACAGAACGAGACAAACCTCCGATATCAAAGCCGGCAGACGAAGTTGTCGACGTTGCTGGATCTCCCCTCGCCTGCCGTTGGCGGGTGTTGCGGGGCTGTTCGCCGCATTGCCGCCGCGCTGGGGGTGTCTAAACCGTAGGATAGTCTTATTGACGGGCTGTCAACTCGTCTGGGAGGCACTGTGACAGAAACGTTTGATATCGCGATTGTCGGCGCGGGCATCACCGGGTGCGCCATCGCGCGGCAGCTCGCGCGGTTTGACCTGTCCATTTGCGTGGTCGAGGCGGCAAACGATATTGCGCTGGGAGCTTCGAAGGCCAACGGCGGCCTGGTGCATGCTGGTTACGATCCGGCACCGGGCACGGTAAAGGCGCAGGTCAACGCTCGTGGTTGTGAGCTATATGGCACGTGGGCCCAGGAGCTCGGATTTTTGTTTTGCCGCACCGGGTCGATGGTGTTGGGGTTTAACGACGAGGACCGTGCGCAACTGGAGCAGCTGCGGCGCAACGGCCTTGCCAACGGCGTGCCCGAGCTGTCGATCGTCGGACCCGACCGCATCCACGAATTAGAGCCGCGCGCCAGTGCCGATGCAACGTGCGCGTTGTGGTGCCCCTCGACTGGATTTATCGACCCGTTTGAGGTTGCCATCGCCGCGCTGGAAAACGCCGTGGCCAACGGGGTGACGTTTATGCGCTCCGCCCCGGTGGAGGCGATTGAAGTCGCGGGCTCGGGCGACGACGCGCGCTTTACGCTGGCGACCTCCGCTGGCAACGTGCGCTGCCGCTACCTGATCAACGCTGCGGGCAACGGCGCCGCCGACATCTCGCATATGGCGAGCGCCGAAGAGTTTCAGATGGTCTGGCGCCAGGGCAACATCGTGGTGCTGGACAAGGAGCCGCGCACGCTCATGCCGCTCTACCCCGTTCCGACGCCAGTGTCGAAGGGCGTTATCGTGGCGGGCACTGTGCATGGCAACACCGTGATCACCGCCACGGCTGCCGTGCGCGAGCCGGGCGACACGCAGACCTATGCGAGCGATGTGAAGGCGCTGCTGACCGGCGCGCGCAAGCTGGTGCCCGACCTGGATACGCGCCGCGTGGTGCGCGCATTTGCCGGCGGGCGTCCGGTCATTCAGGGAACAAACGACTTCTTTATTGGAAAGTCGACCGTGGTGCCGGGACTTTTCCAAGCGGCGGGCATTCAGTCGCCGGGCGTGGCGAGCGCACCGGCCATTGCCGAGCGCATGGAGCTTGTGATGCGCGAGGCGGGCGTGGAGCTGCACGAGAGGGCGGACTGGAACCCAATTCGCCGCGCGCCGGACGACTTTGACCGCGCACCGCTGGCGCGCAAGGAGGAGCTAATCGAGTCCGAGCCCGCGTGGGGACAGATCGTCTGCCGCTGCGAGACGGTGCCCGAGGCCGAGATCGTGGCCGCGATCAGACGCCGCCCAGGCGCGGTTTCGGTCGAGGGCGTCAAGCGCCGCTGTCGTGCCGGCATGGGTCGGTGCCAAAGCGGCTTTTGCCAGAGCCGCGTGGTGGCGATTCTTGCACGCGAGCTGAGGTGCGACCCCAGCGAGGTGCTGTTGGAGGATACCGGATCTTGGTTGGTTGAGGGACCGCTAAAGGGGGTGCGCTAGGATGGCGACGTTTGATATGCGCGACGGACGCGCGGAGGCCGGAGCTGTAGCGTCGGTGTCGACGCAGGCCTTCGACGTGGTCGTCATCGGCGGCGGACCCGCTGGCATGGCGGCTGCGCTTGCCGCACATAATGCCGGCGCCCACGTGGCCATCGTGGAGCGCGAGCAGCACCTGGGCGGAATCCTCCGCCAGTGCATCCACCCCGGCTTTGGCCTGTCGCACTTTAAACAGGAACTCACCGGTCCCGAGTACGCGCAGCGCTTTATCGACCAGGTGCACGCAACCGACATTGCGCTGTTCTTGGACAGCATGGTGATCGGGATTGATTCAGGCGAGGGCGCGGATGTGCGCGCGCTGGATGAGGACAAGGCCGCGGGAGCCGCCGCAGTCCATACCGTCACGCTCATGAGCCCTGCCGGCATGCTGCAGCTCACCGGACGCGCGGTCGTCCTTGCTATGGGGTGCCGAGAGCGCACGCGCAGCGAGATCAAGATTCCCGGCAGTCGTCCCGCCGGCGTGTTTACGGCCGGCCTGGCGCAGCGATACATCAATATCTAAAACCTCAAGCCCGGCTCGCGAGCCGTCATTTTGGGCTCGGGCGATATCGGGCTGATCATGGCACGTCGCTGCACGCTCGAGGGGATTTCGGTCGAGGGCGTATACGAGCTCATGCCGTACGCCAACGGTCTGCGCCGCAACGTCAAGAACTGCCTTGACGACTTTGGCATTCCGCTGCACCTGTCCACAACCGTCACGCGTGTGATCGGACACGATCGCGTGGAAGCAGTCGAGGTGAGCCAAGTCGACGAGAGCCTGGCGCCCATTCCGGGGACCGAGCGCGTTGTTCCGTGCGACACGCTACTGCTTTCGGTGGGTCTGATACCCGAGAACGAGCTTTCGGTTGCCGCGGGCGTTGAACTTGACCCGCGCACGCGCGGCGCAGTGGTGGACCAGAGCCTGCAGACGGGCGTGCCGGGCATCTTTGCCTGCGGCAATGTGCTGCATGTGCACGACCTAGCCGACAACGTGACGACCGAGTCCGAGAGGGCTGGCGCAGCTGCGGCGGCGTACGCGCTGGGTGGCAACACGGATGCTGAGGCGGGTGCCGCGGACGCGGGCTGCGAGCTCACGGTCTCCCCCGCCGGCATTGCGAGCTACGCGCTGCCGGGACGCATTACGGCCGTGGCGCTCACCAAGCTCAACTTCCGCGTACGCCGACCCGTCGACGCTGCCCGCGTGAGGATCTTGGCCAACGGCGAAGAGCTGTTCGCCGGCAAGGTCCGCGCGTTTAAGCCGAGCGTTATGGAAACCTTCCCACTGCCGGCGAAGGTGATTCAGCGTGCACTCGACCTGGGTGCCAGCGAGATTGTCCTGTCCGTTGACCCTGTTGAGGGGGCGTAAAGCCATGAGCACGAACGCAATCGAGACGCTGCAGTTCAACTGCACCACCTGCCCATCCGAGTGCCTTCTGACCGTAGAGGTAAAGCGTGACGCAGACGGCGCCGTGGCAGAGGTGCGCTCCGTGACCGGCAACAACTGCCCGCGCGGCGATAAGTTCGCGCATCAGGAGCTCACCTGCCCCATGCGCGTGCTCACCACCACCGTGGCCGTCTCCGGCGGCGACGAAGCCCTGCTCCCCGTGCGCACATCCGAAGCCATCCCGCTGACCCTCCACGCCCAAGCCATGGACCTCATCCGAGGCCTAATCGTCAACGCCCCCATCCGCATGGGCGACGTCGTCCTCCCCGACCTCCTCAACACCAACATCAACCTGATCGCCAGCATGGACATCGACCGAGCCCAAGTAGCTAATTAGGGACGGGGCTCTTTTAGCTACCCCACCATCCGCCCGGTCCTCCTCCGCAGTTGCGGTGAAATACGGACTGTTTTATGGCTTCAGGCCGCTAAACAGTCCGTATTTCACCGCAACTTATGAGGGTGCGCATGGGATGCAAAGGAGTGTCCCGAGGTGCCGGCATAAAAGGAACGTCCCTATGTGCCGGGCTTGGGCTACCATGGTGGCACCCTAGCGAAAGGACGATGTATGGCACATGTCGATGATCAGCGCGTGGCGCGCGTGCTCGATGCGCTCGAGGCTCAGCACCCCGGTGCGCAGCTGCTCGTAAACGACCCGTGGTCGATCTATTACCTGACCGGCTTTTATGCCGATATGTTCGAGCGTTTTTGCGGCGTACTACTCGCGCGCGGTGCCGAGCCGGTGATCCTAGTCAACGCCCTTCATCAGTTGCCCGAGTATGACAATGCCCGCGTCGCGTACCACACCGATACCGACGTCGTGGCCGACGCCATCGTTCGCGAGGTCGATCCGACCAAACCGCTCGGCATCGACACCGTTATGCGCTCCGGCTTTTTGATGCCCCTTATGGAGCGTCACGCCGCGAGCGAGTTCTTCCTAGGCGACTTTGCCGTCACTGCCGCACGCACCTACAAAGACGCTACCGAGCAGGAGCTTATGCGAGCGTCCTCTGCCGCCAACGACGCCGTGATGGCCGATACCATCAAGCTCGTCCATGAAGGCGTGACGGAGCGCGAAATTGCCGATCAGATGCTCGGCCTATATCGCAAGCACGGCTGCGAGGGCTTTAGCTTTCCGCCCATCGTGAGCTTTGGCGCCAACGCCGGCGACCCGCACCACGAGCCCGACGATACGGTACTCAAGCGCGGCGACGTGGTGCTATTCGACATTGGCGGACGCCATCGCAACTACTGCTCGGACATGACACGCACGTTCTTTTGGGGCGAGCCGGACGAGGAGACGGCGCGCATCTACGACATCGTGCGCCGTGCCAACGAGGCCGCCGAGGCGCTCATCGCACCGGGCGTGCGCATGTGCGACCTGGACCGTGCCGCGCGCGACGTGATTGAGGACGCAGGCTACGGCAAATACTTTACGCATCGCCTGGGCCACTCGATCGGTCTGCAGGACCACGAGCCAGGCGACGTCTCGCTCGTCAACGAGCAGGTCGTTGAACCGGGCATGACGTTCTCCATCGAACCGGGCATCTACCTCCCCGGCCGCACCGGAGTCCGCATCGAGGACCTAGCCCTAGTGACAGAGAACGGCGTCGAGATTCTCAACGCCTACCCCCACGATCCGCTCCGCCTAGGCTAACCTCATCCCCAAGTCCCCAAACTAACTTGCGGTGAAATACGGACTGCTTAAGGCTTCTAGCCCATAAAATAGTCCCTATTTCACCGCAACTGCCGAGGGGACCAGGGTAGTCAAAAATGCCCCGTCCCAAATTAGCTGCCCTGCAGTCAAACGAAAGGCCTCCCGATTCCCCGACGAGAACCGGGAGGCCTTCTTATGTCCTAGAGCCCTAAGGCTCTAAGTTCGCAGCCTTACTCCGTGCGATGGCGCAGCTTTTCGATCGCAGCGGCAATCAGCGCCAGCAGGCCGGTTCCGCCAAGCGCCGCGACGGTCACGGCAGTGTTGTCGCCCGTCTCGGCCAGGCTTCCCTTAGCGGCCTTCTTGCCATTCTTCTTGCCCGAAGGATGTTTGGCATCGGGCTTGGCACCGTTATCCTTGCCGCCTGTCGGTTCCTGTACAACAACAGGCTCAACAACCTCGACGGTCACCGAAGCGGTGAGCTGTTGAGGCGCTGGCGCAGTGCCATCCTCGGCAAGCGTCGCAATCGCCGCGGCGTCACCGTCAACGGGCATCGTCGCGGTAATGACGACGGTTCCGTTCTTGAGGGCCTTGACTTTACCGTTCTCGACCGTAGCGATCGTCGGGTCGGACGAGGTCCACGTCACGTTACCACGCAGCAGCGCGCCATCGGCCGCATTGCTCGCCGCGGCAGCAAGGTCAATTTCCTTGCCGCGCTCTACCTTGAGCACGGTTTCGGCAGTCGTGGCCTTGCCGTTTTGGTCAACGATAACGAGGCCCTTGGCCGCCGGGCGCGGCTTAACGCGTACCATGCAGCTGACTGTAAGCTCCGTACCGCGAACCTTACCGCCCACGGTCACGTCATCGGCACCCCAATCCAGTGCGGGGACATTCTCCCAATCGACATCGAAGTCTTCCTGGCTGTAGTCCTTCATCATCACGGAGACCTTCTTGGGCAGCGCCTTCAGCACATCGGCGGCAGAGCTTGCCTCAAACACCTCAACGGGAGCGAACGTCGCAGGCCTCACGGGAATCTCGCTTGCCGGCGTCTCGACGACCAGCTTGCAGGTCGCCTTGAGCGCCGCGCCCTCGACGGACCCCTCGATCGTGTACTCGCCAACGGCGGCAAGATGCTTGTCCAGGCCATCCGTATTCCACGTGACCGCGGCCTCGTCCGTGTGACCATCGGAATAGGTCACGGTGACCTTCTTGGGCAGCTGCCCCGTCACGGTGTCGGCCTTGGCATCGCGCTCAACCGTGATCTGCGGCACCTCGGCAACCTTGTTAATCGTCGTCGTGGAGGTGACGACAACTTCGACCGGCAAGTTGCCATTCTTCGTGACGCCCTTGGCAACGACACTGCTGCCGTACGTGGCGGCCGCGGCAGGAACCTCAGTCCAAGTGATCTCGGACTCCGCCGTCGTCTTGCCGTCCTTCATGCGAACGGTCGCCTTCACGCCCTTGAGCGCATCACGCACAGCGTCGGCCGATGCGCCCTCGGGAACGGAAATTCCGGCAATAGGCTCAACGGACGCCGGAATCTCGGCATCGCTCTTCACGACCGTAATCGTGCACTCTGCCTTTTGATCGGTACCGGCAACCTTGCCCTTGACCGTGACCTCGCCCTCCTTGGCAAAGTCCTTGTCGGATAGACCCTTCGTGTCCCACTTCACGTCGACATCGGACTCAGTATCATCCGAGTAAATCGCCGTGACCGTGGCGGGCAGCTTGGCCAAAACGTCGTCCGCCTTGGTGCCGCGCACGACCACAATGTCTTCAGCGACATCGATGTCGACAATATGCGCGGTTACCTTGACCTTCACCTTTACGGTCATACCGTTGTCCGTTAGACCCGTGACCTCAAACTCGGTGCCGGCACGGCCCAGGCTGTCGACCTGAGACCACTTAACGGACGTCTCTTTCTTGGTCTTGCCGTCCTTCATGACCACCGTCACCTTGGACGGCAGTTTATCCATAAGGTCGCTGACCTTGGCATTGTCCGCAATCTCAACAACATCGATCGGCTCGACGTGGTCGGGCGTCTGGGCATCCTGATCCACCACGGTCACATTGCAGGTTACCTTGGCGCCGTTGAGCTTAACCGTACCCGTGATCTCCACGGTGCCGGTTCCTCTGAGCAGCTCGTCCGTGACGTTAGAAAGATCCCACACGTCAATGTCGAGCAAATCGGTCGAGCCGTCGGAGTAAGTCGCCACAACCTGCTTGGGCATCTGGGCGTACAGATCCTGCTTGGACGTACCACTGGCAACGCTAAACGACTTGGCCTCGAGCTTGGTGATGGTTCGCGGCGCCTCGGAGACGTTGACGTACACGATAGCGTTGACGTTGTCGACATCCTTGAGCTTGCCGACGAGTTTATACGTACCCTTCTTGGCGAGCGGCTTGGAGAGGTCGATGCCGTCGGTGTCGGTCCACTTTTCGATCTCGATGCCGCCTAAACTGCCCCGAGTATCCCGCGCTGAGCCATCCGAGAAATATACGGACACGGCATCTGGCAGCTCCAGCATCGATCCGACCGTGGTGTTGACCACGACCGCCTCGGGCTGCAGTGCAACCTTCTTTGCCTTCTTATCGGCAACCGTCACCTTGGCAGTCACGTTGCCGTTCTCATCCACACCGACCTTCTGGCCGTCATCGTCAAGCAGCGCCATAACGGCAGCGGCATTAAAGCCGACCACATGGCCCGTCGCATAGAACGTGCCAGGCCGCTCGTACTTCTCGGGCGCAATCGGATCCCAATCAATAGCCGCCGTCGAAACGGAGCCGTCGCTCATCTCGACCGCCATCTTGGAAGGCATGGCAGGCGCAGTGCCCGCCTTGGTGGTCACTGCGGTCTCGCCGTTATCGATTGCCTTCTCAACGCCTTGGATAACGATCTTGGTCTGAACAGTGAGACCGGTGTTAGTGCCGTCACCGTATCCGTCGAGGCCGCTTGCAAACAGCGTGCCAGACACCGTCGTGACCTGACCCGACTCTCCGGTATAAACCGAGGGACGAACGTAATCCCATTGAACCTGGGCATTATGAGTTTTGCCGTCACTCGTGGCAACCGAGACATTCCACGGCAGCTCGGGGAAAACACCGCTGGCCGTATTAATGCGCTCAGGAACGCTAACGGAGGTGACGGAACAGACGTCAACAGTGATTGTCGCCTCGGCACCACCTTGGAGCTTGCCCTTCACCTTAAACGAACCGTCCTTGGCATACGCGTCTTCGGCGACACGGTCCCATGTGACCTTTTCGCGCTGGGGCTCAGAAGACACATCGTTGTCGTATCGAACCTCAAGGTATTCCGGCAGCATCGGCTTGGTGCCGGGGACGGTCCATATGGTTCCGCCCTGAACCGAGGTTGCCTTACTCGCGATCTTAACGGTGGCAGTAATCGGAACGTCGACAGTCTGCATGCCGTACCCTGCATTAAAGCTAATTGTTGCAGTGCCGCGTACCACGCCGCCCTGGGTCCAATCGAAGCCCTTCGTGTTCCACTTGGTCTCGGCGTATTTGTGCGAATAGTCCGGATGTTCTGCCGCATCGGGGCTGATAAGTTCGACATAGCCGGGAAGCATGGCGGTGCCGTCGCTGCCCTTGAGCACTGTAATGGTTTGTGGCTGAGCCTCCCAGTTTTTAGTCACGATGACGTGCACTTTCACGGGGATATTCGTTCCGGCGACCGTTCCGGTAATCGTGCAGTCCTTCTGGGGGCACCTATCGTAGGTATCCCAGTTGACGCCGAGACTGTCAAAAGTCGTTCCATCCTGCAATACGCCGGACACGTAGAAGTAGTCCAGATTGACTTCCTCACCGGGGTAAATAACGCGCCAGTCCTCGTACGACTGCCCAAGCGTCACGCCATTCTCGCTATAGTTATTGACGCCCTTGACCTCGCTGCACACCGCGATCGCGTTGACCTTCGCCAGCGAGCCAGTGATAGTACCGGTAATTTCGTACTCGCCAGGCTTGCCGTCCAGCAGTTCTTGAGGAAACTCATCCCAGCTATAAGGCTGCCCCGACGAATACTGGGGATAGAACGAGCTGCCATCCGACAAATACAGCGTGGATGTGTAGCGCGGAGCCAGAAGTCCGGCGCCGGGAACATAAGCAATCTTGCCGATGTTGCTGTCCTCGAGATCGCAGACGTTGACCGTCGCCGTAGCCGGAATGTTAGAGCCGGTAAAATATCCGCTAACCGTAATCTGGCCAAGGTTCTTTAGGGCGTCCTGACTAATCGTCGACCACTGAACGGGGAAATTGCCTCGCGAGCCATTCCACATCGTGGCCTCGATTGAACCCGGCATATTGGGCTGGCAACCGATAAGCGTGCTTGTCGATGTCGAGGAAGGCATCTGCAGGGCGCGGACGGAGATGGTCGCCGTGACTCGGTTGCTGTCACCCAGCTCCACCTGAGTAGACGATGAAGATGAGGTATTGGTCCAATACGACAGCGAACCGGAAAGCTTAAACGACCCCTCGCTTGCCACCTGCGCGTCCAAAATGGGGTCCCACGCAATGTTGCACTGCTTCTTTGTACCGTCGGTGAATGCAACCTCAACGCTGTAGGGAAGACCGCCGCCCGTTGTAGGACGTACGCCGACGGGCGTGTTAACGGGAGCAAGAGCGTCGATAGAGGCAACTTCTTTGACCTCGACCTGAGCAGTTACCTTTAGGCCATTAGCGGCTGAAGATTCGTTATATGTCACAAGCGTGCCCGTGACCGTATAGGTACCTGCCTTTTGGAATTGAGACACGTCGGCGTTGTCCCAGTTAACCTGATAACCTTGGGTGTATGTAGTGTTATTTGACTGCGTAACCGGGAAATAGACATACGTGCTAAGAGGAGAAAAGTCGCCGACCACGCGCTCGAACCTCAGAGAATTAAGATCGAGTACGTCCTTAGGATCTTTGACGGTAACGGTGCAGGTAACCTCACGGTAATCAAAACCGTTTAGTTTACCTTTAACCGCAAACGAGCCCACCTTAGAGTAAAGCGACGCGTCGAAAGAATCCCAAGACACCGGAATCTGCTCGGTGGCCCCGCTATCAAAGACAACCGAAGCAGAATACGGCAGAGACGGGACCTCACCAGTTAGGGTCGTACACGTCAACTCGGTCTGGACGCTCTTAACAGAGCGGACTGCGACCGTGCACTGTGCGAGCATAGAGGGATAGTTCTTCAAATGTCCCTCGACAACAAAGGTTCCTTCCTTTTGGTACTGATCAGCCGAGATCTCATTCCACTCAACAGGGCATGTATAAGATTGACCATTTGAATAACCGGCCGACATGCTAGACGGAAGCGCGGGGGCAATACCAGCTGCGGTCCATGCCCATGAGCCATTGCTGGTTGAACGGGGGACGTACACCTTAAGTACGCCACTCACTTCGTAGGGCTCCGCAAGCGTAACCCAATTACTATTTACGCTAACGCCGGTAATCTGTCCGGTGATGGGAATTTCGGATTCCTCCGTCGCCGTATCAAATGCCGCCTGCGACTTTTCGTCCCAATTAACATAAGCCGAGGTCTCGGTGCCATCCGACAGCTTTACCTTAACGCTCGAAGATTGGATCTGGCCGTAGTAATCGGCGCCGACGTATTTTTCTAGAATTGGGTTGGCATCGATCGACTCGACCGTGATTCCGCTTTCGTTGCTCATCGCGGTGACATTGGAGGTGTTTACTGCCGCCGGATCTACCGCGGCCAGATCAGCCGCCGCAGCCTCGATAATCACGCACTGCTTAACCGTCTGCGTGGTGCCAGCGACGGTACCTTCAAACTCATACGAGCCGGCGGGCAGTTGTGCGAGAGTTGTCGGGGCATCGGCACCGTTCAACTTCCAGGTGACGTTTTCCTGCTTGGTGGTACCGCTCTCGTAGGTTGCCGTTACAGTTTGGGGCAGCGTGGCATCGGAACCCTCGGCAACGTGCAGCTCGTTCAGGCTGGCAAAAGAGGCAATCTTATCTTCACTCTGGTCTTGCGATGTTGGCTGGGTGGTGTCCGCAGACGCGGCAGACGCACCCGTCACATCGCTTTGCTCGGCAACGACTTGGGTGGTATCACCCTGCATCATCTCGGCGAATGCCTGCGGCGGCACCGAGCCGACCGTCATCGTCAGAGCCAGACCCGCGGTAATGGCCGCGTTGACATGCCTTCTGTTCATGTTTCCTCCCGACACGCTCAACGGACCAAACAGCACTGGTCCGATTGGCAAGTTAAGTTGAGCCTATCCTTCGCCGATGGAGGTTTGCAATATGCTACAGATTAAGCGGCATAAATGGTTTCGTAAACGGGAGAAATCAGATGACGTATTTAAGTGACGAAGGGGCAGTCCCTTTGTCACATTCCACCAACACCGCGCCACAAAAACAGCCTATCTACTACGTTTAACCCGTATGGATCGACCACACCCGCGTTTTCGCAAAACTGGCAAGCCTTCTACCTGCAGTTTTAATTTTGCATTTTTCGGCGTGGTCGAGGGTAACCGGTCAAACGTAGTAGATAGGCCAATTTCGTGGCGAACAGGTCAAATTAGCTGCCCTGCGAGTGGCGTTAACGCAGCAGGCCGGCTACTTCGCCGGCTAGGGTGATGGTGCCGGCTGCTACGAAGGGCTCGCCCGCGGTCTCGAAAGCCGCGAGGGCCTCGGGCACGCTCGCGTACACGCCCGCGAGTTTATCGGCGTCCACAAGGGCGGCGAGCTCCTCTGCCGGCAGGGCGCGATCGGAATCGGTCTGCGTCACGACCACGCGGGGGAACGCCGGAACCAGAACGTCAACGATGCCCGCCACGTCCTTGTCGGCCAGCGCAGCGCACAGTAGCGTGGGTCGATTCTCTACGCACGGATCGATCTCGTCCAGCGCGCTCACAAAGTTCTCGCAGCTCTGAGGGTTATGGCAGGCGTCAATCAGCTTGAGCGGGTCAGTTCCCAGCACATCAAATCGACCCGGCGTGGGGCAGCCCATAAGCGACGCATCGAGCTTGTCATGGTCGAGCTCGCGGCCCAGATAGCCCTCGCACAGCATAATCGCGCACGCAGCATTCTGCGGCTGATACGCCGGCTTGACCATGCTCGACGTATAGATCGCACGCGGCGTGGTGCAGCTAAACTCAACCGTATCGCCCACGTGCTCCGGCACCTTGGTCGTGGCATGGTTCACCACCAGCGGCACAATGCCGCACTCGCGACAACGGGCGTCCATCACACGCTGAACGCTCGACTCGTGCGTACCCTCACCCAGCACAACCAGACGTCCGGGTTTGATGACCGCGGCCTTCTCCCCCGCAATGGCCTCAAGCGTGTCGCCCAAAATGCGTGTATGGTCGAGTCCAATGCCCGTAATGGCGACGGCCAAGGGATCGGTCGCACTCGTAGCATCCCAACGCCCGCCCATGCCAACCTCAAGCACGGCAACATCCACGCGAGCCTCGGCAAACACCACAAGCGCAGCGGCCGTCAACAGGTCAAACGGTGTGATGGTATAGGCACACTCCCCTGCCGCCACACGGTGCGCATTCACGCGACGCCCCGCCTCGACAGCCGCCGAAACGCCACGGGCAAACGCCTCGTCGCTCACAACGCGCCCGTCAACCTCCATGCGCTCGGGATAGCGCACCAGCTGCGGCGACGTATACAGCGCGGTCTTGAGCCCCTCGCCGCGAAGGATGGCGGCCGAAAAACGCGTAGTCGAAGTCTTGCCATTGGTACCGGAAACCTGAATGCAATCGAAATACTCGTCCGGACGCCCCAGTTCATCGAGCATATCGACAACCGTCTCAAGCAGAGGACCGGCATCCCCAGAAATACGCCCCGTATCAGCAGCCAGCCCAACAGCCTCACCAAACGAAAGCAACTCAAACGAGAAAGGAACGACATACGACCCAGAACGCTTAGCCATAACCCAAAGTCCCCCATAATAGAAAAAGAGGCCCACCAAAAAGAATGAGCCCCTCGCGTTGACAATTTCAGCCTTTATCCGCCTGCAGCAAGATCAAGGCCACGAACAAGTGGCCCTAACCTACCAGATGCAAACAACCACGTAAACGAACTAGGAGCGGCCCGACGCTTTGCTCGATACAAGTTCCGCACGCAAAGGACAGCACTAAATGTGCTGTCCGTCTTGCGCAGGACTGTTCGCAGTAGCGAGCAAAGCGTCGGGACGCGCCCCCAGTAAGATCTACGAGAAGTCAGCAACCTGAGCAGTCAGCGCCGCCAGGATCTCCTTGAGCTCAGCTGCACGGTCCCTCTTCTTCTGGACCACCGCGGGCGCGGCCTTGGCCACAAAGCCCTCGTTGGCGAGCGTCTTCTCGCAGCCGGCGAGTTCCTTCTGGGCCGCGGCGATCTCCTTTTCCAGGCGTGCTTTCTCGGCCGAAAGATCGACCTTGCCCTCGAGCACCACAAAGGCCTCGACGCCGCTGTCGACCACGGCGATGCTCGCGGCAGGCTTCTCAACGTCGGTGCCCATAACCAGCGAGGCGGTGTTCGCCAGCGGCTCGATGGTCGAGCGCAGGCTCTCGAGCTTCGCGATATCCTCGGCACCGGCGCGCACGACCACGTCGAGTTCGGCCTTGGGGCTCAAGCGATAACGCGAACGCGTGGCGCGGGCGGCAGATACCACGGCACGGCACAGCTCAAACGCGCGCTCGGCGTCCTCGTCGACGTACTTGGCGTAGTCGGCGGGCTCCGGCCACTTGGCGATCATGAGTGCCTCGGCGCGGTTCACGTTGCCCTCAGCGTCCAGATCGAGCACGCTCGCCGGCATGTTGTCCCAGATCTCCTCGGTGACAAACGGCATAAGCGGGTGCATCAGGCGAATGGAGGTGTCGAGCACAAAGATCAGGTTGCGCTGGGCCTGCAGACGGCCCTCGCCCTTCAGGCGGGCCTTGGTGACCTCGACGTACCAGTCGCAGACCTCGTTCCAGAAGAACTGCTGCACACCGCGGGCCATATCGCCAAAGGTGTAGTTCTCAATACCCTCGGTGACCATCTTCACGGCCTTGGCCAAGCGGCTGAACATCCAAGCGTCTGCCGGCGTCTCCACGACGGGCTCGCCGGGCGTGTAGTCCTCCATGTTCATAAGCAGGAAGCGGCTTGCGTTCCAGATCTTGGTCACAAACGACTTAGCCTGGTCGGTACGCGGGCTGTCGATAAGCTTCTTAGTCTTCTTATCGATGTTCGCATCGAACTTAACATCCTGGTTGTTGGTGCACAGCGTGAGCAGGTTGAAGCGCATGGCGTCGGCGCCGTACATACCGATGAGGTCCATGGGGTCAACGCCGTTGCCCTTGGACTTGGACATGCGGCTGCCGTCCTTGGCCAGGATCGTCGGGTAGATGACGACGTCCTTAAACGGCACCTCGTCCAGGAAGTACAGCGAGCTCATGACCATGCGGGCGACCCACAGCGCGATGATGTCGCGCGCGGTGACGAGCGCCGTCGTGGGGTGATGTCCCTCGAGCAGCTCCGGCTTTTGCGGCCAGCCCTGCGTGGCGAAAGTCCACAGCTGCGAGCTGAACCAGGTGTCCAACACGTTCTCGTCCTGATGCACGTGATGACCGCCGCACTTGGGGCACACATCGGTGTCCTCGGTAAGGGCGTCCTCCCAGCCGCAGTCCTCGCAGTAGAACACGGGAATGCGGTGGCCCCACCACAGCTGGCGGCTGATGCACCAGTCCTTAAGATTCTCCATCCAAGTGGTGTAGGTCTGCGTCCAGCGCGCGGGGTGGAAGGTGACCTTGCCGGAGTTGACGGCGTCGAGCGCCGGCCCCTTGAGCTTGTCGACGGCCACAAACCACTGCTCGGACAGCCACGGCTCAAGCGCGGCGTCGCAGCGGTAGCAGTGCATGACGGAGTGATCGAGGTCCTCGACGTGATCGAGCAGGTCGTGCTCCTCGAACCACTTGATGACGGCCTCGCGGCACTCGTCGCGGTTCATGCCGGTGAACTCGCCATAGCCCTCGACGACCACCGCGTGCTCGTCAAAGATGTTGATCTGCGGCAGGTCGTGGGCCTGACCCATGGCGTAATCGTTGGGGTCGTGGGCCGGGGTGACCTTGACGAAGCCGGAACCGAAGTTGGCATCGACATGCCAATCCTCAAAGATGGGGATCTCGCGGTCGACGATGGGGAGCTTGACGGTCTTGCCCACGAAGGCGGCCTTCTCGGGGTCCTTCGGGGAAACGGCAACGCCCGTGTCGCCGAGCATGGTCTCGGGGCGCGTGGTGGCGACGACGATGTAGTCCTGGCCGTTGACCGGCTCGGTCAGCGGGTAGCGCAGGTGCCACAGGTGGCCCTTCTCGTCCTTGTACTCGGCCTCGTCGTCCGAGATGGCGGTGGTGCAGTTGGGGCACCAGTTAACGATACGCTTGCCACGGTAGATCAGGCCGTCGTGGTACCAGTCGCAGAAGACCTTGCGCACGGCCTGTGCGTAATCCTCGTCCATGGTGAAGCGCTCGTTGTCGAAGTCGACGGAGCAACCCATGCGCTTGATCTGCTCGACGATGATGCCGCCGTACTCGTGGGTCCAGTCCCAGCAGGCGTCGACAAACTTATCGCGACCGATCTCCAGGCGGCTGATGCCCTCGCTCTTGAGCTTCTTGTCGACCTTGGTCTGCGTGGCGATACCGGCGTGATCGGTGCCGAGCACCCAGCGCGTGGACTTGCCGCGCATGCGGGCCATACGAATGATGGCGTCCTGGATGGAGTCGTCGGTGGCGTGACCCATGTGGAGCTTGCCGGTCACGTTGGGAGGCGGAATGGTGACGGTGCAGTCGCCCACGCCCTCGCGGCGCTTGTAGTAGCCACCGTCGAGCCACTTCTGCAGGATCGCCGGCTCGTTTGTCGACGGATCGTAGTTCTTGGGCATCTCTTCCATATATCTCTCCCTGTCCCGCCGGCGTGTCCGCCTGCTTGGTTTTCGCTCGGTCAAGTCCTGGCTCGCACGAAGAGCACATTTAGTGCTCTTCGGCTCGTGCGGAATCTACGAAAACAAAGCAGGCGGACACGCCTTAGGTATCGATTACTTCAGTCTGAATGACTTCGCTGAGGCTTAAACAAACACACAGAATAACACAGGTAGTTGGGGTTATTGCGCATATATAAAATAGCCTCCGACCGCGTGTGGTCGGAGGCTATTTGCAAACACGTTTTAGGCAGTTCTAGCCGTAAATGCGCTGGGGCTGTTCTTCGCCCTTTACGGAGGCTTCGGTCACGATAACCTTAGAAACTCCCTCCTCGCTGGGTAGGTCGAACATCGTCTGCTGCAGCACGTCCTCGCAGATGGCACGCAGACCGCGGGCGCCGGTCTTGCGGGCAAGCGCCATGCGGGCGATCTCGTGCAGGGCGGCGTCCTCAAACTCAAGCTCAACGTCCTCGAGCTGGAACATCTTGCGGTACTGACGCACCACGGCGTTCTTGGGCTCGGTCAGAATCGACACCAGGTCGTCCTCGTCGAGCGCCTGCGTCTGGGTGACGACGGGCGTACGTCCCACAAACTCGGGAATCATGCCAAAGGCGTTGAGGTCCTGCGGGAGCACCTGACGCAGCAGGTCGTTCTCGTCGACCGAGGTGGGACCGGCGATCTCGGAGTTAAAGCCCACGCCCTTGTTTCCCACGCGATCGGCGATGATCTTGTCCAGACCCACGAAGGCACCACCGCAGATGAACAGGATGTTGGTCGTGTCGATCTGCAGCAGCTCCTGCTGGGGATGCTTGCGACCGCCGGTGGGCGGAACGCTGGCCACCGTGCCCTCAAGAATCTTAAGCAGCGCCTGCTGAACGCCTTCGCCCGAAACATCGCGGGTGATGGAGAGGTTCTCGGCCTTGCGGGCGATCTTGTCGATCTCGTCCACGTAGATGATGCCCACCTGCGCGCGCTCAATATCGCCATCGGCGGCGTTGATGAGCTTGAGCAGGATGTTCTCAACGTCCTCGCCCACGTAGCCTGCCTCGGTGAGCGCGGTGGCGTCGGCGATGGCAAACGGCACCTCGAGGATGCGCGCGAGCGTCTGGGCCAGCAGCGTCTTACCGGTACCGGTGGGGCCGAGCAGCAAAATATTGGACTTGGCGAGCTCCACCTCGTCCATATCGTCATCAAACTGGGCGCCCATGCCCGATGCCTCGTCAAGGGCGGACACCGCGGCACCGCCCTCGATCACGCGACGGTAGTGGTTGTACACGGCCACCGACATGGCGCGTTTGGCGTCCTCCTGGCCCATAACATAGGCCGAAAGCTCGTCATAGATCTCGTGCGGCGTCGGCACGTGCGTGATGACCTGACGGTCGTCCTCGAGCTCAAAGCCCTCGGCCTCGGGGTCAACGGCGGGCCGGGACGCAGCCTGGCCGTGGTCGTTGAGGAAACCCGGGAGATTGCCGTTGCGGGCGGCGTCCATAAAGTCCGAAGCCAACGACTCCTCAAGGATCTCGGAGCAGGCGGCGACGCACTCGTCGCAGATAAAGATGTTGGTCGGACCCTTTACAAGACGACGGACCTGGCCCTGCTCTTTTCCGCAGAAGGAGCAGCGGATGGGGTTGCCGTTCTCGTCAAAGTTGTCCTGCATGTTTCCTGCCATCCTAGGCGTCCTTAGCGGCAAGGTCGCGCGAGGTGACAATACGGTCGATCAGGCCGTAGTCGAGGGCCTCGGCAGCGGTCAGGTAGTTGTCGCGCTCGGTGTCGGCCTGGACCTTCTCGATGGGCTGGCCCGAGGCGTCGGACAGGATCTGGTTGAGCTCGCGACGGGTCTTCTTGATCTCCTCGGCCACGATCTCGATCTCGGTCTGCTGGCCCTGGGCACCGCCACTGGGCTGGTGAATCATGACCTTGGAGTGCGGCAGGCAGAAGCGCTTGCCCTTGGCGCCAGCCGAAAGCAGCACGGCGGCCATAGACGCGGCCATACCGACGCAGATGGTGGAGACCTGCGGCTTAATGAAGTTCATAGTGTCCAGAATCGCCAGACCGGAGTAGACCTCGCCGCCGGGCGAATTGATGTAGAGCGAGATATCCTTCTCGGCATCCTGGCTCTCAAGATGCAGCAGCTGGGCAACGACCAGGTTGGCGCTGACGGAGTTGATCTCCTCGCCCAAGAAGATGATGCGGTCGTTGAGCAGGCGCGAATAGATATCGTAGCTGCGCTCGCCGCGCGGCGTCTGCTCAATAACGTATGGCACGAGGGCGGAATCGAACTTGGCGATCATACGCATCTCCATTTCTCTTACGGACCAATAGTGGTTCTAGACAAACGTACGGTGCCCGCATGCTATGCATTGGCTGGCACCGTACGAAGCAACCGGATAACCGGCTTATAACTTTACCCTATCACGGGCGCATCCATGCGCTCGCAGGAAAGGTGGCGAGAATTACTCGGCGTCCTTGGCGGTCTCGTCGACCTCGGTCACCTTGGCGTTCTCGACCAGGTGGTCGACGGCCTTGGAGCGACGGATGGACTCGCGGACGGCAGGCATGCGGCCATCGGCGATGAACTCGGCCTTGGAAGCCTCGACGTCCTTGACGCCGGCCTTCTCGAACTCGGCGTTGATGTCGTCCTCGGTGACCTCGATCTTGAGCTCACGGGCGAGGGCGTCGAGAGCCAGGGATTCACGGGCGACGTCGTTAGCCTGCTTGTGCAGGTCGCCGATGAACTGCTCCATGGTCAGACCGGAAGCGGGCAGCCAGGTGTCCAGGGTCATGCCGCGAGCAGCGAGGTTGGACAGGAAGTTCTGGCCAAGCTCCTCAAAGACGGACTGCTCGTAGTCGGCGTCCATCTCGTCAAGCTGCAGGCGCTCAGCGAGAGCGGAGACGCAACGGTTCTCCTTCTCGGCCGGCAGGCGGGAAGCCTTGTCCTGCTCGATCTCGATCTTGATGGCGTCGCGCATAGCGTCGATGCTGTCGAAGCCAAAGTCGGACTTGACGAGCTCGTCGGTGAGCTCGGGGGTGTTGCGGACCTTGATGCCCTTGACGGTGACCTCGACGGTGTGGGTCTCGGCCTCCTCGCCCTCCTCGACCTCGTCGGTCCAGGTGACGGTCTTGACGTCGTCAACGTTAGCGCCGATCAGGGCCTCGTTGAACTCCTTGGGGTTGCTGTCGCTACCGGCGATGAGCATGCGGCCCTCGGCGGCGAAGTTGTCGGCGTTCTCGACGGCCTTGAGGTCGACGGTCACGTAGTCCTCAGCCTCGACGGCGCGACCCTCGACGTCCTCGAAGGTAGCGCGGTAGTTGAGGAGCATCTCAACCTGGTTGTTGATCTCGGACTCGGTGACCTCCGCGGGAGGCATCTCGATCTCGACAGCGTCGAAGGAGGAGAGCTCAGCGGCGGGACGCAGGGAGAACTCGACGGTGTAGGTGTAGTCCTCGTGATCCTTGGCGAGGTCGAGCTCCTTGTAGTCACCGTTCTTGGTGGGGACGATGTCCAGCTCGTTGAGGACGGCGGGCTCGTTGGCGGCGATCAGGTCGTTGGTGGCCTGAGCGAGGGTAGCCTCGGCGCCAAGTGCGGAGTCGATGACCGGACGGGGAGCCTTGCCGGCGCGGAAGCCCGGGAAGCGGTACTTCTTGGCGGTGTCCTTGTAGGCCTTCTTGATCGCGGCGTCGACGTCGGCGGCCGGGATGGTGACCGTAGCGGTGAGCTTGGCGTCCTTGACGTCAGAAGCGGTGATGTTCAACACGTTCCTCCTCATACTGCCCAGCTTATCTGAGGTGCTGGTACCTTTATGCAACAAAGAGTCGCGACGGCGGGAGCCGACGCAGGTGCGTTGGTGCGGGCGAAAGGACTCGAACCTTCACGGGAATCCCACCAGAACCTAAATCTGGCGCGTCTACCAATTCCGCCACGCCCGCATGAGCGCACAGACTAGGAATGATAGCAGATACGAACGGTAAGCGCACGCACACCTTTTACAGGCTCACGACCTCACCACGAGTGCAAAAGGCGGGGCGAGTTTCCCCGCCCCGACAATTACGACTTGTTCGCCGACCCGCTACTCCCCCAGCAGCGCCTTCTCGGGCGTGATGGGCAGCGAGCGAACCTGATGTCCGGTGGCGTGCGCCACGGCCGAGGCAACGGCGGCGAGCGGCGTGTTGATGACGACCTCGCCGATCGACTTGGCGCCAAACGGGCCCGTCGGCTCGTAGCTCGGCTCAAAGGCCACGCGAATGCTGCCGATATCCAGGCGCGTGGGCAGCTTGTAACTCATAAAGTTACCGGTGCGCAGGCGGCCGCGATCATCGTGCTCGACAATCTCGTAGAGCGCGTGGCCGATACCCTGGGCAATGCCGCCCTCGGCCTGGACGCGCGCGAGCGCCTCGTTGATCACGGTGCCGCAGTCGACGGCCGCGGCGTAATCCATCACGGTCACCTTGCCGGTGGCCTTGTCGACCTCGACCTCGGCAATGCCGGCCATAAACGGCGGAGGCGAAACGGGCAGGCAGGCAGAGGCATGCGAGGTCAGCGCGTCCCCGCCCGCGATGTTCTTGACGCACAGGTTGGCAAAGTCGCGCAGCGTGAGGTAGCGGTTCTGCTCGCGCGCGGCACGCTCGTCGGACAGGCGCACGTACTGACCATCGAAGACCACATCGGCGGCGTCCACGTCCCACATCTGGGCGGCCTTGGCGCAGATCTTCTCGCGCAGCTCGGTCGCGGCATTCTTGGCTGCAAGGCCCGTCACGTACGTACCCGAGCTCGCGTACGAGCCGGCGTCGAACGGCGACACGTCGGTGTCCACGCCGCGCACCACGATAAGCGAGCTCTCCACGCCCAGCTCCTCGGCGGCAATCTGCGCCAGAATCGTGTCGACGCCCATGCCGTTATCAGTGGCGCCGGTGCCGATGGTAATGAAGCCGTCCTCTTCAAGGCGCATGTCGATGCCGGCGATATCCACATTGGAGATACCCGAGCCCTGCATAGTGAGCGCGCAGCCCAGGGCGCGCACGCGGTCGCCCAGGTCAACGGCCAGCGGCTTGTCGCGCCAGCCGATCATGTCCATCGCGCGCAGCAGGCAGCGGTCGAGCGCGCAGGCGTTGAGCTTCTCGTTGTAGTACTGCGGCATGACCTCGCCCTCGCGCACGATGTTCTTAAGGCGCAGGTCGGCGGGGTCCATGTGCAGCATGTCGGCGAGCTCGTTGACGGCGCTCTCCACGGCAAACTGGCCCTGGGTGGCACCGTAGCCGCGATACGCGCCGCCGCGGTTGGTATTGGTGTAGACGGCGTCCCAGCTAAAGCGGCTCGCCTTCACATGGTTGTAGATGGGCAGGCTTTTGTGGCCCGAGAGGCCGATCGTCGTGGTGGCATGCTCGCCATAGGCGCCGGCGTTGGACAGCGTGTGCAGGTCGATGGCCGTGATGGTGCCGTCGTTCATGGCGCCCAGCTTGACGGTCATCTGCATCTGATGTCGCGAGTTGCCCGCGGTGATGGTCTCCTCGCGGGTGTAGCAGCAGTAGCTCGGACGACCGGTCTGCTGGGTCACGAACGCCACGAAGATCTCGCAGCAGCCCGTCTGCTTGGAGCCAAAACCGCCGCCGATGCGCGGCTTGATGACCTGCACCTGCGACTGCGGAATGTCGAGCGACTGCGCGACCATGCGGCGCACGTGGAAGGGCACCTGCGTAGAGGTGGTCACCGAGATGCGGCCGAAGGCGTCGGTCGTCGCGAAGGCGCGGAAGGTTTCCATGGGCGCGGTCTGCGTGGCCTGGCTGGTGTAGGTGCGCTCAAAGACGATGTCGCTCTGGGCGAAGGCCTCGTCCAGGTCGCCAAAGTCGCTCGTACCGCTGCACACCAGGTTGCGCGGAACGTCGCCGCCCTGCGGGAACATAAAGGTCACATCGCCCTCGGGGTGGACCACGATGTCATTATCGAGCGCCTGGGTAAAGTCGAGCAGGGGCTCGAGTACCTCGTAGTCAACCTTGATGAGCTTGAGCGCCTTGTCGGCGGCCTCCTCGGTTTCGGCGGCGACGATAGCCACCTCTTCGTTTTGGTAACGGACGAGATTCTCGAGAATCAGGCGGTCGTAGGGACTCGGCTGCGGATAGCTCTGGCCGGCGATGGTAAAGCGGCGCTTGGGCACGTCCTCGTAAGTGTAGACGCCCACCACGCCGGGCACCTTCAGGGCGCGCGACGTATCGATGGAGCGGATCTTGGCGCGGGCATACGGGCTGCGCTTGAGCTTGACGATCAGGGCGCCGGCAGGCACCAGGTCGCCCGTGTAGACGGGACGCCCCTCGAGCAGGGCCTTCGAGTCCTTCTTGGGCTGCTTGTGAGTGATCTGCTTATACGAGACGCCATCGCAGCTGGTGTTATTGACCGGCAGCTCGGGCATCTCAAAGCCCACCTGCACGCCAGACTCGTTGAGGAAGCGAACGATGGCGCGCAGCTGGCTCTCGTAGCCGCTGCAACGGCAGATGTTACCGGCGAGCTGGCGCGAGAGCTCCTCGCGCGTGGCGACGAGGCTCGGGTCCTCCTTGGCAGCGCGGGCGAGCGCCAGCACGTTCATGATGAGGCCGGGGGCGCAAAAACCGCACTGCTCGGCACCTTCGGCAGCCATTGCACGGGCGAGTGCCTCGGACTCGGCCTTAAGGCCCTCAAGCGTGGTGATGGTGTGGCCCTCGACGCGAGCGGCGGGAACCGAGCAGCTCAGCACCGGGTCGCCGTCGAGCCACACCGTGCACAGGCCGCAGTTGGTGGTCTCGCAGGCGCAGCGCACCGACGAACAACCCTGCTCGCGCAACAGTGCAAAGAGCATGGTGTCGGGGGCAATCTGAACCTTGACCTTACGGCCGTTGAGCGTAAAGGAAAGATCGATGAGTTTGGCAGCCATTAGCACACCTCGCTAAAATCGACGCCGGGCACGCGGCGGCAGGAATACTCGTCCGTGGCAAACTTAGGAATCTGCACGCCCTCGAGCTCGCGGGCAAGCGCGGCCGAAAGCTCGATGCCGGCGGCGCGGCGCACGGCCTGAATCGCCAGCGGCGCCGAGATGCGACGGCGGTACTCGGCCGAACCCCACAGGTTGGTGCCGTAGCTCAGCGCGCGTACGGACGCGGCCAGGGCGCGCAGCTCGTCCTCGGAAGGATGCTCGTTGGTAAGGCCGCACGCCTCGCCCTGCAGCAGGGTCGCGCGCAGCGGGCGGGCGCCCACGGTGACGTGCCAGGTGTTGTCCCACCAGGCGGCGGTGACGTTGAGCGAGGGGAAGTCGGTCGCAGCCTTGCGCACGGCCTCGTAGCTCGCACGGTAGTCGTGTTTAACGACCACGATGTGCTCGATCACGTCGCGCACGTAACCCATGTCGACGAACTCGGCGAGCGGCACGCGGCCGGCGCCCGTCAGCTCAACATAGGAATCGAGCACCAAAAAGGCCGAGAGCACGTCCGAAAAACCAAAGCGGCCGTAGATGCTGCCGCCCACCGTGGCGGTATTGCGCAGCTGCACGCCCACGATATCGTGGACGGCGAACTCAAAGACGTTGTTGACAAGCGCGTTGAGCTCGACATGGCGCTCGAGCTGGCGCAGGGTGCACATGGCGCCGATGCGAAACTCGGTCTCGGTCTCCTCGATCTGATCGAGTCCGCAGGCCGAAAGATCAATCGCCGTCGCCACGCGACGCGAACCCAGGCGCATCCAGATGCCGCCGCCCACAATCTTGTTGTTGCGGTTCTTCTGTAAGAGCTCATAGGCTTCGGCCGCGTTTCCAACACGGACGTAGGTACCGAACTTGAGCACGTTCTCCCCCATCTCTTCACTTGTCCAGTACTTTTAAGTGTACCAAACGAGGGGCCGCACACCGTTTTAGGACAAAATCCACCCACCCATCCATAACTTGCGGTGATATACGGACTGATTAGCCGTTCTGGAACGCAAAACAGTCCGTATATCACCGCAAGTTATGAGGAGTCCTCCGGAATAGAAAAGGCTCCCAGCCAGATAGCTGGGAGCCTCATCACATGCTATGTCGAGCGAAGATTTAGCAGACGCCCTGGGCGAGCATGGCGTCGGCGACCTTCAGGAAGCCGGCGATGTTGGCGCCCATGACGAAGTTGCCCTCCTGGCCGTACTCCTTGGCGGTGTCGTCCACGTTGTGGAACATGCCGCGCATGAGCTGCTCGAGCTTGCCGTCGACCTCCTCGAAGGTCCAGGACAGGTGTTCGGCGTTCTGGCTCATCTCCAGGCCGGACACGAGCACGCCGCCGGCGTTGGCAGCCTTACCGGGCATAAAGGCGACGCCGTTCTCCTGGAAGTAGGTCGTGGCCTCGATGGTCGTGGGCATGTTTGCGCCCTCGCCGACCACCTTGCAGCCGTTGGCGACGAGCGCCTGGGCGTCCTCGAGCAGCAGCGTGTTCTCGCGAGCGCAGGGCAGTGCGATGTCGCAGGGCAGCTGCCACACGCCGCGGCCGTCACCCTCGTGCCACGTGGCATTGGGCTTCTCGTCGACGTACATAGCGAGCGTAACGCCCTTGTCGTGGCCGGAGCGCTTCTTGTTGTAGATGTGCTCGAGCACGGTGTAGTCGATGCCGTCGGGATCCTCGACCCAGCCGTGGGTATCGGAGCAGGCGAGCACCTTGCCGCCGAGCTGAGTGACCTTCTGGACCGCGTAGATAGCGACGTTGCCGGAGCCGTGAACGACGACGTTCTTGCCCTCGAAGGAGTCGCCGCGGCTCTTGAGGTACTCATCCACAAAGTAGGCCAGACCGTAACCGGTGGCCTCGGTACGGGCGAGCGAGCCGCCAAAGGAGAGGCCCTTACCGGTAAGGACGCCGGTCCACTCGTTGGTCAGGCGCTTGTACTGACCGAACAGGTAGGCAACCTCGCGGCCGCCAACGCCCAGGTCGCCGGCGGGAACGTCGGTGTTGGGGCCAATATGGCGATAGAGCTCAGTCATGAAGGACTGGCAGAAGTGCATGATCTCGTTGTTGGACTTGCCCTTGGGGTCAAAGTCGGAACCGCCCTTGCCGCCGCCCATGGGAAGGGTGGTCAGGCTGTTCTTGAGGATCTGCTCCAGGCCCAGGAACTTGAGCATGCCCAGGGTGACCGTCGGGTTAAAGCGCAGGCCGCCCTTGTAGGGTCCAATGGCAGAGTTGAACTCGACGCGGTAGCCGCGGTTGACCTGGACCTTGCCCTGGTCGTCGACCCAGGGAACGCGGAACATGACGATGCGCTCGGGCTCGACGAGGCGCTCAAGCAGGGCGGCCTCCTCGTACTCGGGATGGGCGTCGAGCGCCGGCCGGATGGTGCCGAGGATCTCGGTCGCGGCCTGGATGAACTCAGGCTGCTCGGGATAGCGGGCCTTGAGCTCTTCGAGAACTTTCTGCGTGTAGCTCATGCTTCCTCCAATAATGGGAAACGAAAATGTTGGTCGCGGCACCCTATGCGCCGCGAACTTTATCGAGTATGGATAATATCGCACTGTTGCAGCAAAGTTTCGCATAAGCCGACAAGCAGATGTTTCGTTTTGATTACGATGCAGGTAGAGGCGTTTTTGAGTGCCTGACGAACAAATCGCGTGTTTCGAAGCTGTTTCGTCCGCATGTTCCAAACCACCACATTGGGGACAGGCGCCTTTGTGGTGCAGGCGGTTAGAGGACGAGCTGATGGTAGTCGGCGGGGGTTATGCGACCTTCGGTGGCAGCGCGGAAGGCGGCGAGTGCATCGCCCGAGAACGGCATGGCCCAGCACAGGCCGCAACCTGCGGTAATGGAGCCGGGCAAAGGCATAATGCGCCCGGGCACACCGGCATCCAGGCACAGCTGCTCGCATTCCATCACATCGAAGGTGCTGTCAAACGACACGATAATCTTGCGCTCGTGGTCGGGGGCATCACCGGATGGGCCTTCGCGGTGTGCCTCACGATACGCCGCGGCGGCCGCTTCCTCTTCCGCGGTATGTCCACAGCCACCGCAGCCGCAGGTACAGGTCTCGGAACCATCGCAAGTGCAAGGCTCTCCCGTGTCGGGGCAAATATCATGAGACATGGCAACTCCAATCGTCTAGGCGAGTAACTCGGCCGCCGCAAACTCCTCGGGCGTATTGACGTTCTCGAAGCAGAGCGTCGAGCCCGCGGCCTTAACGATCTGCGGTTCATCCATATAACCAGCCTGAACGCGATTGATCAGGCAGCGAATGCGCTGGCGGTCGCAGGCGAGCAGCTCATGGGCAATCGGCGCACACGCGTCACGGCGCCAGACGGCGCAAAGCGGCTCAATCCCCCGTTCCTCGTGCGGCACGCACACATCGAGCGCCTCGGCCTCAACACGATCGGCAAGCGCGCCGATGAGTTCCGGCGAGACAAACGGCATATCGCAGGCGACGATCGCCACGAGCGGCAATCGGGCCGCGGCCAACGAGCTCGCGATGCCGCGCATGGCACCCGCCGGCCCTTCAAGATCCGCCACCACACGCGGCACCAGGCCGCCAAACGCGCGCTCCTCAAGATAGGCAAGCTCGCAAGGGCGCGACGTCGTCACAACCAGCTCGCCGGCAACCTGAGCCAGCCGACCCAGCACGCGCTCGATGAGCGGCTCACCGCAAAACGCCATGCGCGCTTTATCACAGCCCATGCGCGACGACAATCCGCCCGCCTGGACGACACAAGAAAGATCAGTCCGTCTTACGGTAGTCATACGGCAAACCACCCCCATCGGCATGCTCAAAACCCAGCACACGAAGCCAAATACCGTCGCCGATAAAGTGGGCGGCACGGCAAACCCATGCAAAAACAAAACAGCGCTTTTGCGGCACGCAGCAAGACCGCGAGCACAAAAGCGCTGGTAGCGTATGGCGGGAACGTATGTGAATCGAACACATCCAAGACGTTTTGCACGCCTCGCAACGGTTTTGAGGACCGCGGAGCCCACCGGAGCCCATCCGTTCCCAAGTGCGGAGGTATTTTACCAAACCAAGCAGCCAATCTAGCGCAGGGAGCGCAGGCCGCCGGCATCCTTGTCGAGCACCGTAAAGCGCACGGCATCCAGGTGCTCCAAGATGCTGATGGCGCGTTTGCGCGACACGCCCAGGGCCTCACGCAGCACGCTCGTGGTGGCTGCGCCGCCGGCTGCCTCGATGGCGGCGGCGACGAGCTCACGCGCATGGGCCTCGGCGGCAGCAGACAGGGCAACGTCGCGCTTGACCTTAACGATTGAGCGGTTGAGCGAAAGTTCGCGCAGGGCACGCGTCATGGTGTCGCGGCCGAGCTGCAGCTGTTCGCCCACCTCGGGAAGCGCCGGTGCATCCAGGCCAGCCTCGTCAAGCAGCGTGACGATCCGCTCACAAGCCTCTCGCACCACGCGTGCCGCCGCGGCGGCCGAATGCGGATCGAATACCTCGGCGCCCTCGGCGGCGCACACGCCACGCGAGCAGCCCTCGGCAATCAGAGCTGCGGCAACGCCTTCATCAGCGGCAGGCCACGCAGCATGGGCAACGGCGCCGGGCGTAAAGCCCGTCTCCTTGGGAGCCGCCGCGTGCATGGCCGACAGGGCCGCCGCCAGTGCATCCATCGCGGCGTCGAGCGAGGAAGAATCTGCATACAGCGAGCCATCCGAGCCAGCAAGCGCGCAAGCAGCGCCCTGCGCCACCAACCCGCGCAGTGCGGTATCGACCTCGCCGACGCCAAGATCCAAAGCCGCGGCAACATCAACCGCCTTAACCGGCAGCGTCTGCAGCACCAGCCAAGCGCCCACACCGCCCGCGATATCGCCGGACTCGAGCGCCGCATACAGCGCACGCTCTCCTTCGGCAAGCTCGCGCGAGCGACGGCAGCGCGAAAGCAGCACGCGCCCGCCGCCAATGAGCATCACGGGCGAATAGGACAGCACCACGACATGGTCCCCGGCACGTAGCGGCAGCGAGTTTTCCAAGCGCACCTGAACATTACGGGTCTCGCCCACCGCCATGGGGGCCTCACCCTCCATGAACATGATGCGACCGACGACCTCGGCCGTACCCGCCATCACGTGCACACGCGCACCCGACTCGAGCACACGCGGCTTGGCTCCCTCGCGACCCAAATACGTAAACGTCATCATAAAGCGCATCGTCTGACCAAAGCGGCCCGCCACGCCGAGCATCTCACCGCGATCGAGCGAGGCGACGGCATCGCCCACCAAGTTGAGCGCCACACGCTGACCGGGCAACGCCCGCGGCGTATCGCCATGTACCTGAATCCCGCGCACGCGACAGACCGTACGCGACGGCAGCGCGACGAGCTCATCCCCCACCGCGACGGGCGCATCGTGCAACGTTCCCGTCACCACGGTACCGGCGCCCTTGATCGTAAAGCAGCGGTCGATAGGCAGACGCGGTGCGGCATCGGTGAGCTCGGCGCGGGCACGGCAGGCATCCCAGCAAGCGGCAACCTGCTCGTCGAGCGCAGTCAGCAGGTCATCGATCCCCGCGCCGGTCTTGGACGACACCGGCACCGTCGGCGCGCCCGCAAACACGGTATCCGAAAGAAAATCGTCCACGTCGAGCTCGGCCAGCTCAATCATTTCGCTATCGGCCAGGTCGCACATCGTCAGCGCGACCACCATATGCGTAACGCCCAGCAGCTCCAGCACATGCACGTGCTCGCGGGTCTGCGGCATCACGCCCTCGACGGCCGAAACCACCAGCACGGCCACGTCGATACCCGTGGCGCCCTGCACCATGGCGCGCAAGTAATGCGCATGGCCCGGTACGTCGACCAGGCCAACAATCTTGCCACTTGGCAGCGCCAGCTCGCCAAAGCCCAGCTCCACGGTCATACCGCGACGGCGCTCAACCTCCAGACGATCGGGATTCTTGCCGGTCAGCGCCTCGATCAATGCCGACTTGCCGTGGTCAACGTGGCCCGCCGTGCCAACGATAACGGGACACTCCACCAGCGCCTGAACCTCACTCATCGAGCAATCGCCTTCTCAACGCACGCGACGAGCGTCGATGCCGCCGTCTCGATATCGCGGTCACCCACGAGTGTGCGCACGTCAAACAGGACGCGATCGTGCGAGGCGCGCGTGACGACCGGCGTGTCGAAATCTTGGACGAGCGAGCGCTTGAGTGCGTCAACGGAAAGACGCTCATCGACGAGGCGCACGGCAACGCACATGGTGGGCAGCTCCACGGTAGGCAGCGAGCCGCCACCAGGGGTCGACGATTCCTCGACGATCTCCACCTGAACGGCGCACGGGCAACCGGCCTTATCGAGCCCGGCGACCATCCGATCGCGCAGCTTGCGGGCACGACCCTCCAGATGAGCCTGCGGGAGCGTGAGCATGTTGAGCACCGGCACCTCGCGATGGGCCACATCCGCCCCATCCATGTAGATGCGCAGTGTAGCCTCGAGCGCCGCCAGTGCGAGCTTACCCGGACGCAAGGCGCGCATAAGCGGATGTGACCCACAGGCCTGGACCAGGTCACGACGGCCCATGATAATGCCCGCTTGTGCGGCACCGAGCAGTTTATCGCCCGAGCACGACACCAAATCGAGCCCCGCCGCAACCGAAGCCGGCGTAGGCTCCTCGCCGCCGCGCACCAGGATGTCATCGGGCAACAGCGCGCCCGAACCCTGGTCCTCGTAGAACAGCAGACCATGCTTGTGGGCCAGGGCGGCGAGCTCCCTTGAGCTCACTTCCTCGTGAAAACCCTCGATGCGATAGTTGGAAGGATGGACCTTGAGGATCATCGCCGTATCGGGCGTGATGGCGCGCTCATAGTCGTCCAAATGCGTGCGGTTGGTGGCGCCGACCTCGACGAGTTTGGCGCCCGAAGCCGCCATGACATCGGGGATGCGGAAGCTGCCGCCGATCTCGACAAGCTCGCCGCGGCTGACGATAACCTCCTTGCCTGCGGCATGGGTCGCCAGCACCAGCAGTACCGCGGCGGCGTTGTTGTTGACCACGAGCGCGTCCTCGGCACCGGTGAGCGAGCGGATCAGCTGCGCGGCGTGCTCCTTGCGCGACCCGCGCGAACAAGTGTCCACACTGTACTCGAGCGTGCTGTACCCGCGCGCAACCTCGGCCACGGCCTTGGCGACCGACTTCGCGAGCGGGGCGCGGCCCAAGTTGGTATGGATGACCACACCCGTGGCATTAACTGCTGGGCGCAGGCTCGGCAGCGCAGAGCGATGCGCACGCCACTCGATGGCCGAGGCCAGGTCGCGCTTGGAACGCGGGGCGGCACCGGCACGAATCGCAGCGCGCTCCTCGTCGAGCTCGGCCGTCACGGCAGCATGGACCACCGCGTCGCAGGTCTCCCCCGCCGCCTTCACCACCGGCCACTCGGCAAGCAGCTCGTTGACGGAAGGAATAGCGCGAAGGCGGGCGCGTACCTCATCGGACATGTTCTGGCTATCGCTCATGTGCGGCCTTTCAAAACCAAAGGTGAATCAATCGTTCGAACGTCAAACTATCAGCCAATTCGATCGGCTGAGTCAATCAATCGTTATTATCCTCGCGCGCCGCGATCTTTTCCACACGAACGGCGTTTTCCTGGGTGAGCGCGGCACCCGTCAACGGGTCCCAGCGCAGCGGCGTATGGTCGAGCGGGCCCACACCCAAGGCTTGAACGCCACCGGCATCGGCGCCAAACGAACGCCCGCCGGGGGCGGCCGACGTAAAGATGCACGCCGGATGCAGATACGGCGTCGTCTCCACGCGCACGCGGTCGCGGCCCAAATCGCTCACGAGTTCGACGATCTCGCCGTCGGCGATGCCCATGTGTGCAGCAGCATCGGCATTCATCTGCACGGCATCCAGGTCCGATCCAGCCTCGGCGGCACCTTGGGCCGCAAGCCTGCGCGAGGTGTGCGACTCAAAGGGACGGTTGCCACTAATGAGGCGAAACATCCCCGGGCCGGGCTCCACCATGGGCGCAATCCAGTTGGGCACACGACCCATGCCGACTCGTTCCCATACGTCGCTTGCCAGCGCAATTTTGCCGCCGGCAAGTGGAATCACCGGCTCACCCGTGCGCGACGGCAGCGCCACGCCCGTATCGGCCCAGCCGCGCTCCTTGAGCTCGTCCAGATCGATCCCAAAAGGCGCCACCTGGGCAGCCGTCAGATCGTCAGACGTAAATTGGAAATACTCGCCCACGCCACACGCCTGCGCCAGACCGGCAAAAATCTCCCGACCGGGACGTGTGCCGTCATGCTGCACGGGCAGCACGGCGTTGCGGTAGAACACGCGCGAATCGTTGACGCCCACGACTGTGCCCACACCGCGGTCGGCCTCCAGATACGTCACGTCGGGCAGCACGAAGTCAGAAGCACGCGCCGTCTCGGACCAACGAATATCAATCGTCACAAGCAAGTCGAGCTGCTGCAAAATACCCAACCAAGCCTGTGCATTGCCATAGCCCGCACCGGGGTTACTGGCATAGACGATGAGCCCGCGCAAATCGCCGGCAAGAATCGACTGACCGATGGTCGTGCACAGGCCGCGCACCGGATCGACCAGTGGATAGCGCTCGGACCCCAGCTTGGGCCCGCACGGTACCGGCGGCATCGCAAAGCGTGCGGGATCGAGGTTGCCCAACACAAGCGGCGTGGGCGGATTGAGCGCGCCGCCCGCATGCCCGATGCAGCCCAGCAGCACATCGACCAAGCAGATAGCGCGCGCGGTCTGGGTGCTATTGGCATACGCGATACCGATGCCGCCATGAAAGCCCGCATCCACCACAGCGGCAGGCGCGGCGGCAGCCAGATCGCGCGCCGTGGCGACAATCTCTGCGGCCGGCACGTCGCACATCGACTCGGCCCACTCGGGCGTCCAAGCATGGGCCGCCTGTGCCAACTCGTCAAAACCCGTGGTATAGCGGTCCACGAACTCGTGGTCGTACAGGCCCTCGGCAATCAACACGTGGACAATACCCAACAGCAGCGCCAAGTCGCAGCCCGGGCGCACGCGCAGCCAGCGGTCGGCAAGCGCGGCCGAGCCGCTGCGCCGGGGGTCAACCACGATGATTTTCGCCCCGCGCCGGCGCGCATCGTTGAGTGCATCGACGGCCCCCGTCGTCGACGAATCGACAATGGAACGCCCCAGGTACATGATGCAGTCGGTATGCGCCAGGTCGGAAACGGGGCTGTAGCCCAGGCTGTGCTCCCATCCGGTGAGACGACTTACCTCGCAGGCGCCATCGGCACCGTACACGTTGGGCGAACCCAGCGCATGCATAAATCGATACGCCCAGTAGCGGTCGAACGAGGGCACGCCGAGCGTCATGCCCAGCGCACGAGGCCCGCACTCGTCAACAATCCCTAAAAGACGCTCGGCAATCTGAGCAAACGCCTCGTCCCAGGTAATCGCATCGAACCCCGAGCCATCAGCTCGTCGGCGCATGGGGTGCATGATGCGGTCGCGCTCGTCAAACGGCATTGCCAGGCGATGCCGTCCGCGGGCGCACAGGGCACGCGCCGCGCACGGATGCCCCGGCACCGGCAACTCGGCCACCACGCGACCGTCCTCAACGCGTGCCGCAAAGGCGCAATCGGCATAACATCCCCCGCATGTGGTCACCACGGCGCGACCGTCACGCTTCACAGCAGATGCCATCTCGATTACCCCTTTCATCAGCCAAACACAACAGACCAAAAGCCCGGCAACGAGCCCCAGACCCAAAAAGCCTCCCGCACGGCAACGCCCCGCGGGAGGCCCAACGTCAAACAGACGGTACCTTACGCCTCGGACTTCTTGGCGTAGACAAACCAGTAGCCGAGCGCGATCAGAACCGCGCCGCCCACGATGTTGCCCAGCGTGGCGGCGGACAGGTTAAACGCAATGCCCGCAACGTTAAGCGCATCGGCGCCAGCGACGTCGGCACCATAGCCGCACACGTGCATCACGGCGCCCATAGGCAAAAAGTACATGTTGGCAACGCAGTGCTCAAAACCGCAGGCCACAAAGGCGGCGATGGGCAGCAGAATGCCCACAACCTTATCGACCACGGTCTTGCCGGCGGTACCGATCCACACGGCCAGGCACACAAAGATGTTGCACAGGATGCCACGGAAAAAGATCGTCACCCAGTCGACCGTCACCTTGCCGGCGGCGACGCTCACCATGGAATTGGCAACCGCCTCGCCGTTGAGCTTGTAAATGCCGGCCATGTACACCAAAAAGACGATGAACAGGGCACCGGCAAAGTTACCAAGCCACACGACGAGCCATGCCTTGAGCATCTGAGCCAGGGTGATCTTTTTGCTCTTGAGCGCGCAGACCATAAGCGAGTTGCCGGTGAACAGCTCGGCGCCGCACACCAGCACCAGCACCAGGCCCAGGCAAAAGCACAGGCCGCCCACGACGCGCTGGGCGCCCCAGCCCAGCGTGCTATCGCTCAAGAACACGGTAAAGAACAGGCCGCCGAAGGCAATGAACGCGCCGGCGAACATCGCCAAAACAAAGGCCTTTGCGACCGGCAGGTTAGCCTTGGTCACGCCGGCGGCCTCGGTCTTGGCCTCGATCGCGGCGGGCGCCAGGCAATCGGGAGCGGGGTACTCCGCCTTGGAATCTGCCATGTCAATCACTTCTTTCCTAATCAGCAGGGACAAGCGCTCCTATTGCTCTTGTCCCAAGCGGACAAAGTGGGAAAAGTCGTTGGCGGCTACGGCGTCGTACACGGCGTCGACGGCGTCAAAGACCTCCGGGGACATAGGGTTGTAAAACTCCGTATCGCCCGGCTGAATCCCTATGAAGACGATATCTTCGCACGATTGCTCGATTTCCTCGATCAGAATCGACAAAGGGAGCGAATGCGTGGTGAACATCGACTTGCGGGCCACGTCACGTTTGTCGAGCAAGCGGATGGCGCCGACGGGCAGCGCCATGTCGGCGGCATCGACCAAAACCAAACGCGGCGGACGCTCGCGCTTGACCTCGATGATGTCATCCTCGGGCGTTTGCCCGCCGTCGATGGTGTACCAACCGGCGATGGGCGTGTCCTCCATCTTTTTGGAGAGCACGGGGCCAGCGGCATCGTCGGCGCGCAGCACGCTTCCCGCCGTGAGCACAATGCCCGCAAACGGGGCGTCGTTCACACGGCCATCCACAACGCGACCCATTACTGCAACCTCCCCGTCAGATACACGCCCGACACATCGCGCACGCGCTCAACCAGATCGCGAAACTTCATTAAGAACGCAACCTGCTGGGCATGCAGGCCAAAGTCGTCATCGAACACCGAGATGCCGGCCTTGGCCGAACCGCGAAAACCGCGATCGTCGAGCAGCGTGTCACAGGCCTCGAGCAGCGACGGCACCGCCGCCTTGTCGAGCTGGCACTCGCCAAAGGAGCGGATGGCCTCGAACTTGGTCTTGGCCTCCCCCTCCGGCAGCGCGTCGATAAGCGTATAGAACACGTTCACCGGCACCGACAGGCGCGGCTCAAAGCAGTCGAGCACGCCGGTGTGGTGGCCCACGGCGAGCGTGTAGTACAGCACGTCGCAGGCCTCCTGGGGAACGTCTTCCTCGGTCTCCACAAACTTACGCGTGAGCTCATAGAAGACCACCTGGTCGGGCGTATGGCCCAGGCAGGGGTCGGCGACGCCCTCGGCGGCCTCGTCGCTTGCGCGCGAGGCATCGCCAAAAGAGCCGCCGAGCATGCCGGGGCCCGCAAAGTAACCAGAGCGGTCCGTGAGCTCCATCTAGCGACCTCCGGCCAGTACCAGATCCTGTAACGCCGAGTACACCTCAACGCGGCGAGGATCATCCTGCTTGTCGATGAGCAGCGCCATGGCACCGCGGATATCGCCCTTGGGCGCGCCCTCGAGCGTATCCATAAACTCGTTGGCCAAGTCGCGGCCGTAACGGTAGCCGCTCATGGCGCGAGCCTCGCGCTCGATGGCAACGCGCAGCTTGTACGGCACGCCGGGGTGCAGGATATCGGCCTGCTCGCCGGCGGCCTCCACCGTGGTCTCGGCATGGAGCTTTTGGTCCAGCAGGCCAAGTGCCATGGCAAAGCCGTAGATGGTCTGCGCGGGGCTGGGCGGGCAGCCGGGGATATAGACATCGACCGGCAAGATCTTGTCCGTGCCACCCCAGACGCAGTAGTTGTCGTAGAAGATGCCGCCGGTGCAGCCGCACGCGCCATAGGACACCACGATCTTGGGATCGGGTGCGGCCTCAAAGGCGCGCAGGGCCGGCATGCGCATGGCACGCGTTACGGCGCCGGTGTACAGCAGCACATCGGCGTGACGGGGCGAGGGCACGACCTTGATGCCAAAGCGCTCGACGTCGAAGACGGGCGTGATGGAACCGAAGATCTCGATCTCGCAGCCGTTGCAGCCGCCGCAGTCAACACGGTAGACGTACACCGAGCGCTTGATCTTCTTAAGAAGGGTCGCCTTGGCCTTCTCGATGCTCTCGTCGAGCTCGATCTTGGTCGGGCGGTACTGGAGCCGCTCGGGCAAAAGCGTGGGTTCGGCCATGGTTACTCCTCCTTCGTTTCAAAATCCATGATGATGCCCTCGACCGGCGCCGGACCGGCGGGAATCTCGGGCGCATCGGGGTTGAGCTCGCGGTCGATATACTCCGGGTTCACGCCGTGGCCGCCCAGATACTCCATGCCGGGGCCCTGGGGCTCACCGGACGCAAGCGTCTCGTTGGCAGCCATGCCGGCAGCGTTGCCGGTCTTTACGGCCGAGGCGGCGCGCAGGGCGTCGAGCTCGCGCTTGCACTCCTGGCACATACCGACGGTACGGGCAGCCTGCTCGGCCTCCATGCCGCCGGCCTTTTGCAGCAGGCGCTTTGCGTAGTCGATCTCCTTGTGCGGGGCAAACGGCTTGCCGCAGCGCGAGCAGTGCTCGAGCGTATAGACGCTCTTGCTGGTGAGGTCGTCCTTGCTCATGACGGCAAGCTCAAACTCCTCGGTGAGCTTGATGGCCTCCATGGGGCAGGCTTCCTCGCAGCGGCCGCAAAAGATGCAGCGGCCGTAGTCGATCGACCAGGTAATGGTATCGGCCGCAAGGTCGGTGTCCATGCGAATGGCATCGGCCGGGCACGCCACGCCGCAGGCACCGCAGGCGATGCAGAGCTCGGCATTGTGCTCGGGCTTGCCGCGCATGTCCTTATTGGTGGGGAACGGCGCAAACGGGTACTTGACCGTCGCGTCGCCGGCCTTGGCGTTAACCTTCCAAAGCTTCAGCATATTAGAGCGCCTCCTCATCGAGCGGAGCGGCCAAGGTGCCCTCGCCCGCAAGCGGCGACTTGTCGCGCCAGACGTTCTCGAACTGCTCCTTGTCGAGCACGTGGTCGCGCTTGGCGGCGACATCGGTCACCGTCACGCGATCGGTGCAGGAGTAGCACGGGTCGAGCGAGCCGACGATCAGCGCCGCGTCGCCCACGGTGTTGCCGCGGAACATGTAGCGCAGGACCGGCCAGTTGCTGTACGTGGCGGCCTTGGCGCGCCAGCGGTAGCACTTCTGGTTATTGCCGAGCATGGCCCAGTGCACGTCCTCGCCGCGCGGCGCCTCGGTGGCGCCGATGGCGTACTTGTGCGGGGTGTACTCCCAATCCGTGGTGAGGATGGGGCCCGACGGGCAGTTCTCGAGCATGGTCTCGATCATGTCGATCGAATCGTAGACCTCCTGGATGCGGACGGCGGTACGGCCGAAGGCGTCGCAGGTGTCGGCCGTGGCGGCGTGCATCTTTTGGACGTCCGGATCGGCGTAGCCGTCGAAGGGATGGTCAAAGCGCACGTCGCGGGCATAGCCCGAGCCACGCATGAGCGGGCCGACCGGCGAGAAGTCGCGTGCAATCTTGCGGTCCAAGATGCCGATACCGCTCGTACGCTCAATAAAGTTGGGCGTGGAGAGCAGCACGTCGACGAGCTCCTGAACCTCGGAGCGCAGCTGGTGGATGGTCGTGAGCGTGGAGAGCTTCTGCTCAGCCAAAATGTCGCGACGCACGCCGCCAATCACGTTGAGGCCGTAGGTCTTGCGGTGACCGGAGAGCTTCTCGGCCAGGTCCATGGACTTCTCGCGGACGCGGAAGAACTGCTGGAAGCCGGAGTCGAAGCCCGTGTAGTGCGACGCCAGGCCAATGTTGAGCAGATGCGAGTGCAGGCGCTCAACCTCGAGCATGATGGCGCGGATGTACTGGGCGCGCGGCGGGACATGGATGCCCTGAGCGCGCTCGACGGCCTCGGCGTAGGCCACCGAGTGGGCGCAGCCGCAGATGCCGCAGATGCGGTCGGCGAGGAACGTCACGGCGTCATAGTTCAGGCGCGTCTCGGCAACCTTCTCCATGCCGCGGTGCACGTAGAACAGACGGTAGTCGGCGTCGACGATCGTCTCGCCCTCAACGAACAGGCGGAAGTGGCCAGGCTCGTCGGAGGTAATGTGCAACGGGCCCATGGGAACGAGCGTCGTCTCCTTGCCCTTGGTATCGGCCAAGAACTCGTAGTTTTCCATGTCGCTCGCGGGAGCGGGACGGAAGCGGTAGTCCATGGAGTCCTTGCGCAGCGGGTACAGGCCGCTGGGCCAATCGTCGGGCAGCACCAGGCGACGACGATCGGGCAGACCCTCGGGGATCAGGCCGAACATATCGCGCAGCTCGCGCTCGCCCCACACGCAGGCGGGAACGAACGGCGTCACGGACGGGAACGTCATCTTGGCGGGATCGACCTCGGCACGCACGGTCACCCAGCCGGGGTCCTCCCCCTCCATGGAGATGACGTAGTACACGGCATAACGGCCGCACAGGCTGCGCTCGTCGTTGCCGATGATCACGGGGATCCAGCCGTAGCGTTCGTAGTACAGGTAGTGGACGGCCTCGGGCAGCTTGTCCTGCTTGACGGTGATCGTCAGCTGGTCCTCGCACTGCCACTCGACCTTCTCGATGCAGCCCGGAACGGCGCGGCGCAGGGCCTCGACATGGCTCTCGCAGCGACGGGCATACACCTTGTTCTCAGTTTCAATCATTCGTTACTCCACCTCGCTCTGAGCGGTCTCGGTACCGAACACAGCGCGGTACATCGGCGTCGCGTGAAGTTCCTCGGTGCTCTGCTCGAGCACGATGCCGGTAGCGGTCTCCACACCGTGCACGAGGGGCAGCGGGGTGGCAATGCCAAACCACAAGATCATGACAGCCAGGATGATTTCGGGGATAAGCATGAGCGCCGGGGCCTCATGCTTGCCCATGCCCTGGGGCGCATGGCCGAATACCGACTTGAGTGCGATACGGGTGAGCGCGGAGATGGCCACGGTAAGACCGAGGGCGACCACGACGACCAGCCACATGGGACCGGCGGTAACACCGGCGACAAAAGTCAGGAACTCAGAGATGAACATGCCAAAGGGCGGGAAGGCGGCAAGGCCGAGCAGCGCCAGGATGGCGAGCGCGGCGGTTGCGGGCGCAACCTCGACGACGCCCTGGATCTTGGCCAGGCTACGCGTGCCAAAGGCGTGCTGGATGTTGCCGGACACGCAGAAGGCAAGCGTCTTGGTAAAGCCGTGGAACACGCAGTGCAGCAGGGCCGCGGCGATACCCAGCGGGCCACCGATACCCAGGCACAGGGCGATAACGCCCACGTTCTCCACAGACGAGTACGCAAAGCGGCGCTTGAGGTCGTCCTGGCGAAACATCGAGAGTGCCGCCACCAAAATGGACAGCGTGCCGACGATCAACAGCAGAAGTTGCGGATACTCGGCACCCACGGCCTGGATGGTAAAGCCGTAGAAGCGCATGATCACAAGCATGGCACACTTAAGCAGAACACCCGAGAGCAGGGCCGAGACAGGACTCGGAGCCTGAGAGTGGGCATCGGGCAGCCAAGTGTGCATGGGGAACAGGCCAGCCTTGGTGCCAAAGCCGATCACGATAAACGCAAAGGCGAGGCGCATGAGCGTCGGGTCGAACTGGTCGGCATACGGCAGCACGCACGACAGGAATGCGGCCTCGTGGGCGTTGGGAATCACGTCGGCGGCGTTGGCGTAGATCAGCAGCGTACCGAACAGGCCAAATGCCACGCCGGCGGTACAGACCATCGCATACTTCCAAGAAGCCTCGAGGGCCGTCTTGTTCTTGTAGATACCCACCAGGAACACAGTGGAAAGCGTGGTTGCCTCCACGGCGGCCCACGTGAGGATCATGTTGTTGGACAGGCACGCGAGCAGCATGGTGAACACAAACAGGCTAAACAGCGCAAAATACTGCTTGGCGCGCTCGGCGGGCATGGAGCCCTCCTCGATATCGGCCTTTACATAGGGCAGCGAGAACAGCCCCGTAAGAAAACCGATAAAGCCGATGAGCAGCACAAAGATGGCGCCCAGCGAATCGAGGTGGAACCACAGGCCAAGAGCGCTCGCGGTTTCGCCGCTCATAAGGACGTCGCCGGCCGTCATAATCGACAGCACCAGGACGGCTGCGACGGAGACCAGGTTGAGACCGGCAAACACGTTATAGGACGTGTTCTTGGGCAAAAACGCCATGACCAGCGAGAACACCAAAGGAGTCGCGAGCAGGGCGAGAATCAACGTTTCCATGGACTACCCCCTCAGCTCGGACAGGTCGCGCGCATCGAGCGAGTGGGAGTCGTCCCAAATGCGACGCACGACGATGGACATGATGATGACGGCAAAGATGGCGTCGGTGGCGATACCGATCTCGATGATCTCGGGAGCGGTGGGGGCCAAAAGCGCGAGCGTCACGTGGCTGCCGTTTTCCATAAGGCAGTATCCAAAGATCTGCTTCATGATGTTGCGCTGCGAGATGATGCAGGTGAGGCCCACGAAGAAGTGAGCGAAGCTAATAGCGAGCGCAGGCGTTGCGACCTCGGCCGTGGGCAGGCTGATCTGCGTCACAACGGCAAAGCAGATCGCGACCTCGACGGCGATGATGCAGATGGCCCACGCGGGCTTAAGGCCGGCCTTGAGCGATGCGTCGCTCGGCTCGCCCATCTTCTTGTATGCGCGGTTGAGGATGTAAGGGACCAGGACGACCTTAGTGATAAAGGCAGATCCGGCCCACATAAGCAGCTCCTGCGCACCGGTAGTAGCACCGAGCGTAGCGAGCAGTCCCACGAGCACCAGCGACTGCACCGCATACCAGCGAATGGCGTGCTTGATGTTCTTGGAGACGACCACCATGGTGGACGTGACGATCAGAAGGCCGCCAAGGATGTTGACGATCGAATAACCCATGTCGTTCTACCTCCTAACCGATCCAGCTGGCCGAAAGCGGGCCGCTGACGATGACCATGATGATGAGCACGATGAACACGAACGCCATCGCGCGGGGAAGCGGGGCTCCCGCAGCGACCTCGTCGCTCGGCTCGCCGGGCAGGCAATAGCCCATCCACTTGAGGAACCAGGCGAAGGTGGCGACGGTCTCGGCGACCATGATGCACACGAGCACCAGGATCGCGACGTTGCCGGCACCCACAGAGAAGCCGCCGGCGATAATCTGGAACTTCGAGAAGAACGTGTTCATGGGCGGCACGCCGGCAATAGCGAGCGCGGCGACACCGAAGCCCACGCCCGAGATCGGGTACTTCTTTACGATGCCGCGAAGCTTGGGCAGCATACGCGTGCCGAGCGTAAAGGAGAACGAACCGGCGATCAGGAAGAACAGCGTCTTGGCGAAAGCGTGGTTAAAGATGTGGCAGACGGCGCCATCGAAGGCCAGCTGGCTGCCAAAGACCGAAAGGCCCAGACCAAAGAACACATAGGAGAGCTGGGCGATCGTGGAAAAGGCCAGCAGACGCTTCATGTCCTTTTGCGGCAGGTACATAAGGAAGCCAAAGAGCATGGTGACCATGGCGTCGATAATGGCGACCCAACCCACGATCTCGGGGATCTCGCCGGCAGAGACGAGTGCACGCGCGAACACGCACACGCCGACCTTAACCATCGAGGCGCCATGCAGGTAGGCCGAAACAGGCGTCGGCGCCTCCATGGCCGAAGGCAGCCACATGTACATGGGAACCTGTGCGGACTTGGCCCAGGCCGCAAACAGCACGAGCAAAAGAACGATAGCCTTGAGCTTGGCGTCGAGGCCGGCAATCGCGGTAATGGCGAAGGTACCGGTATGGGCAAACACGATGGCGGCGCCCAGATACAGGCCAAGCGCACCGATATGCGTAATGATCAGAGCCTTCATGCCGGCCTTCTTGGCCGTAGGCGTCATGTAGTAGCTAATGAGGCCCCAAGAGCACGCACCCGTGATCTCAAAGAACACGAGCTGGCCCAAAAGGGTCGAGCTGTACACAAGACCGGCCATGGCGCCGATGAAGGTCGCGAGGTACGCGTAGAAGCGACGACGCGGTGCGTCGGGATGCTCACGGTTATTCTCGCTCATATAGGGAATCGAATAGATCACGACAAGCAGGCCGATACCCACAAAGGCGGGCGCGAGCAGCGTGCTCATGCGATCGAAGGTGAATCCCATGACGAGGGTCTGCCCAAACGAGATCAGGGGGACCTGCGTGTCGGGCATGCCGGCGCCAGCGAAATTCGCGGCGAGGGCGATGGTGCAGACCGTCGAGACGGCGGCACCCAAAACGCTGAACCACTTGGCGTACGGACGGGGGAACAGGGCGACGAGCACCGAGGCCACCATCGGGGCCGCGATAGCGACCAAGCCGAGAAGGGACAGACTGACTGCAAATGACATTGTTTCTCCCTTCTCCTACACGCCGACGACCACGAAGACAAACGCCAGAACGGCGATGCCCACGACGGCCCAGGTCTGATTGCCAAGCACCTTAAAACGCGAGCGCGAGCAGGAGTTCTCGATCACGCCGCATACGACAAAGTCGATCAGGCACTTAACAAGGAAGATGACCGCGCCCAGAACGGCCGCGATACCCACGGCCGCGGGCTCGCCCCAGGGGACGAAGATCGCGCAGAACCAGGCGACGACCAGGACCTGCTTCATGGACATGGCGAGCTTGGCCATCGCAAGCGACGGGCCGGAAAGCTCAGCGAGCGGACCTTCCTGGAGCTCCTGCTCGGCCTCGGCCTGATCAAACGGCAGCTTGCCGAGTTCCATGTAGCAGGCAATCGCAAAGGCGATGCCGGCGAGGATCACAGCGACCGGCGCGTCGATGGCGCCCGTCATGATGTGCTGGCCCATGGTGGCGATGTCGGTGGAGCCGCACACCAGGGCGGCGGCAAACAGCGCCAGCAGCATGGACGGCTCGATGAGCACGCTCATGAGCAGCTCGCGGACGCCGCCGATACCGGCGTAGGCGTTGGACGAATCCACACCGCAGAGGGCGAAGAAGAAGCGGGCGAGCGCCAGGCTATACATGATGGTGATGGCGTCACCAAAGACCGGGATGGGGCTTTGTGCCGTAAAGAGCGGCAGACCCATCGCGAGCATAAAGGCGACGGCGAAGAACAGCGGCGGCATGATGCGCAGCGCAAAGCTCGCATCCTCACTCTGGGACTCGGGGCGCGCAAAGAGCTTGGCCAGGTCGCGGTAGTCCTGCATGATGCTGGGGCCGCGACGGTTGTGCATCTTGGCGCGGATCACGCGGCCGAGACCGGAGAAGAACGGCGCGACGGCCATAACGACCACGCCCTGCAGAACGGCAAGTACGATGTTGTTCATGCTCTCCCCTCCTTAACCCATTTGCACGGCGAGCACGAGGAACACCACGAGTGCCGCGACGATGTAGCAGATATAGATGCTGTAGTTGCCGCCCTCGAGCTTAGTCGCGAGGTCGGCGAGCTTCTCGACACCCTTATGCGGGGCATCGACGAGAACCTTGTCGGGTACGGGCTCCACAGCCTCGGTCACACCGGTGAGCTTCTGGAAGAAGTGCGCGATGGACCAGCAGACGGCCGTGCAGCGGTCGCGCAGCGTGTAGAGCGGCTGCATAAACCAGGACACCTCGGAGGCAAAGGTCGTGGCCACGACGGGCATATGCTCGTTGGGAGCATAGCCGCATGCCCACGGCTGGGACTTCTGCACCTTGCCGACGGTCTTGAGCTTGCGATAACCGCAGGCAAGGCCGACGAGCACCACGAGCGCAATAGCGATCGCGGGCGTGGAGGTGGCAGCGCCGGAGTACTGGTTCATGAGCTCCATGCCCTCGGCGGCAAACACGCCACCGTACGGATGCAGCACGGACGCAGCGACATCGACCAGCACGGGAGCGATCACGGGAGCGCCAATGCCCAGCACGACGCAGATGGCCGCGAGCAGGCCCTGCGCAAACACCATGGGGGCGGGAACCTCCTTGGCATTGGCCGCGGCCTCGGAGCGGGGCGCGGAGGCAAAGGAGACGCCATAGGCCTTGACGAAGCATGTGACAGCCAGCGCGCCGGTAATGGCAAGCGCGACGGCAGCGAACACGGCCACGATCATGACGGCCTTGTCGCCCTGCATGGCAGCGTTAAAGAGCGACTGGTAGGTAAACCACTCGGACACAAAGCCGTTGAAGGGCGGGATGGCCGAGATGGCAAGCGCGCCAATAAGGAAGCAGATGGCCGTAGCCGGCATACGACGGAACAGGCCGCCCATCTTCTCCATATTGCGCGTACCCGTGGAGTACAGCAGCGCACCGGCGCCCAAGAACAGCTCGCCCTTAAACATCGCGTGGTTAAACGTGTGGTAGAGGGCGGCCATCAGAGCCAGGACGGCGATGCCGACCGAGTTGAGCGCCATAGCGGCCATGGAGGCGCCGACGCCGAGCAGAATGATGCCGATGTTCTCGACGGAGTGATAGGCCAGCAGGCGCTTGATGTCATGCTCCTGCAGGGCGAAGGCCACGCCGAGGACCGACGAGATCGCACCGAAGACCATGACCATAAGGCCCCACCAGACCTGAACGCCCGAGGCGGAGAGCAGGTCGAGGCCCACCTTGAGGATGCCGAAGATACCGATCTTGATCATGCCGCCGGACATGAGGGCCGACACGTTGGACGGCGCCTCGGGATGCGCCTTGGGCAGCCAGCCGTGCAGCGGGATGATACCGGCCTTGGCGCCAAAGCCAAAGAAGGCGAGCACAAAGCACACGGATGCGACCGCGGGGCTAAACTGCGTAGCGCGGAAATCCGCAAAGGCAAACGAGCCACCGGCGAAGTTGGTCATGGTGAGGAAGCTCGCCATGATGAGCACAAAGCCCACGTGCGCGATCACAAAGTAGAGCCAACCGCCATGGATGGAGTTCTCGTTCTCCTCGATCACGACCAGGAAGTACGAGGTCAGCGACATGAGCTCAAAGGCGACCAGGAACCAAAACACGTTGTCGGCGGTGATGACGAGCATCATGGACGCCACAAAGGTGTTAAAGAAGAAGCCGGCGCGGCCCTTTTTGCCCGGGTACTCATCAAAGTAGTTGAGACCGTAGATCGAGCCGGCAAACGCGAGCACCGAGATGAGCGCCACGAACAGGCCGGACAGCTGGTTGAGCAGCAGCTGGAAATGGGCAAACGGGAAGAACACGATGGTGTCGACCGACGTGACATCGCCCAGCACGGCCTGGATACCGGCCACAAACGAAAGCACCGCGGCGACGGCGCCGATTAGGCAGCCGGCGGTCTTGGCGGCGTTATCGGCCTTGATCAGCAGAACCGAGGCGAGCGCACCGATGCACGAGACGGCAAGCGATGCGATAAACAGCGTCATGCTATCCATTGTTTACGCTCCCTTCTGCTTTCTCGGACAGGCCCTGGGCCACAGCGGTAACGTCGACGACCGGACCGTTTTCGATCGAGCGCAGGCGCTTGGCCTCGTCGAGCTCGCGATCGGCCGCGCCACCCATGACGGTCAGCGCCTTGGTAGGGCACGCCGCCACACAATGCGGGCCGTCCGGATCGAATGCGCACAGGTCGCACTTGACAGCGCAGGTGTACTGACCAGGAGCCCACGTAAGCAGGCTGCTCAGGGACTTAGGATACGAAGGCGTCGGGTCGCACATGCCTGCGACACCGGCGATAGACGTGCCATCGGGATGGATGGCTCCGAAGGGGCACGCGATGGCGCACAGCCTGCACCCGATGCACTCCTGCTCCTTGACGTGGATGCGATCGCCATCGTGCTCGATGGCATTCACCGGGCAAACCTCGGCGCAGGGGGCACCCTCGCAATGGTGGCAGGCAAGGGCGGCCGAAATACCGCCGGTCTTCACGAGCGCCAAGCGCGGTGTATCCTGAAGACCCTGCATCCGGTGGGCGTCGGCACAGGCGGACTGGCATGTTCCGCAGCCGATGCACCTCTCCGGGTTGATGTCGATGAAGCGGTTCATCCCCACTTCCTTTCAAAATAACGGGCCGGGCTCCCGAACGTACGGGACGCCCGGCCCAAAAAGCCAACGAGAACGGGACTACACGATTTGGTTCACGTGCGTCTCGTCATCGAACTTGGCGGCGCCGGGCTCAACGTCCTGGGGAGCGGCGGCGTCCACCAGAGCCTGCTTGAGCTCGGTGTACTGACGCTCCACCTCGCCCTCAGCCCAGACCTGGTCGGCGATAGCGTCGACCTGGCAGGCGGAGAACTTGTCCTCGGGCGTATGCGAGACCGGGTCGACCTTGTGAATGGTCAGCTCGTTGCACTTGCCGATCCACCACTGGTAGGTCATATAGACCGTGCCCTTGTTGATGCGGTCGCTCACGTCGGCGCGGCTGTATACCTGGCCACGGCGGCTGTGAATCGAGACGATGTCGCCGTTCTTGATGCCGCGTGCCTCGGCGTCCGCGGGATTCATGCGGACAAAGCCGGGCTCGTCGGCGAGCAGCGCCAGCGTCTTGCAGTTGCCAGTCATCGAGCGGCAGCTGTAGTGACCGACCTCGCGAACGGTGCACAGAATGAGCGGGTACTCATCGTCGGGAAGCTCGGAGGGCGCCTCCCAGTCGTGCGCCATCAGGTTGGCGCGGCCGTCCTTGGTGGTGAACTTGCCACCAGCGAACATGTCGGGCGTACCGTGGTCGTTCACATCGGTGCTCTTGACCGGCCACTGGGCGTAACCGCCCTCGGGAGCCATCTTCTCGTAGGTTGCGCCCACAAAGTTGGGGCACAGGCTGATGCACTCGTTCCAGATCTGCTCGGTGTTGTCGTAGTGCATGGGGTAACCCATACGCGTAGACAGGTCCGCGAAGATCTCCCAGTCGTGACGGCACTCGCCCTTGGGCGGAACGGCCGCGTCAAAGTGCTGGAAGCTACGGTCGGATGCGGTAAAGACACCCTCGTGCTCGCCCCAAGAGGTGGCAGGCAGGATGACGTCGGCGAGCATGGTCGTCTGCGTCATAAAGATGTCCTGGCAAATGAACAGATCCAGCTCGGAGAGCGTCTTGCGCATACCGGCCGAATCGGGCTCGGTCTGCACCGGGTCCTCGCCGTAGTTGTAGAAGCAGTGCACCTTGCCCTCGTCGACCAGGTGGCCCAGGTCGGTGAGCTTGTAGCCCTCCTCGAGCGGGAGCTTTTCCTCGGGCACGCCCCAAGCCTTGGCAAACTTGGCACGCACAGCCGGGTCGGTGACCTTCTGGTAGCCAGGGTACAGGTTGGGCAGCATGCCCATATCGCAGGAGCCCTGGACGTTGTTCTGACCACGCACGGGCGCGAGGCCGGAATTGGGTTTGCCGATCTGGCCGGCAACGCAGGCGATGGAGGCGATGGTGTGCACCGTCTTCAGGTTCTGCTTCTGCTGGCATACGCCCATGCCCCAGCCAATGATGGCAGAGGGCTTCGCCGTGGCGTACATCTCGGCAGCTTGGTGGATCAACGCGGGCTCGACACCCGTGATGTCCTGTACGGATTCGGGAGTGTAGTTCTTGATGGTCTCCCACCACTCGTCAAAGCCGTTCGTGTGCTCGGCGACGAATTCCTTGTCGTAGAGGCCATCGTTGACCAAGCAGTTGGCAAAGGCGTTGAGGAACGCAACGTTGCAACCGTTCTTGATCGGAAGGTAGAGATCGGCGATACGCGCGGTTTCGATATGGCGCGGATCGGCGACGATGATCTTGCAACCCTTTTCTTTGGCTCGCACGATACGCCTTGCGACGATGGGGTGCGAATCGGCAGGGTTATAGCCGAAGAGGAAAATGCAGCCCGCATCCTCCATACCGGGGATGGAGCATGACATGCAACCTGAACCAACCGTGTCCATCAGACCGAGGACAGTAGGGCCGTGTCAAGTACGGGCGCAGTTGTCCACGCTGTGGGTGCCGATGCACGCACGCGTAAACTTCTGCATGACGTAGTTCGCCTCATTGCCGCCGCCTCGCGAAGAGCCGGTGGTCATGACAGCGTTAGGACCATATTCGTCAATTATGGCCTGCATCTTAGATGCGGTGAAATCCAGTGCCTCGTCCCAGCTTACGCGCTCAAGATCCGCGCCCTTAGTGCGGCGGATCATCGGGTGCAATACGCGAGGAGTCAAGATCTTGGTGTCGTTGATGAAGTCGTAGCCGCTCATGCCCTTAAGGCACAGCTCGCTCTGGTTGGTGATGCCGTTGAGCGGTTCGGTGCCCACGACCTGGCCGTTTTGGACCAGGAGGTTAAACTGGCAACCGGCGCCGCAGTACGGGCAGATCACTTTATGCTTCTCCATGACACCCTCCTTCCTTTCTTTGCTACCGATTAATCGGTACGTATTTGACAATCGTTGGGCCTGTATGGCCGCCCGGCTACGCCTCGTTTTCGATGGTGGCGCGGGCACGCTCGGCAGTCAGTTCTGCCAGGCGCTCCTCGTCTACCAAGGTGAGGCCCTTGGTCGGGCACGCCTCGGCACACGCCGGACCGCCGGGACGGTCCACGCACAGGTCGCACTTGAGCACGAAGCTCTTGGTCTGCGAACCCACGCGCACGTCGCCCATCAAGACGGGGACCTGCGTGGTCGCCACACTCACGGCGCCAAAGGGGCAGGCCATGACGCAGCTCTTGCAGCCGATGCAGTTGTCCTCGTTGACGCCGATGCGATGGTTCTTTGGATCAAAGAACAAGGCACCCGTGGGGCAGGCCTTGGCGCACGGAGCGTCCTCGCAGTGGTGACATGCCACCGGCGCGGAAATCTCGTAGGTGCGCGTTACGCGCAAGCGAGGTGCGGCGATGTTGCCGGGAATATCGTGTGCCTCGATGCACGCCGCCATACAGGTTTGGCACCCAATGCAGCGTGAAGAATCAGCCACGACTCGTTTATTGCCCATGTTGTTCACTCCCTCCTGAATCCCATGCCGGAGAGACCCTGCCGACGTTGCCCCGGACCGCCCGTGGTCCGGCATCGGCGTATCGAGTGCATGCGGCGAAACAGGCACTTCGATAGAATTCCTCCAACGATATACAGGTTAAATATACGCAGTTGCAGGGGGCAAACTTGAGCATAGGCCCTGCAATACGGGTGTATTGCAGGGGTTTTGGCAGGTTGGAATTATTCTCTAGAAGCTATAAAGGTGAGTGTATTACATGCGTACGCCTCAGAGATTTTTACGCGCTCTCATTTTAGATGTACTACGCTTGTATTCAAGTTAATGGTTATTTACTTGAGCGAAATAAAGTAATCGTTATAAGATGCTCAAGTATCGGCACATGCCGCATTTGACCGACTATATTGCACGCTCATTAAGGGGGCCAGTGATGTCATCGACTCAAAAACGAGCCATCCTGCAGGTGCGCATTCGCGAGGAAGACAAGCAGCATGCCGAACATCTCTACGACGCCATGGGCACATCGCTCGCCGAGGCCGTCCGTCTATTTGTCGCGCAGAGCATTTTGATGCGCAAGCTCCCCTTTCAACCGGTCGCCGTGCGCTCAAAGGACGGCACCGCCGCCTATGGATCGCTCAAAGCATACGGTGACCCCAATCGCCGCTCCGAGGAGCGCAATGCCTGGATTGAATACCTTGCCACAGAAAGCGACGATTCGATTTTGGGTCCCGAGGAAGTAGATATCCATGAGTAGCACCATCATCGACGAGACCGTCATCCTACGCTACCTGCTTGACGACGACGAAGTCCTGTCACCGCGCGCCGCCAAGGTCATCGCCACGCGCACCGCTCGTGTCTATCCCGAAATCATCACGCGCGTCGTGGTCACGCCGCGCGACGTCTATAAGGTTCCCCGCGTTGAGATTGCTGCGGCCATGAAAAGGCTGCTCGATGACGTCATGGTCGACGAGCCCACCGTTGTCGCCCTTGCCGTCAAGCTCTTTGGCAAGACCCATATGGACTTTACCGACTGCCTCCTCGCAGCCCGAACCGCCATCTATAACGACGACGTCGTGAGCTTTGGCAAGCCCATCATCCAAGGCATGATCGATTACCGCCGCAAGCGCCAAACCGCCGCCGACGCCCGCGACCGCGCCGCCGAAGCCCGCAGCCGAAGCACCGACTCCACCATCGACAAGCTCCGCCACCGCCCCCGCAGCTAACCCCATCCCCACCTAAGTTGCGGTGAAATACGGACTGTTTTATGCCTTTAAAGGCCTCAACAGTCCGCATTTCACCGCAACTTATTGAAGGTGGACCGCGAACGATTTCGCTATCGGGATTCGGCGTAGGGTTTTGTTGTCGGAATGCCGTAGCCGCGAATCATGGCACCGAACGATTCTACGTCGTAGGTGTCCGAGAGTTTGAAATGAATGACGTTGTGGCCCATGGAGCGAAGGTTCGCGTCGCGCATGAGGGCCGCTCGATACATTTTTGCCGCCGCCCGCTCTGGATCATTTTGAGCCTCGTCTTCAAACTTGCCTAGCCCATGCAGCTCTGCCAGCGTCCATGAGCCGTCTGGCATCTGCCAGCCATAATCTGCTAGATAATAGCCAGCGTTTCCCGGTCGCGTTATCTCAACTTGAAGCTCGGGCGTGGCAACCCCAGCGAGAATCATCGCTGCTCTCGCCTCAGACTCGCCGCCATTGTCTGACCTGCCGTCCATATACTCAAAAACGTCAAAAGCACGCGCGATGCCATGCAACCCTCGGCAATTTGCCTGGGCATATGCTCGCAGCTCTTCGCGTTCGACATCGTACTCACGGGCCAAGCCATCGACATAGCCCAGCGCATAGCGAAAGGCGCTCGTTCGAGCGATATCAACAACCGTTCGACACGGATCCGTCAGTGTAAACAGACCTAGCCGCCACACTTCGCCCGCCCGCCAGCGCTTGTATTCAACGAACTCATACTTATCACGCCTTGTAGACCGTGGCAGCAGTACTTGCACTTTATCCAGAAGCGTATACGCCGAGCCGATGCCGTAGAGCAGCGCTGCTGTCGCTCCGCAAAACACAGCATCCGGTTCAACGACCGCAATAGCGGATGCCAGCTGAAAGATACGATCTTCAACCCCAAGATTATTCCAATAGACCGGATCCGCATATACATGGTTGTAAAGACGAAGCATGAGCTCTTCCTGCATAAGCTCGCGCGCACGGCGTTCATCCCAAGGATCAATTGTTATAAGCAGCTGTCCATCTTGATGAATTCCAACGGCCGAGAATAGCATCCTTGCATAGGACTGCGGAAAATGTTTGCCTTTATCGAGCATGGCCAACCCCATAACCATCACGGCGGAGAGAATACCATTACGCTATCGCATGCTTCCGTCCGCAGGCCTTGCCAAAAGCTGACCAAAAGCTTGACGTCGCAGGTCAGAGCTTCAAAAAATATTTCCACTCTCGGTAGACGGTCGCTACGATCCTCCCAACGGCATCAAAATCCAACCTTACAAATAGTTGCGGTGAAATACGGACTACATGGGCCATAAAAGCCGAAAAACAGTCCGTATTTCACCGCAACTTAGGAGGGGATGTGGGGTCCCGGCATGTATATGAAAATGGCTCTGGTCCCAAAAGGAATCAGAGCCATTCATCTATCTTATGGAGCGGGCGACGGGAATCGAACCCGCGTCATCAGCTTGGAAGGCTGGGGTTCTGCCATTGAACTACGCCCGCAAGATATGGTCGGGACGACAGGATTTGAACCTGCGACATCCTGCTCCCAAAGCAGGCGCGCTACCAAACTGCGCCACGTCCCGAAGGTGTTGAGCAGCTAAGGTCTAAACCTTGCGTGTCCCAAAGCGAAGGAAATTATAGGGGAGACTCCCCGCCTGTGCAAGCATTGATGCCTTAGCTCCTCGAATGTGCAACAAAACGACGATGGAGCAGGCCTATCACAAACGCCACCACGGCGACCGGCGCCCACGCGGCCCCAATGTCCGCCAGCGGCAGCGCGTCGAACGGCAGCCACGCGCTCGCAAAGAACGCGTCACGAACCGAGGTGATCACGCTCTGCACCGCGACAACGCCGCCGACCCAAACCCACACCTGCGGATGCGCGTCGCAAAAACCGTGCACCAGGCCCATAAGAACCAGCACAATGGCGACGGGGTACAAGGCATTGAGCATGGGCACCGAGAACATAAGGATCACGTCGAGGCCCACGTTGGAGAGCACGCACGAAAACGCTGCGAACACAAAGGCAAGAACCGCAAAGGGACGACGCATAGCCTCCTCGGAGGCCTCCGCTCCCCCTTCGACCACATACGTCTCGCAGAAGTAACGCGAGCAGCAGCTGATGAGGCCGATGCACACGTTCATGCAGGCGAGGAAAAAGATCGCAAAGACCACGACCGTGCCGACAAGGCCAAAGTGCATGGAGGCAGAGCGGGCAAGGATGGCGGCGCCATTGGTGGCATCGGACATCACGGTGCTGAGCTGCGTGCCGGCAAGCGCCAGGCCGCAGTAGATGATGGCCATGAGCGCGCCGGCGATCACGCCGGAGCGCGAAATCTCGAAGGCCACGCGCTTGTCATCGGTAACGCCCAGCTCGTGGATGGTCTCGGCGATGATAATTCCAAAGGCGAGCGACGCGAGCAGGTCCATGGTCTGGTAGCCGGTCAGAAAGCCCTGCACAGCAGCACCGGCATCGTAGGGAGCCTGAGGCGCGGCAGCCGGTCCCAGCGGCGAGATCACGGCGGCACCCACGACCAGCACGATGAGCGCAATGAGCGCGGGGCCCGTAATGCGACCGAGCACGCGCGCGATGACGCCCGGACGCAGCGTGAGCGCAAACGCGACGACAAAGAAGCCAACGGCAAACACCAGGCGCGCCGTGCCGAGTGAAACACCCTCGGGCAGCAGCGGCACCAGCATCTCGAAGGCCGTGGAGCTCGTGCGCGGAATGGCCAGGCACGGGCCGATGGCCAGATACACCGCCGCGACAAAGAACTCACCAAACTTGGGGTGCACGCGGCCGGCAAGCTCGCGCGCCGTTCCGGCGAGCGCGACAGCGATAAAGCCCATGACGGGCAGGCCGATGGCTGCAATCAGAAAGCCGAGCATGGCGACCGGCGTGGCAGAACCTGCCTGCAGCGCCAGCAGCGGCGGAATAATGAGGTTGCCGGCGCCAAAGAGCATCGAGAACAGGGCGATGCCGACGGTAACGACATGGTCGGAGCGCAGACCGCGGGGGGCGGATGAGGCCATAGGCACACCTTTCGGGTCGAAACAAAAACGGGACGGGCAAAAGGCCCGTCCCGCAAGTATAAACGTTCTAGCAGCTTTAACAGGCTAAATCGCACAGAGCATCGATAGCCGTGTCGGCTTCCTCGTCCGTGTTGAAATACCCAAACGAGAAGCGAACAACACCCTGGCGCTCGGTTCCGAGCGCGCGGTGCATGAGCGGAGCGCAATGGGCACCGGGGCGCGTCGCAATCCCCCACCCTTGCATGAGCGCGTCCGAGATCTCGGCAGAGTCGATATCGCCCACGTTGAGGGACACGATCGCCGAGCGCGTCGGCTGGTCAAAGGCACCGTAGAGCTTAATCCCCGGAATCTCGCGCACACCGGCAAGGAAGCGATCAGCGAGCGCGCGTTCGTGAGCTGCAATCGTCTCCACCCCACCCTGGGCCTCGATAAAGTCGAGACCGGCAGAAAGTCCAGCGATGCCATGACCGTTGAGCGTGCCCGCCTCAAGGCGCGTGGGCCACTCAAGCGGCTGCAGCGCATCGAAGCTGTGCACGCCCGTGCCGCCCATGGCCCACGGGGCCACGTCAATGCCCTCTGCCACGGCCAGGCCGCCGGTCCCCTGCGGGCCCATCAATCCCTTGTGGCCGGTAAAGCACACAATGTCGAGCCCCATGGCCTGCATATCGATATGCGCCGTGCCGGCAGACTGCGAGGCATCGACGATCACAAGCGCGCCGGCCGCATGGGCTATGGCCGCCACGCGCGCAATGTCGACCGCGTTGCCGGTCACATTAGAGGCATGCGTCACCACCACGGCACGTGTACCGGGCGTGACCAGCCGATCGAGCTCATCGTAGTCGAGCACGCCATTCGCGTCGCAACCCGCATGCTCAACGGTCACACCCTGCTCTGCCGCAAGGCGGTTAAGCGGACGCAGCACGGAGTTGTGCTCGAGCACCGTTGTGACCACACGGTCGCCGGGGCGCACCACGCCATTGATGGCGGTGTTGAGCGCCGCGGTGGAATTGGGCATAAAGCACACATGGTCCGCCCTCGGGCAACCCAAAAGGCGCGCGAGCTTGGCACGGCAAGCGTGAATCGTACGAGCGGCATCGAGGGCACCCGACGTGGCACCGCGCCCGGCATTGCCGAGCGAGCACATCGCCTGCGTCACGGCATCGATGACCGTCTGCGGCTTGTGCATGGTCGTCGCCGCGTTATCCAGGTAGATCATCGCACGACCTCCCACATATCGATCACGGTAAAGCCCTCGGTGGGAACGCCCGCCGCGGCAAGCTCGCCGCGCAGCAGTTCCTCATCCGCAGGCAACGCCTTCCATGCCAAACCGCAGCCGGCAGCGACCTCCCCGGGCACGGGAATCGTTCGCCCGGGAAGGCCGCGCTCAATGCACAGGGACTCGCAGCCCATGGCGGCCGCCGTGGTGGGAAACGTGATGACAAGCGCCGGGCGCTTCTCCCTCATGGCAACTCCAACCAATACGCTACGGGCGCACGACGCGCACGGCCTGCTCCATCTTCTCCACGATCACGTACATATTCGTGACCTCGCCCACCGCAAGCTGGTCTTTAATGCCATAGTGGTCGAGGCAGGTACCGCAGGTGAGAATCTCGACGCCCTGCTCGGCCAGGCCCTTCAGGTCATCGAGCACCGGCGAGCCCTCGACGGTGAGCTTGGCACCGCCGTTGTAGAACAGCATGGTCGCGGGCAGTTCCTCCTGCTGCGTCACGGCAAAGATAAACGCCTTCATGAGCTTGTGGCCCAGCTCGTCGTCGCCACGGCCCATGCAATCGGTGTAGACGGAAATGACGAGTTTGCCCTTGCCGGCGCTGGCGTCGCAGAAAGCGGCGCCGTCCTGCTCGGGGTCCGCAACGGCCACGGCACCGGCGGTCGCGACGGTCACGTGCCACTCAGCGTCAGAAACCTTCTCGACTGAGGCCGTGCAGCCCTTCTCCTGCGCCATCTTGGAGATGTTCTTGACGGCGGTCTCGTTATCGACCGAGGTCACGACTGTACCCTCGCCATCAAGCTGCTTCAGGGCTTTGAGCGTCTTGACGACGGGCAGCGGGCAGGCATCGCCCATGGCATTGACTTCAATTTTGGTAGACATAGTTTTTCCTTTCAAAAGGGACCGCCCAGAACAGTAGGCGGTCGCATAAACGGTTTTCCTTAATGCACAACGCGAACGGCAGGACCGCCTGGTACCGGCTCGTACACGCGACCGACGACGGCGGCGATACGTCCTTCGGCATGTAGACGGCTCGCAAGCTCATCCACATCGGCAGCAGGTGCCGCGATAAGCAGGCCACCAGACGTCTGCGGGTCGTACAGCGCGTCGAGCATGCCCGGCTCAAGGTCCTCGTCGGCCGTCACGCGCGGGCCAAAGAAGTCCTGGTTGCGGTAGGAGCCCGCGGGGATAATGCCCAAACGCGCCATGTCGAGCACCTGGTCAAAGAGCGGCACCGCCCCCGACGCAAGCTCAATCTGCACGCCCGAGCCCTCGGCCATCTCGCACGCATGCCCGATCAGGCCAAAGCCCGTGATGTCGGTGCAGCCGTGAAGCTCAAGTCCCTCGGCCAGACGAATCGGAGCCTCGTTGAGGGTGCGCATCGAGTCAAACATGGCTGCGGCCTCGTCCCGCTCGATGAGCTCGCCCTTAATGGCCGTGGTGATGATGCCCGAGCCAACCGCCTTGGTCAGCAGTAACGCATCGCCCACGCGCGCGCCGCTGTTGGCGAGCATGCGGTCGAGCGCGACAAACCCGCTCACGGACAGGCCGTACTTGGGCTCGTCGTCGTTGATGGTGTGACCGCCCGCGATGGAGCAACCCGCCTCGACGCACTTGTCGGCGCCGCCCGCCAGAATCTGACCGGCAACCTCAACGCCCAGACAGCTCGGGATGCACAGCAAGTTCATGGCATGGCTCGGCCGCCCGCCCATGGCGTAGATGTCCGACAGCGAGTTTGCCGCGGCGATCTGGCCAAACAAAAACGGGTCGTCGACCATCGGTGGGAAGAAGTCGATGGACTGCACGAGACCCAAGTTATCGCCAACGCGAAAGACGCTCGCATCGTCGGAGGTATCGAACCCCACGAGCAAGTTGTCGTTATGCACATTGGGTAAATCGCCCAGGACCTGGGCGAGGGCTCCAGGAGCCAACTTAGCGGCTCAACCGCTCGCGGCAGTCATAGACGTGAGCTTAATCTGATCGTCAGCCATCGATACCTCCTCTCATCGGTCAATCATTTTCTCCCAGTATACGCATGAATGCGAGCCTGCGGCGGATGCATTAATTGAGCGCCTGTGCGCGAATCGCCGCGCCGATGGCACCGGCAAAGCGAGCCTGGGGCGAGGTGGTCACCGGCGACCCCAGCAGCTCGCCCAACCGCTCCACCACGAAGGCGTTCTCGCACAGGCCACCGGTCAGGTAGTACGGGGCGCCCGCGGCCTGCCCGGCCATGGTCGCCACGCGCGAGACCACGCTGTCGATCACGCCACGCGCAATGTTCTCGCGCGGCTCACCGCGACCGATCAGGCTGATAACCTCGCTTTCGGCAAACACCGTGCACATGCTGCTGATCTTGGTGGGCTCGCCGGAACGCGCCAGGTCAGCCATCTGCTGCTGGGAAATGCCTAGGCGATCGGCCATGATCTCCAAAAAGCGCCCCGTGCCGGCGGCGCACTTGTCGTTCATGGCAAACTTGGCCACGCGGCCACTTTTAAGCTGAATGACCTTGGTGTCCTGGCCGCCTACGTCAATCACCGTGCCGTGATCGCCAAACAGGCGCACGGCACCGGTACCGTGGCAGGTGATCTCGGTCACGACCTTGTGCGCATGGGGCACGGCGACACGACCGTAGCCGGTCGCGACCACACGCACATCGTCGGCTGCCACGTCATAGCCGGCCGCTGCCAGCGCCTCGCGCAGCCGCTCGGAAGCATCGACCGAGGAGAACCCGGTTGGCTGCACGCACGTCCACGCCACCGAACCCTCCCCGTCGACCACAGCAGCCTTAGCCGCCGTAGACCCGATATCGATCCCGATCCCTATCATGGCTCTCTCCCAATCTAAACATCAAAGACAGCTGCGCGTTCAGGCGCCTTAGCTCTAGGTTTCTCAGGTGCCGGAGATTGCCCCGAAAGAGGAGCGCAGCGTACTTTGGGTACGCAAGCGACGGTTTGAGGAGCAAGATCCGGTGCCTGAGGAAGCTAGAGGGTTTCGATGAAGGCGGCGATGCGAGTCTCGATCTGGCCCATGTCACCGTTGCTGTAGTCGGTCTCGATCTTCATATACGGAATACCCACACCCTCGACAGCCCCCTGCATGCGCGCGCTCTCAACGTTGAAGGTGTGGCAGGCCTGTAGCACGCTCTCTACCACGCCATCGACATGGTACTTCTCGCACATGGCCAGCGTATTTTCCATACGGCCGTCGTTGGGCGTCATGACCGAGCAGTTGATGTCCAGGTAACGGTCGGCGATGGCGCGCAGGATATCGGGAGCCTCCGGGTCGATCATCATGGCCGCCGTGCGCTCACCCGAGCAGTCGTCCATGCACACGACCACACCGCCGTTGGACTCGATGGTGCGACCGATCTTGTTGATTACGCCACCCACTGGGCAGCCGGTGATCAGAATGCGCTTGGCATCCGCCGCGACCGGGCGCTCGCCCGCGTCGTAGGCCTCGCGCAGCTTGACAATCTTTTGCTCCAGCTGCTGCGCATAGGCCTCGATATCAAAGCTGAACGTGCCGGCAAACATGGTGCTCATCAGGTCGACGCCGCTCATGGCCGCCGGCTGGTTGGCCTGCAGCGCAAACATCTCGAGCTGGGCCGCACGCAAGCGGTTGCGACGACGGACGGCAGCGCGCAGGTCATCGTCGGTAATCGTGATGCCGTAGAAGTTCTCGAGCTCCTCCTGGAGCAGGCAGCACTCCTCGTACCAGCCTTCACGCTCGTAGGCGCGATCGCGACCCTGCGGAAGATGCAGAATGTGCGTACGCTTGAGCTCGTTGAGTAGCTCGTACATCTTCTTCTTGCCGTCGCAGGTGGTCTCACCGATGATCATGTCGCTAAAGTACGTAAACGGGCACTTTTGCGAATAGGCAAAACCATACGTCGACTTGATGAGCGGACACAGATTTGCCGGCAGCACCTTCTCGGCCTCGGGAATCACCTCATCGGACGTACCGCAAAGGGCCACGCTCGAGGCGCCCGCGGCATCGATAATCTCGAGCGGCGTATAGCTGCACAAAAAGCCGACCAGACGATTGCCCGCCTGCTTGTAATCCTTGACACGAATAAACGCCGCCTTGCGCTGCTCGTTGAACTCCTCAAACGTGGATGGCAACGGCTGCTCCATATTTTCCGACATATAACTCCTTAAAAAACCTTTTGACCAACCAAGGAAACGGCTTTCCCAGGTGCCCGAGGTTGCCGTGAAAGAGAAGCGCCGCGTACTTTGGTACGCAAACGATGGTTTGAACGGCAAGATCGGGTGCCTGGGGAAGCCGCCGGGACGGATACCCCTAAATGGTTTCCAAGAAAGCCTCAGTCCTGGTTTGCAGTTGGCCTGCATCCTCGCCGGCGTAGTCGGTCGTGATGTGCATAAACGGAATGCCGGCCTCCTCGGCAGCCTTCTCCACGGCAAACGACTCCATCTCGTAGAGCGTGCAGAACTGCAGGGCCACGTCGACGATGCCGTCGGCATGCAAGTCCTTGGCCATCTGGACAATGTCCTTCATACGCTGATCGTTGGGCGTAAAGACGGCGCAGTTAATCTTAAAGTAGCGCTCGGCGATGGCGTCGAGCATCTCGTCGACCGTCTCACCGGACTCGTCGACCAGGTCCTTGTAGTAGCGCGAGCCCGTGCAGGACTCCTCGCCTACCACAACGCCGCCGGCCTTCTCGATGAGGTTGAACAGCTTCCAGTTGGGCACGGCCATGGGCGTACCGGTGTACAGGATGCGCTTGGTGCCCTTGGGCGCCACGCCCTCGCCGGCCTCGACACGCTGCTCGCACTCAGCCGCCATATCGTTAATGGCTCCGGTCAGACGCGGTGTGTCGTCCATAAAGGCGGCCTGAACGGTCAGTAGGCTGTCGAGACCGCTGATGGGCGCCGGGTCGGCAGCGCGCGTGGCAGCGAGGCGCTGCAGGGCGCGACGCTTCTCATTGACGGCGTGGATGGCGGTCTTCAGACGCTCAGGCGTAATCGTGACGCCGCACTCCTCCTCGATCTTGGCGGCGAGCTTTTTGACCTCGGCCTTCCAGGTCACGAGCGTCGACTCGTCGTGTACGTTGGGAATATCCATGACGTACATGTTCTTTTGCGTGGCAAAGAACTCGTAGGCCTTCTTCTTGCCATCGCAGGTGTTCTCGCCCACCACCAGGTCGCTCGACTCGATGTAAGGGCAGACCTCACCCAGCTTAAAGCCGGCAAAGCTCTTGATGAGCGGACAGGTGTTGCGCGGCAGGTGCTCCTCGACTTTGTCGGTTGCCCAGTCGGCACCCGAGCACAGACCCACAGGGATACCGTCGCAGGCGAGCACGATCTCCTCGGGCACGTAGACGCAGAAGCTGCCAACAATCTTGGTGGCCTCGCCGGCCTCCTTCTTGTCGAGCATCTCCTTAATACGGCCGCTGTGGATGTTGGTGGCGACAAAATCCAGGTAGGACGTGGACTTGGGGCGATTGTTCTGCGTCAGGAACATATCGCCGTACATCTGGCCCACGGCGCCCAGCAGCATGTCGTGATCGGCAAGATTCATGCCGAGGGTCTCCCACATCGGATGGAAATCGAATTCTTCAGCCATAACGGTTCCCCTCTCGAACCAAAAATGAATAGCTACGGTATTGCTGCACGGTGGGTGGCGAAAACCCAGCCGCGCCTAAACCCGGAATTTTGGGGAACCTGCTTTGCGGTCGATTATTTAGTTGTGCGTCGTCTCTCCCGGAGCCGTGAACATACCTGCTCATATGCGGCTCCGAGCCATATATAGGGCACGCGCGGCAACGCGGCGAATGTATGTCGTCTGCGGCATGTGCGCACCCTCCTTTACAAGTTGAGGTCAACTATATCAACGGTCGTCGACCATGCGAACACCGTTGACATTCGTACGACAGCGCCGTGTGTCGTCGTTTAATAAATAATTATCTTGATTGATAAGAGTTTGTCATCCCTCATTCGGCGAGCGGCAAGGCAAAGCCGCCGAGGCTTATATCCCCGACGGCATTACCCGGCGCTATCGACAAACCAAGTGGATCCTACTCGCATCGAAGTGCATGCGCAGCGTCTCGCCTGCTTGCGGTAGCTCATCGACAGGCACGCCCACTTTGTTGACCTTCCACTGCAGGCGCGTCGGCGCGTCGGCGCGCGGCACGTCCAGCAACACCAGCCGCTCAAAGCGCGAATCGCTCACACGGGCCACGTGCAAATCGTAGCTGTTGCGACCTCGTTCCACGCGATTGTCAACATGGAAGTAGCTTGCGCGAACGCCCAGGTACGCCACATTATCGGGAACCGCGCGACCCACGTTAAAGGTCATGCCCCAGTCGAGGGCCTCAACTTCTTCGTCGCCGATCTTGCGCGCCCGGCTTGTGTTCTTGCAGCCCGTCAGGCGCAGCGCCGCCAGCGTCTGCGGACGGCGGACCACGTCCTCGACGGAGCCGGTCTCCTCAACATGCCCGTCGTGCACCACGCAGATGCGCCCGCACAGGCGGCACGCCTCGTCGATGTCGTGGCTCACGTAGAGCACGGTGCGGTTGCATACATCGAACAGGTCGAGCATGTTCTGCTCGAGCGCGCTCTTAAGATAGGAATCGAGCGCGCTCATGGGCTCGTCGAACATAAAGATGCCCGGATGTGCCGCCACCATGCGGGCAAGCGCCACGCGTTGTTGCTGGCCACCCGAGAGCCGCGCGGGATAACGGTCGGCGAAATCGGCCAGGCCAAAGATGCCCAGGTAGCGCTCAGCAAGTTTTTTACGCGCCGCGGCGTCGCCCGCATCCTTTACGCCGGCGCATACGTTATCGGCCACCGTCATGTTGGGAAACAGCTGATAGTTTTGGAACAACAGGGCACATTTGCGCTCCTGGGGCGACAGGTCGATGCCCGCCGCCGAGTCAAAAAAGGTCACACCGTTGACGACGATCTTGCCCACGTCGGGCGTCTCCACGCCGGCAATGCAGCGCAGCGTGCAGCTCTTGCCGCAACCCGAGGCGCCCAGCAGCGCCACACGCTCCTCGCCGGCCTCAAGCTGCATGTCGAGCATAAACCCGGGATAGCGCTTTTTGATATCCAGAACGAGCGACATGGCCTATCGACCTCCCTTCGCGACCGCGTCATCGCGCATAAGCTCGGCCAGCGCCTCGCGATCGATTCGCAGGGCATCGCCGCCCGCCGGGTCGAGCGAATCACCCTGTCCGGCGAGGTCTTTGGCCTGCTTGCGCCCCGCATGGGAAAGGCCCCGCTCGCGATACTTTTGCGAATGGGCGGTGTACATGTTAATGAACAGGATGACCAGGAAGCTGAACGCAATTACGACCACGACCCAGAAGAGCGCGACCGACGTATTGCCGCCCATCCACTCAAAATAGATGGCGATGGGGATGGTCTGCGTAATGCCGGCGTAGTTGCCCGCAAAGAACAGCGTGCAGCCAAACTCTCCCATCGCGCGGGCAAAGGCGAGGACCGTACCAGCAGCAATAGAAGGCCACCCAAGCGGCATCATAAGCTTGGCAAAGATGCGACGCTCGGACCATCCCAGGGTTCGCGCGGCGTCAAGCATCTGCGTGTCGAGGCTCTCAAAGGCGCCGAGCGCCGTACGGTAGACCAGTGGGAACGATACCACCACGGCAGAGATCACCGCCGCCGGCCACGTAAAGACAATCGAGACGCCGTGCGCAATCAGCCACTGGCCCACCCCGGTCGAGCGACCAAACAGCATAAGCAGCAAAAAGCCGCAGACCGTGGGCGGCAACACCATGGGGATGGTAAAGACCGAGTCGAGCAGGCCCTTGATGCGACTCGAGGTACCCATAGTCTTCCACGCGGCGAACAGGCCCAGCGCAAGGGAGATCACCAGGGCAAGGCCGCTCGTTTTAATGGACACCCAAAACGGGCGATAGTCGATGTCGCCCAAAAAGGAGACCAGAGAGGTCAAGGGCCCTTGCTCATCCCGCAACATGACAGACGATGCTTCTACCATGTGAGCGCTATCAAGCCAACGCGCGCCGCCCTTGGCATCACCCGAGGCTGATGCAATCACCACATAGCGGTCCCCATCCGCACCGCGCTCATCAAAGCCATAGGTATACCCGCCGGCATCAAACGTTGTTTCCGCCGTGACATACCAAGGAAGATCCACGTCCCCCAGCCGCGCACCTCCCATGCAGTTTGCGCTGTCGAGGTCACAGACGAGGGCCTTGAGACCCGATACGCACTCGTTGTCCTGCGGATCCAATCCATACTTCTCGACCGCCTTGGGCGATATCCACGCCACAACGCGATCGGCAGCAGGCGCCACTACAAGGTCCACATCCTCGTCAACGGGAAACCGGTAGCCCTCAGGCTGGCCCTCCATGGCACGAGCGGTCCCCTTCGCCAACCGCTCAAAACCCTCGATTCCATAGGAAAGCCCATGAGCGGTCGCAGCAACCTGGGCCCCGTCCTCAGCGTCCCCAGCAAACGCAAATCCCGGCACCCAGCAAAGCGTCAAGGTCAAAGCACAGGCGACAAGCATGCGGAATCTATTAAGCACGAAAAGCTCCAAGCGAATACAAGGACGGAGTGAAACACAAAACGATGGAATTATCGCGCCAAGCCGCACTACGCGGAAAGCTCAAAGCCGTACTTAGCCCAAATCTTCTGAGCCTTCTTGTTGGTCAGGCAGAAATCGATGAACGCCTTGGCTTCGTCGGCATGTTCGGAGCTCTCGGCAACAGCGCCCGGATACACAATGGGCTTGTGCGAATCCTCGGGGCACACAAAGGCCTCCTCGATGCCGTCGTAGCGGAAGATGTCGGAGCTGTAGACAAAACCGGCCACGCAGTCGCCTGTGGACACATAGGCAGCTGCGGTGCCCACTTTATCGGCCAGCGCGACCTTGTCGGCGATCTCGGGAGTATACTCGCCGTCGTCGCCCTCGGTGCCAGTGTAGAGGCCCACGGAGGCCAGAGCCTGGTTGGCGTACTTTCCGGCGGGAACGGTCTTGGCGTCGCCGATGGCAATCTTGCCGTCCAGATTCGCGACGTCGGCGATGGCCTCGACCTTGGTGTCGGAGCCCTCAGCGCGAATGATCACGAGGTCGTTGACGAACATGTCCTCACGGGTGCCGGCGTCGACGAGCTCGGCGGTCTCAGCGTCATCCATGGTGCCCTTGGAAGCGGTGATGAGCACGTCGGCCGTGGCACCGGCGCGCATCTGCTCGACGAGGTCGCCAGACGCCTTAAACTGCGTGTCGGCAAACGTGGTGCCGGTCTGCTCGGTGTAGAACTCCTGAACCTCGGGCAGGGCCTTCTCGAGCGAGTTGGCGGCAAAGACCTGCAGCTCGACAGCCTTCTTCTTAGAGGAAGACTTGACGGAGCCGGCATCGGAACCAGCGGGCTCGGACGTCTTGTTGCCCGAGCAGCCGGCAAGGCCAAGGCCGGCGGCAGCGGCAGCAGAAAGCGAGACAAAACCGCGGCGTGAAACCATATCGAACATATTCAACCCTTTCGAACGCTATGCCCGGGCACCCCGCCGCAGGCTTTATTCTGTTACTAGATTATACTTCCGCGCGAATAATGATAATGAGAAATTATTCTCGCTAGAGAATATAGTTTCGAGTTGCCGTGCACCTCGGCGTCGCTTCGGCGGAAAACAAAGGCGGAGCAGCCGTTCAGGTCGCCCCGCCGCAGGTAAACCGCTTATTTGGTATGTCCGCCGCCCGCCGTCATTTGGGCCGCATGCTCCAGCTGATCGCTCACGGCCTCCCAGCTTTCGCGGGCCGCTTTCGTGGATCCCGGAAAGTTGATGACAAGCGTATGCCCACGCTGCATGCACACGGCGCGCGAGAGCATAGCGCGGCGTGTCTTGGTCATGGAGTACGCACGGATTGCCTCTGCAATACCCGGCACATCGCGGTCGCAGACGGCACGCGTCGCCTCGGGCGTCACGTCGCGCATCGAAAGTCCCGTGCCGCCACAGGTGAGGACGACGTTGGCGTGGCACTCATCGGCAGCTTCCACAATGGCATCACCGATCTCGCTGGCGTCGTCGCGCACGACCACATGTGAGACGACCGTCCAGCCCTGCGCCTCGATAAGTTCCTCGAGTGCGGCTCCAGCCTCGTCCTGAGCAAGATCGCGCGTATCCGAGCACGTCACGATCGAAATCTTCAACTCCATAGTCTTCCTCCTACAACACCGTGCCCTCGGGCAGGTCGACACGCACGACATCCACGACGTCGCCCGCCTTGAGCTCGCACGGTCCTTCGTCAATACGCAGCAGGCAGTTGGACCGCTGCATCGTGCCGAGCAGAGCCGAATTCTGCGTCTTGGCCTCGGTCACCAACAGCTCACTGGTCTCGGGGTCGCGCAAAACCGTGGCGCGATCGAAGAAGCGTCGGTCCTGGCGCTTTTTCACGCCGTGCGTCAATATCGCCTGCTGCACGGGACGCACGCCCTCGGCAAAGCCGCGCATCTTGCGAATCGCCGGACGGGCGAGCATCTCAAAGCCCACATACGCCGCGGCCGGATTGCCTGAAAGCCCTAGGTAGGGCTTGCCCCCGAGCAAGCCAAACGTGATGGCCTTGCCCGGACGCATCGAGATGCGATCGAACAGCACCACGCCCTCGCGCCGGACGAGCGCCGTCACGTAGTCGTAATCGCCCGCCGAGGCGCCGCCGCTCGTAATGACAAAATCGCACTCTCGCGTGGCGCGATGCACCAGCTCGCCAATCGCCTGCTCATCGTCGGGCGCAATACCGTAGAACACGGGCTCGGCGCCGGCATCGAGCGCCTCGGCCATCAGCGCCGAGGAGTTGGAGTCGCGAATCTGCCCGCGCGCCGGCAGCTCACCCGGCGCGACCAGCTCCGTGCCCAGCGAGATAATGCCCACGCGCGGAGCGGCATGGACCTTCACGCTCGCGTAACCGGCGCTTGCCAGCAGGCCGGCGCCGGCCGGAGTCACAACCTCGCCAGCACGCATCACGACTTCGCCGGCATGGGCCTCCTCGGCGGCAGAGCGAACATTCTTCCCCACCTTGGCCGGCGCCAAAAACCTCACACGCGAGCCCTCGTTGCCGTCACCGTCGAGCACATCGACGATCTCGTACTTCACCACGGCATCGGCACCCTCGGGCACCGGCGCGCCCGTCATGATGCGGACCGTCTCGCCCGCGCCGATTGCGTCCCCAAACACATGACCCGCGGCCTCATGTCCGATAACATCGAGCGTCACCGGCGCCTCGCCAGATGCCTGCGCCAAGTCCGCCGAGCGCACGGCATACCCGTCCATGGCGCTGTTGGCAAACGGCGAGATGTCGATATCGGCCACCGCGTCCTCGGCCAAGGGAAGACCGGCGGCCTGCCACACGGGAATCTCGATAAGATCCGTCGGAGCAACGTGCGACAAAACAATCGACTGCGCATCCTCCAACGGTATGAGTTTCTCTGCCATATGCACCTCTTAATGCCACGGCGCACAACAGGGGCGCCAATTCTTTATGCTTGTCTCAGTATAATCCCCCGACGCACGACCGCGACTCGGCCTGTACCCGCAAATACACCTGTCGGTTGCAGGCCGCGAAACAGAATGGAAACCAACCCACCGGCTCGTCGCGTTTACCGCGTTTTATAATTGCTTGCGTTGCAACCTAAAAGAGGAACGTATGGCTCATAACGACAAACCCGAAAGCGCAAACAAAGCGCAGGATCATTTCCAGCCGCTCGACGACGGCGGTTTTTTCTCCCTTAATGACGTCATCACGGCAGGCAGGCATCAACTTACCCGCTCCGAGCATCTCTTGGCTGCCGACACGCGCCGCAACGCCCGCAACCTACTAGCGAGCACTAAGTTGCTCGTACTCGTCGTCACCGTCTCGCTCGCCATGGGCGTTGCCGCTTGGGCGTTTTTGGCCTCATTAAATATCGCGACCGACTATCGCGAGCACCATGCGTGGATTTACGCGCTGCTTCCCGTTGTGGGCGTTGCCACCGCATGGGTGTACAAAAACCACGGTCTCGCCGCCAAGCGTGGCAACAACCTGGTCATCGACTCCGCTCTGGGCACACGCCTCATCCATATGCGCATGGCCATCCTCACCTTCGTCTGCTCCACGCTCACGCACCTCACCGGCGGCTCGGCCGGTCGCGAGGGAGCTGCGGTGCAGATTGGCGGCACCATCGCCAGCAACATCTCGAGCCTCGCCCACCTCAAAAAGCATGACCACCACGACCTCATGCTCGCCGGCATCTCGTCGGCCTTTGGCGCCGTGTTCGGCTCGCCCCTTGCCGGGGCTTTCTTTGGCATGGAGATGTGCTTCATCGGCAAGATCGACTACACCGCGGGCATCTACTGCCTGGTCGCTTCGTTTACCGGCTACTTTACGTCGCTTGCCTTGGGAACCGAGTACGAGGCGAATGTTATCGCCAGCGTTCCCAACATGACACCACGGACGGTTGTCATCGTTGTTATCAGTGCCATTATCTTCGGTCTGACGGCACGCCTCTTTGCCTGGTCAGTTCGAACCGTCAAGAGCCTGTACGGTCGCTTTATCACCAATTACCTCGTTCGCGCACTCATAGGCGCACTCGTGGTTTTGGCCGCCTATGCCCTCCTCGACGCCTGGGACTACGCCGGCCTTTCCACGTGGCTTTCCGGCGCCGGATTTGCCGGCAACACCACCCTGGCGGACGCAGTCATCAAGTTGGTCGTCACAGCGCTCACCCTGGGCGCGGGCTTCCAAGGCGGCGAGGTCACGCCCCTGTTTGGCATCGGTGCGGCACTCGGCGGCTGGATCGGTTGCCTCGTCGGAATCGACCCCAGCTTTCTGGCGGCGCTGGGCATGCTCGGTGTATTCTGCGCCGGCCTTAACGTGCCCATCACCACCTGCATGATGGCCATCGACCTGTTCCACGGCACGGCCGCCGGGTTCTTTGTCATCGTGGCCTTTATCAGCTATCTCGCCGGCGGACACCGCGGCGTGTACCCCGCCCAGCGCATCATCTCACCCAAGCGCCGTTCGCTTATTGTGGATGAGGGCGGTACGGTAGCGGATGCCATCGAGCGCCACAACGACCTGATAGAGTAGACGTTAGTATTCGCCGTGCAGCCACAATCGGGGGCAATTCGACCTGAGCGCGACCGCACCGTCACGTCATACGCCGGGAGTCGCCCCATGCATGCAACTGATTTTGCCCGCACGCTCATCATCGCCAACCCAGCCGCCCAGTCGGGTGCGGCGCGCGAAGTTGCCGAGCGCCTGCAACGCTTTTTGGATATGACCGCGCGCGCATCCCAGTTTGACCTGGTGCTGACCGAGCGCATGGGACACGCCAAGGAGCTGGCCGCACAGGCTCAGGGCTATCGCACCGTTATCGCCCTTGGCGGCGACGGCGTGATTCACGAGGTCGTCAACGGGCTTATGACGCAAGAGGAGGGCACCCGCCCCGCCCTTGCCGTCCTGCCCGTGGGCTCCGGCAACGATTTTGCCCAAACGCTCGGCATCGACGATTTCTCCGGCAAGGATTTTGGCGCGCTGCTCACCTGCGAGCTGCAGCGTCAGGACATCGGGCGCATTCGCTCGTGGAGCCCTGCGAGCGGCAGCGGCGAGGCTACCGTTGAGTACTACGACCAGACACTTTCGGTCGGCATCGATGCCGCCATCGGCCTGGGCACCACCAAGCTGCGCAAAAAGACGGGCTTGACGGGCGCTCCGCTCTACACTCTCTCGGGACTTGAGCAGTTTGGCCTACGCTATCGCAACTACCCCATGACCATCAGCTTTGATGGCGCGCCCGCCGAGCGCGTGCGGGCGATTATCATGGCCATCCAGCTGGGACCCACCTATGGTTCGGGCTATCGCATCTGTCCCAACGCCGACCCGTGCGACGGCATACTCGACGTCTGCTACGCCTGCGGCCCCGTTCCGCGCGCGGTCGCGCTTCCCATGTTCCTTTCGGCCAAAGATGGCCACCATACCAAGCTGCCACCGGTTCGCATGCGCCGCTGTCGCCATGCCGAGCTTACCTTTGAGGAGCCCGACTACCCCATTCAGGCCGACGGCGAGCCCGTTGTCGCCTCGCGCATCGAGGTCGACATCCTCGCCGGCGCCCTCCACGTCTGGCACCCCACCCGCTAACCCCACCTAAGTTGCGGTGAAATAGGGACTGTTTATGCAGCTAAAGCCGCAAAACAGTCCCTATTTCACCGCAACTTATTGAGAAGATCATTCCTCCCCGCCCGGCTTGCGTCGGTTGGCCTTTTTAATGGCGTTGAAGTGTTTGTCGTTGAGCCTGCGCTGGCGCGATCGCTGAGGCACTTTGGTCTTGACGCGACGGCGCGGTGGACGCCCGCGACGCTCAAGCTCAGCGCGTAGCTTACGCAGACAGCAGCTACGGTTCTGGAACTGGCTGCGGCTCTCGCGCGCTGTCACGGTAATCCCCGTGGGCCCATGTTTCATGCGCACCGCAGAGTCCGTCGTGTTCACGCCCTGCCCGCCCGGACCCGTCGCGCGAAACACCTGTACCTCGCAATCGTGCGCCAGCTCCTCGACCGACATCTCGGCATAGCGCGCATACTCACGCCATCCCATCTTGTTCTCATCCATATCAGCACCTCCCCTCATACAAAAAATGTGACAAAGGGACAGTCCCTTTGTCACATCGCATACCAATCGCTTGTGTTGCGCGCTTAGGCGAAGGTGATCTCGCCGTTCTCGCAGTCCATATCGGCGATACGGGCCAGGCTCTCAACGCGGAAGCCGCGCTGACGGAGCTTATCGCCGCCGCCCTGGAAGCCCTTCTCCACGGCAATACCGATGCCGGCAACCTCGGCGCCCGCAGCCTCGCAGATCTTGATGAGACCCTCAAGCGCACAGCCGTTAGCCAAGAAGTCGTCGATGATCAGAACCTTGTCGCCCTCGGACAGGAAGCGCTTACCTACAATGACCGGGTACTCCTTCTGCTTGGTGAAGGAATAGATGGTCGTGGCATACTGCTCGCCGTCGAGGTTGATGGACTGCGCCTTCTTGGCAAAAACCACCGGCACGCCGCCAAAATGCTGGGCCGCGATGCAAGCCATACCAATGCCCGAAGCCTCAATGGTCAGGATCTTGTTGATCTCGACATCCTCGAACAGGCGGGCCCACTCGGCACCCATGTGGTCGAACAGCTCAACGTCGCACTGGTGGTTGAGGAAGGCATCAACCTTAAGGACGTTACCTGCCTTTACGATGCCGTCGTGGCGAATACGATCCTCAAGCTCCTGCATTGCGCAACCCCTTCTCACGGCAACGATACCGCGCGATTAATAAACGTTGTTCGATAGTCTACCACGGACCGACCCCCGCCCGCCCCACAAGCCGCATCGCACCACAAACCAGTCTTTTTGGGACGGCGCGAATCGTGGCAGTCAGCCTCCCAACACGCTAATGGCGGGCGCGCATCTTCACCAAACGCACTATGGCAAGCGCAAAGCCCACAGCGGCCACAGCCATGAGTACGTAGAACACCGAGCGAAAGCCGAATAGGAATACATCCGGACGGCCTGCAACAAAACTGGTCACGGCCTCGCCCATCGCCACGCTCATCTGCCCATACAGGATATGCGACGCCGCCGTAATGCCGAGTGCCATGCCGGCGTAGCGCGCCAGGCTGCCCAGGCTGCCCGCAAAGCCAAGTGCCTCGCGCGGAGCCGAGCCCATATACAGCGAGTTATTGGGACTCTGGAAAATCGACGTACCGCACGACATAAACGCGACGCAACACACGATCACAGGGATAGAAGAGTGCTCGTCGAGCGTGCTTACCGCAAAGAGACCGCACACGTACAAGCCCAGACCGACCGCCGTGGGGCCCTCGCAGCCAACGCGGTCCGAAACCGTACCCGAAAGCGGCCCGATAAAGGCATTCACCATCGGCAGCGCCAAAAAGAGCAATCCGGAAATGTCGGAACCAAAGCCGTGGGCGTCCTGAAAATAGAACGGCAGGATAAACTCGGATGCGCCAATACCAACGAACACGATGAGCATGCAGGCAAGGTTGATGGTGAAGGCCGAATTTGCCAAGCAGCGACGAGCAGCCTCAATCAAGGACATGGGGCGCTCGCCGGCCTCCGGCTTAACATGCGGCAGCGTGTAGAGCCCCACGATAAACGAGATTATGCCAATAGGCAGGTTGATGAGGAAGATACTCTCCCAGGGAAAGCTTGCCACCAGCATGCCGCCGAGCACGGGGCCACACATCATGCCGAGGGCCACAAAGGTCGCGAGAATACCCATGGCACGGCCTCGTTCGCGCGCCGGAAACGACTCGGTGATGATACCCATGTTGTTAGCCATGGCCGCCGCGCAACCGATGCCCTGAACAATGCGTGCCAGGATAAGAACCTCGAGCGAGGCCGAAAGGCCGCACAGCAGCGAACCGACCGAAAAGACGATGACGCCCAGCTGGAACACATTCACCTTGCCGCGCACGTCGCCCAGACGGCCAAACGGCAACATAGCCACGCATGTCGCAAGCAGGTACACCGAACTCACCAGCTGAATGCGATCGAGGCCCACGCCCAGCTCCTTTTGCATCACGGGCAGCGCCACGGTCACGACGGTCGAATCCAGACACACCATAAACGTCATGATGAGCACGGTAAACAGAATCGCCCACTTGTTCTTGCCATGGGTGTCGCCCTCTAGGGCAATATGCTCGCGGCGCAGCTGCTCTGCGGTTTTCTCCATATCCATCCTTTCGAGTGGCGCAACGCAAAAACGGGGCCCCAATCGCCTGCAAACTGCCGCGATTGGGGTCCCGCCTACGGAATCGGAACGAAAGGTCGCCGAAGCTTTCTGCCAGCATCGGCGCCTTGTACGGAGCTAGCCTAGCACTGCTCGAGTGCCTGCTCAAGGTCGGCAATCAAGTCGGCCGTGTCCTCGAGGCCGCACGACAGGCGCACCATGTCGGCGGAGATGCCACAGGCGATGAGCTCCTCATCGTTCATCTGGCGATGTGTGGCATTAGCGGGATGCAGGCAGCAAGTGCGGGCGTCGGCCACGTGCGTGGCGATCTGGGCGAGCTTGAGGCTCTTCATAAAGGTCTCGGCCGCCGCGCGACCACCGTTAAAGCCAAAGCTCACAACGCCGCAGGTACCGTTGGGCATGTATTTCTGAGCGATGTCGTAGTACTTATCGCCCTCCAGGCCCGGATAGCTCACGAAGCGTACCTTGGGATGACTCTGCAGGAACTTGGCAACGGCCAGGCCGTTCTCGCAATGACGCGGCATGCGCACATGCAGGCTCTCGAGCGAGCTGTTCAAGAAGAAGGCCGCCTGAGGGTTCTGCATGGGGCCGAGGTCGCGCATGAGCTGAGCGGTTGCCTTGGTAATGAAGGCGCCCTCACGACCGAACTTCTCGGCATAGGTCACGCCGTGGTAGCTCTCGTCAGGCGTGGTGAGACCCGGGAACTTGTCCGCATGGGCCATCCAGTCAAACTGGCCGTGGTCGACGATCACGCCGCCCAGGTAGGCAGCATGTCCATCCATGTACTTGGTGGTGGAGTGCGTAACGATGTCGGCGCCCCACTCAAAGGGGCGGCACATCACGGGCGTCGGGAAGGTGTTGTCGACCATCAGCGGCACGCCGTGGTCATGCGCGGCCTTGGCAAAGCGCTCAATATCGAGCACGGCAAGTGCGGGATTGGCGATCGTCTCGCCAAAGACGAGCTTGGTATTGGGCTCAAAGGCTGCCTCGAGCTCCTCGTCGGTGCAGTCGGGGGCAACGAACGTGCAGGTCAGACCCATGCGCTCCATAGTATGGGCGAGCAGGTTGTAGGTACCGCCATAGATGGCAGAGCTCGCGACCACGTGATCGCCGGCACCGGCCACGTTAAAGATCGCGAGGAAGTTCGCAGCCATGCCCGAGCTCGTGAGCATCGCAGCGGTGCCGCCCTCCATCTCGCAGATCTTGGCGGCAACCAGATCGCACGTGGGGTTCTGCAGACGGCTGTAGAAGTAACCAGACTCCTCCAGGTCAAACAGCTTGCCCATGTGCTCCGACGTGTCGTATTTCCACGTGGTGGACTGGTAAATGGGCACCTGGCGCGGCTCGGCATCTCCCGGGTGATAGCCGCCCTGAACACATGTAGTACCGATGGTCTGCTCGCTCATATCTAGCTCCCTTGCCTGGGTTTTAGTTTTATTCGGTTCACGATACCGCTACCCTGCACCCCTCACAACCCATCCCCAAGGTAGGTTAAGGGACAAATTGATCAGGGGTATTTATCTCAAGCCTTGGGCATTTGTTCGATAGATAAAAACGAGGCATACATGAAGCTCTCGATGATTACATGCCCCGTCACGGGTACCATAGGCGGGTACACCGTGAACAAGGAGACAACGATGAAGCAAATCGATACGGCCCAGCTCGACATCAACGCCTGTCAGGCTCAGGCTGCCGAATACCACGCCCGTGGCTTTAACTGCGCCCAGGCCGTCGCCTGCACGCTCGCACCTGCCGTCGGGCTCGACCCACAGACCGCCTTTACCCTCACCGAGGGATTTGGCGCCGGCATGGGCGGCATGACCGAAACCTGCGGCGCCATCTCGGGCGCCGTGGCCATCATGGGCTTTGTGATGAGCGACGGCATGGAAAACCCCAAGACCAAAGGCCAGACCTACAAACTGTCGCGCGAAATCGCCAAGCGTTTTGGCGAGAAGAACACGACGACCGTCTGCGGCACGCTCAAGGGCATCGGATCGGACAAGGGTCCGCTTCGCAGCTGCCCCGGCTGCATCGACGATGCCGTCGAAATCGCCTGTGATGTACTAAAGCAGCTCGCCGAGTAAACGGCAGCACAGAAAAACGACGGCCGGCGCGCTTGGGATCCATCCAAAAGCACGCCGGCCGTCGCCGTTAGAACTCGGCAAATACGGGAGCACCGACCTCGATCTCCTCGCGCCCCGCCATAAGCTCGCGCATCCTGGCGCAAAAAGACTCCTGCTCCCCCGCCTTAAACACCAAGTGAAGTGTCACGGCATCCGCGTAATCGGTATCCGAAACCTTGGCACCCGAATCCTGCGCCAAGCGAAGCACCTGCTCATACTGCGGATAGGCCACATGCACGTCAACAGGCACGACGCTCGTCATCTCGACGATCTGCCCGGCCTCCCGAGCCGCGGCCACCGCCGCTTGCGTCGCCGCGGTATAGGCGCGTACCAAGCCACCAGGCCCCAACAGCGTGCCACCAAAATAGCGCGTCACTACGCAGCAAACATTTTTGAGCCCCGCGCCGCGCAACACCTCGAGCGTCGGCATACCGCTCGTGCGGCTCGGCTCACCGTCATCGCTTTGACGCTCGCGTCCATCGACCAAAATCCACGCGGGAACATTGTGTCGAGCGTCGTAATGACGTTTGCGAACGGTCTCGATAAAGGCATTCGCCTCATCCTCGGACTCAATATGGACCAGCTGGGCAATAAACCGGCTCTTGCGGTCCACAAATTCGCCCGAAACCTCAATATTCGATTGCAGAGTAAAATAGCTGTCCAACAAAGCCCCTCAACAAAATAAAGCGCAGCAACAAACAGCCTCAATAATACGGCAAAGACAGCACCGTTGACCTCGCCAACAAGAACGGAAACGCCAATGATACCGTCACCAACAGCGAGAACCCGTCAGCGCGAGCAGGGTGCCTTGAAAGACAAGGGCATTGACCTTATGGTCATGCCCGAAGGCTTGAAAGGCAGATTGCCGCGCTGACGGGTTCGCAGCGTCAACAAAGTGCTGAGTGGGCCGATAAGCCGGGTTCTGTCGTGAACGGTCATTTATCTTGTCTGCACGTTACCGTGCAGTTCCACGCACGCTACCCGAACGCGGACCGGGCCGGCCCATAGCGTTCCTATTCGCGCTTGCTCCGGATGGGGCTTGCCAAGCCGCCGTGTTACCACGACGCTGGTGGTCTCTTACACCACCGTTTCAGCTTTTCCCTTTACGCCTTGCGGCGCAGGTGGGAGTCTTCTTTTCTGCGGCGCTTTCCGTCGGATCACTCCGCCCGGCCGTTAGCCGGCATCCCGCCCTCTGGAGCCCGGACTTTCCTCACGCGTGCTGCAAGCAGCACATCGCGCGACCGTCTGGCCCACTCAGCAGTGCAAGAGTGTAACACACCGTTGCCGCAGGCAATGGCACAACGCAAACGCTCGACACGATAAACCAAGAACCGCCATGCGCTACAATGGTCCTGTCGATGGGCAACGTCGTCAGTCGAGACGCGACCGCGCTCCACACCCCTCCGTCTACTCGGTGTGTTCCCGCCTCCTCCCCGAGGCGGGATGTCGGCATTTTTCATGCACTGACAACCCAATAGCCTGTGGACAGCCCGGGCAGCATCGCGCACCTCAGCAGCAAATGCAAAAAAGGGACCCGTCCATTGCGGACGGATCCCTTAAAACAAGTGATCGTCAAACCGATTTACTCGGCGTCGGTCTCCTCGTCCTTCTTCTCGGAAGGCAGCGGGGTAACCTCGATCTCGACGCCCAGAGTCTCAGCAGCGGACTTCATGGACAGGGAGATACGACGACGGTCGAGGTCGATCTCCATGACCTTGACCTGAACCTTGTCGCCCACGTGGGTGACCTGAGAAGGCTGATCGACGTGCTTGTTGGCCATCTCGGAGATGTGCACCAGGCCCTCGATGCCCTCGCCCAGATCGACGAAAGCGCCGAACGGGACAAGCTTGGTCACAGTGCCCTCGACGATAGCGCCGACGGGGTACTTCTTGACCAGTGCGCGCCACGGATCCTCGGTGGTCTGCTTGAGACCCAGGGAGATGCGCTCGCGGTTGAGATCGACGTCGAGAACCTCGACCTCGACCTCCTGGCCGACCTTGACAACCTCGGAAGGATGGTTGACGTGGTTCCAGGAGAGCTCGGAAATGTGGATGAGGCCGTCGATACCACCGAGGTCGACGAAGGCGCCGAAGTCGACGATGGAGGAAACGGTGCCCTGGAGACGCATGCCAGACTTGAGCTTGGACAGGATCTCGGAGCGCTCGGCCTTACGGGACTCCTCGAGCACGACGCGACGGGAGAGGACGACGTTGTTGCGGTTGCGGTCCATCTCGATGACGCGGGCCTCGATGCGGGTGCCCATGTAGGAGGTGAGGTCCTTGACGCGACGGAGGTCGACGAGGGAGGCGGGCAGGAAGCCACGCAGGCCGATGTCGAGGATCAGGCCGCCCTTGACAACCTCGATAACCTCGCCCTCGACGTTCTCGCCGGAGTTGAACTTCTCCTCGATGCGGTTCCAAGCACGCTCGTACTCGGCACGCTTCTTGGACAGGACCAGACGACCGTCCTTGTCCTCCTTCTGGAGTACCAGAGCCTCGATGGGATCACCGAGTGCAACGATGTCTGCAGGGTTAGCGTCCTTGCGGATGGACAGCTCGCGGACCGGGATAACGCCCTCGGACTTGAATCCGATGTCAACGAGCACCTCGTCATGCTCGATCTTAACGACAGTGCCGTTAACGAGATCGCCCTCATCAAAGTCGGTAATCGTACCGTCGATGAGGTTGTTCATCTCCTCCTCGTTGACATCGTCAAGAGAGAAAATGGACGAGTTCTGAATCTCACTCAAAGGTGGACCCCTTTCGAACTACGGGGCCCCGATTGCTAGGACCTACAGAAGGGTGCGACAAGCACACAACGTTTAGGAACACTCGGGAGCCGACAGATACTAATGTGACGCTTATGCAATCACGTTCGTATAGGTTACGGGGAAATGAGTTCGATTTCAAGCGTGAACTGCGATTTTTTACTCGTGTGGAGACTTTTTCGTAATCTTATGAACACACGTCTCCGCAACTTGACGATAACCAGCCAGGCATTCGGCTTTGGGGTAAAGTATCCGGAGCCAACGATTCTAGATCGATTTTTCGAGAAAGGTGCCCTCGTGCTCAAAGCAGTCGTTTTCGATATGGACGAGACGCTTCTTAGCATCAACCTCAACGCGTTCATCCTTCGCTATTTTAAGGATGTCTCTTCGATGCTCGCGGATATCGGGCGCCGCAGTCGCGGTGGCACGATGGCACGCCTCGGCACCATCCTGGTCGACCTCAACGCCAATCGCCGCAGCGGCACGGACAACCGCACCAATCTTGAGTTTTACCAAGAAGAGGTCGAGCGCCGATGCGGGATCTGCCTCTCCGATCCCCTCATCTACGAGGCGTTTACCTACTATGACCGCGAAGTTCTTCCGTACAAGAACGACGATATCATTAACGCCCACGCCATGCCGGGCGCACACGCCGCGCTCCAGGCCGTACAGGACGCAGGGCTGCGCTGCGCGCTCTTTACCAACCCCAGCTTTCCCCAGGGGGCCATCGAGTGCCGCATGGGTTGGGGCGACCTGGCCGACGCCCCCTTTGAACTCGTGACGCACATGGGAAACGCCACCCGCTGCAAGCCCGATGCCACCTACTATCTAGAGCAGCTTCAGGTGATGGGGCTCGAGCCACACGAGGTCCTTATGGTGGGCAACGATCCCAAGCGCGACTTCCCCAGTCCCGCCTGCGGCATTCAAACTGCCTATGTTGGCCAGGGAAAACCCGGCCGAGCCACCTGGCGCGGAACCATGGAAGACTTCGCCCGCGACTTTAACGCCGTAATCGAAGCCTTCTACGAACACCAAGTAGCCGACGAACTGTCGTAGGACCCCTCGCTCCAAACCAAATATCGCCGCAGGTTGAGCACAAGTCAGCGAAAATGCCCCTAAGCGAGCAATGTGCCTTGAAAGAGGAGGGCATAGGCCTTCTGGCCATGCCCGACGATTGAAAGGCAGATTGCCGCTTAGGGGCATTTGCAGCGTCGACTGGTTACGCGGTTTGGTAAAACCGCGTAACTAGCACACCTGGGTTTTGCCGATCATGATGTTGAGGATCTCGATGTCGGTGTCCTTCATGCCCACGCGGCCTACGTAGCCCATACTGGCGATTGTTTGCTCAACGGTATCTTGGATCAGGCCCTCGCCGGCGCGGAAGCCGCGACCCTGCATGGCCATATCATGGCCCAGAATCGCCGCATCGACGGCAGCCGAGATCTTGGCGGCACAGCTCGCCTTGGCGCCGTCGCACACGATGCCGCCCACGTTACCGAGCGTGTTCGAGACGGTCGCGCCAATCTGTTCGCGCGTGCCACCGCACAGCCAGGTAATCGCAGCGCCGGCGCCGCACGCAGCGCAAATAGCACCGCAAAACGCCGAAAGCGCACCAATATAGCTCTTGATATGCACGGCGATAAGATCGGACAGCATCACGGCGCGCACCAGGCGCTCGTGGTCGCAACGCAGGTACTCGGCATACTCCATGACGGGCAATGCGCAGGTAATGCCCTGATTGCCCGAGCCGCACACAATGGCGACCGGCAGCGCGCAACCGTTCATGCGGGCGTCGGACCCGGCGGCCGCACGGGCACGGGCGCGGCAGGCGACGTCATCGGCACGAGCACCCAGCAGCGTACGGCCCACCTCGGCGCCCCAAGCGTGCGCGAGACCCTCGGCACTGATCGCGCCATTCAGCTCAATCTGACGCTCAACGGCAGCGCGGGCGTCCTCAATGTCACCGTCCTCGATAAAGTCGATGATGGTCTCGATCGACATGGGCGTGTCGGCGTTATCTGCCGCACGCTCGGCCACCACGCGCTCGGCGCAGGCGGCGCACTCCCCCGCCGACTTGCCGCATACCGGAATACCGTCGAGCGTATGGCACGTGACATTGGTGTGGTGGTCGGTAATCTCGACGACCGCGACATGGCCCCCGGCCGTGGCAGTCACCTTGATGTAGAGGTTGGGCACACCCTCGACAAGCGACACATCGCAGTAGTCCGCATCGGCAAGCAGCTCGGCCACGCGGGCGCGGTCCGCGTCATCGACGCTCTCGAGCACCTCGAGCGCGCTCTTGGCATCGCCGCCCACGGCACCCAGCACGGCCGCGGCTTCAATACCGTGCATACCGCCCGAGTTGGGAACGGTCACGCTCTTGACGTTCTTGATAATGTTGCCCGAGCAGGCAACATCCATATGATCGGGTTCGCAACCGAGCGTCTGACTCGCCAGCGCCGCTGCATAGGCAACGGCAATGGGCTCGGTGCAGCCGAGTGCACAGACAAGTTCGCGGTTCAAAACATCGCAAAACGCGGCATCACGGATGGAATCGGTAGGCATAGGTATCTCCTGCTTGCATAACGGGCTGGGCTCTCAAAAAAGTTAGCTCCTTTATTTGATAACAATGCATCAAAAACCGCAACCATGGTTCCGGCAGACGGCGCTCAAGCGCAAACTGACGACATTCATTCACGAGAAGCCAGTCTTGTTGCCTGCTAAAGCGTTTGACCAAAAAACGCTCGAGCGTTTACGCAAAAGTCGCGCTATCATGCAGTCGAACGCGGTAAACACCTTTAGCATTTGCGCCGCACAGACCAGAGAGGAACCATCCATGAAGATCGGTATCGGTAACGACCACGCCGCCGTCGAGCTCAAGAACATCATTTCCGAGCACCTGAAGGAGCGCGGCTGCGAGGTCGTGAACTTTGGCACCGACACCTCCGAGAGCTTTGACTACCCCATCGCCGGCTACAAGGTGGGTAAGGCCGTTGCCAACGGCGACGTCGACCTGGGCATCCTCATCTGTGGCACCGGTGTCGGGATTAGCTTGGCTGCCAACAAGGTCGAGGGCGTACGCGCCGTTGTGTGCTCCGAGCCCTTCAGCGCCAAGCTCTCCCGCATGCACAACAATACCAACGTGCTCGCCTTTGGCGCCCGCGTCGTGGGCTCCGAGCTCGCCAAGATGATTGTCGACGAGTGGCTCGACGCCGAGTTTGAAGGCGGTCGTCACGAGCGTCGCGTTAACCTCCTCAACGAGATCGACCACACGCGCGGCCTTAAGATCGTCGACGAAGCCTAAACTATTCAGTGCCACAAGCTAACAGCAGGGGCCCGCTCGGAACACATGTCCGAGCGGGCCCCTGCATAAATTTTGGAATAAAAGGGCGCCGCAGATGGAGTTCCGCGGCGCCCAAGCCACACGCTAACAGCTTTAAGGAGTCAAAGCTGGTTTAGCCAAAGAAGCGCTTGATCTCAATCTCGGCGTTCTCCAAACAGTCGGAGCCGTGGATCACGTTGGCGTTGACATCGACGGCAAAGTCGCCGCGGATGGTACCAGGAGCAGCGTCAAGCGGGTTGGTAGCGCCCATGAGGGTGCGCATCTTAGCAACAGCGGAGAGACCGGAAACGACCATCTTGACGACCGGACCGCTCGTCATAAAGTCGCAGAGACCGCCAAAGAAGGGCTTGTCGGCCAGATGGGCGTAGTGCTCCTCGACGGTAGCGCGCTCGAGCGTGGTCATCTCCATGCGCTCGATGACAAGGCCGCTGCGCTCGATGCGAGCAACAATCTCGCCGATCTTGCGGTCACGCACGGCGTCGGGCTTAATCATGATGAAGGTCTTCTCGATAGCCATAAAAGTAGCCTTTCAAGTAGGTTCGCGCGTGCCCAAGTCCCATTCCGGCACCCGCCTGGACTGCATCGTAACAGAGTTTTAGCTGCAGTTAAACAAAAAGCTGTTTATTGAAACGTTGCAATTTATTGAAGCGTTCCATATGTGTCACTTCTGTTTCGAAGCTCGATTAGAGTACCATCCGACTGCCCATCAACCGCATCGAGCAGAGCAGACGGTCGGTTGCCGCCCGCGAACGTACCCCCTTCACAACCTGCCCAAAGGTCCTACAGAAGTTCTCGACAAGCCCCTCCCCATAGCAACAAAATACGGGCGTCCGCATCAGCAGACACCCGTAAAAGCAAAAACGATTTATCGATAAATGGCCAAAGCCGCTTCAGTCAAATCCCTACTTTATCCCGTGGCCCATCTCGACGACCTTGGTCAGCGATCCAAACACGCCCTCGTCGGCCACGAGCTGTGCCTCGGCGCGCTGCAGCTGCACGGCAACGGCGGCAGGGGCGGTACCGCCCTCGGTCGTACGCGCGGCGACAATTGAGGGGATGTCGAGCGCCTCGGTAATATCGCGTTCAAAGAGCGGGCTTGCCTCCTGGAACACCTCAAACGGCAGGTCCTCAAGATTGCAGCCACGCTTCTCACACATCAGGACCAGATGGCCCACCACGGCATGTGCCTCGCGGAACGGCAGACCACGCTTAGCCAGGTAATCGGCAACATCGGTGGCGGCAAGGTGCCCCACGCCGCACTCGCGCGCCATGGCATCCTCGTTGACGGTCCAAGTCGAAATCATACCGGCCATAACCGACAGACACTGCATGAGCGTATGGGCGGTATCGAGCGCGCTCTCCTTGTCCTCCTGCAAGTCCTTGTTATAAGCAAGCGGCAAGCCCTTCATGGTTACCAGCAGCTGCACCAGGTTGCCATACACACGGCCGCTCTTGCCGCGAATAAGCTCGGCAAAGTCGGGATTCTTCTTCTGCGGCATGATAGACGAGCCGGTGGAGTAGGAGTCTGAAAGCGTGATAAAGCCAAATTCGGAGCTCGACCACAGCACGATCTCCTCGGAAAGACGCGACAGGTGCATCGCCATGACGGATCCGGCGTAATGCAGATCGAGCAGGAAATCACGGTCGGAAACCGCATCGAGCGAGTTGGGAATCACGCCCGCAAAGCCAAGTTCGGCAGCCGTCATCTGGCGATCGAGCGGATAGCTCGTACCGGCAAGCGCGGCAGCACCCAGCGGGCAGTTGTCGGCGGCATCAAAGGCGGCCTTCAGGCGCGTAAAGTCGCGCGCGAACATCCAGGAATACGCCAGCAGATGATGCGAGAGCAGCACGGGCTGAGCGTGCTGCATATGCGTGTAGCCCGGCAGAATCACCTTGTCGTACTTCTTAGCCGCATCCACCAGCACATGGCGCAGCTCAAGATTGGCCTCCATGAGCTCCTTGGCCAGCGCCTTGACGCCCAGGCGCGTATCGGTCGCCACCTGGTCGTTGCGCGAACGGCCGGTATGCAAGCGCTTACCGGCCTCGCCGATGCGGCGCGTCAACTCGCTCTCGATGGACATATGAATGTCCTCATCGTTGATATCGAAGGTAAAGTTGCCGGCATCGATATCCTGTTCGATTCCGGTCAGGCCCTTGGCAATCGCCTGCTCGTCCTCGGCACTGATGATGCCCTGGGCCGCCAGCATTTTGGCATGCGCCTTAGAGCCGGCGATATCCTGCTTATAGAGATGTTTGTCGACCGGCAGCGACGCGCCAAACTCCTGCGTGACCTCGGCCACGCCTGCCTCAAAACGACCGCCCCAAAGAGCCATGGAACCGTCCCCTTTCTCCAAATACCAAAACAAGCGCCCAAAGCAATGCGCCATATCGCTAAAGCGATTTTTCAACCGCTAGTTTTACACATTCCCCACCGTGTGCGGTGCCATGTAGCTAATTTGCAAAGAAGTGACGCGCCATGCACTTGGCGCCCAACGTCTCCCTCCGGATGTTGCCCTGCGAACCATCGATCCAGGCCTTCAGGCTCATAGGGACGTCCTCGACCCTTGCAGCATCGAACTCGGGCGCGAGGGCAAGTAAAGCATGCGCGATAGCATTGAACATAATGGATACTCCTCATATATATAGGCGCAGAGCCGCCAAATTGATAGAAGGAGCCCCGCCGGACAACCCCGGCGGGGCTCGGACTCAGCCACAGTTGCGGCATCATATATGCGGGCGGAACGTAGGGGCCACCGATGTTAAGAAGTGTCAGCAAGCATAACGAAAGGTAGGGACCCCGTGCGCCCGTTATGTATCACGCGGATGGGCCGCGCGGATACCAAGGGAAGGAGGCGCTAGGCCTGGGCGGCAGCAGAGCTGGGGCCCTGGACCTTTGCCCACGTCTTGAGCGACAGCGTATCGATCTCGATAAAGCCGGCGCTGGCCTTCTCGTCAAACGTGGTGTCGCGGTCGTAGGTAGCCAGGCCGTAGTCGTAGAGGCTGAAGGGACTCTTGCGGCCGACGACATGGCAGTTGCCCTTAAAGAACTTCAGACGGACAGTGCCGGTCACGAACTTCTGGGTATCGGCCATAAAGGCGTCGAGCGCGTTCTTGAGCGGGCCGTACCACTGGCCGTTGTACACGGCGGTGGCCCAATCCTGCTCGAGCTTGATCTTGGTCTTGAGCAGGTCGCCCTCGACGCAGATGTCCTCGAGCGCCTTGTGGGCGGTGATGAGCGTCAGGGCGCCGGGAACCTCATAGCACTCGCGGCTCTTGAGGCCCACCAGACGATCCTCGACCAGGTCAAGACGGCCAAAGCCGTTGTCGCCCGAAATCTTGTTGAGGGCGATGACGATCTCGGAGAGCTTCATCTTCTTGCCGTCGACGGCGACAGGCTTGCCGGCCTCAAACTCGATCTCGGTATAGGTCGGGGCGTCAGGCGTGTCCTCGGGGTTCTTGGTCATAACCCAAGCGTCATCGAGCGGCTCATTCCAAGGGTCCTCCAGGTGACCGCACTCGATGGCGCGACCCCACAGGTTGTCGTCGATGGAGTAGGGGTTATCGTTGGCACCCTCGGGAACCGGCACGTTGTGGGCGTGGGCATAGGCGACCTCGTCGGGACGGCACTTCAGATCCCACTCGCGCACCGGGGCGATAACCTTGAGCTCAGGGTCGAGGGCCTTGACGGCAGCCTCAAAACGAACCTGGTCGTTACCCTTGCCGGTGCAGCCGTGGGCGACGTAGGTCGCGCCAAACTCGTGGGCGACCTCAACAAGCTTCTTGGCAAGCAGCGGGCGAGACAGGGCGGAGAGCAGCGGATACTTGTTCTCGTACATGGAGTTTGCTGCGATGGCTTTGGTCAGGAACTCATCGGAGAACTCGTCGCGCAGGTCGAGCACCTGGCAATCGAGAACGCCCAGGTCGAGCGCCTTCTGCTTCTTGGCATCCAGTCCGGTCTCTTCCTGGCCCACGTTGCCGCAGACGCAAACGACATCGAGATTCTTCTCGTCCTGGAGCCACTTGACACATACGGATGTATCAAGACCACCGGAATATGCGAGAACGACTTTTTCCTTGCTCATGGCTGTTTCCTTTCGCCCTTGGTAGCTAGTTAGAACATCGGTCAGTTGCAAGTCATTTCAAGGTCATATACCGTGCAATATCAGGTTAAATAGCAAAAATCAGCACATACATGCCCTAGAAACATGCAGCAATGTCGTGCTAAAACCCAACGACCTCAAAATGACTCTGTTGAGGCAATTCGCCCCATGCGGACAGAGACGATTGTTATCGTCGTCGGGAAATTGCGCGCTGGCGTCGGATGGCATTGTCTGCAGTGGTGATGATCTTTACGAACTGCATCTGCCTCTCCTTTCACGTATCGCCGGGCGCAATTCAAATATCGTAAACGGTACCTTTTACTCGGTAAGCGGTTGTTTTTCCGTCTCCGTTTTCGATGGTCGCTATATTACGCTAAAGTGCCCGCAGCACAAGCGACAAATTCAAATTTCTGAAAAGTTTTTTCATTACTTTGTGAAGCGTGGTGCAAATACGCACCATTCCTGCGAAAATACGCTCGACTACTAGTTGATGGTTATAACGTCTGAAACAATCTCGAAACGAAAGGCGCATTTTTATGCAAACTTACGAATCGGACGCCAACATCGGCAACATTAAGATTCTCGCCGTCGATATGGACAAGACGCTGCTGACCGACGAGCGTGTGCTGCCCCAGGGTCTTGATGAGCGCCTGGACAAGCTCGCCGACGCCGGCATCGTATTCTGCCCCGCCAGCGGACGTCCCGCCCCCAAGCTCGAGGAGATGTTCGAGGGCATCAAGAACCGCCTCGCCTTTTGTCCCGACAACGGCGCCTGCGTCATCTATCGCGGCAGCTATATCTATAAAAGCAATATTGACGTGGAGCTGTATCAGCAGGTCTTGAACCGTGCCTCGGAGGATCCTCGCGCTGTCCCCGTCCTGTGCTGCTTCGACGAGTTCTACGTGCTTGCCCGCGACCATCAATACCACGACGAGATCAGCGTCTACTACAACACAATCAACTACGTAGACAGCTTTGAGGGCATTGATTTCGAGTCCAACAAGATTTCGGTCTTCTTCCCCGGCTACGACGCCGAGCCCGCTTTCCGCGAGACCTATAGCCCCGAGTTCTCGGACAAACTCTACGTCACCAACGCTGGGCGCGAGTGGATCGACTTTATGAACCTGGGCGTCGACAAGGGCGCCGGCGTCGCTCACCTGTGCGAGCACCTGGGCATCGATATTGCCGATGCTGCCGCCGTGGGCGACACCTACAACGACATCCCCATGCTGGAGCGCGTCGGTCACAGCTTTATCGTGGACAATGCCGAAGAGCACATGAACGCGCACGCCAAGTGGCGCATTCCGAGCAACAACGACGGGGGCGTACTGACGCTCATCGACGCCATCTTGGCGGCTCGTTAACGTGGCTCGTTGGGCCTGGCCGGGCGGCACGGGTTAACTTTTCGCTCGGTCAGGTCCTGCGCAAGACGAAAGCCACATTAAGTGGCTTTCTTTGCGTGCGGAATCTACGAAAAGTTAACCCGTGCCGCCCGGCCAGGCCCTAGGTTTACTTACCTGCCGCCAAGATGGCGTCTTGAGTGTCTAGATACTTAGGCTGAATTTAATTGAACGAAGGACGCTCCTTGTTGATAAGGGGCGTCCTTCTGTTTTTGGTTACTTTGGAACTGTGGTTGCTTCCCTATTTGGCGTCGGCCCAGGTTATGCCGGTGCTGGCTTCGGCGATTAGGGGGACGCGGAGGTCTACTACGTGTTCCATGACGTCGCGGACCATGGTGGTTAGGCGCTCGACTTCGTCGACGGGGCACTCAAAGTCCAGTTCGTCGTGTACCTGCAAGATCATGTGGGCGGCAAAGCCTTCTTCTTCCAGGCGACGACTTACGCGGACCATGGCGATCTTGATGATGTCTGCTGCGGTGCCCTGCATGGGATGGTTCATGGCCGTGCGCTCGCCAAAGCCGCGGAGTTGCGGGTTTTTGGCCTTGAGCTCCGGAATATGACGACGGCGGCCGTACATGGTCTCGGCGTAGCCCGTCTGCTTGGCGCGTGCCACCACGTTGTCGAGGAACGTACGCACGCCCGGGTAGGCCTCGTAGTAGCGGTCGATCATGTCGCGCGCCTCGGCCATCGAGATATGCAGCGACTGCGACAGGCCGTAGGCCTGCTGGCCATACACGATGCCAAAGTTCACGGCCTTGGCGCGACTGCGCAGGTCGGGCGTTACCTCGGACACCGGCACACCAAACACGCGCGCCGCCGTCTCGGCATGGAAGTCCTCGCCCTCGTTAAAGGCGCGCACCAAGTGCTCGTCACCCGAGAGATGTGCCAGCAGACGCAGCTCGATCTGCGAGTAGTCCACCGCCAAAAAGACGCTTCCCTCGCCTGCCGAAAACGCCGTCTTGACGGTGCGACCCAGCTCAGAGCGCGTCGGGATGTTCTGTAGGTTCGGGTCGCTCGAGGACAGGCGACCCGTTGCCGTGATGGTCTGGTTGTACGTGGTGTGCACGCGGCCATCGCCACGACGCAGCGGGCCCAGCGTATCCAGGTAAGTGGACTTAATCTTGGACTTCTCACGCCAATCCAAGATCAGACGCACGATCTCGTGGTCACGGGCAAGATCGCTCAGCACCTTGGCGTTGGTCGAATAGTAGCCGCGCTTGGTCTTCTTGAGGCCCTTGGTCGGAAGCCCCATAACGTCAAAAAGCACGTGTGAGAGCTGCATGGGGCTGCCGATGTTAAAGGTCTCGTCGCCTGCCAGGTCGCGGATACTGCGCTCGACCTCGGCAATCTGGGTAGCAAGCCCCTCGGACAGACTATGCAGACGGTCGGGGTCTACAAGCATGCCCGCGCGCTCCATCTTGGCAAGCACCGGCACGAGTGGCATCTCGATGCCATCGAACACGTTGACGGCGTTCTCGCGGGTCATGCGGTCGCGCAGCGGTACGACCAGCGCCAGCGTCAAGGCCGCCGTGCGAGCGGCGGGCGCAGGAGCGTCCTCACCGGCACCCTCTGCACCGCGCGCCGCAGGCAGCGCCATCTGCAGATAGGTATCGGCCAGATACGCCTCGTCAAACTCGGAGCGGTCGGAATCCAACAGGTAGGCGGCAACCACGGTATCGAAGATGCGCGTGGAATCAACTGCCAGCGGATCCATGAGCTCGGGCTCGGAGGAATCGATGGGCGAAAGCTCATGCAGCAGCGCTTTCATATCCGGGCTCGCCACGCGGCCCTCCATAAACAGGCGCGCAAGCACGCCGGCAATCACGCCGTGAGCGAAGTTGAAGCCATCGACCACGGCAGGCGCACCGCCATCGCCCTCCTCAAGTGCAAGCAGTCCTTTGGGCGTCGCCAGCCACAGCGTGCGTGTCAGGCCAAAAAGCGCGCCCTCCTCCTTGTCATCGTCCACCACGGCGGCAACCCACTCGCCTGCCTTGATCGCACGCGAAACCTCTGCGGCAGCGGCAGCGAGCGCCTCGGCATCGCCGGCGGCAGCGCGCATAACGTGGGGAATCTCAAACGTGCTGGCAGTGGCCGCAGCCCCGCCCTCGCCGCCGATCAGCGCCAAGAAACGGTTCTGCATGGCGGTGATACCAAGCGTGCCCAGCGCCGCGGACACTTCGTCGGCAGAAAACGCCGGGAAGGACGTTTCGTCAAAGTCGAGCTCGACGGGCGCATCGGTGCGAATGGTTGCGACCTTGCGGCTCAGCAGCGCATCGTCGATGTGCGCACGCAGGTTCTCGCCCATCTTGCCCTTGACCTCGTCGGCATGCGCGATGACCTCGTCCAAGCTGCCGTACTGTGCGATGAGCGCGCTCGCCTTTTTGGGGCCGATGCCCGGTACGCCGGGAATGTTGTCGGACGTATCGCCCTTCAGACCGTAAAAATCGGGCACGAGCGCCGGCGTAATGCCGTGATACAGGTCGTCCACGCTCTCGGGCGTCATGATCGCAACGTCGGACAGGCCCTTGCGGGTCGAGACCACGTTGACGTGCTCGGTCACGAGTTGATACATGTCGCGGTCGCCGGTCACCAGTAGCATGTCGCAGCCGGCCTCTTCACCCAGGCGCGCCATGGTTCCCAGGATGTCATCGCCTTCCCAGCCCTCGGACTGCAGAATCGGCACGTTGAGCGCGGCGAGCAGCTCCTTAATCATAGGGAACTGCGCATGCAGATCGGGGTCCATGGGCGGGCGTTGCGCCTTATACTGCGGCAGCATCTCCATGCGCACGCGCGGTTTACCCTTGTCAAACGCCACGACGACGCCGTCGGGGTTAAAGGCATCGATCATCTTGAGAAACATGTTCAGAAAGCCAAAGATCGCGTTGGTGGGGCGACCGTCCGGCGCGTTCATGGTCGGCGGCACGGCGTGGAAGGCGCGATGCATGAGCGAGTTGCCGTCGATAACGGCAAAGGTGCGGCGCTTGTCAGACATATTGAATACCTCGCTTTGGGCTGGGCACGGTTTGCTCACTCCAGTTTACACGCTCCCCGCCCCGCGGCCACCTCACATCAAGCTCCCCCGCCACCGTGAGCCCGCGCGTGATACGATGGCTCACGGTACATCAACCAGCACGATCGATCCGAAAGGAGCCTGCGTCATGGAGCGTCCCTGCGCATGGAAAAAGTACACGCCACAGCAAATCGAGGAGCTCGAGGAGCTTTGCCGCGGCTATAAGCAGTTTTTGAGTGAGAACAAGACCGAGCGCCTGTGCGTCAAGGCCGGCATCAAGATGGCCGAGGAGGCGGGATACGTCGACCTGGAGACCGTAATCGCCGCAGGCCGCGAGCTTAAGGCAGGCGACAAGGTGTATGCCGCTAACCACGGCAAGGACCTTATGCTCGTCAATCTGGGCACCGCCCCGCTCGAGCAGGGCTTTAACATCCTGGGCGCCCACGTGGACTCGCCGCGCCTGGACCTTAAGCAGAACCCCGCTTTCGAGGCCGGCGACATGGCTTATCTCGACACGCACTACTATGGCGGCGTCAAGAGCTACCACTGGGTCGCTTCCCCGCTCGCGCTCGTAGGCGTCATCTGCAAAAAGGACGGCACCACCGTCGACATCAATATCGGCGACAAGGCCGACGACCCGGTCTTTACCATCTCCGACCTGCTGATCCATCTCTCGAGCGAGCAGATGGCCAAGCCCGCCAAGGACGCCGTCGACGCCGAGATCCTCGACGTGATCGTGGGCGGCCGTCCCGTCAAGTTCGATGAGGACGACAAGGACGCCCCCAAGGAGCCCGTCAAGCAGATGTTCCTGGACATCCTCAAGGAGCAGTACGACGTCGAGGAGGAGGACTTCCTCTCCGCCGAGATCGAGGTCGTGCCCGCCGGCCCCGCCCGCGACATGGGTCTCGACCGCTCCATGATTCTGGGCTATGGCCACGACGACCGCGTCTGCGCCTATCCGTCCATGCTCGCCCAGATCAATGTGGCCAATGTCGAGCGCACGAGCATCACGCTCATCGTCGACAAGGAGGAGATTGGCTCCGTGGGTGCCACCGGCATGACAAGTCGCTTCTTCGAGAACACCGTCGCCGAGATCATGACGCTCGCCGGCGAGGATAGCCCGCTGGCCCTGCGCCGCGCGCTCGCCCGCAGCCGTATGCTCTCCTCTGACGTGTCCGCCGGCTTCGACCCGGGCTATGCCGGCAAGTTCGAGACTAAAAACGCCGCCTTTATGGGTCGTGGCCTGTGCTTTAACAAGTACACGGGCAGCCGCGGCAAGGGCGGCTCCAACGACGCCGATGCCGAGTACGTGGCCCTCGTCCGCGACATCATGGACGAGGCCGGCGTGGACTTCCAGACCTGCGAGCTCGGCCGCGTCAACGCTGGTGGCGGCGGCACCATCGCCTACATCATGGCCAAGTACGGCATGAACGTCATCGACTCCGGCGTTGCCGTCCTGTCCATGCACGCCCTGTGGGAGGTCGCCAACAAGGCCGACATCTACGAGGCATATCGCGGTTACAAGGCCTTCATCGAGCGAGCCTAACCAACCCTTCATCAGTTGCGGTGAAATACGGACTAAACTGGCCCATAAACGGCCAAAACAGACCGTATTCCACCGCAACTTTTTTGGCAGAGGAGAGTCCATGCTGCAGGTCATCATTTCGCCCGCCAAGCAGATGCGCGCGGCCCAAGATGCTTTTGAAGTCCTGGGCATCCCACCCTTTGTGCGCGAGACGGCTCGCCTCCACCGCGCACTGCTAGATATCGAGCGGAATGAAGGCAGCGGCGGCCTGCAGGCGCTGTGGAACGTGAGTGACAAACTGCTGGGACCTTGCCTCAACACACTGCATGAGTTCGGACCCATCCTGAAAAGCGGCGATCTCGACAATCCCGCACTCGCCCGTCACCTCTCCCCTGCCGTCATGTCCTATCACGGCATTCAATACCAGAGCATGGCACCCGAGGTGATGGATTCCACGCAGCTCGCATGGCTGCAAGACCATCTGTGGATCCTCTCCGGCCTCTACGGGTGCGTTCGTCCCTTTCATGCCGTCGAACCGTATCGGCTGGAGATGGGCGCGAAGCTCGCCGTTGACGATGCCCGAGACCTCTACGCGTTTTGGAGCGACAAGCTCGCGCGGGCTATCGCCCCGGCAGGCTCAAACACCACGATCGTCAACCTCGCCAGCGTAGAGTATGCCAAAGCCGTTCTGCCCCACCTCGCGGGCGACGCCACGGCCGTCACATGCCTCTTTGGCGAGGGTATCCGCAACGGGAAGCCCATCCAACGGTCGACCGCCAGCAAAAAGGCGCGCGGCTCCATGGTGCGGTGGATGGCAGAAAACAAGCTCGAGGATGCAAGCGAACTTACCGCATTCAATATCGGCTATCGGCACATCCCCGAGCTTTCAGACAAAAACAACCTGGTTTTCATGAACGCGCAGGCACAATAGGCCCGCCGTTTCCAAACACCCCATTACTCCGCCAAGCCATCGGCCTTTGCAATCTCGCTCGTCGAGCCATCTTGGTAGGTAATCTTAACGTGCTCTACGTCGGATACCGTAACGCCCGACGGAGGTTCCAAACGCCACTCCGTCAGAGCGATATCCATGGTCGTGGGCACATCGCCCTGATCTTTGAGCTTCACCATGAGTGTTTTGAGTGCCCCATCAAACGTCACGCGTTCGATTTCCTCGCCAGGAATAGACCCACCACTCAGCTGCAGCTGCACAAACTCGTCGCGCGGATACCAATAGTCGCCCGGTGCGGCAACCGTGTTGCCACCAGAAACTTTCATGGTCATAATCGGCAGGCCCTCGTCGGCTTCAAACCCCCAGGTGGCGCCGCCACGACCGCCGAACGTCCAAATACAAAAGGCAATCACCAACACGGCAAGCACCGCAAAACCGATCGCGACAAGGCCATGGTGCGCACGGCTTTCCTCGGCCGATACATCCCATTGCGTCTCTCGATATAGATGCTTGTCTTCCATGTTCGCCTCCTCACAGGCACGCTCGTTAGGCCAATCGTACCCATTCGAGCTATACTTGAGCTCATTACATAAACGGGGGGCTTGCAGGGCAAGACGGCAGGCTGAGATTGGGCGCGCCCGCCCTGACCCGCAAACCTGATATGGGTAATGCCAACGAAGGGAGCCATGCCAATGAGCACACAGACCGAGCCCAAGCTCGTCACGCAAATCGACTTTGCCCGCGCCGGGCAGATCACACCGCAGATGAAGGAGGTCGCCGAGCGCGAGCATCGCGACCCCGAGTACATCCGCGAGCGCGTGGCCGACGGCCGCATCGCCATTCCCGCCAACATCGTGCACATCAAAAAGGGCATGCGCGCCTTTGGCGTCGGTGAGGGCCTGTCCACCAAGGTCAACGTGAACCTGGGCATCTCGGGCGACAAGGCCGATGCCGCCGAGGAATGGAAGAAGGTCAAGATCGCCGAGGACTTTGGCGCCGACGCCATCATGGACCTCTCCAACTCGGGCAAGACACGTCAGTTCCGCCAGCAGCTCATCGACGAGACGCCGCTCATGGTAGGCACCGTCCCCATGTACGACGCCATCGGCTACATGGAAAAGCCGCTGGTCAAGCTCACCAAGGACGACCTGTTCGAAGTCGTGCGCGCGCATGCCGAGGACGGCGTGGACTTTATGACCATCCACTGCGGCATAAACAAGTCGGTCACCAAGACCTTTAAGGAGACCGGCCGCCTGATGAACATCGTGAGCCGTGGCGGCTCACTGCTGTTTGGCTGGATGGAGGTCACCGGTAACGAGAACCCATTCTATGAGTTCTACGACGAGTTGCTCGAGATTTGCCACGAGTACGACGTGACGATTTCGCTCGGCGACTCCTGCCGCCCGGGCTGCCTCTACGACTCCAACGACGCCACCGAGACCGCTGAGATGATCGAGCTGGGCAAGCTGTGCAAGCGCGCTTGGGCCGCCGGCGTCCAGGTCATGGTCGAGGGCCCGGGTCACATGGCGCTCGACGAGATCGCCGCCAACATGAAACTGCAGAAGCGCCTGTGCCACAATGCTCCGTTCTATGTGCTCGGGCCGCTGGTGACCGATATCGGCGTGGGTTACGACCACATCACCGCCGCCATCGGCGGCGCCGTCTCCGCCAGCTCCGGTGCCGACTTCCTGTGCTACGTGACACCGGCAGAGCACCTATGCCTGCCCAACGCCCAGGATGTGCTCGACGGCCTCATGGCCACCAAGATCGCCGCACACGCCGCCGACATCGCCAAGAAGGTGCCCCACGCCCGCGACATGGACGACAAGATGGGCCAGGCACGCCGCAAGCTCGACTGGGACGCCATGTGGAAGTGCGCGCTCGACCCGGTTACGGGCAAAAAGCGCTACGAGGAGTCCCCCGCCGCCACCGAGGGCACTTGCACCATGTGTGGCAAGATGTGCGCCGTCCGCACCGTCAACAAGATCTTCGAGGGCACCACGATCGACCTCGGCATGGAGGACTAGCCCTGTCGCCGCGGCCGCTTCTGGCGGTGAACTGGTGCCTGTCAATTGTTAACGTGTGAACATTTGCTTGCATTTGCGTAAAGATTGCATCGCCCGCCCGGGTTCGACATAGAGTCGGCCCGGGCATCTTTATAATGCTGGCTTATAGACCCATTTGATTCCGACCGAACAAGGGAGCGAACATGGATCGCAGTAAGGTACCTGCCGTTCTATCCATCGCAGGATCCGATTCCAGCGGTGGCGCCGGCATTCAGGCCGACATCAAGACCATCACGGCGCACCGCCTGTATGCCGAGACGGCCATCACCGCCATCACCGCACAGAACACCCTGGGCGTCACCGCCGTGCAGAACATCTCCCCGGATATTGTCGCGGCACAGATCGATGCCGTTTTTGACGATATCCGCCCCAACGCCGTCAAGATTGGCATGGTTTCCTCTGCCGAGATTATCGATGTTATCGCCGACCGCCTGAGCGCCTGGAACGCGACAAACGTGGTAGTCGACCCCGTCATGGTCGCCACCTCGGGCGCGCGGCTGATTGCCGAAGATGCCGCCGAGGCGCTCACGCGTCGCCTGTTCCCACTGGCGACGGTTATCACGCCCAATATTCCCGAGGCCATGGCCCTGCTCGACTATGAGGTCGACTCCGAGCGCACGCAGCAAAATGCTGCCATGCTCCTCACCCGCCGCTTTGGCTGCGCGTCCCTCGTTAAGGGCGGGCATCTTGTCAACGAGGCCAACGATGTACTGGCCGAACCCGCACCACTCGATGATGAGGGCAACCACCTAGGCGATCCGCTCACCACGTGGTTCCGCCACAAGCGTATTGAGACCGACAACACGCACGGCACCGGCTGCACGCTCTCGTCCGCCATCGCCTGCGCGCTGGCCCAGGGCATGGATCTTGCCGACGCCGTCAACGCCGGCAAGGCATACCTGACAGGCGCTCTAGCCGCCGGCCTGAACATGGGCAAAGGCTCCGGCCCTGTCAACCACATGTGGCAGTATTAAGATTCGCAGCCCAAGCCACCGCAAAGGCGCCCGCCCCCTTTGCGGTGGTTTGGGGTCGCGCTACTCTCCGAGCATCTCTTGGAGCTTGGCTGCCACGGCGTGACCCAGGCTCTCATGGCTTTCGGGCATCATATGCAGATAGTCGATATCGCCCGGCTCGGCAAAGTCGGCGGCATTCAAAAAGTCGCAGCCAAACTGCTCAGCCACATGCGCGTAGTACTCACCAAAATGTTCCGAGGCTTCTACGGAATGCTCGTCAAAATCGGTCATATATACGTCGGCGATCTGCGGCTTAATCTTGATAGGCGCCATCAGCAGAATGCGCGGACAAGGCGCAGCGTCGGTCCACGGAAACGCGCGGACGGCGCGAATCAGCGCCATGGCGCCACGGGCGATATCGGAAGCTGTCACGTTAAAGACCGTCTTACAGTCGTTGGTGCCCAGCATGATCACAATGGCGTCCAGCGGCTTATGGGCCTCGAGCAGCATCGGAAGTGCGCGGATGCCGTTAAGATTGGTGTCCAGATGGCACATGTCGTCGCGTACCGTCGTGCGGCCGTTGAGGCCTTCTTCAATTACATGCCAGCCCTCGCCTAAGTCACGTTGGGCCACGCCGCACCAGCGCACATCCTGCGCATAGCGCACCGCGGTGCCGTCGCGCATGCCCGCCGGATCGTAACCATAGGTGTTGCTGTCGCCAAAGCATAGAACGTTTTTCATCGTAAGCCCCTCGCTCAGTAAAAAGCCGACGGAAGCAGCCTCTCCCGCCGGCTCGACCTATCTGTCAGCACGTACCAATTACAGGTACTTCCGCCAATCGTCCTCGTCCTCATCATCCTCGGTAGCAGCCTGGGTCTGCTCGGCGGCGCGAGCTGCCGCAGCGCGAGCGGCAACCTGGGCATAGGACTCCTCGTTGCGCTCGGGGAAGTTTGCCAGCACGTGCTCGAACTTGGCAAAATCCTCATCCCAGCGCGTAGAAGGCACGGCAAAGAAGACTTGCTTGACCTTAAAGTCGCCCGACGCGAGCTCCTTGCGGAAGAGCTCGGCCACGGCCTCGGCGTCAAAGCCGTTGTTGTCGCAGCCCCAAGCGCCCAGCACGAGCTTCTCGCGACCCAGCTCGTCGCAGATGGCAAGCACAAAGCGAATGCGGTCGCGCAGGGCATCCAGCAGAGCATCGTCGCTCACGCGATACTCCTGGCGGGCGCGCTTAACGTTGGGCGCGGCGGCCACGATCACGTCGGCGTATGCATGCACGTGGTTGCGGTCGAAGCGCACCGCAGGCACCACCAGCGCACGGTTTCGGTAAAGCTCGCAGTTGATGTTGCGGCGACGGTTCTCGCCGTACCATTTGCGCTGCTTATCGAGAACGTTGTACAGATACGAATCGGCGCACAGCGTGGCCTCCTGGCCCAGATAACCCTGAATATAGCCACCGCCCGGATTGGTGAACGAGGCAAAGGCGAGCACGGCCATGTCGCAGAACTGCGCATAGCCACGACCGTTGTCCAAGATGGCCTGCGTGGTGGAGGCATCGAGCACGGTGACCTCGGGCAGAACCGGAGCGGGCTCCTCAGCAGGCGCGGACTCAGCTTCGGCGATTTCCTCGGCAGGCTCAGGCGCTGCCTCGGTCTCGGGCGCCGTCTCGGTCTCGGCAGCCTCCGCGCCCTCGACGTCCTCGGCAACCTGTTCTTCGGTGGCCACAGCACTCTGAACCTTGGCCTTCATCGCCGAGACAAAGCCGGCAGGCATACCGTCAAACTCGCGAACACCGGCAAGCGAACGCTCGATATCCTTGGCGCACGCTTCGGACACAGTTGCCACGTGACGCTCGGCGGCCTTGGCACGGGCCTCGCGCTTGGGATTGGGCTGACCCGCTCGGTTGGACCTGCGGTTACGGTTCCTGTTGTCGACGTCTGCCATAAGTGGTCACCTTTCTCGGTCTCTGCCGCTATCGGCTTTTCCCATCCATGATACCCCGCCGCGTACAAAAAAGACGGCCCCGAAGGACCGCCTTTCGCATCGATTTGCACGCACGGCAAGCACCGCCGCAATTCGCCACTAGTCGCGACGGCCGAGGATGTTCAGAATGCGCAGGAACACGTTGATAATATCCACGAACAGGTTAGAGGCCATAAGCACGGCGTTGGGCAGCGTAGGCGGCACCGTCGTGGCAACATAGGTGTCGTAGCCAATAAAGCCGGCGAACACCACGATCACGATCAGGTCGGTGATGGTCTGTGAGACGCCCATGAACATCAGCACGATCTCAACCAGAATAGTAGCGAGCAGAATGCCAAAACCGATGCCATATACGCGCTGGAAAAACTTGGGGAACGTCACGCCCAAGGCGCCAAAGACAAAGGTGATGGCGGCCGTGGCGATAAAGGCAGTGTTGATGGTGGGCAGGTCGTAGTTGGCAAGGCCAAACGACGCGGTCAGGCCAAAGGTGCTCGCAAAGATTACGTAGCCCACAAGGGACAGGCCCACGGACTGCTTGCTGGCGGCGGCCGACATCATGACCATGCCGACGATGGTCAAAATAAATGAGCCAAAGACCAGCGGCAAAGCGGCGCCGCTCATCATCATGCGCGCAAACGACATGGTGCTCGTAAAGTAAGCACCGACGCCCATGGCGCAAAAGCCCAAAAAGATCAGGGCAGACATGACAAGGTTGTACGCGCGCGGCGACATCTCCTTGGCACGGCTTGCACCGGTCTCGATGGGGCCGTTCTGATAGCCCTGGATATCGTTCATACTTCGTCCTTTCAAAAAGCGCACGACAGCGCCGTAGGTGACAAGATTCCTGCCATTGTACCCGAATGCCGCACGTCCTTACCTACGGCGCTCGCCCTCAAGCGTACGATCAAAGGCCCAGACCCACCAACGCATCACGTGTGCCTGCGAGCCGTCTGCCCGCTCGCGCGTCTGGTCCTCCAGATACAACTCGGTCGCGTGCCCGCCAAAACGCACCTTATATGTTGCCGTACGGATGCCGTAGACCATCAGGCCAAACCCGGTGGTCGAGATAATTTCGTCGATCGTAAAACAACGGCCGTCGACCCAGCAGACGGTGACCGGCACGACCTGTCCGCCCGCGAGGATGCGGGCCACGACGTCCACATACTGCTTGTGCACGCGCCGAGTTTTGCCGTCTGTCTGTCGATATTCCATGCCTCCTATTATCGAACGCATGTTTGCATATTGTAAAGCGAACAGACTGTGGTTTTGGAGTGTCGTAGTAATCGCACGTGTCCGCATGGCGTGTTAGCAAAAAGAACACCCGCGGTCAACAGGGCTAATATTCAATTTTAGTGCCAAAAAGTTCACTTCTCCCATCAGAACTCGGTAAAGAGACCCGCAGGAGGTGATACGATTTATCATGTTTTTGTAACGTGTCTGCAAACTTCGAGAAAGCCCATATATGGACGTAACGTTCTCAACCTTCCTCGGCCAAATTGTGTCGAACCCAGTCCTTGCCGTCACCGTGATCCTCGCGTTGGGCGCCATCTTCGTCAATGGATGGACCGACGCGCCCAACGCCATCGCGACCTGCGTCACTACGCGTTGCATGCCCGCCCGCGCCGCCATTCTCATGAGCGCCGCATTCAACTTCCTCGGCGTGCTCATCATGACGCACTTTAACGCGAGCGTCGCCAACACCATCTCACATATCGTCGACTTTGGCGGAAACAGCACCATGGCGCTCGCCTGCCTATGCGCGGCGCTGTTCTCCATCGTCGTCTACGGCGCCACAGCGTCGCGTTTTGGCATCCCCACCTCGCAAAGCCACAGCCTTATCGCCGGCCTGACCGGTGCCGCCATCGCCCTCGGCGGTGCGAGCAGCGTCAACGTCCACGAGTGGATGAAGGTCATCTACGGCCTGGCGCTCTCCATCGGCCTGGGCTTTGTCATGGGCTGGGTCCTGTGCAAGCTCGTCTCGATTCTTTTCGCCGCCGCCAACAGGCGACGTGCCAATGTCTTCTTTAAATATGCTCAGATCGCAAGTGCCGCGGCCATGAGCTTTATGCACGGCGCGCAAGATGGACAAAAGTTTATCGGCGTGCTCTTTTTAGGTGTCGCCTTTGCCAGCGGACAGACGAGCGTCGGCGACGCCGGCATCCCCATCTGGATCATGCTGCTGTGCTCGGCCACCATGGGCATCGGCACCAGCGTGGGCGGTGAGCGCATCATCAAGTCTGTCGGCCAGAGCATGGTCAAGCTCGAAAAGTACCAGGGCTTCTCCGCCGACCTGGCGGGCGCCGCAAACCTGCTGCTTGCCACGCTCACCGGCATCCCCGTGTCCTCCACGCACATCAAGACCTGCGCCATTATGGGTGTCGGTGCCGTCAAGCGCCTCTCGGCGATCAACTTCGGTGTCGTCAAGGACATGATGTTCACCTGGTTCTTCACCTTCCCCGCCTGCGGACTTATCAGCTTTGTCATGGCCAAGCTGTTCATGATGTTCATCTAGTCAAACCGAACGTCCATCCGGACCGCAATACCTCGCCCACCCGTCTTCGCCTCGAAAGGACCCACTCATGGCAAAGAAACCCGATTCGTTCTACTTTGACAACTACGTCGCCTGCGCCGACCTTGCTGTCCAGGCCGCAGAGTTGCTCATCAAGATTTTTGAGAACTTTGATCCCGCGCATATCCACGACATGCTCGAGGAGATGCATGCGATTGAGCATGCGGCCGACAAGAAGCACCATGAGCTCGAGGATGCCCTGCTCACTGCCTTTATCACCCCGCTTGAGCGCGAGGATCTGGACCTGATGAGTTGCTCGCTCGACACTGTGCTTGACCGTATCGAGGGCGTCGTGCAGCGCGTCTACTTCACCAACATCCAGAGCATCCATCCCGACGCCATCGTCATCGCCCACAAGGTGACTGACGCCTGCCGCGCCATGAAAGACCTGATGGTCGAGCTGCCCAACTACCGCAAGTCCAAGACCCTGCGCGAACTCGTCATCCAGATCAACACCATCGAGTCCGAAGCCGACGAGCTCTATATCAACGCCATGCGCAACCTGCACGTTAACGGCAAGGATCCGCTCGAGGTCATCGCCTGGCGTGACGTGTACGCCTTCCTGGAGTACTGCGCTGACTGCTGTGAGAATGTGGCCGATGTTGTGGATTCGATTGTCATGAAGAACAGTTAATTGGGGGTACGTGTCCCACCGGTCGCGGGCCCGACCACTGATAACCTTTTTCACTCCGGCTGCAAGCAGAGTCGTTCAAAAGGTTATCAGTGGTCGGGCCCGCTCCCTTACGTACCACCATTGGGAACTTTGGCTGATACTTTGAAAGCGATGGGGCTTTTGTTGGCAGGGCCTTGGGGCCTGATTGGGAACTTTGGGACCGCCTTAAACGTTTGGCTGGATGGGGCTTTGGGTACCCTTTGGTTTATTTGGATTGATTCGTTGAATTTGGAGGGCTTGGTTGTGAGTTATTTGGATTTGGCTCGTTCTCGGTATTCTTGTCGTTTGTTTGAAGACCGTCCTGTTGAGCAGTCGGTGGTGGATGCCATTGTTGAGGCTGGGCGTATTGCTCCTTCTGCTTGTAATAATCATCCAACCCGTGTGATGGTGTTGGATACGCCTGAGCTTCTGGAGAAGGCAGCTGCTTGTCAGCCTCGGTTTGCTCGTGATGGGTCTATCTTTGGCGCTCCGCTTATCTTCCTTATTTGCAGCGTTACCGATGATGCCTGGGTGCGCCCGTATGATCAGATGAACTCGAGTGCCATCGATACTTCGATCGTCTGCGATCAGATGATGATGGAGGCCACCGAGCAGGGCCTGGGAACGTGCTGGGTATGCCATTTTAAGCCTGGGGTGGCACAGGAGCAGTTCAATCTGCCCAAGGGCGTCTATCCCTATCACATGCTCGTCTGTGGATATCCTGCCGACCACATCGCCGATCCCGAGCATCGCGAGGCCCGTACCATTCCCCTCTCCGACTTCCTCCTCAAGTAGGTTTTGGGACATGCCTTAAAACCTACCCTTGACCGCTCACCCGTTCGCCGAGTTCTGCGCCATTATGTGCAGGGCTCGGTTTTTTATGTTACGCACTCCGGCACAGTCATAAAAAAGGACCCGCAAGCTGCGGGTCCTTTCTAGGCACTAAATTGTAGGCCGAATGTTAGTCCAGGTCGTCGGCAGCAAAGTTGTCGATCGGGGCGAAGGGATCGGCCACGGGGACAACCGGGTCAGCGACGGGCAGCGGCTCGGCGGGAACAGTCACTGCAGGAGAAGCGGCAGAACCGACCGGCGTGGAGGCCATGAGGTCGGCCGGGAAGGAATTCTGCGCATCGTCCATGAAGTGCTGGATGAGCTTGAGGTACTCGGCTTTGAACTCCTCACGGGAAGCCTTGAGACGATCGATCTCCTCGAGCTCGGCCTGCTTCTCAGTCAGAGCCTGGCGGATAACCTCGCGAGCCTTGGCGTCAGCCTCGTTGCGGATACGCTCAGCGTTCTCGTTGGCATCGTTAACGATGGTCTCAGCGGTCTGCTGGGCAGCGATCAGGGCAGCGGAAATCTGGCGCTCCTGAGCGGAGAAGTCAGGGGCGGGAGCAGCCACGGGGGCGGCAGGAACGGCCTGGGCGGTGGCATCCTGAGCCTGGGCAAGCTGAGCCTGCGCATCGGCAAGCTGCTGCTCGGTAGCAGTCAGACGACCCTTAAGGTCGACGATCTTAGCGAGCATAGCGTCGACCTCGGAGGACAGCGTCTCCAAGAAGACGTCGACCTCAGCAGGATCGTAGCCACGCTTGGCCTCAGAGAAAGTCTGAGCCTGGATGTCTGCAGGGGTAATAGCCATAACAAGTCTCCTTTTTCATCGCCTCGGCGCTACACGCCCGACGTAAGTTACTAAGTCAGTTCTACACGAGTATACCTATAAGAAGCTGCAGAACCAGCCTCTGCACCAACTGCAACGCAATAATCGCAACGACCGGCGAAAAATCGATACCGCCCATCGGCGGGATGAAACGACGGAACAGGTTGAGCCACGGACCGCACACGCTATCAAGCACCGCGGCAATATCCTGAAGCAAACCACCCTGCTTCATGGGAATCCACGTCATAAAGCAGTAGACGACAATGAGCGTGGAATAGAAGTTGAACAGCGTATTGACCAGCTGGACGATAGTGTAGATGTTGATGGGAATCTCCTCGTCTTGTCTTTACTTAAGGTAGCCGTCGGCACGAAGCTTCTTGAGATCGGAATCTTTGACCTCGCAACCGGCGGGCAGCACCATGAACACGCGGTCGCCCACCTCCTTGACCGTGGCACCCAGACCGCAGGCAAAGCCGTAAGAGAAGTCCAAGACGCGCTTGGCAACTTCGGTGCGTACGCCCACAAAAATCAGTGCGACAGGCTGCTTGGTGCGAACGCGGCGCACCACGGTCTCCACGTCGTCATAGCTCTCGGGGCGCAGGACATAGGCCGGCAGCTGCGGTGTGGCGTTGATGATATTGCTCGCATAGGCCGAGGCATCGCTCGGTGCAGGCGCAGGCGCAGCGGCGGCACGGGCGCGGGTGTTCTCGGCGTAGCTCGACGGCGTGTCATAGGCACCAGGACGATAACCGCTCGCAACACTGTCCTGCGAGCGCGAAGGCGGGTTATACGTCGTGGCATGGCGGGAGTCATCGCCGACCAGCTGCCCGGAGCGTGTATACACGGCAACCGACTCAGCTTCACCACGGCGCGTCTGACCAAGCAGGCCGTTGCTCGGCTCGTCTTGGGTGTAGAAGCCCTCGCCCGAAGCACCGCTGTAGCCGTTGCCCTGATAGCCATCGTCATAGCCATCATCGTAGCCGTAGTCGTCGTCCTGGCCATAACCCTGGTCGTAACCCTGCTGGCCGCCCAGGTGCATCTTATTTTTAATCTCGTCAAGGAAGCCCATGGTTGTGTCCTCTCGCGGTTTAGTGCAGGCGCCCCGATAATCAGTGCGCACTTCAGAGCCTTATTTTACTGCAAACTCCGGGCTAAATACTACCCTGCCCAGGCGAACGAGCGTAGAGCCCTCCTCAAGGGCAGGCTCAAAGTCTTCGCTCATGCCGCAGGAAAGCTCAGGCAGGTTCAAATCGGGATGCGCCGCCTCCAGCTCATCCCTCAGCTCACGAAGCCCCGCAAAGGTGCGGCGTGCCACATCCTTATTCCCCCGGGGCGCCATAGTCATAAGCCCCTGTACGCAAATTCCCTCAAGTTCCGCAAGCTCACCCGCGGCGGCGCGAATCTCATCGGGCGAAAAGCCTCCCTTCGACTCCTCACCACTCACATTGACCTCAATGAGCACACGCTGGGGGCCGGCGAGTTCGCCTGCCTCAATCTTGCGGGCAGCACGGCTCGAGATCGCCTGCGCCAGATGCAGCGAACCCACCGAGTGAATCAGCTCGGCTGAGCCCAGCACCGCATTGATCTTATTGGTCTGCAGGTTGCCGATCATATCGAAGCGCACCTCGGGCAGCTCCGGATGCTCCGCCAAACCTGTGAGCTTGCGAACCAGCTCCTGCGGGCGATTCTCGGCAAAATGGCGATACCCCGCCTGGATGGCGGCAACGGTCTCATCGACACCAACGGTCTTGGACACGGCAATGAGGCGCGCGGCGTCGTGGGGACGGCCCGCGCGATCGAGCGCCGCATAAAAACGTTCCAGAATCTGCTCGCGGCGAGCGCGCATCAAGTCCAAATAGTTATCCATTGCCAATCGCCTCCGCTGACAGCCAAACAAGTAGTCCCATGCTAACGCAAGAGCGCGGCCCCGCATGTGCAAGGCCGCGCTCACTTAGGTATTTACAATCTTTCGACGAACGGGGTTACTTACTCCTCGTCGTCCTCGCCATCGTCCTCATCCTCAAGATGATCGAGCAGGTAGCGAAGACCCTCGCTGACCTCGTTAACGGGCACCTTGGCAACGTAGCGTGCATCGACGGCGGGCCTCATGATAACACCCTCGCCCGAAGGCACGCGCATGCTCTCGAGCTCATCCTCATCAGTGCAGGCGATATCACCGGCAGTCATACGCTGTCCGGTCAACAGGAAGGTCAGACGGCAGGCGGCATCGATGGAAATCGAGGCGATGCGATCGAGATAGCGCGATACCATGATGGCGCGGCGCAGGTCGTCATAGTTGCTGTCGTCGTCCATAAAATCGCCCGTGTCCATGCGGTTAAAGGTGCGGAAGAACTTCTCGTAGGCGGCGTGCACTGGCTCGTCCTCGACGGCCAAGTTGCAGATGATGGACATGTCGTTGGTGACGAGCGCAGAAAGCGAAGAGCCCAGCACCTGGTAGACGGCCTCAGCCTCGGCCTCGACCGTGCCGACAAGCTCCTTGGGCAGCGAGATGTCGGCCTTGATCATATGACGCGTGGCGCGGCAAATCTGGCGAACCTTATCGGTCATGCGCTGCAGGTTAAAGTCGACGTAGATGATCGTCTGCAGCAAGCGGAAGTCGGAGGCGACCGGTGACTGCGTGGCAATCAGGTTGTAGCAGACGGCCTCCAGGTTGGCGCAGCGTGCGTCAATCGAAAGCGTACGCTTCTTGGTCTTGGTGGCGAGCTTGCGGTCGTCGGTCACATAGGCCTTCACGGCATCGTGGAGGGCCAGATCGACGGCCTCGTAGATGCTCAGCATCTCGTGACGGGCCTCGATGAGCTGACGGGAAAACAGTTTGCGCATGGTTCACTCCAATCAGTTGGGTGCGGTCATGCCGCCCGCACAGTGAATACGCACCGGACCAGATCCGATCGGCTTGGGACTAGTCGCACCGATCAGCCAAAGCGGCCGGTGATATAGTCTTCCGTCCGCGAGTCCACCGGGCTGGTGAAGATCGCGTCGGTTTGACCATACTCGATGAGCGTAGCGGGCTCGCCGGCAACTTCCTGCAAGAAGAACGCGGTGTAGTCACTGATACGAGCTGCCTGCTGCATTGAATGCGTGACGATGATAATCGTCATCTCGGGCGCCAGCTCGGCCATCAGATCCTCGACCTTAGAGACGGAAGTGGGGTCGATGGCGGAGCAGGGCTCGTCCATCAGGAGGACATCGGGTTGCACCGCAAGCACGCGCGCGATGCACAGACGCTGCTGCTGACCGCCCGAGAGCGCCAAACCATCCTTGTTGAGCTGATTGGATACCTCTTTCCAGAGGTTGGCGCGCTTGAGCGATTCTTCCACGATGTCATCGAGGTCGCTTTTGCTAGTCACGCCCTGCAGACGAGGGCCAAAGGCGACATTCTCGTAGATGGATTTGGGAAACGGGTTGGGCTGCTGAAAGATCATGCCCACGCGACGACGGAGATCGACCGGATCGACACCCTCGGCATAGATATCGTTGCCGTCGAGCGTCATGGTGCCCTCGACGCGCGTGCCCTCAATCAGGTCATTCATGCGGTTGATGCAGCGCAAAAACGTCGACTTGCCGCAGCCCGAAGGGCCAATGAAGGAGGTGATGGCGTTTTTGGCGATGTTGAGGTCAAGCCCCGTCAGCGCATGAAAGTCACCGTACCAAAAGTTGAAATCCTTGGCCGTAATGGCCGCTTGCTCCAACGCGGGAGCGGACTGATAAACGGACATGGGACTCCTTAACTAGCGACGCTTGCGCGACAGGAAGCGCGCAAACAGGTTGAAGGCCAAAATGATCACCATCAGCAAGAGCGCGGTGCCGTAGGCTGCGTTCATGTTGATGCCGTCGTTGGCAAGCAGGTACAGGTGAACGGTCATGGGACGACCGGAATCGAGCGGCGAAATAGGTAGATTGATGGCCTGGCCCATGGTGTAGAGCACCACGGCGGTCTCGCCGATGGCACGGCCGATGGCAAGGACGATGCCCGTGGCAATGCGGCCAAAGGCCGAAGGAAGCACGATCTTGGAGACGACCTGCCACTTGGTAGCGCCCAGGCCGTACGCGCCCCAACGGATATAGCGCGGAACGGCGCGAATGGCTTCTTCGGTGGTGCGCATGACGATGGGAAGCATCAAGAGCGCGAGCGCCAGAGCGGCCGAGACCATCGAAAGGCCCAGGCCCATAGCCTCGACAAACAAGGCGTAGCCAAACAGGCCCATAACGATGGAGGGCACCGAGGCCAAAGCGTCAGCAGCGTAGCGAATGAGCTCGACGACCTTGCCCTGCTTGGCGTACTCGGCCAGATAGACGGCTGCCAGCACAGCGATCGGCGTGCAGATAAGCATGGCGAGCGCCGTCACGTAGACGGTCGAGACGATCGTGGGCCAAATTCCGCCCTCGGCGTTGACGCCCTGGGGCCAACCGAAGATAAAGTCGAGCGAGATGTGTGGCAGGCCGTTGATGACCACGTAGGCGATGATAGCGACCAGCACCAGCGTGGTGATGTAGGCAGCGGCACGAAACACGCCAAGCATGATCTTGTTGGACAGGTCCTTGTTGATGCGGCCCTTCTTGCCGTGGGAAAGGGCACGCTTGATGCGCTCGCGCGACGAGGTCGTATCGACCGTCGTGTCAACGGAATCGGACATAGCCTACCCCCTCTTCTTCTTGGAAATCAGACGAACGATACCCACCAGCGTGGCGGAGATGATAAACAGGACCACACCCATGCCGAACAGCGCCGAGCGGTGCAGACCCGAGGAATAACTCATGTCGAGCGCAATCTGGCTCGTGAGCGTCGAGATGGGGCTCGCAATGCTGTCGGGAATAACCGGGGCGTTACCTACGACCATGAGCACGGCCATGGTCTCGCCGATGGCACGGCCCATACCCAGCACGATGGCATCAACGATACCCAGCTTCGCGGCAGGTAGCACGACCTTATAGATGGTCTGCCACTTTGTGGCGCCCATGGCATACGATGCCTCGCGAATGCCCATGGGAATGGAATTGAGAGCATCGATGGTGAGCGTGGTGATGGTAGGGACGATCATGATGGCGAGCACAAACCACGCCGTCAGCGCACCAAAACCAAGGCCGCCGGTCAGTTGTGCGATAAACGGGCGGATGATGATCATGCCGAAAAAGCCGTAGATGATAGAAGGGATGCCGGCCAGCAGGTCGACGGCAGGGCTGATGAGCTTGCGCACGCGCTTGCTGGCAATCTCGACCAGGTAAACGGCTGTACCCACGCCCAGCGGCACGCCCATGGCGAGCGCACCGACGGTCACCAGACCCGAGCCGGCAAGCAGCGACAAGATTCCGTAGTGGCCCTCGGAAGGCGCCCACGTAAAGCTAAAGAAGTCCGCCAGACCGATGTCAGTAAAGACGGGCAGCGCCGAGTACGTGGTAAAGACAAAAATCAGGATGACGGTGACGACCGCCAAGAACGCACAGGCAAAGAAGATCCACTGCAGCGCCTTCTCCTTGATATAGGTGCTGCGCGATACGAGCGCCAGCTCGCGCTTCTTGGGCGTCTGAACATTCTGCTCAGTCTGGGAGTTTTCCTGTGCTTCCATGCTACTCACTCCCCTTCTCGTCGTTGGTGACGGGGATAAAGCCCGCCTCGCGAATCTGCTTGTCCATCTTTTCGGACGTCACATAGTCAATGTAATCCTGCGCCTGCTGCGAAGGCGCACCCTTCACAAAGAAGTAAAGGTCGCGCGAGATGGGATAGCCGCCACTCGCGACCGTCTTCTCGGACGCCTCAACATGATTGACCGAGACGGCCTTGACCGAGGTCTTGGCGTTGAGGCTATCGACGAAGCCCAGCGAAATGTAGCCGATGGCCCCACGCGAACGAGATACCACGTCGCGCACCTGGCCCGTACCCGAAAGAACGGCCGAGCGGCGATCGAACGGCGTGCCATCCATCACGATGGTACGGAAGGCCTCGCGCGTACCGGACGCCTCGTCTCGGTTGATGACCTGAATCCTCAGGTCCTCGCCACCGACCTCTTTCCAATTGGTAATCTTGCCGGCGTAGATATCGCGGAGCTGCTCGGTCGAGAGGTTATCGACGGGGTTGTCGTCGTTCACGATGACCGCAATACCGTCGTGGGCAATTACGATGGGGGTCAGGCCCAGATCCTGTTCGTCGGCATTGAGTCCACGGGAGGAGCTGGCGATATCGGCCGTGCCGGCGCTGACGGCCTCGATCCCAGCGGAAGAACCCAAACCGGAAACGAGCACGTCGATGCCGGTCTCCTCCTTAAAGCCCTCGGCCGCAATCTCGGCGATAGGAAGGCAGGTCGTGGAGCCGGCCACGGTAATGGAAGAGCTAGAAGATCCCGAAGAACAGGCGCACAGCGTAAGCGTAAGCACAGCGGCGCTCAGGACCGATACGATCTTTCTCATAGCATCACGCCGATCGCAGCATGGCGCCCACAGGTGCCGTCCTCGTTACGGTAGGAATAAAAGCGGTCGTTCTGACGCACGGTCGAAAGCTGGGTATCCACGATATTATCCGCGTCGACACCGACATCTACCAGCGCCTCGCGAATGGCAGCGGAAAGATCGAGCATGCGAGAGGTATTCGCATCGATGCAAGAGAACTCGGCGGCAAAGCGATCCATGAGTTCCTGGGATACCTCATATTCGTCACCCAAGATATGGGGGCCGATATAGGCGGAAACGTCGCTCGCATCGCAACCGGCAGCATCGCAAAGCGCCTGGCACGCCTTGGCGGAAATACGTGCAATCGTGCCCTTCCAACCGGAGTGCACCACGGCAAATCCGCCGGGGGCCACCAGCACCACGGGAACGCAGTCGGCAAAGCAGAGCAGCACGGGTACGTTATGCGCCGTACAGACGATGGCATCGCAGCCCTCGGCAATCTGCTCGCGGACGTCCTCAAGGTCATCGGCGCCGTTCGAGGTCACCGCAACGATATGGTCACCATGGACCTGATTGGGAACGAGCAAGTTGTGCTCGCACTCGGCGGCACCCATAGCCTCGAGCACGCGACGACGATTTTCTTGAACAGCAAAGGGGTCATCGCCAACATGCGAGCCCAAATTGAGTGAGGAGTACGCATCTTCGGAAACACCACCGGCGCGCTCGGTGAAGGCAAAGCGAACATCGGATGTCGCGCCTTCCACCAACGTAACTCCATCATGGTCGACACGCGAAACGTTGTCCGCACGTGCTGCCATACTAAAGCCTCCTAATAACACAAGTACCGCGGCATCGCCGCTACAGCCCGCGTTTATACGGCTGTCATACTTCTCTAAAAGGATACCTGCTGCACTGGAGGCAATCGTAAAGGGAACGTAAAGAGATTGGAGGTTCTAGTTTACAAAGTCGAAATAAAAAGGGCGCGTCCATACGGACACGCCCCCGTGAGCAACAATGCAAAGAACGACTTAGAAGCTACCGCGCTTCAGGAAGTCGGGAAGCTCGAACTGATCGTTGCCGAAGTTAGGAAGCTCGGTGCCACCGACGTTGCGGGTCGGAGCGGCCTGAGCCGGGCTGGTGGCCGGAGCGGTGCGCTGCGGCTCAGCGGAGGCAGCGGCCTTGCTCTGAGACTGCTGAGCAGCAAAGAGCTCGTCCTGACGGTTGACGTTGGAGTCGGAGAAGCCCGTAGCGATGACGGTGATACGCACCTGATCGCCCAGGGACTCGTCGACAACGGTACCGAAGATGATGTTGGCCTCGGGGTCGACGGCGTTGGCGACAACGTCGGCGGCGTCGCTGATCTCCTGGATGCCCAGGTCCTTGGAACCGGCGATGGAGAGCAGCACGCGTGTGGCACCATCGATGGAGCTCTCGAGCAGCGGGCTGGAGATGGCCTGCTGGGCAGCGTCGACGGCACGGGTATCCCCAGAAGAGGTACCGATACCCATCATGGCGGTACCGGCCTGCTTCATGATGGTCTTAACATCGGCGAAGTCCAGGTTGATGATACCGGGGACGGTGATGAGGTCGGTGATGCCCTGGGTGCCCTGGGAAAGGACGCCATCGGCAATCGCGAAGGCCTCGAGCATGGTAGTCTTCTTCTCGGCGATGTCGAGCAGCTTATCGTTGGGGATGACGATCATGGTATCGACGCAATCGGAGAGGGTCTTAATGCCCTCCTCGGCGCTCTTCTTGCGCTTGCGGCCCTCGAAGGTGAAGGGCTTGGTCACGACGGCGACAGTCAGTGCGCCGACCTCGTTCATCGCGATATCGGCAACGATGGGAGCAGCGCCGGTACCGGTGCCACCGCCCTCGCCGCAGGTGATGAACACCATGTCGGCGCCAGCGAGCGCCTCGGCAATGTCGTCGCGGGACTCATCGGCAGCCTTGCGGCCAACCTCGGGGTTGGCGCCGGCGCCCAGGCCGCGGGTAAGGTCGGTGCCGATGTGCACCTTGATATCGGCATCAGAGATCGCGAGTGCCTGAGCATCGGTGTTGATGGCAACAAACTCGACGCCGCGGATGCCCTCTTCGATCATTCGATTGACCGCGTTGGTACCGCCGCCGCCGACGCCGACCACCTTAATGACGGCAAGGTAGTTGTTGATCTCTGTCTCGTGCATGTCGGTCCTCCGAACAAAGGTTATAGCCATAGCATGGGTCGACCCCTGCGCACATTAACCTTCAGGTTGAAAGTAAATGCAAAGGTAAACCGTATTATGGTTGCACATTATGAACGTATCAGTCAAATAATTGACCGTGAAAACCAAACAAACCAGATAAACGGCGTGGTATGGCCACTCAACAAAGCATCAACCAGCGCTATGAGGTCGGAGCATTCCTAAATGTGTAGTTGCCCGGAGAGCGCACATTGATATACGTTACGCCCTCTACCTGCGAAAGCAACTTGGTGACTACGCGTTCCTTCTTGGCGATATCGTCCGAATCGCCCAGCGACACCTCAATGCCGTTATTGAGGTTTGCCGAGATGGCTTCGACCGAAGGCGTGGAAATATCCTTGACTTGTCCCAAGAACTCGCTCGAAAAACCACGCACATAATCCAGGCCGGCCTTAACGGCCTTGGAGCTCACCGCCTGGCCGGAAACTGGAGCGACATCCGCCGAGACATCAGTCAGCAACACCGCGCCATAGTGCTTAGCGAGCGCCAGTGCGGCATCGATGCCGGTCAGGGTATTTGAGCCCTGCCCTGTCGTGATGACGTTGCCCTGGTCGTCCACTTCGACCGACGTCGACAGCGGGGCGATCCAGGTGTCATCATCCCCGATGGCCCAGGCTAGGTCATCGGAGCTGATATAGGCAATTGCGATGACCTTGCGCTCCATAGGCGTAATGATGAGCGTATGCGGGAACTGACGCTGAACATCCACGCCCGAGACCCACGGGTTCTGCTTGAGGTCCTCGGTAATCTGGTCGGGATCGACGTTAAAAAGCGACGTTCCCTCGGGCAAATCGATCAGCTGGATAGCATCGTGCTTCGTCACATGCTCGCTGCCTTGAATCTGAATATCAGTGGCGGTAAACAATCCAGAGTTGATCACCACGACGGCAACGACGACGAGCACGGCCAAGGCGGCCAGAACTCCGCCCACGATTTTGCCTTTGCCTGCAACGACAGAAGCGGCGTCTGATGTTTTATTTGCCATCGCCCCAAGTGAAGACAACGGGTTTACGCCTTTTTTACTCAAAGGCTTCTTGGCGGTAGCCGGCACCGATGTCAGCGAGCGCGGTTTCGATGCGCCCAGTGTGCGACCTGGACGCGCCGCTTTAGTTCCCGTCGAGGGCTTAGGAGTTGCCATGGGGCGGGCAGGCTTGGCGCCCATAACAGGCTTTGAAGTCACCGAGGGACGCGAGGACTTTTTTGCAGCCGGACGATTACCGAGCTGCGAGCCGACGACCGGACGACTGGTCTGTCGAGCATGCCCGACAGGCTTAGAGTGCGCGACGGTATTGCGTTGAGGTTTGGCAGGCGCGCCGGAACGCCCTCCGGCGCGGCGGAAGGTGGGTTTCGATGCTCTAGAAGCCGAGGAATTTAACTTCCGGTCTGAGCTCGATGCCATACGCCTCCCTCACCTTTCCGTGCACATGTCTGATAACCGCGGCAACGTCATCGGCCGAGGCAGTTCCGTTATTAACGATAAAATTAGCGTGAACGGGCGAAACTTCCGCGCCGCCAATCGAAAAACCCTTTAATCCACAATCCTCGATAAGCTTGCCCACACTCGCATCGGGCGGGTTACGAAAGACCGACCCGCAGGATGCGCGACCCATGGGCTGCGTACGCTTGCGCCTCGTCAGGTACCGTTCCATGCGCTCGCGAATGTCGGCCTTGGGCGCCGGTTTAAGCTTGAGCACGCACTCGAGGATGATCTCATTGCGGGGAAGGCTACATTCGCGGTAGCCCCAAGTGATCTCGGACCCCGCATAATGCTTGATACCGGATGCCGGGTCAAACGTTACGACATCCTCAACCAGCGAGCCAATCCACTCGGTCCGTGTGCCGGCATTCATAGATATCGCACCGCCAACCGAGCCAGGGATGCCAACGGCAAACTCAAGGCCCGAGAGGCTACGCGACAGGGCATCGTTGACCAGGCGCGCAAACATCACGCCCGCACCGACCGTCAGCGTACAACCGTCATCGGCAACAACCGTGCGCTGAAACTCACGTCCGAGCGAAATGACGGCGCCGCGATAACCGCCATCGGCAACCAGCAGATTGGAGCCCTTGCCGATGATGACCCACGGCACCTGCTCGCGATCGAGCACCGCCACGGCGCGGCGGAGGGCATGATAACTATGGCACATCACAAAGAGGTCGGCCTTGCCGCCGATACGATAGCTCGTATGACGCGCAAGGCGCTCGTCCTCGATCACATCCGTGTCGATCATGCCCGAGAGCGCCATGACGGCGTTAAACAGACCCATTAGACTTAAGCGTCTTTCTTGGCAGTCAGATACTCGATGAACTCGGGACCGACGGTCGTAACGTCACCGGCACCCATAGTGAGCAGCAGGTCGCCCTCGCCCACCATCTGCTCGAGCTCCTGATTGAGCTCAAGACGGCTGGAGCAATACACGACCTCCTTGCCAGGATGCTTGGCGCGCACGGTATCGGCGAGCATCTTAGAGGTGACACCCGGAATGGGCATCTCGCCAGCCGAGAACACATCAATCAACAGCAGTTTATCGGCATTGGCAAATGCATCGGCAAAGTCGTCGCACAGGGCCTGCAGGCGCGAATAGCGGTGCGGCTGGAACACGACGTCGACGTGCTTGTAGCCCAGCGACGAAGCAGCAGCAAGCGTCGCCTTGATCTCGGTGGGGTGATGGCCGTAATCATCGACCACGGTGATGCCATCGATATCGCCCACGTGGGTAAAGCGACGGCGGACGCCCTCAAAGCTCGAGAGCGCCTTGGCGGCGGCGTCGATGTCAAGGCCCAGGACATGGGCGACGGTGAGCACCGCCGTGGCGTTGAGCATGTTGTGGCGACCGGGATTGCTCTTGATCTCCACAGCGTGCTCAGTGCCGTCCTCAAAGCGAACGATAAAATCGCTCTGGATGCCCTTGACATCCGGGTGCATGCAGACGATGTCGTTGCTCTCGGCAAAGCCGTAGGAAAGCACGTGACGACCCGTCGACTTGGCGAGCTCGACCAGATGCGGATCCTCACCGCAGACGATGACGGTGCCGTCCTCGCCCACCAGGCTCATGAATTTGGCGAAAGTTGCCTCGATCTCCTCGATACCCGAGTAGTGATCGAGGTGGTCGGCCTCGACGTTGGTCACGATGACCACGTTGGGGTTCAGGAACAGGAAGGAGCTGTCGGACTCGTCGGCCTCAGCGACAAAGTAGTCGCCCGAGCCGTTCTTGCCGTTCGTGTCATAGCCCTCGACGATGCCACCGATCAAGAAGCTCGGATCCAGACCCATGCGGTCGAGCATGGTGGCGCACATCGAAGACGTGGTGGTCTTGCCATGCGTGCCGGCAACAGCGACGGTGGTGTAGCCGTGGCCCAAAGCAGAGAGCATCTTGGCACGGGGCCACACGGGAATACCAAGCTCGCGAGCGCGCACGAGTTCAGGGTTGGACTCCGGAATAGCGGTGGAGACAACAACCACGTCGGGCTTGACCTCGTCGATCGTGGCGGCCTCATGGCCCACATGCACCTTCACACCAGCGCGGGTAAGCTGGCGGATATAACGTGACGTCTTAAGGTCGGAGCCGGTAACGGCATAACCGCGCTCGTGAAGAACGAGGGCGATGCCGCTCATGCCGGCGCCGCCGATACCGATAAAGTGGGCGCTCTTAAACTCGGGCGCGGAGGTTGCAGTCTGGGAATCAGCCATGTGCTCGTGTACTCCTTGCGTAAACACTGCCTGTAACCCGTTAACTGTACCGCACCTACCGCATCAGCGCGAGGGCGACCAACGATATCCCGTCTAACTAACGCAAACCCTCTACCGCATCCGCCAGAAGAGCGGCGGCCCTATCCTGAGCCAGACCACGCGCCGCCTGACGCATGGCGTCGCGCGCCGCCGCGTCATCGACCAGGTGCAGCAGTTCATCGGCAAAGGCAGAACCGTCGATATCGGCATCGGCGCAGAGCACGCCGGCCCCAGCGTCGACCAGATAACGGGCATTGGTGGTTTGGTGGTCGGCCGTCGCATGCGGGTACGGCACGAGCACCGAAGGCACGGCGAGTGCAGCGATCTCGGCCACGCTCGATGCGCCCGAACGCGAGAGCACCAAATCGGCAGCAGCCAGCATATCGCCCATGTTGTCGATGTAAGGCTGGACGCGGTAACGCTTCGCCTCCTCGGGCGTCAGCGCCAAAGCGCGCTCGGTCTCCTCAAAGCCGTCGGCACCCGTCGAATGCAACACATAGAGGTTCTTGCGCGAAAGCAGCTCGTTTTTGAGCGAAGCCACACGCTCGTTGAGGTGCTGGGCGCCAAGTGAACCGCCAAAGACGAGCAGCAGCGTAGCGTCCTCGGGAACGCCAAGTGCCTTGCGGCCGCGAGCGCGATCGCCCTCGATCACCGAGCGACGTACGGGGTTGCCGGTCATGAGCACGTGGTCAGGGTCACCTTCGCGCTCAAAGACCGAACGCGCTGCCGGCACCGAGATGCACACGCGGGCGGCGTGGGAGTTCATCATCTTGTTGGCCAGGCCCGGAACAGAGTTCTGCTCATGCAGCAGATACGGAACGCCCGCGCCCTTGCACCACCCCAGCAGCGGAACCTCGACATAGGCACCAAAACCAATGGCGGCATCGGGCTTGCCGACCTTTGAGAAATGACTGGCGAGCGCACGCTTGGCTTTGTTGACACGCCACAGCGAGGTCAGCGCCGTCCAAGGACGGGAGCGGTCGAAGCCCGTGACCGTAATGGGCACAAAATCAAACCCAGCCTCGGGGACCAGACGACCCTCGAGCTTGCGCGACTGGCCCACGAACACAACGTGGTGGCCACGGTCACGCAGCTCTTCGGCCAAGGCGAGCGCGGGGTTGATGTGCCCGGCCGTGCCGCCGGCTGCAATAGCAACGGTCATTTTATCGGTCATGGTAGTCCCTTCGTACACGCGGTCCCTGGTCGTCGGTACGCAGACGCGCCGACGGGTCCGAGTTCAAATCGATTCGATTATATCCGCCGCCCGCGTTGCGAGGGCTGGGGCGCTGAGGACGACCTTGCGGCGCCGTTCGCTGACGCGGGCGGGCTGCCGGCTCGGTCGCAGAGCCATCCAGGACGGTAAAACCGTTACGCGAAGATCGCTCGCCGCGCACGTGGGGCACGCCGGCGGTACTCTCATCCATAACGGCAAAGCTCTCGCGGCGGCGGTCATACTCATCGCGGCGGGCGCTCTCGTACGAAACGCGCAGGATCAACCCGGCAAGCATGAGCGACACAATAATCGACGAACCGCCGTAGCTAATAAACGGCAACGGTTTGCCCGTCATGGGAAACACGTTGAGGATGCCCAGCGCGTTAATCAAAAACTGCACTGCGAGAATGACCGCGGAGCCAGACGCCATAAGCGCGCCCCGACGATCGGTCGCCTGCTCGGCAATGCGAAACGCCGAGTAGATCAGCATCGCAAACACCAAGAAGAACAGCACGGTTCCGACAAAACCGACTTCCTCGCCAATGATGGCCAGGATGTAGTCATTGTGCGCCTCGGGCAGATACGAGTACTTCATGGTTGAGTTGCCGATGCCACGGCCAAACAGACCGCCCGAGGCAAAGGCCATGATGGCAAGCGTAGCCTGATAGCCGTCACCATACTCGTCGGCCCAAGGGTTCAAGGCAACCTGAATACGCACCATACGGTACGGCTCTGCAACAAGCGCAATCACAATCACGAGAATGCCGAAGATTAGCACGCCGATGATAAATCTGGGGTCGAGACCCGCAAACAACGCCATGCACATGAGGGTCAACAGGATGATCAGGACAGTACCGAAATCGGGCTGGATAAAGATCAGAAAGAGCGAAATGCCCAAGTAGATGCCCATCTTGCGAAGGAATTCGTTGATGTTGCCACCGGGCGAAAAGAAACGATCAAGCATGATGGCCGAATACGCAATGGCAAATGGCTTTAAAAACTCGGAAGGCTGGAACTGAATGCCGGCAATGTTGAGCCAGCGCGTGGCGCCACGGCTGCCGCTGCCCACCAAGAACACCAGAAACAGTAGCCCTATCATGCCTATGAGGAAGATCCTGAGCACGTCTTCCCCAAACCAACTGTCCGGCAAGATGCGCACGATGGCAACCATAGCCAGCACGCCAACTCCGGCAAACGCGGCTTGTCGAAACAGAAAAAACGTCGCCGAGCCATTCTCGTGCAGCGCCTCGACCGAAGACGCCGAGTACACCATCAGCAGGCCAAAGCACACCAATGTAAACAGGCAGGCCATGAATATCAAACGGGGGCGCATGATACGGGCGGGAACGCCGGCAATATAGCGTTCGCTAAACGTCTGCCCGCCGCGACCGGAACGCGGTGTGCTGCGCCGCGAGGAAGCACGGTCCGAGTCGGGCCTCCTCATACCTTGTCGGGGGCTCTCCTCTCTCACCGGCAACCCCTATTCCATTTGCGATTTCGCCGCAGCGGCAAGCTGGGCCACATAGTCCTTAAACACGCGGCCGCGCTCCTCATAGCCCGAGAACTCATCGAACGAAGAGCAGGCAGGAGAAAGTAAGATCACGTCGCCACGGCTCGACAGCGAACGGGCGACGTCCACGGCATCGCGCAGGTCATCCGCCTGGGCGATATCCACGTCACCATCGACATCGGCCTCGTCCATAGCGGCGGTAAAGCGCTCGCGCGCATCACCAAAGCAAACGACCGAGCGCACGTTGTCCATAACGACGCGGGCAAAGTCCGCAAGCGGCGTACCCTTATCGTGGCCGCCGAGCAGCAAGATCACGTCGTCATCGGGAAATGCCGTCAGTGCCTTCTCGACCGCATCGGTGTTAGTCGCCTTGGAATCGTTGACGTAGCGCACGCCGTCAATCTCGCCACACGGCTCCACGCGGTGCTCGAGCGGCTGGAACGAGGCCAGACCGCGGCAGACACCGTCGACATCGGCACCGACTGCCAAGGCAGCCGTGGCAGCGCACAGGGCATTGATAACATTGTGATGGCCCGAGATCTTGAGCTCGGATGTAGCGATGAGCGGGGTCTCGACACCCTTCAGACGCACGATCATCTTGCCATCGCGCACAAAGGCGGCATCCTCGCCCTCAGGCTCGTCAAAGGCAACCTTGCAGATGCGACGACCCGGCGTGTAGATGTACTCATCGAACTCGTGAATGCCGGCGTCTTCGACGTCGACAACCACCAGATCGTCATCGACCATATTGTCAAACAGTTTGATCTTGGCAAGCGCATAGTTCTTATGACTCTTATGCCAGCCCAAGTGGTCGGGAGTGATGTTGAGCAGCACCGCCACGCGGGGGTGGAGCTCGGTTGTCGTAGCAATCTGATAGCTCGAGAGCTCAGCCACAAACCACTCGTTGTGGGCTCGGCCGTCAATCTCGTTGACCGGCGGCTCGCCGATGTTGCCGACAGCAACGCTGGCCTCGCCGGCAGCCTTAAGCAGATAATCAGTCAGCGACGTGGTGGTCGTCTTGCCGTTGGTGCCCGTGATGGCAATCCAGTTATCGGGCGACAGGCGATAGGCAAACTCGGGCTCACCCATAATCTGGGCGGCATGCTCGCGCCCAGCCTTAAAGAAGCCCGAGAACTCCGAGATGCCCGGGCACGTCACGCATACGTCATAGGCGCCCTCGACCTGTTCGGTCCCATAGACAAACGACGCACCAGCAGCCTCGAGCGCACGCGTGGCGTCATTGGGCTCAGAGGTGCCACCGCCATACACGGTAACGGCACTTACGCGCTCGGGATGTGCCAGCGCCCAGCGGGCGACATCGAGACCGGATTTGCCCTGACCCAAAACGAGCAGGCTAAAGACATCAGCAAGAGACATGAAAGACCACTATCCCAACTGGAAGAACAGAGCAAGGCCAACGGCACCAAAGGCAGCAGCGATAATCCAAAAACGGATGACGACCTTGGTCTCGGCCCAGCCCTTCTTTTCGAAATGATGATGGATGGGCGCCATAAGGAAGACGCGCTTGTGCGTAAAGTGGAAGTAGACAACCTGAATCATGACCGACAGGGTCTCAACGATAAACAGGCCGCCGATGATAAGGGAGACGACCTCGGTGTTGGTCATGATGGACGTGCAGGCAAACGCGGCGCCCAGGGCAAGCGAGCCGGTATCGCCCATAAAGATGCTCGCCGGATAGCAGTTGAACCACAGAAAGCCCAAGCAGGCACCGGCACACGCGGTGCAGAAGATGGACAGGTTCACGTCTCCGTGCAAAAACGCCATGGCAGCCATGGCGAGCATGGCAATCATGGAGGTGCCGCCAGCAAGACCGTCAAGGCCATCGGTCAGGTTCACGGCATTAGAAAGACCGGCGATCATCAGCCAGCAAAAGACAATGTAGAGCCACGGGAACGAAAGGCCGCAGATGGTGGTCGAAAGCACGCCAAGGTCAATCGTCAGGCCGCCGGGAAAACGAATCTCGGGGGCGACGCCGCACCAGTTAACGGCAAGTACCGTAAAGGTGACACAGATAATGGTTAGGCCGATCATCTTGGCATGAGGCGTCAGACCGAGCGAGCGCCCATGCGTAACGGAGGTCAGGTCGTCGATCAGGCCCAGCACGCCGGTCGCCAGCGTGGCGAGCAGCACGAGCACGAGCTCGGTGGTGAGCTTGCCCATCAGCAGGCAGGTCAGCGAAATCGCAACAAGGATGATGACGCCGCCCATGGTCGGCGTACCCTGTTTAATCAAATGACGCTTGGGGCCGTCGGCTCGGACCTGTTGGCCGATACCCTCGACCTTCAGCAGCTTGATCCACCACGGCATGAGCAGCAGCGCAATGGCAGCGGCGATGCCAAGCCCCAAAAAAGCCTGATACGTTGGATACGAGGGATTGCCGAACATGGGCTAGCACACACCTTCCACAAAGCGGTCGAGCTCAACAAAGCGGGAACCCTTGACCAGTACAACATCATGTTTTTCAAGCGCGCCGCCCATGCGGTCGAGCACCTGCTGATAATCGGAGAACACCTGGATGCGGTCCTCGTCCATGCCCATCATGCGCGCGGCATCGGCCATAAGCTGGGCCAGCTCACCACCCACGCACGCCAGCATGTCGAGCTTCTTGGCGGCCGCATAGGCGCCCACGAGCTCATGCATGCGAGGAGCCTCATCGCCCATCTCGCCCATCTCGCCCAGGATCGCCATGCGAGACCCCGTGCACGAAAGCGAGCACAGTAGATCGAGGCCAGCAGCCATGGATTCGGCACTGGCGTTATAGGAATCGTCGATGACGCGGGCACCGCTCTTGGCGCGCTTGATCTCCTGGCGGTGACCGGTGATCGTGAGGCCCCTAAAGGCAGCATCGATCTGCTCGGGCGTCACGCCCAAGCGATAGGCAACCGCGGCGGCCTTAACGGCATTAGGAACGGACTGCACGCCGGGGATGGCAAGCATGGTATCGATCGTCTCACCCTGGCCAAAATCGAGCGTAAAGACCGGACGTCCCTCGTCATCAACACGAATGTCGCGGGCACGGACCTCATCATCGTCCGAGACGCCGGCCAGCATCACATCGATACCAGCAGGCTGGGCGAACGTATCGCGAATGAACGGCGTAAAGTCGTCCTCACCGCCCAAAACCAGCAGCGGCAAGAAGTCGCCGGCGGCGCACATGCCCTGGACAATCTCGGCCTTAGCGCGGGCGATGTTCTCGCGGCTGCCCAAAATGCCGATGTGAGAGGTACCAATCTTGCTTACGATGGCAAGGTTGGGATTGGCGGACTGGGACAGGCGCTCAATCTCGTGGAAATGGTTCATGCCCATCTCGAGCACCAGGACCTCGGTATCGGCCGGAGCGGAAAGCACCGTGAGCGGCATGCCGATCAGGTTATTGAAATTGCCCTTGGTGGCCCAGACACGATAGCGCTTGGCGAGCACGGCGGCGAGCACGTCCTTGGTCGTCGTCTTGCCGATGGAACCGGTAATGCCAACGACCAGGCAGCCAAGCTCCAGGCGATACGTGTGCGCCAAACGCAGCAGAAACTCCTCGGGATCATCGGTCAGCAGGATGGCGCACCCCTTGTCCTGCGCCAGCGAGACCAGCTCAGCCTCGGGCTCACGCGTCATCACGACGGCGCCGGCACCCGACTGGACGGCACGGGAAGCAAAATCATTGCCGTCGACGTTTTCACCGGGAAAGGCGACGAAAATCGTCTCTTCCTCGACCTGGCGCGAGTCGATAACGCACCCGCGGCATACCCGATCGGCTTCTCCCGTCACGGTTCGGGCCCCTGTTGCGGCCGCGAGGTTGTTGACGGCGATCTCTATCATTGCAGCTCCCCTGTAAACCTAATAATGCTATCGGCGTATTGTATCCCAGCGCCGCACATGCGTGGTGCAGGGCATGTGAACACCCTCATATGGGACAACAAACAACGCCCCAAAGATTGTAACCCCCTACTTCGTGTGCGGGATACCCAGCACGTCGAGCGCGTTGGCCATAATGGACTGGAACGGCACCGCAGCGGCATCTGAGCCGCTCGGCGTTCCGTCGAGCGTGATATAGCACAGCACCTTGGGCGATTGTGCCGGTGCAAAGCCCATAAAGGACGACATGTAGTTCTCCTTGAGGTAGCCGCCGTTCTCGTCGGCACGTTCGGCCGTACCGGTCTTACCCGCCACGTCATAGCCGTCAACCGCGCCGCCAACGCCCGTTCCCTCGGACACGACCGTCTGCATGCACGATGTCACCTGGGATGCGGCGTCCTCCGAAATCGCGCGCTCGCCTTCACCCCAGTCCTTCTCGTCGCCTTTGCTGGACTTATAGAAGTGCGGTGTCATCATCACGCCGCCGTTGGCGATGCCGCCCACGGCACGTGCGATCTCAATCGGCGAGACGGACAGCGCCTGTCCAAAGCTCATCGAGCCCAGCGTGGCGCCGTCATACTGGTCACGCTCCTTGACGATACCCAGGCTCTCTCCCGGAAAATCGACACCCGAGCTGTGACCGATGCCCCACTTGTCCACATAGGCGGCAAAGTCGTCGGCACCGATCTTGCGCCCCACCAGGACAAAGCCCACGTTGGACGAACGGCGCATCATCTCGCGCACATCCATGGTCATGGCATAGTCGCGCTTGTCGGCATCGGTGACGGTATCGTCGCCCACCTTGATGCTCGCCGGCACCTCAAACGACGTACTCGATCGCACGACGCCCAAGTCGAAGCCGGCGCCCGCCACGAGCGTCTTAAAGACCGAGCCGGGCTCGTAGGCGTCGGTGACCAGGCGCAGATTCATATCCTCGGTCTTGGCATTCTCCAGATCGGTCTGGTCGTAGGTCGGGTACGAGCAGGCTGCCAAAATCTCGCCTGTCGTAGGATCGGTGACCAGCGCCGAGCCGTTCTTGGCCTTAGTCTTCTCAACTGCCTCTGCCAGGGCATCCTCGGCCGCACGCTGGATATTGACGTCGAGCGTCGTCACGATATCAACGCCGTCGACCGCAGCCACCTTTTTATAGGCACCGCCCGCGATATAGCTGCCGTCCCTCGCGCGCTCGCGTACGAGAGAACCGTTCGTGCCGGTCAGAAGCTTGTTGTATTGCTTTTCGAGACCCGTCAAGCCGTCGTTGTCTACATTCACTACACCCAGCACCTGCGATGCCAGATTGCCGTATGGATATACGCGCTTCATGGCCTGCTCAAAAAGCACGCCGGGCAGGTTCTTCTTCTCCAGCGCCGCAACATCGTCTTCGTCCACCTGGCGCTTGATATACACCCAGGTTCCATCGGACTCAACGAGCTTGCGGCAGGTCTTTTTATCGATTCCAGTTGCCTTGACCAGCGCCGACACCGTCTTGTCAACATCCTCGACAAGCTGCGGGTTCACGGCGATGTTGCGACATTCGACCGACGACGCCAACACGTTGCCGTTGCGGTCGTAGATGGTGCCGCGTTTGGCATAGAGGGTCTGCGCAAGCAGGCGGCGCGCATCGGCACGCTCGCGCAGTTTATCGGCTTCGACAATTTGATAGTCGGCAAGGCGAAAGACGCCCAAGCCCAAGCCAAGCCCGATGAAGCCCATGACGGCTTTGCGGCGAGGCAGAGGTGCGCCTGTGAGCCATTCGGTCGACGAACTCTTGCGCGACCTGGTGTTATGCACTTGAGGGCCGCCCGAGCCGCGAAGTCGCGATGCCGGGTCGTTGCCACGGGACTGCCCGGCGTTGTAAGATTGCCGACCCGTTCCTTGATAACCAGAACGTCCCCGCGACGAGGGACGTCCAGAACCGCGGCCCCCATCGGAACCGCGGCGATAGTCATTTGTCATACTCAGCTACCGTCTTGCTACTGAGCGGTCGCGGTCGCGTTGGCGCCCGCGGCTGCATCCTGCGAAAAGTCAAGTGTAACGCTCTCGCTGGGCTCCACCATGCCATAAGCGCCCGCAAGGTCGCGAATGCGCGTGTCGGCGCCATAGACCGAATGCATGACCTCCAGGTCGGAGCTCTCATCGGTCGCCTTTTCGAGCGTGCTGGTAAGCTCGGCGTTGCTGTTGAGCACCTGGGCCGTAACGCCGGCGAGCGCCACGCGGGCGACGCCGATCGTCATGAAGATAGCCGCAATGATGCAAAACGTTTTAAGAACGCTCATGAAAACCGGGCTTACCGCCTGGTTTGCCTGACGGCCCGCGCCCGTGTAGACATCAAAGCGCGGCGCGCGCTGCTCACGGGGAGCAACGGGGGCCTGCGGCGTCTCACGATAGGCGGGCATGGCGTTCATATCATAGGCGAGTGCTGCGCTTGAAGTGTTGTAGCCCATGATATGCCGCCTCCCATCCCGAGTACGTTGGTAGTGTGTTTAAGCTTCGTTTATGGTGCGAGCGGGAGGTCCAATATCGCGCGGTCGCGCCTACAGACGCTGCGCCACGCGGATTTTGGCTGATCTCGCCCGAGGGTTGCGCTCAACCTCATCAGGCTGGGCAACCAAGGGTTTGCGGGTGATGACCTTGAGTATCGGCACGTTGCCGCACACGCACACCGGAATCTCCGGCGGACACGTGCACCCCTGGCTCATCTCCTTAAAGTGGTTCTTTACGATACGGTCCTCGAGCGAGTGATACGAGATGACGCAGATACGTCCGCCCGGGTTGAGCCACCTGGTGGCGGCATCAAGCCCTCGTTCGAGCACATCGAGCTCGTGATTGACCTCGATGCGAATGGCCTGGAAACTTTTCTTGGCCGGGTGTCCGCCATGCCGACGAGCGGCAGCCGGGATACCCGCCTTGATGATCTCGACAAATTGGCCGGTGGTTTCGATCGGTTCTTGCTCGCGGCGGCGCACGATCTCGCGCGCGATCTGCGAGGCGAACTTCTCTTCGCCGTAGACGCGTAGAATCCGGGCGAGGTCGTGTTCGTTATAGGTGTTGATGACCTCAGCTGCGTTTAAGGTGTTATTACCCGGATCCATCCGCATGTCCAATGGGGCGTCCTCGTTATACGAAAAGCCCCTGCCAGGGATATCGAGTTGCGGCGACGAAACGCCCAAATCGAACAGGAAGCCATCGACCCCGGGCACCTCGGCCGAGCAAAGCAGCTCGTCCAAGTCGCCGAAGTTGCCCTTCAGGAGCTGGTGCGGAACGCCGGGAACCTCGCGGTCCAGACGGGCGCCAGCGGCCTCGAGGGCCATGTCGTCCTGATCGACGCCGAGCAAAAGGCCCGTCTCCCCCACCTGCGCGGCCATCTTTACCGAATGGCCGGCACCGCCAAGGGTGCAATCGCAGACAACGGAGCCGCTCTTTAGCCGCAGCGACTCAAGCACTTCGCCGAGCATGACAGGTTCATGCCGATATTCTTGTGTCAAGATCCCACGCTCCATCCGTTACCCGTGCCTTGCCCTTACGAGAAGAAGAGGTCCAGCAGGGCCTCATCGTCATCGTCCTCATCGGCCGCGGCGCGATCCCAAACCTCAAGGTGGTCGTAGTTGCCCACAACCGTGACCTCGCGGTCGAGGTTCGCCTGCTTGCGGAGAGACTCGGAAAGACCGATACGACCGGCGCTGTCCACGTCCATCGACGTGGTGCGCTTGTTGATCGCCCTCATGAGCTTCTGGTCATTAATGTCACGCGGGTTAAAACCCTCGTGGCCCTCACGACCCGCGAAGAGTCCTTCGACCCACTTATCGAAGGCCTCGGCAGAGAACACGTACAGAGCATCGACATCCAGGGCTTTAAACACGCGAACGTGCTCTCCAAGCTCCTCGCGAAGGGGTGCAGGCAGGGATAGACGACCTTTTGCATCGAGATTGCGCTCGTATGCACCAGTCATTCCCATGTGCGCCCTCCCCTCGGTTACTCAGATGGCACGTACGCGGGGAACCACCCCCGCCTGTCGACGTCATCAATAATATGGGGAACCGCCCCATTTTTCAACACCTTTCCCCACCCCTTCCCCCACCCCGCCCCACCATTCCACCCCCAATATGTTGTAAAACACCCCCGAGCATATGTTCGAAAACACAATATGTTGTGTTTACAGCAAAGGCGGGATGCCACCTGTGGCACCCCGCCTTTCAACCTCAACCTTCAAGTTGACCTTGAGGCGATTTTTGCGTCCTTTTACATGGCGTTCACATCGCCCCCAAACTCCCCCACCCAAGGCACGTGCGGCCCACCACCGCGACAACAAGTGGCGAAAAATGGGACGGGCCCCAGATTGCCCATGCGCGCGCAAAAGCACGCCGCAGCAATCTGGGGCCCGTCCCCAAATACCCATAAATATGCAGGCCAGCGATGTGTTAACGATGCGCCAGCGGATGCGCCGCCAGATAGACCTCGGTCAGTTGCGTGCGGTCGACATGCGTGTAGACCTGCGTGGTCGAAATATCGGCATGGCCCAAAATCTCCTGCAGCACACGCAGGTCGGCACCGCCCGCGAGCATGTGGGTGGCAAAGGAGTGGCGCAAGGTATGGGGATGGAGCCCCACCAGCCCCACCTGACGCCCATACCGCTCGCATATCGCATGCACGGCCTGGCGCGACAGGCGACGTCCGTTCTTATTTAAAAAGACCGCCGAGGTCTCGGTTCCGCGGGCATGGGCCGCCAAGCGAGAACGTCCCTCAGTTACATAGAGCATCAGAGCTCGCGCCGCGCTTCCCACCAGCGGGGACAGGCGTTCCTTTGAGCCCTTACCGCGAACGAGTACAAAGCCATCGTCAATATGGATATCGCCCACATCGAGCCCCACCAACTCGCTCACACGCAAACCGCATCCGTAGAGCACTTCCAAGATGGCATGGTCGCGCAAGCCCATCTCGCCCTCGGGGAAGTCTTGATCGAGCAGAGCCGAGACATCCTCCACCGATAGATACTCCGGCAAACGCTCAGCCTTTTTAGGCAGGCGCAACGCCGCCGTTGGATTTTGGGCTACAGCCCCATCGCGCACCAAAAAGGCATGCAGGCCCTTCACGGCTGCAAGCGCACGCTCCACCGAGGCATCGGAATAGCCCCCATCGCGACGGTCGGCGACAAAGCCCTCCACGACCTGACGAGTCACCTCTTCAAAAGACACAATACCCGCCCGCTCCAGATAGGCGCAGTACGTCGTCAGGTCACGACGATAGGCCGCAATCGTGTTGCGCGCCAAACCCCGCTCGACCGCGAGGTAATCGAGATACTCCCCCGCCGCCACGGCGAGCGACGAGGGAGTAGCTTCGGTATGTTCCTTATTCGCCGGCACCCTTAGTCCGTAGCGAGGTTCATGGGCGTCACCTGCAGACGGTCGACACCCTCGTGCTGGCCGATCGAAGCGCGTACGAACTCGCGGAACAGCGGCTGCGGGTTGGTCGGGCGGCTCTTGAACTCGGGATGAGCCTGGGTTGCCACATACCACGGATGCACGTCGCGCGGCAGCTCGACCATCTCGACCAGGCGCTCGTCAGGCGACAGACCCGAGATAACCAAACCGGCGTCCTCGAGCTGGTCGCGGAAGGCGTTGTTGAACTCAAAGCGGTGACGGTGACGCTCGTAGACGAGTTCCTCGCCATATGCCTCGCGAGCAAGGGTATCGGCGGCGAGCTTGCACGGATAGGCGCCCAGGCGCATGGTGCCGCCCTTCTCGGTCACGTCCTCCTGCGAGCTCATCAGATCGATGACGCTAAACGGGCCGTCCGGATCGAACTCGGAGGAGCTGGCGCCGGCAAGGCCGACGACGTTGCGGGCGAACTCGCACACGGCCACCTGCATACCCAGGCAAATGCCCAGATACGGAATCTTGTGCTCACGGGCAAACTCGGCCGCGAGGATCTTGCCCTCCAGGGCGCGCTTGCCAAAGCCGCCGGGGACCAGGATGCCCGAGGCGTCGCCCAGAACCTCGGAGACATTCTGCTCGTCGAGGCTCTCGCCGTCGACCAGCTGGACGTCCACATGGCGATCGTAGAAGACGCCCGCATGGTGCAGGGCCTCGATAACCGACAGGTACGCATCGGGCAGCTGCGTGTACTTGCCCACGACGGCGATCTTCACCTTGTCGGCGTGATGGTTGGCGTGATTCTGTTTGCGCAGGAACTCATTCCACTCGCTCATGTCGCGCTCACGCGGGTCCAGACCCAGGCGCTCGCAAATGCGCAGGTCAAAGTCCTGCTCGGCAAGCAGCTGCGGAACATCGTAAATGCTCGCGCAGTCCTCGTTGGTAAAGACACAATCGGTGTCGACGTCGCAGAAGCTTGCGATCTTTCCGCGGATAGCGTCATCGATATGGTGGTCGGAGCGCAGCACGATGATATCGGGCTGGATGCCAAAGCTGCGGAGCTCCTTGACGGAATGCTGCGTGGGCTTGGTCTTGACCTCGTGGGCGGCGGCGATATAGGGAACGAGCGACACGTGGATGTAGCAGACGTTCTCGGGGCCGGCCTCCTTGCGGTACTGACGGATGGCCTCGACAAACGGTTGGGACTCGATGTCGCCGATCGTGCCGCCCAGCTCGGTGATGACTACATCGGAGCCGGTCTGCTCCTCGATGCGGCGGAACTTGTCCTTAATGGCATTGGTGACGTGGGGAATCACCTGCACGGTACCGCCCAAAAAGTCGCCGCGACGCTCGCGGGCGATCAAGCTCTTATAGATGGCGCCGGTCGTAAAGTTGGAATCGCGGGTCAGGTTCTCATCAATAAAGCGCTCGTAATGACCCAGGTCCAGGTCGGACTCGTAGCCATCCTCGGTAACGAAGACCTCACCATGCTGGAAGGGGCTCATGGTACCGGGGTCGACGTTCAGATACGGATCAGCCTTCTGCATCGTTACTTTGTAGCCACGCGACTTGAGCAGACGGCCCAGCGAGGCCGCAGTGATACCCTTGCCCAGAGACGAAACCACGCCACCGGTTACGAACACATGCTTGGTCATATTGAGTTACCTGCGCTTCCCGTAGAAGTTGTTTATCCACATCTTACGGGTCTTCATTGTAATACTCGCGCCGCGGACCGTTCGCAATTTTTCTCGCGTGCGATTGCATTTCTCAATCTTGAAACAAAACGCCGCCCGGTTTCCCAGGCGGCGTCGCTATGGCAAGGGTTACATGCTGCTATCGATCAGCAACCTCGTCCTCAAGCATTTCTTGAACGAGCATGCCGGTACGGACGCCCTCAAGATACCACTCGCCACGTTCGGTGAGACAAATGCCATTTGCAAGCTGACCGCCGTCGTCGCTATAACGCGAGACGACATCAATCATGCCTTCGGAATCCAAGCGATCGATTGCGGCGCGGGCACGATACGGCGAAACCCCCACGCGCTCGGCAAGCGTTTTGCGCGAGAAACCATACGGCCCGCCATTGTCTTCGGTTTGCTGGTCGATCTCCATCAACACCAGCACCTCGACACGCTTCATATCGTTGACACTCGCACGACCCTTGCCCGCCATAGCAGCCTCCTCAAACCGAGCACGAGCATCTAACGCGCCGTGCGCGACCGACACACCTCACGATGGCAGGTAATATCCATCATGCGGCATCCCGCTAAGGATGAAACAGTTACGGTTATTGTATACCGCTCAAATTGTTTCTAGGCAGGTAAACAGCTATTTTTCGCCGAAATAGGCGCTTTATTGATCAAAAAGCCGTACCGGGCGCTAACCCGATACGGCCAAAATGCAATGCAATTACCGCGGTGCTTCAAACTTAGCGATGGAAGAAACCGCGGCGCTCAAACTTGGGCTCGCAGCACACGTTGATACCCAGTTTGCGCAGTACCGTCTCGTCCGTCGGCGAGATAATCACGCTAAAGAAGGCATCGCAACCGCGCAGCTGCTCCAGGCCCGAAAGGACGCGAGCGGCCGTCTCACTCGTGGCCGAGGTGATCGACAGCGCCATAAGCGTCTCGTCGGTGTGGAGGCGCGGGTTTTTGCTGCCCAGGAAATGCGTCTTGAGCTTGCTGATGGGCTCGATCGCTTCATCGCTAATGACCTCGAGCTCAAGGTCGACGCCCGAGACATGCTTGAGGGCGTTCATAATGAGCGAACTTGCGGCGCCCAGGCGCGTGGAAGTCTTGCCGGTCACCACGGAGCCATCGGGCATGACCATGGCACCCACGGGACCACCCGTCAGCTGCTCCCTGGTGAGGGCCGCCGAGCGCGCCGGTGAGTAGTTCTTATCGATGCCGGCTTTCTTCATAATGATCTTGAGACGGTCGACTTGCTCATCGCCCACGCCGGTACGGCGCACATTTTCGACCGCGGTAAAGTAGCGGCGGACGATCTCCATCTTGGAAGCGTCGCGGCAGGCATCGTCATCGGTGATGGCAAAGCCGACCATATTGACGCCCATGTCCGTAGGACTCTGGTAGGGGCTCTTGCCCAGGATCTTTTCCATCAGGGCACGGACCACCGGGAAGGCCTCGACGTCGCGGTTGTAGTTGACCGTGGTCTTGTTATAGGCCTCAAGGTGGAAGGAGTCGATGATATTGGCATCGTCGAGGTCCGCCGTGGCCGCCTCGTAGGCGATGTTGACCGGATGCGTGAGGGGAAGGTTCCAGACCGGGAAGGTCTCGAACTTGGCATAGCCGGCGGCCGTGCCATGCTTGTGCTCGTGATAGAGCTGAGACAGGCAGGTGGCAAGCTTGCCCGAGCCAGGACCGGGGGCAGTGACCACGACGAGCGGTCGGGTGGTCTCGACAAACTCATTCTTGCCGTAGCCATCGTCGGACACGATCAGATCGACATCGTGCGGATACCCCTCGATGGGATAGTGCAGCTTGGCGGGAATACCGAGCGCGTTCAGGCGGTTGCGGAACACATCGGCAGCAGGCTGGCCGGCGTACTGGGTGATGACCACAGCCGCGACAGCAAAGCCGTTGCCGCGAAACAGGTCAACCAGGCGCAGCACATCCTCGTCATAGGTAATGCCGAGGTCACCACGAGCCTTGTTTTTCTCGATGTGGTTCGCGTTGATCGCGATGATAACCTCGACATCGTCGGCGATGCTCTTGAGCATGCGGAACTTGCTGTCCGGTTCAAAACCCGGCAGCACGCGGCTCGCATGATAGTCATCGAACAGCTTACCGCCAAACTCCAAATAGAGCTTGCCACCAAACTGCGAGATGCGCTCCTTAATGTGAGCAGCCTGCAGCTCGATATACTTCGCGTTGTCGAAACCCTGGCGCATATATGGCTCCCGTCCCGTTTCCATTTAATGTTCTAGGCGATTATAACGGAGCAGACCCTCCCCGATACCCAGACCATCAACAGGCACCAACCAAACACGCCCACCGCAACCACCGGGGACCCGGGGTAGATCATTTGGGACGGGAAACAAGGCACTCAGCACCAACAATGAAAACGTCACAGGCAAAGCCAAAGCCAGCGAACGGGCACCAGAGCGAGCAAGCTACCCCCTGCACCAACAATGGCAGCGCCGCAGGTTGAGCATAAGCCAGCGAAAGCCCGCCAGAGTAGGCAAAGCGCCCTCTGCACCAACAATGGAAAGCGCCGCAGGCAGAGGACGGACAGCGAGCGACGTCCAGGACGTACAAGTTGGCATGAAAAAGGCAAGGCATAGACCTTTTGGTCATGCCTTGCCTTTTGAATGACAAATTGTCGTTCTGGGCGGCGCGCAGCGTCGACCGGTTCCGCGGTTTGGTAAAACCGCGGAACAAAAAAGCGCCCCCTCCCGCGCACGGAACGGAAGGGGGCTAAAGGTAGGAGTCTACCGGTGGGTTTACCCCACCGGACAGACGATGACCAGGTGATCCTCTACAGGATCGTCAAGGTTTCCGTGGGGTACCCGTTGGGTACTTAGATCAACACGCAGGCGACGGTCAGGATGATGGCGCAGACGACAGAGAGCGCGACGATGAGCTTAAGGGCAAACTTGAGCCAGGTCGTCCACTCGATCTTGGCCAGGGCGAGACCGCCCATGATGGCGCCGGAGGTCGGGGTGAACAGGTTCACGACACCGATGGCGGCGGAGAAGATCATGACCATGACCTCAGGCGAGAAGCCGAGCTTAACAGCCAACGGTCCCATGATGGGCATGGAGACGGTGGCCATACCGGAGGTCGAGGGGATCAGGAAGGACAGGCCGAAGTAGACCAGGAAGCTCATGGGAGCGAAGATCACGCCGGACAGGCCAGCCAGAGCATTGGCGGCAGCGTCGAGGACGAAGACGTCGAGGCCGGTGTTAGCCATGAGGACGGAGATACCACGGGCGAGGGCGATGACGAGAACAACGGACATCATGTCGGCAGCGCCGGTGATAAAGGTGTTAACGATCTGCTTCTCGGACAGGCCACCGATGATACCGATCAGGACGGCCATAAGGAAGAACCAGGTGGAAGCCTCGTCGAAGTACCACTGGCCAATGGGCAGGCCGGTGATCAGGGCAGACCAGCCCTGGACGACGGCGTTACCGTCGGCGTCGTAGACAGCGCCAGCGTCGAAGAAGTTGGCGACGCCCTCGTTGAGGTCGGCCAGCGGAATGAAGCCGACGATCATGACGACGAAGGTGAAGGCGAAGGCAATCAGAACACCCTTCTGACGACCGGTGAGCTTGACCTCCTTGTGGACCTCGGAAGCAGCCTTGCCGTGAGCCTCTTCGGCGTCCTTGAGCTCCTGCATCGACAGGATGGTGGAACCCTTGTCAGCCTTGACCTTCTTGGCGTAGCTCATCACGAAGAAGATGGACATAGCGGTAGTGACAATCCACAGGACGGCACCGAGGCCGATGATGATGGACTGGTTGACCTCAATGCCAACGCCGGTCAGAGCGTCGACGGCAGCGCCGACGGCGAACGGGTTAACCGTGGAGCCCAGGCAGCCGCAGCCAGCGCCGAGCAGGACGGTAGCGGCACCGACCATGGGGTCGAAGCCAGCGGCCATCATGGTAGCGGCGAGCAGGGCGTAGAAGGGAACGGTCTCCTCGCACATACCATAGGTGGTACCACCGAGGGAGAAGATGAGCATCAGCACGGGAATGAGCATAATCTCGTTGCCCTTAAGCTTCTGCACCAGAACGGCGATGCCGTTGTCCAGGGCGCCGGTCTCGGTCATCATACCGAGGAAGCCGCCCAGGATCATAACGAAGAGGCAGACGGGCAGAGCGTCAGCGAAGCCCTTAATCGGGGCGGTGCAGAAATCGCTCAGACGGGCGGCAGTAACCGCGCCGCCGGACGTGCCGGAGACGATAACGGTAATCACTGCGACAATTGCCAGCAGAGCAAGAAGAATGGTGAACGATGAAGGCATACCGCGCTTTTTCTTAGCGGTCTCAGTCATAGTTCTCATCCCCCCTTCATAAATCATTTACTGATCTCGCCAGAAGCGGCTCTTCCGTGCCGTGCCTGCCGCTTGATGCGAGATTATTACCAGATAAAACCGCTCGGGGTGTGCAGCAATACACCCCGAGCGAGATGCTAGATGCTCTTACTTGAGCGTGGCGTACATGACAGCCTTGATGGTGTGCATGCGGTTCTCGGCCTCGTCGAAGACCTTGGAAGCGGGGCTCTCGAAGACCTCGTCGGTGACCTCCTGCTCGGTGATGCCGAACTGCTCGCACTTCTCGGCGCCAATGGTGGTGTTGGTGTCGTGGAAGCTGGGCAGGCAGTGCAGGAAGATGGCACCCGGGTTGGCCATAGCCATGACCTCGGAGGTGACACGATACGGGGTGAGCTGAGCGATGCGCTCGGCCCAGACCTCGTCGGGCTCGCCCATGGAGACCCACACGTCGGTGTAGATAACGTCGGCACCGGTGACGCCGTCCTTGACGTCGGTGGTCAGCTTGATGGTGCAACCGTTGGCCTCGGCGATGGGCTTGCAGGCCTCGATGACGTCGTCGGCGGGCATGCACTCCTCGGGGCCGCAGGCCACGAAGTTCATGCCGAGCTTGGAGCAGACGACCATGAGGGAGCGAGCGACGTTGTTCTTGCAGTCGCCCATGAAGACGAGGGTCTTGCCCTTGATGTCGTAGTTGAAGTTCTCCTGGACGGTCAGGATATCGGCGAGCATCTGGGTGGGATGCCACTCAGTGGTCAGGCCGTTCCACACGGGCACGCCGGACTTAGCAGCGAGCTCCTCGACGTCGTCCTGGGCAAAGCCACGGAACTCGATGCCGTCATACATGCGGCCGAGAACACGGGCAGTGTCCTCGATGGACTCCTTCTTGCCCATCTGCGACGAACCCGGATCGAGGTAGGTGACGCCCATGCCCAGATCCATGCCGCCGACCTCGAAGGCGCAGCGGGTACGAGTGGAGGTCTTCTGGAAGAGCAGAACGATATTCTTGCCCTCGAGATAGCGGTGCGGAACGCCAGCGCGCTTCATATCCTTGAAGTTCTTGGAGAGCTTGAGCAGGTACTCGATCTCCTCGGTGGTGAGGTCGAGAAGCTTGAGGAAGCTACGGCCGGAGAGGTTAACACCCATGGTTCGATTCCTTTCGAAGAAATGAATTACGTAAGTATTAGTGTTGCCCGTTTAACGGGCGAAGCCGGTGCGGTTGTAGGGGGACCGCACCGGAAACGGAAAGACTTAGAGGTCCTCGCGCCAGAAGGGCATGCTCATGCAGCGCGGGCCGCCGCGGCCGCGGGAGAGCTCGGCGGAGGGCACGACGAGAAGGTCCAGGCCCTCCTTGTACAGCACGTCGTTG
>DBFPAR010000009.1:0-78616 GCA_048362915.1 Collinsella sp.
ATAAGGAGGGCCTACGAGGCATGGGTCGAGGCCGGACTTCCGCTCGATTGGGACAGGCAGGCCTTCGAGGCCGAGCGCAAAATGGATTCTAAAAAACACCTTGCCAAATAGGAGCGTCAAGACGCAAAGAGGCTCCGCAGCGCGAAGCGCGATGCGGAGCCTCTTTGCATGTCCGAGGACGTTCCGGAGAGAAACCCCGTCACGCCCCCGGATCCCCGGTGGGAGTTCTAGACCTTGTCGGCCTTAGTACATACCGCCGCCCTGCTGACCAGCGGTAGCAGCAGCGATTGCGTCCTCAAGCTGAGTGTTCTTGGGCACATCGGAGACGGTGGCCTCGGTGATGAGGATCAGGCTGGCGACAGAAGCAGCGTTCTGCAGGGTGACGCGGCTGACCTTGACGGGGTCGAGGACGCCCATCTCGATCATGTCGCCCCACTCGCCGTTGGCAGAGTTGAGACCCTGGCCGGCGGGCAGCTCGGCGACCTTGTCGACCACGACAGCGCCCTCAAAGCCAGCGTTCTTGGCGATGGTGGCGACCGGAGCGGTCAGAGCCTTCTTGACGATGTCGACGCCGATCTTCTCCTCGGGGTCATCGATCTCGACGGCATCGAGCGCAGGAGCAGCGTCCATGAAGGCGACGCCGCCGCCAGCGACAATGCCCTCCTCGACAGCAGCGCGGGTGGCCTGCAGGGCGTCCTCGACGCGATGCTTGATCTCCTTGAGCTCGGACTCGGTAGCAGCGCCGACCTTGATGACGGCAACGCCACCGGAGAGCTTGGCCAGGCGCTCCTGGAGCTTCTCACGGTCGAAGTCAGAGGTGGTGTTCTCCATCTCGCCCTTAATCTGAGCGATACGGGCGTCGATGGCCTCCTTGGAGCCAGCGCCGCCGACGACGACGGTGTTGTCCTTAGAGATGGTGACGGACTTAGCGGTACCGAGCATATCGGCGGTGATGTCAGCGACCTTCACGCCCAACTCGTCCAGGGCAGCCTGGCCACCGGTGAGGACGGCGATGTCCTCGAGAATGCGCTTGCGGCGATCGCCGTAGCCCGGGGCCTTGACGGCGCAGACGTTGAGGGCGCCACGGATCTTGTTGAGGACCAGGGTAGGCAGAGCTTCGCCGTCGATGTCCTCAGCGATGATGAGCAGGCCACGGCCAGCGCGCTGGACAGCCTCGAGAACGGGCATGATGTCCTGAACGCTGGAGATCTTCTGGTCGGTGATGAGGATGTACGGATCCTTCATCACGGCCTCCATGCGGTCGTTATCCGTGACGAAGTAAGCGGAGACATAGCCCTTGTCGAACTGCATGCCCTCGACGGTGTCGATGGTGATGTCGAACGTCTGGGAATCCTCGACGGTGATGACGCCGTCCTTGCCCACGACCTCCATGGCCTCGGCGATCTTCTCGCCGACCTCGGGGTCACCGGCAGAGATGGTGCCGACGGAAGCAATCTGCTCCTTGGTCTCGACCGGCTTAGCCTGCTTCTTCATCTCGGCGACGGCGGCGTTGACGGCCTTGTCGATGCCGCGACGGATGGCCAGCGGGTTGGCGCCAGCGGCGACGTTGCGCAGACCGTCGTTGACGATGGCCTGAGCGAGCAGAGTTGCGGTGGTGGTGCCGTCACCCACGGTGTCGTTGGTCTTGGTGGCAACCTCCTTCACCAGCTGAGCGCCCATGTTCTCGATGTTGTCCTCGAGCTCGATCTCCTTGGCGACGGAAACGCCGTCGTTGGTGATGGTCGGGGCACCGAACGTGCGCTGCAGCGCAACGTAGCGACCCTTGGGGCCCATGGTGACGGTAACGGCGTCGGCCAGAGTGTTGACGCCCTTGGCGAGCTTAGCGCGGGCATCGGTGTTGAACGTAATGTTCTTTGCCATGGTAGTTAATCCTCCAAAAGAAATGTGACTCGCGTCGCCGCTTCCGAGTCCTATGCGGCGGACGCGTTCAAAGACGAATCAGAGATTCTGACGAGACTAGGCCTCGACGACAGCGTAGATGTCGTCGGCGCGCATCAGCAGATACTTCTCGCCGTCGACCTTGACCTCGTTGCCACCGAACTTACCGTAGATGACAACGTCACCGACCTTGACGTCCATGGGGATGCGCTCACCCTTGTCGTTGACCTTGCCGGCGCCCACGGCAACGATGGTGCCGCGCTGCGGCTTCTCCTGAGCGTTGCTGGCGATATACAGACCAGAAGCGGTCTTCTGCTCGGCCTCGTCGGGCTTGACCAGAACACGATCTGCAAGCGGCTTCAAAGACGACATGCTTGTCTCCTCCTTTTTGGGCCGCGCGGTTATACCACGCGAATTAACCCTTTTTGTTTGCGTACGCGTTGAATGGTACCCACGAATGGCGGGTTATACAACACGGAGTCAAAAAATCTTATTTTTTGGCACTTAGATTTTCTGAATGCCGGGGGATAACTTAGAAGTGGCTCCCGGGGCGGACCGGAGGGCATGAAGTTTGCTGCTCTACAGTCCTGCGCAAGACGGAAAGCACATTAAGTGCTTTCCTTTGCGTGCGGAACTCGCGACAAACTTCATGCCCTCCGGTCCGCCCCGGGAGCCAGGTTGACTAACTAGGGCCCGGAATTCAGAGAAGTCAGTGCAGCAAAATGGCGATGCGGATGGAATGCACAAGATAGGGGCACGTTGTTGGGACGCGCTCTTTTAAGTTGCGGTGGAATAGTTCCTGTTTTTGGGCTTGAAGGCCGATTTTAGGGACTATTTCACCGCAACTGAGGTGTGGATGTGGGGTTAGCGCTCGTAAATCAAGTTACCTGCCAGGTAGGTGGCCTGAACCTTGGTGGCTTGCAGTTCTTGGGGGTCAACGGTGAGCGGGTTTTGATCCAGGACTACCAGGTCGGCATACTTGCCGGGCTCCAAGCTGCCGAGGTTTTGCTCGTCGCCCGCTGCATAGGCACTGCCCAGGGTGTAGTTGCGCAGGGCTGTTGCTGCATCGATGCGCTCGCTCGGTAACCAGCCGCCCTCGGGCCAGTGGCTTTTGGGGTCCTGGCGCGTGATAGCCGTGTAGAGCACGTTCATGCTGGTAACGGGCGTGATAGGGCTGTCGGTACCGAAAGCTTGGCGAATGCCGCGCTGCTTATAGGTCGCAAACGGCCACATGATGCGGCTGCGCTCCAGGCCCAGATCGCGCTCCGGTCCACCCGGGTCGAGTGTAATGTGACAGGGCTGGCTCGAAGCAACCACGTTGAGCTTGCGCAAGCGATCGATGTCCTTGGGCAAGAGGTTCTCCAGATGCTCGAGCGTGTTATGACCGTGCTGGGGCAGGCCGTACAGTTCGGCGGCCTCCTCAAAGATATCGAGCGCGGCATGGATGGCACCGTCGCCGATGACGTGAATACGCACAGTGTGGCCACGCTCCGCAGCCGCCAGAACCAGCTTACGCATGCGCTCAGCCGGGACCGTCAGACGGCCCTGGTCGCCCGGGAAGCGCGGGTTGGTATAGGGCTCGGTGAGATAGGCCGTGTGTTCGCTCGACACGCCGTCGAAAAACTGCTTAAAACCAGGCGCCGAGAGCAGCGCGTTGTTCGCGTAGCGGGTCTGCAGCTCTTCCAAGCGCGACTGGTCATCCAGCAGCGTGGGGAACAGATGGGCTCGGATGCCCAGCTTGCCGGCTGCCTGCAGTTTGTCGTAGACGTCGTCGCGGATAAAATCGCAGCCCGGCATGGGCATGAGCGACATATCGCAGATCGAGGTGATGCCCTGCTCGGCCATACGCCTCATTTGATCGGCGTAAGCGCTTGCGATGCGATCCTCCCCCAGCCACTCAAGGCAGCGCGGTAGCAGCTGCATGGCAGCCGCCTCGTGAGCAATGCCCGTGAGTTCGCCGTTTGCATCCTTGTCGTAACTGCCGCCCGCTGGCGGCTCGCTGTCGCGCGTGACGCCGAGCGCCTCGAGTGCGCGGCTGTTGAGCCAAAGCGTGTGCCCGTCGCCCGAATACATAACGCAGGGACGATCGGGGAATGCCGCATCGAGCGACGCCTTGGTAGGATGCTCGGGCGGATCCCAACGGTAATCGCGCCAGCCCTGCGTCACAACCCAAGCGTCACTAGGCAGATCCTGGGAAAACTCGAGCGCATGTTGCACCAGCGCCGCCTCGGACGTGCCCATATCCATGAGCATGTACGGCGAGGAACCGACCGAGGTATGGAAGAAGTGCAGATGAGCGTCATGGAAACCGGGGCAGACAAACTGCTCGCCGTAGTCGATAACCGGCGTGGCGGCAGGCGCGGCGGCAATCACGTCATCGGACGCACCGACTGCGACGATACGGTCGCCTGCGATGGCAATCGCCAGCTCGCGGGCGGTATCGATGCCGTCTTGCGCGGTAAAGACGTTCTTGGAGCGGATAATCCGATCGATATGTTGCATGGGCATCCCCATCTCTGGCAGGAAATTCAACACCCCCGAGTGTACTCCCCCGCCCTTGTAACAAAACCCCAAGCGGCAAACGGCAACTTTACCAGCCCTAGCGGCAGGTGGCATACTGGAGAGAGCCTGTACGATTTTGCGATCAACCCAGCAAGGAGCAAATCGACCATGACGAAAACCAAGGCACAGCAGATTATGGCGGCGACCGAGGCTCGCGCGGCTGACGACGTCACCGCAGCCATCAAAGATATCGCTACCGAGTTTGAACCCTATATCATCAAGCAGCGCCGGCACTTCCATAAGCACCCGGAGCTGAGCCTCGCCGAGGAGCGCACGACCTCCGACATCGCCAACCAGCTCGATGCCATGAATATCCCCTACGAGCGTCCCCTTAAGACGGGCCTTGTGGCGACCCTTCGCGGCACCGCGCCCGACGCCTATCGCGAGGACGGCACGCCACGCCGCCGCATCCTGCTGCGCGCCGACATCGACGCCCTGCCCGTCACCGAGCAGACCGGCGAGGAGTTCGCCAGCGTCAACGAGGGCTGCATGCACGCCTGCGGCCACGACTGCCATATCGCCATGATGCTCGGCACGCTGCAAATCCTGCGCCATATGACCGACGACATCCACGGCGAAGTCCGCATCGTCTTCCAGCCCAGCGAGGAAAACGGCCAAGGCGCCAAGCTCATGATCGGCACGGGCGTGCTCGACGGCGTCGATGGCGCCTACGCCGCGCACATCTGGAGTGAGGTCGACGCCGGCACCGTGAGCTGCGAGCCCGGTCCGCGCATGGCCAATACCGACTGGTTCCGCATCGACGTCCGCGGCACCTCGTGCCATGGCGCCATGCCCCAGCGCGGCCACGACGCCGTCATGGTTGCCGCCGAGATCGTTAACGCCCTGCAGACCATCGTCTCGCGCGAAATCAGCCCCTACGAGCCGGCCGTCATCACCGTCGGCGAGCTGCACGGCGGCACCGCGCGCAACGTTATCGCCGGCACGGCCTACCTCGCCGGCACGGTGCGCACCTACGGAGATTCGACCCACGAGGAAATGCCGGAGCTTATGCGCCGCATCGTGGAGCATACCGCGGCCGCCTTGGGCGCCGAGGCAGAGCTCACCGACTACACCATCGCCAACTACAAGGTCGAAAACGACGCCGCCTCGAGCGAGCGCTGCCGTCAGGCCGTAATCAAGTGCCTGGGCCCCACCGGCCAAGGCCATTATCGCGGCACGCTTTCGGGCGAGGATTTTTCGGAGTACCTGCGTCGCGTACCGGGCGTGCTCGCCTTTGTAGGTACGCGCAACCCCAAGATTGGCGCCACGTACGCCCAACATTCCTGCTTCTACAAGATCGACGAGACCGTGCTGGCAAAGGGCTCCATGGTGGCCGCCCAGTATGCTATCGACTTTTTGGCCGAGCCCACGCAAGAGGAGCTCGACGGCCCCGCGATTACCGCGGTCGCCGAAACCAACCCCGATCTGGCCGCCAAGTTGCGCTCTGCCAAGGCGACGACCGCCGAGGCTCGCGACGCCATCCATGATGCCCGAACGGCTCGCCATGCCGCGATCAAGGGCATCCACGACGCACGCGCTGCCGCACGCCGTGAGGAGAAGCACGACGAGTAATCGATTCGCTGGCATCTCGCAGTCATAGCCACATCGCGATGTCAAAGCGGGGGCGGACGTTTCGACACGTCCGCCCCCGCTCATTTATCAAGCGCTATTTCTACCATTTCTACCCCGTCCCCAAATGGCAGACGGCATGGCTACTCGTCCTGAGGTTCCTCGTCGGAGCTTGGCTCGGACGCCGACTCAGGTGCAGGTGCCGGCTCAGGTGCAGGTGCCAGCTCAGGCTCAGGCGCAGGCTCAGGCGCAGGCTCGGGCTCAGATGCCGTCTCAGACTCGGGCGCCGGCTCAGACTCGGTCGCGGGAGCGGGTGCAGGCGCCGGCGAAGCATCCGGAGCGCTGTAACCCGAAGGAGCGGACTTCTTCTCGAAGGGCAACACAAAAGTCAGGACGTCGTCCTTATCCTCATCGGCCCACTCGCTTGCATAGCGTGCGGCCCAATAGCCAACGGCACGGTGCTTGAGCATCTTGCCAAAGACCGTAAGAAATACGGTGACGAAAGCGACCAGCACCAAGAACAGCGCGAGCGTGACGCCACCGCCGGTAACAATTGCCTCAATACCCGTAGGACGATAGTAGTAGCTATACATACCGACAGAGGCAATGGCGCCAAAGACGACCGTCAAGATCCATGTGACAACGTTGGCGACCAGGCCCGTCAAAAACTCGGGAAGGAACGAAGCACAGAACAGCTTGGTCTTGTTGTGCTTAAACGCCGCCCAGACCTTATCGAGCGAAAACGCGCTCTCGACACGCCCGGTCACCGCAAAGTGCATCACGGCGATGTCGGCGAACATCTTAAAGAAGACACCCAGAATCGCCGAGGCAATTAGCGCCAGGACAAGCAGGCCGAGCGAACCGAACAGCGCAGCCTCGAGTGCATAGGAGCCGTAATAAGAATACGAGCCCGCGGCGCCAATTACCACGCCCTCCACCAGCGAAAGCACTACACCGATAACGGGAATGGCAGCGATAACCTCGAGCACGACCGAAATAACGCTCGAAAAGACTCCGAGACCAAACGACGTGGAACGCATGAGTGGACGGTCCATGCCGTCATCGACCTTGAGCGAAAGATCACGGCCCCACTCGATACCAAAGCCGGAACCACACACACTCGCAATGCAAGCTGCCAAAAAGCCGATGGCAGCCGCAATGCCGCCAATAACGGGAATAAACAACACGAGCACCGACACAACGCAAATCAGCGCCGGCAAAAACGCGATTTGGCATACACGCTGAAGCACGCCCGGAGTCTTGGTCATATCTTGGAACGCCTGAGCCACACAGCCCTTTGGCGCATTCGCCACGGGCGGTTGCGGAACAAACTGCTGGGGCTGAGGCTGTCCCTGGGGAGCGGGGCCAGAGGCACCGGCATTAGGAGCACCACACACGCCGCAGAACTTGTCGTTATCGCCCATGGGGGCGCCACACTGCGAGCAGAACATAGAATCATCCCTTCGTATCTTGAACGAATCACTTAGATCGCAAACGATGTCTTTAGCATCATTATTGCCCAATGTGGGGTCAAATACTCAAAGATGACCGATTTGCAAGGTACGCGGCGCCAGCAGGCGGTTCGTTGAATATGTCTGTGCTAGTTCGTTCCGCGGAAGCCCTTGCCGACGATCTCGGAGCTGTCGACGATCGTGATAAAGGCACCCGGATCGACTTCGCGCGCATAGCGGCGTAGTTGCACGGCCTCGCGACGGCTCAGCACGCTCATGATCACCGTCACGCACTTGCCCGAGAAGGCACCGTAGCCGCGGCTGATGGTCGCTGTGCGGTTGAGATGCTTGACGATAAACTCCTCGACCTTAAGGGGTTCGGAGCAAATGACCGTGCAGACCTTACGAAGATGGATGCTCTCGATGGCCTTGTCGACCACAAGCGTCTTGGCAAACAGGCCGAGCACGCAGTACAGACCGACACGCGGGCCATACAAAAAGGCCGCGATGGCCACGATGCCGATATCAACCAACAGCAGCGCGCGTCCAATCTCGAGCGTCGTGCGGCGCTTGAGGATCATGGCAAGAATGTCCGTGCCGCCCGTCGAGGCGCCAATATCAAAGACAATGGCGCTGCCGAGCGCCGGCAGGATCACGGCAAAGCACAGGTCAAGCCACATATCGCCCGTCATCGAGACATCAGTCGGGATAAAGAGCTCAAACAGCGAAACATAGGCCGAAAGCGCAAACGAGGCGAAGACGCTCCAAAGAATCGCCTTGCGCTCCAAAAAGATAAAGCCCAAGACGACGAGAACCGCGTTGATAATCCACATAAAAACGCCGACGGGCAGGGTCGGGAACAGCGTGGACAGAATGACCGACACGCCCGAGGTGCCGCCAAAAGCAAAGTGATTAGGGGTTTTAAACGCAACGATGGCGAAGGCCGTAAGAATCAGGCCCAGATTGAGCTCGGCAAAAAAGCGCGGGAAGCCCGGCTCCTGGCTGCGCTTTTGACCGACACGCTCGCCGCGCTCGATATCGGTGCGATCAACCACGCGCTCCATCGGCACCACGGGAGGACGATGCACCTCCTCGGCAGCACGCGATGCCGCCTCTGCCGCGGCGGCCTCAATCGCCCATGCCTTGCTTTCTGTTTCGTGCTCGTCGGCCATTACGGCAACCCCTCGTTAACAATTTGGAAACAATGCGCCCATTAGGGTAACGCGGAACGCGACGATTGCAACCCCTAGTTAGACGAGCGGTATGCCCACATCGGGGGGCATACAAATAACGGCCGGCCACGCTTTTGCTTGCGCGGTCGGCCGTTTAACGTTTTCGCAGATAAAGCCTGCCAAAACAAACCTGTCCCTTTTTGGAAGGTTACTCGTGCTGGCTGGTGCGGTGCTCGTACTCCTCGGGGGTGATGACGTCCTCGATGCGCAGGTTGACGCCCGCCACCTCAAGGCCGGTCATCGCGGCAAGGCGCTCGGTGACACGTGCCTTGACATCGTCGAAGATCGCGGGCGCATAGGCGCCGTACTCGATAATGACGGAGATGTTGACGACCACGCGATTGTCATCGGTGACCTCAACCGTCACGCCCTTGGTCAGATTCTCGGCACCAAACTGCTCCTGCACAAAGTGCATAAGGTTACCCTTCATGCCCAGGACGTGCGGCACCTCGCGGGTGGCCATGGCGACGATCTTCTCGATCACGCCGTTGGAATAGGTCAGCGAGTCCTCGGACTCGTCTGTTTCCTCATCATCCTCGTCCGCGTCATCGGCGGACTCGGCCTCGACGAGCGCCTCATCCTCGAGCGTCACATCCTCGGCTTCGGCGACGGCCGCCTCGTTCTCCTCGAGCTCGGTATCGGCCACATCGACCTTCGTATTAAAAGCCATGGTTCCTCCTTATGCCTGCCGCGGATGCGACAGTCGAATACATATTAGCGGCCGCTAAACAGACGGCCGAAGAAGTTGACGATCCCGTTCTCGCCGTCGCGAATTTGGCCGATCACAGCGCCGATCAGCACGAAGAATGCAATGACGAGCGTGTCCCACAGGCCCAACGTGAGCACCAACACAGCGAGGATAAAGCCAGCGACGGCGCCGAGCGTGGTGTTGGGATGACGCACAGCATAGCTCCAGATGGCAGCGCCCGTACCCTTGATGAGACCCATAGCCTCGTCAAAATCCGCGGCTGCCGCGTCTTGTAACTCGGTTGCCTCTGCTTTGGACTCAACGGGTTCGCTCGCCGGTGTGGCGCTCTGGTCAATCGTCAGGCGCGGAGTGCGAACGGTCTTATCTTGATTGGTATCACTCACCGGAAACCTCCACGGTCTGGACGGTAGTCTTGGACGGCAAAAAACGAACGCGTGCGGTCGTGCCCGACGTGCCGAGCATGGTGTCGCAGGCCTCCTCGATACGTTGCTGCATCGCGGCTGCAAGGGAGGCCACGTCCCGGTCGTCGAGCGCGATAGCCTCGACCTTAAATCGGACGTGCGAATCGTCGGGGCCTTGGACGCGGGCCTCGACATGCTCGACCATCACGCGGTCGTCGCGCTCGGCAGCAGCCCTGGCACACGAAGAAAGCGCCGCAAGGGTAACCTCGATATTGCGCTCCCCCGCCGGATGCACGCAGGACGGCTCGCGACGAGCAAACATCAGGCGAAAGAAGCTTACCAGCACGCCGATCGCCACAACTCCGCCGCATGCCGTCACAACAATGCGCGGCATGGGGTCGCGCATCAGCAGCATAAAGCGATACGTATACGGCCCCCAAAACTGGCAGACAAGCGTACCCAGCGCCACGATGGCGGCGGCAAGATACACAATCGCTAGGGCTCGTTTGAGTACGCGCACGTGGCGCTCCCTTCAAATCTCGGCTCTCGAAATGCAAAACGGTTCGCATCATTATAAAAGAGCCGGGTCCGGTGCTCTACGCACGCGGATCCGGCTCATCTATTCCACGAGGCTTGCATGCTCGCTTCATTATGCCCAGATATGCACGGCTTAACCCGTGCGGGCGCTACTCCTCCTCGAGGGCAGCGATGACCTCGTCGGTCATGTCCATGGTGCTGTAAACATCCTGGACGTCGTCGAGCTCCTCAAGACGGTCGATGAGGCGCTGAACCTTCTTGGCGTCGGCGCCGGAGACCTCGGTCGGGGTGGTCGGGACCATGGTGGTCTCGGAGCCCTTGACCTGGACGCCCTGCTCCTCGAGCGCCTTGGAGACAGCCATGACCTCGTTGGCAGTAGTCCAGACGATCCACTCCTCGCCGGCGTCCTCGTAGTCCTCGCCGCCGGCCTCGGCGATGGCCATCATGAACTCATCCTCGTCACCGGCAGCACCGTTGGCGATCATGGTCTCCTTCTTGGCGTTCTCGTCCAGGATCTCTTTGGCGACGACGATCTGGCCCTTGCGCTCAAACTGGAAGGCGACGGAGCCGGAGGTGCCCAGGTTGCCACCAGCGTGGGAGAAGGCGGAACGGACGTCGGCAGCGGTACGGTTGCGGTTGTCGGTCAGGCAGTCGACGTAGACGGCGACACCGGCGGGACCGTAGCCCTCGTACACGATGTTCTCGTAGACGGCAGCGTCGGCACCCGAACCAAAAGCCTTGTCGATAGCGGACTTGATCTTGTCCTTAGGCATGGACTGAGCCTTGGCCTTGGCAACGGCAGCGGCGAGGCTGGCGTTGTTCTCGGGCAGCGGGTCACCGCCGAGACGGGCAGCAACGGTGATGTTGCGGCTGAGCTTGGAGAAGAGGGCGGAACGCTTGGCGTCCTGCGCGCCCTTACGATGCTTGGTTGTGGCCCACTTAGAGTGTCCGGACATACGTGTCTCCTATCGGTTTCGACCTAAAGCCCAGCGCAGATGCTCGGGCAATATAAACAAACGTCGTTATGATATACCTACTGGCCTGCGAGATAAACCCCAAAATGAAGGCGTCGTGATGATGCCCCCTTTGGTGCAAAGAAACCTGGCCCTCAATGCACCAAATTAGAACCAGAAGAAGTCGCTGCGGGTGACGGTGGCGCCGATGGCGAAGGGCATGCAGGCGATGACCGGATACAGGTAGCGCATGTAAGTCGAGCCGTTGCACGGGCCAATCAGGCACACAGCGAGCACGCCCAACAGCGGCACCCAGATCGCCAGCGCACGCCATGAATGACGACGCAGCAAGTAGACCACCACGGCGATCATGATCCACACATAGGTGGCCGAGCTCATGGTGAGCGAGATAAAGGGAACACGCTGCACCGCCACACGGTACAAATTGATCAGGTGGTCGCACCAGCGCACGGCTTTGCTGTCGACCGGATGGAAGTCAAAGTACTTGAGGTTATCGGGCTTCGCCATGATCTCGGCACTGCGCGCCGTGCTGTAGACCCAGGCATCGCGCGCGCTCGGATAAAAATAACCGTAGTAGTTATTGATGAGCGCCGAGATATAGCACTCGGGATCCTTTTTGAACATCTGGGCCCACACCTCAAAATAGGCCTTGATGTCCTCCTGCGAGGCGTACTCGTTAAAGCAGTTCTTGACGGCATCGGACTTGTCGGGGTTGTAGCGGCGGCCCAGGTTCTCGTACTTGAGTACGCGGTCGATCACGGCACGCTCTTCGTCGGTCACCGAACCGTCGCAAGGAGCCTCCACGATGGTGCCGTCCTCCTTAACCGTGGGGTTGACGCCCGAGTTGAGGCCGTCGTGCTTTTGGACGAAACGAGCCGTCTGCTGGAACGGAATCGAAAGGATTTCGCGCTTGGAACCAGGCGTGATATCGTGCGCCGGCATAAAGACCTTGGTGAAGTACATATTAGAGGCAAGGCAGAGCGCGAGCACCGCGAGAACGCCAACCCAGCGGAAACGCGGGATGGCGCCCGAAGGCGCAGCACCAGCCTGCTTGGCTGCACGACGTGCCACATGCACGTCCCATACGCAAAACGCCACCGCGATTACGCATGCCGCCAGGGGAAACACCAAGCCGCCGTTGCGCAGGAACGTGGAACCCATGGCGCCCAGAGCGAGCAGAAGCCAGTCGTGGCGCGCAAAGAGCACGGGGGCTTTCTCGCCCGCTCGCTCGACATTGGCATCACGACGGGGCAAGCCACATGCCACGAGCTTGACGGTCTGTACCAGCAGCACCAAGAACGCGTCGGCAAAGAGCACGTCTTTGGTGAGCAACGCCGCGTAGTTAGAGAACATCGGCATAAACGCAAAGAACAGCAGGATCGCACCGCGAACCGGCAGGCTCACGCCCAGTTTGCGCAGCGACGAAATGGAATAGGCCATGCAGGCGGCCGTGATGACGAACTGAGCACAGGTGTAGATGGCAAGACCTGCGTTGGCGCTGTTGAACAGTGAAAGCCCCAGCTGAACGCACGAGCCGATAATGGCCGTGTGCACTACGGGATGATGCCCGTTGAGCAGCACGTTGGGGTTGAGTAGGCGCAGGTAGTCGCTCGTGCCGTTGGGATAGTTGAACCACTGGCGAATCTGCGCACCCGTATCTCCCATAAAAAGGCCGGGCAGCGAAGCGATGAGCGTGGGCGTCCAGGCGATCATAAGCACCAGGAAGGGCCCGGCAAAGGGATGGACCGAGAGCACGGCGTGAGTCACACGCCATACGCGGCCAAAGTGCGCTTCGGAAAACGGGATGCGTCGGGAGCTCAGCCAATCTAGACACTCAAAGGCAAGGTAGAAGGCAACGACCGCCAAGAGCATCCAGCCCGCGCCGCCAATCCAGGCGCAGATGATGCGGGCTTTGTCGCCAAGGACAATCTCGGCCGAGTCGGTAAGATCGTAGCTGCGGCCGAACACCATGCAGATGGCGAAGAACAGCGACGGCAGAATGATCGATGGACGCCAGGTGTCGCCACGGCCAAAGAACACGTAGCGAAACGGCAGCGTGAGCAGGCAGGCAAGTGCAAGCAGCATGACCGCGTCGGTATGGCCGGCAAACGAGAGGAGCACCTCGTAGCACACGTACAGCATGCCCGAGGCTTTGGGGTCAATCGCCAAGACTGCGTTGCTCGACACCGGGGCGGGATCGATGGAAAACGCCGTGGTCGCCAACAGCGCGAGCAAAAATGCGATGAGCGTCTGCTTGGCGGGGTAGCGCTTAAACCAGACGATGCGGGCAGCGTCGCGCGCAGCCGTTGTGGAGAGGTCGGAATCCTTCACAGTCCAAAGAGCCTTTCTAGAAACCTGCCAAAAAGGGACAGGTTTATTTTGGTAGGTTTTATCTGGGGAAACGTTACGGTTCTCTCATCGTTGCCCAGCAAACCACCACAAAGGTGCCTGTTCACTTTTTTGGTGGTTAAGCGTCGAGGTAGATGCGCTGGGGCTGGTTGCGGCGACGAGCAAAGATGATGAGCGCCAGGCCCGCAATCACGAGTGGCAGACTCAACAGCTGACCCATGGTGATGACGCCGCCCAGCAGATAGCCCAGCTGCGCATCGGGCACGCGCACAAACTCAATGAGGAAGCGGACGATGCCGTAACCCATCACAAACACGCCCATAAACGTGCCTTGGGGCAGTAGCGGCTTTTTGCGGCTGAGCACCTGCAGAATGCAAAAGAGCACGATGCCCTCAAGAAATGCCTCGTAGAGCTGGGAGGGGTGACGCGGCATATCGCCCGCGGTGCCACCGAAGACCACGCCCCAGGGCAGATCGGTCGGCTTGCCCCACAGCTCACCATTGACAAAGTTGGCACAACGGCCCAGGCACAAGGCCAGCGGCGCGCCTATGACGGCAAGGTCTGCCAAAGTCCATGCATCGAGCTTATACATGCGGCACACAATGATGCCGCCGATAATGCCGCCCACCAAACCGCCATGGAAGCTCATGCCGCCCTCGTTGGTGGCAAAGATCTCGAGCGGATGCGCCCAGTAGTAGCCGTCGCCGTAAAAGACGACGTAAAACAGGCGCGCACCGATAATGAGGCCAAAGACCACGCCGACCACGACACTCGTCAGGTCGTCAATCGTGATGTTAAAGCCCCAGCGACGCTGTGTGCGGTACATGACGACCGCCGTGAGCAGAGCGCCGACCACGTAGGCCAGGCCGTACCAGTAGATGGTGATGGGGCCCGCCGCGATCGCGACGGGATCAAGCATATGGTAGAGGTCGTTGAGCATATCGATCCCCCTGCTCCCTACATACAAATGCGGCCGCGGGCCTTACGCTCGCAGCCGCATATTTGGACGTAACGTCTATGCGGAGCGTACCGTCCGCAGCTTTCGCATCTTAGAACGGCGCGTACTCGTCGTACAGGTCCTCGGCCTCGCCGGAAGCATTGACCTGCTCGACGCGGGTAACGCCGGGCACATGCTCCTTCAGGATGCGCTCGATACCCATGGAAAGGGTTAGCGAGCTCATGGGACAGCCGGCGCAGGCGCCCTGCAGTTCCAGCTTGACGACGCCCTCGTCGTCGACGCCCACATACTCCATATCGCCGCCGTCGGCCTGCAGGTTGGGGCGAATCTCTTCAAGAACCTTCTTAAGCAGCTCTTCGTTAACAGCCACAGGGGCTCCTTTCTCACAACAACGCGGGCACGCCCGCGGACAGAAGCTATGTTACTACAGCCATGTACCCGCTCACGAGCCGTCCATGCGCGCAGACGCGACTTTCACGAGTAGTCAATTTGGGACGGGGCTCTTTTGGCTGTTTTACCGCCAGCTGGCGTTGGCACGCGCTACTGCTGAGCTTGTCCCCCGGTACCAATCTGAACATCGACGATGACCTGGCGGTAGCTGATGCCGCAGGAGTCGAGAATGCGGCGGCTGATACGGCCGTCGTCGGTATCGGCATACTTGTTGTCCAGGTAGACGACCTCGCCCACGCCCACCTGCGCCAGGATCTTGGCGCAGTCGTGGCACGGGAACAGCGTGACGTAGACCGTGGAACCCTCAAGGTCTTTGAGCGAGCCGCGGTAGTTGAGCACGGCGTTGGCCTCGGCATGCACCACGTAGTTGTGCTTATCCTGCAACGGGTCGTCGCTCGTGCCCCACGGGAAAAAGTCGTCGTTGAGCGCCGAGGGTGTACCGTTGTAGCCCACCGAAAGGATGCGATGGTTGGTGTTGGCGATGCACGCACCCACCTGCGTGTTGGGGTCCTTGCTGCGGCGCTGCGCGGCGATGGCCACGCTCATAAAGAACTCGTCCCAGCTAATGACGTCCAGGCGCTTGCCTGACGAAGTTTGATGAAGATCGTCCGACATGACAGACACCTCCGTAATCGCAATAGTTTGACCCATTGTAGCAGGTGAAAGGTGGAGGCGTTTGTCCCACCGGCGCCCTCACTTTTACACGCGGCGGGGCTTTTGGTTGATGCGGTAGAGCTCGGCCAGTCCCCGCAACGTCAGCGCGTCGTCGACCGTCAGACTGTGACCGACCAGCGACGCGAGTGCCTCGGCATCGTCGCCGGTAATGACGATGGGCACGTTGCCTTCCCCCGCGGCCTTGGTCGCGCGCATCTCGGCGAGCACCATGTCGAGCATGCCGTCGATGCGGGCTACCTCGCCCAAGACCACGCCCGAGCGCATGGCCTCGCGCGTGTTGCGGCCGATCACATGCGTGGGCGCCGAAGGCTCGACCTGCGGCAGACGCGCCGCAGCGGCCGAGAGCGAGCGGGCGCCGAGCGCCAGACCCGGCGCGATGACGCCGCCCACAAAGGTACCGCACGCGTCGATGACCTCGATATTGGTCGTCGTGCCCAGGTCGATCACGATGCACGGAGAGCCGTAGACGGCACGGGCCGCCACGGCATCGGCGATGCGGTCGGGGCCGATCTCGGCCGGGTCGTCGTAGTGCACGGGCATGCCGGTCTTGAGGCCCGGCCCCACGGTGAGCACGCGCCCCGTGCAGGTACGGGAAAGCGCCGCCTTCCACGGGCGCTCGAGCGCCGGCACCACGCAGCTCAGCACGGCCGCCGTGGGCACGAGCGCGCCGGGCATGCCCGCATCAGCCGCCAGCGCGGCCATGACTTGAGCGAGACGCATACGCGCTTCGTCGGCCGTAATGCTCGATGGCGTCGTGATCTCGCACGTCGCAAGCGGGCATTCCTGCGCCGCGGCCGAATCCTCTGCAAACAGGCCAAAGCGAATGAACGTGTTACCCACGTCGACCGTCAATATATATGCGCACCCATTAAGCATCGTCGGCGCTCCTTTCGTCTGCCCAGCAGTATATCGCCTACCTAAACCAGTCATCCCAAAATGACTAGGTTGCGGCTATACTGATGCGCGGTCGTTTGCGAGCTCACGCGACGGCCTTTGGTAACCCGACTTCCCGCGCCGCATCCGTAGCGGCGCTCCCGGGGGAAGCGGATATACGCAAAGGAGTTCAATATGAGCAATCCCTCGAACCGCGCCTCGATGCGCGGGCAACTCACGCTGCGCGGTGTCGTCATCGGCGTCCTTGGCTGCGTGATCATCACGGCAAGCTCGGCCTACACGGCCCTCAAGATGGGCGCCCTCCCCTGGCCAATCATTTTCGCTGCCGTCATCTCGCTGTTCTTCCTGAAGCTCATGGGCAACGCCAGCCTCAACGAGGCCAACGTCACCCACACCATCATGTCCGCGGGCGCCATGGTCGCCGGCGGCCTGGCGTTTACCATCCCGGGCGCCTGGATGCTGGGCTATGCCGACCAGATCAGCTGGCTCGACATGTTTATCGTGGCGCTCGCCGGCACCATCCTGGGCCTGCTGGCCACCGCGCTCATCCACCGTCACTTTATCGTGGACGCCGCGCTGGAGTTCCCCACCGGCAACGCCGCAGCTCAGACCCTACGCGCCACCGAGGCCGGCGGCAAGACCGGTAAGCAGCTCTTTGGCTCCATGGCCATCGCAGGCATCTACAGCGTGCTGCGCGACGCCCTGGGCGTGGTGCCCAGCATGCTGTGCACGCTCAACATCCCCGGCGTGACCTTTGCCATCTACAACTCGCCCATGCTGCTGTCCATCGGCTTCCTCGTGGGCTTCGCCCCGGTCGCTTTCTGGTTTGCCGGCGCCCTGTTGGGCAACTTTGGCATCATCGTGGGCGGCACCGCTGCCGGTCTGTTCGACGTTATGACTGCGCAAGGCATCGTCAAGTCCCTGGGCATGGGCCTCATGATGGGCTTTGGCGTCGCCGTCGTCCTCAAGGACATCCTGCCGCAGGTCGCCGGTATCGTCCGCGGTCTTGCCGCCGACAGCTCCACCGACACCGACGAGCAGTCGCTCATCTCGGGCTCCCTTAAACTCGACGCCGGCATCATCGGCCTGGGCGCTGCCGCCATCGCCGTGATCGTCGCCATCGCGCTCGACCTTGGTCCCGTCCCGGCCGTCATCGTGACGCTGTTCACCTTTGTCACCACCATCATGAGCGCACAGAGCTGCGGCCAGACGGGCATCGACCCCATGGAGATCTTTGGCCTCATCGTTATGCTCATCGTGGCTGCCTTCGCGCAGCTCGCGCAGGTTAAACTGTTCTTTATCGCCGGCATCGTGGCCGTAGCGTGCGGCCTTGCGGGCGACGTCATGAACGACTTTAAGGCCGGCGCCGTGCTGGGCACCAACCCGCGTGCACAGTGGGTCGGCCAGGCCATCGGCGGCATCGTGGGCGCCCTGGTCGCTGCCGCCGTCATGGTCGCGCTCGTAACCGCCTATGGTCCGGACGCCTTTGGACCCGACAAGAGCTTTGTGGCCGCGCAGGCAAGCGTCGTCGCCACCATGGTCTCGGGCATCCCGAGCGTGCCGTGGTTTGCGGGCGGCTTTATCGCCGGCATCGTCATGTACTGGCTCGGCATTCCGGCCATGATGATCGGCCTGGGCGTGTACCTGCCGTTCTACATGTCACTCACGGCATTCCTGGGCTCCTGCGTCAAGCTCGCCTACGATAAGTGGTCCGCCCACCGCGACGCCACCGCTGGTCTTTCTGACGAGGAAAGGGCTGCCAAGGACGCCGCCTTCCAGGAACAGGGTCTGGTTGTCGCCAGCGGCCTGCTCGGCGGCGAGTCCATCGTCGGCGTTATCCTGGCGTTTGTCTCCGTCGGTCTGAGTCTGCTGGGATAAGCTGAGCAGCTGCTCGACAGCAACCATATTGCCTACGATTTGCCCGGTCGGTAGCTTTCGCGGCTACCGACCGGGCTTTTTGATACCAACGCAAAGAAAGGCCGACGTGCTGCGTATGACAGCGCGCCGGCCTTATCGTTTGGGTATCGAGACGGTCCCGCTATGAATTGAAGTTCACTGCAGAGCCGACGCCCGAATCACTACATGTGCTTGCGACGACGATCGCCCAGCGTCACGCCCGCGGCCACGAGCGTAATACCGCCGATAACGAAGACCTCGCCCGCAAGCGCGGAGGTATCACCGGTCTGGGCGAGCGCAGCGTCCGCAGCCTTCTTCTTGGCGACAGGAGCCTTTGCAGCAGCCTGCGCAACCTGAGCCTTGGCCTGCGGCTCAGCCTTGGGATGATACTTGTCGTACTCGGTCTGCGCGGCAGCCAGGGCATCCTTGGCATCGCCAAGCTCGGCAAGCGCGGCGGCATAGGCGTCGTTGGCATCGGACAGCTTGGCATCGGCATCGCTCAGAGCAGCCTTGAGACCAGCGGCGGCATCGACGGCAGCCTTATAGCGAGCGTAAGCAGCGTTCAGCTTGACCAGCTTCTCGTTGCCCGTCGTGCCCGCGGCAAGGGATGCCTTGTGGTCGACAGCCTCAAGATCGGCCTTGAGTGCCTCATCGCTGGCAAGCTCGGCCTTGGCCTTGACGATCTCGAAGTTCGCATCGACGACGGCTTCGTTGGCGGCCTCGAGCTGCTTCTGGGCATCGGCGACACCGGCGACGGCGGCGTCATAGGCGACCTTGGCGTCGTCGACCGCTTTCTGGGCTCCAGCGAAGCGCTCGAAGGCCTTGTTCGCGGTGGCAAGCTCGTCCTCGGCGGCCTTGGCCTTCGCCTGTGCGTCGGACAGGGTCTGCGTCTTGGCGGCAACTGCCTGCTTGGCGCCCGAAAGAGCGGTCGCGGCGTGCACATCTGCGGCCTGAGCCTTGTCAACGCCAGCCTGGGCAGTGTCGTCGGCCTTCTTGGCATCGTCAAGCGTGCCCTGCTTGTTCGCAAGATCCGTCTTGGCGGCATCGCACTTGGCGGCAAGGTCCTTGACCGAAGCGGTAGCGTTGTCATACGCCTCTTTGGCCTGATCGGACTTTACCTTGGCAGCATCGCGGGCGCTGCGAGCCTTCGCCTTTTGAGCAGCGGCATCGGTTGCCTTTGCCTTGCCGTCAGCAAGCGTGACGTTTGCCTTATCGAGAGCTGCCTGGGCAGTAGCGGCCTCGCCCTTGGCGGCGTTGAGCTTGGTCTTGGGCGTCTTGACGTCGATACCCTTGAGTTTGGCTTCGGCGGCGGTGTAGGCGGACTTGGCGGCAGCAGTAGCGGACTGAGCCTTCTCGTACTCGCCCTTGGCGGTGTTCATGTTCACATCGGCTGCGGTGAAAGCGTCCTGGGCGGCATCCTGCCCGTTTACAGCTGCGAAGTAAGCTTCCCTAGTAGTTCCAAAGTTCTTCTGCGCCTCGGCGAGCTTGCCCTGAAGCTCCTTGAGTTGCGCCTTCTGCTCCTGCGTGCCGCCTGCGTTGTAGGCGGAATCGATGTAATCGTTGAGGAGCTTCTTGAACTCGGAGACAGTGAAATCGGCCTGCGTGTCATCATCGCTGTAATCGAAAATGGTTACCTCGGAATCAGTATTCTTTCCGCTACCGGTTGCAATACCGATGGCTTCCGCAGCGGCATCGATGATGTTGAGATAATGCCCACACTCTTGATAGATGCTGTTGTAGTTCTGGAAGATATAATAGACATCATATCGGTGGCTGCCGAGTTCGTCGCCATACTGCGCGACGTACTTATCGAATGCCTCTTTCTCCTGGGTATAGAGACCGGTGTAGGGCCAGCCGAGTGTATCCTCGGTCTCGCCGCCGGTATATGCGCCGCCGCCGCCGGCAAGATTTTCACCGTTATCATAGTAGCAGCCAGAGTGTCCCCAGATGTTCGATGAATACGATGTATTGAGGGCGGCTGCCGCAGTCATGCGGAGGCTGACGCTGAGTGCCGACTGACCGTTCGCCTTGCGTAGGTTGTTCTGGGTATCGAGGTAGGTCAGGGCGTTGCGCATCTGCTCCAAGGAAAGCGGATTGGTGTCGCGAGACATGTCATGATCGACGTACTGGTCATACCATTCGGCCTTGTCATCGGCACCGGTCAGCATCGATACGGCGTCTTGGGCGTTCTTCTTCTGCGTGGCTGTGAACTGGCTGCCGCCGATGATGTAATTCATGAAGCCGAATATGCCCTGGCTGATGACTTCCTGGTCAACGGTCATGTTCGACTTGAGGTCGGCAATCTGCTGCTCAAGAGCCTCAACCTGGGCATTAGCAGCGTCATAAGCCTTTTCCGCGGCGGCTACTTCAGCACGGGCTTGATCGAACTCGTCGCGCTTCTGCTGGCGAACCTCGACGAGTCGGTCGTACTCCGCCTTCTTGTCGGCCTCGGTCTGCTGAGCCTGCTCGTATGCCGTCTTCGCAGCGTCACGCTTACTGGCCGCGTCCTTGTACTCCTTGTTTGCAGCATCGTATGCAGACTGGGCAGATGTCACGGCAGCGTTGGCGGCGTTGGCCTTCTCCTGCGCGGCGGTGACGGTAGTCTGCGCAGCCTGCAGGTTCGCCTGTGCGGTGGCGTCTGCAGTCGTCGCGGCTTCGAGCGCGTCCTGCGCGGTCTTGAGCTCACCGGCAGCAGCGATCTTGGCGGCCTCAAGCGCGCTCAGGTCAACACCCGTACCCGAGACGGCAGCATCGAGCGCGGCCTGCGCCTGGTTGAACTTCTGCTGGGCGTTATCGCGCGCGGTGGTTGCGACTGCGAGAGCAGCGGCAGTCTCCTGCTTCTTGGCCTGGGCAGTCGTCAAAGCTGCCTCGGTATTCTGCTTTTCCTGCTGGGCGCTGGCCTCGGCAGCCTTGGCCTGGTCCAGATTGTCCTGTGCAGTAGTAACGGCCTTATTGGCGTCATCGAGCTTTGCCTGCGCGTCCTCGACGGCCTTCTTGGCGGCCTCGTACTCGTCCATACCCATGGCCTCGAGCTTGGCCTGGGCATCATCGAGGGCCTTCTTGGCCTCATCCTGCTTTGCCTTGGCGTCCTTGAGCGCCTGGGTCTTATCCTCGACACTCTTGTTGGCCTGTTCGAGCTGATCGTTCAGGTCGCCCAGCTTCTTCTGCTGCTGCTCGGTCTTTTCGACGGCCGCTTTAAGCTCGTCAATCTTCTCCTGAAGCGCGGCTACCTCGGCCTCGTTCTGCTCGGCGGCGTTATCGGTCACGGCCTGCGAGGCCTGATTCTTTTGCTGCTGCGCCTGCTTTTGAGACTGGCCCGCCGCGTCGGCCTTCTTCTGGGCGGCATCGTAGGCGGCCTGAGCGTCCTTGAGCTGCTTTGCCGACTCCTCGGCCAGCTGGGCAGCCGTCTTTACGACCGCTTGGTTACCGGCGGCAACGGTGTTCTCTACAGAACTACCCCCCCTGAACAGAATCGCCGTTATCGGTTGACGGTGCGGCGATTGCCGCCAGCGGCGACATGAGCGGCTGAGCGATGAGGCCCGCCGTCAAAACGGTTGCGACGGCGCGGTTAGCAACGCCCTTGACGTTGACGGCCTTGGCCCGAGGCTCAAAGTGTTGTGGACTGTAGTTTGCCATGGCTTTCTCCCTTTGACACGGATGTATCCATACGTATCAAACGGTAGCTGTCGATTTTTGAATTCTGTTGCGCAACATTGACGACCAGCGTATTTTTTGAAATTCACGCTCTCGTGCTTCACAGTTTCGTCACATTTGAAGGAGCTGGTGCATCATATTCTCGCGGGATGGAATTGAGCCTGTGATTTGCATTTGCTCCCGCGTCATTCGCCCTATCGGATTCCGCATCCAACAGACACCCCGCCCGCCACGGTGTAGAGTTAGGACAACGGGCGCGTTGCGCGGACCGCGCTGGAACGAGGTGGACATGGAACTCGACAAACAACAGATCAAGCGACTACGCGAACGCCATCACCGGCGCCACGGCATCCGCCCTGCCCATAGTGAGGCTGCCGAGCAGACTGGTCGCTTTTTAAAGCGCGCGTTCAACATTCGCGAGGGACGCGCGCCCTACCACGTGATCCGCAAGCGTTTTGTAAACGGGGCGCGTCTGACTGGCTCTCACCTGTGTATCCTCATCATCGCCATGCTCATCGCAAGCATCGGCCTCGATATCGATTCGGACATCGCCATCGTGGGCGCCATGCTCATCTGCCCGCTTATGGGATCGGTCCTTGCCATGGCATACGGCATCGCCACGCTCGACCGCGAGATTACCGTCGAAGCCGTCGCCAGCCTTGCGCTGCAGATGGCCTTTTGCCTGGTCACGTCCACGTTGTACTTTAAGCTCTCGCCCCTTGGCACCACCACAGCTGCCATCATCGACAATTCGACGCCGACTGTGTGGGACCTTGCCGTCGCGCTCGCGGGCGGCTTTGCGGGTGGCCTGGGCAACTCGCGCGACCAGGAACCCGCCACGCTCATCGCCGGCGTGGCCGTGGCGACCGCGCTCATGCCGCCCCTGTGCGCGGCGGGCTATGGCATCGCCATCGCAAGCGGGTCGCTGTTTCTCTCGGCACTCTACGAGTTTGGCATCAACGTGGTCTTTATCGCACTGGCTGCCGAAGCCGTGCTGCTTCTTCTGCGCGTGCCGCTCAAGCGCGACCTGAACGGCGACGGTATTGTGACCGCTGAGGAAGACACCGAGGTCGACGAGCTGTCACGCAAAGTGCGCCGCCGCATCATTGTGGGAACGGCCATCTTTGCCATCCCCTGCATCGTTATGACGGCGGGGTCCATTGGCTCGGCGCAGACCGGCGTGCAGGACGGCTACGGTGTCACCGAAACTACGCGCGAACTTGCCGCGGTGCTGCCGGGCTTTAAGGATTACACCGTCGCCGTCGAGACCTCAGCTGCCGAGGGCGAGGAAGAGGGCATCGTCGAGCGCGAGATTGTCGCCCATGTGACGACAGGCGAGACGCTTGGGGCACACGACCGTCACGTCGCCCGGAAGCTCATCGACCTCAATGTGCCCGAGCTCGATCGTGTGGAGTTTGATGTGGAGTGATGCGGAGCGCGGGATGAATGCTCGCACGGACGCAAGCTACGACGAGGCGCAGACGCGATACGAACACGAACAAATGGCGGGGCGCAGTTCGCACCCGCGCCCCGCTCGCCGTTTTATTGCCGTGAATCAACTGTCCAGATCGACATCGCCAGACTCCACCGTAAACGCCGGATCGGTACTCACAAGATAAAATCGGGTCACCTTAGTATTTCTAATTAGGTAAATCTGTCCCTGATTGCGTCGGCGCGATATATACGCAACGTGAACCGTGCCGAGTTCTTCGCCGTTTTCCTTCTTTAATATCAGGATGTTGGGGTCATCCGTACGCTTGAACTGCCCGTCATCGCTGCTTCCGTCTTTGTTGACCAGCTGCCATCGACAGCCATCCTCCTCAAGAAAGGCCAGGATTTCCAGACTCGTTTTGTCATCCCGATAGTAACCGTCAATGGCAAACCCTTCGGAAGCGCATTCCCGCATATAGGACGTTTCTCGACTTATAGCAAACAGCCCTGTAGCGCCCAGGAGCACAGCCAGGCAGACCACTGCAAGGGTTATCGAAATAGCACGGCGACCCATGTTGGCCCAATCAATAGTTGTTCAACGGAGCGCGAAACATACCTGGAACCTCCGATATCAGGGGTAACGTCGCCAGCAAGCTGGCGACAACTATATGTTTCTGATATCAAACCATATGGCTACCACTCGCGGAGGGGGCATCGGCGAACGGCGTGTTTTCATACTCCATTGGTCAAACCTAAGCACAGTGCTACAGCTCGTACTTGTACACGCGGTAGATGTACTTTTCGGCTTCCATCTCGTAGGTGGCGATGGGTAGACCGTAGCGGTCGTCTCGTCGTTTGGCAGATAGGTCACGCTGTGCCGGCCTGCATTGAGCGAGAAATCGCCCTGGGCCTGCAATAACTTGTCTTCAAAGCCCGAGCCAGCCCAGAAATCGGGCGAGCCCACGGAAGGCTGTAGCAAGGTCATTTGCGCAACATATGTCCAGCAAAAAACGGGTAGTAGCCGGTATGGCTACCACCCGTTTGCCTCATATCTAGCCCATAGCAGGCCAGCTACTTCTTAATGCCGCGTCCCAGGCGCTTGGCGACCGATGCAACGGCCTCCTCACTGGCCGGCCCGCAGCTCACGCAGCCGTCAAGGGCACGCATCTGGCCAGTGACCTCGTCCATCGCGAGCGGCGCCACCTTCTCGAGCTTAAAGCCCTTACCGGCGCGCATGTTTTCCTTGGCCACGCTAATCATGAGCTTAATGCGGTTGAGCTGGTTGACCTCGGACGCACCGGGGTCGTAGTCCACCGCGACGATATTGCTCTCGGGGTGCTGACGGCGCAGCTCCTTGATCACGGCCTTGCCCACCACGTGATTGGGCAGGCACGCAAAGGGCTGCGTGCAGATGATGTTGGGCGCACCGTGATCGATCAGGTCGAGCATCTCGGCCGTGAGTAACCAGCCCTCGCCCATGTTGTTGCACACCGAAAGCACCGTGCGGGCCTTGTCGGCCATGGTGCCGATGCGCTCGGGCGCCTCAAAGCGGCGGGACTTTTCGAGCATCTCTTCCACCGGCGTGCGCATCCAGTCCACGAGCTTGATGAGCGCCTGCATACCAGCGCGCGTAGTGGCAGAGCTTCCCAGCTCGTCTTTCTGCAACTCGGCGTTGCTCATGGAGTACAGGAAGAAGTCGAGCAGGCCCGGCACCACGGCCTCACAGCCCTCGCGCTCGATCACGTCGACCACGTGGTTGTTGGCCGTGGGATGGAACTTGACCAGAATCTCGCCGACCACACCCACGCGCGGCTTGGTGCCCTCGCCCACGAGCGGCATGGTGTCGAACGCGCGGATGGCCTCGCGGCACAGCTTGGTGTAGTTGTGCCTGTTGAACTTGGGCGCCAGCTTGCGGGCGCGCGCCATGTACTCCTCGTAGAGCGCGTTGGCGGCACCGGGCGTGGCCTCGTACGGGCGGCAGCGATAGAGCATCTGCATCATCACGTCGCCAAAGAGTACCGCGTAAACTGCCTGCTTAAGCAGCGCTGGCGTAATCTTAAAGCCGGGGTTGTCCTCGCCGAGCGCCACGGCCGAAAGCGAGATCACCGGAATCTCGGGGTGGCCGCTCTCGCGCAGGGCCTTGCGGATGAGTGCGATGTAGTTGGTGGCACGGCAGCCGCCGCCGGTCTGGCTGATGACCACAGCCGTCTTGGACAGATCGTACCGACCGCTCTCGATGGCCTCCATAATCTGGCCCGTCACCAGAATCGACGGATAGCAGATGTCATTGTTCACGTAGCGCAGGCCCGCCTCGACGGCGTCATGGTCGGTCGAGGGCAGCAGCTCCAGGTTGTAGCCGGCACCGCGGAACACCTCTTTGACCAGGTCAAAGTGGATCGGCGCCATCTGCGGGCACAGAATGGTGTAGCCCTCGTCGCGCATCTGCTCGGTAAAGGGCACCTTGGGCCACGCGGTCGATGCGCTCTCACGCTGCGCTTCGAACGTGTACTTGCGGCTCGCGAACGCGGGGGCATCCGTGGAGGGCCCCACCGGCGCGGCATCGCCCTGCTCGTAGGCCTCGCCCGCGGCCGTGGCCTCGGCCAGGCGCTCGGCCTCCTGGTCCTTGAGCGCTGCCATGAGCGAGCGAATACGGATACGCGCGGCACCCAGGTTGGATACCTCGTCGATCTTGAGCACGGTATAGATCTTGCCGCTGGCTTCCAGAATCTCCTGCACCTGATCGGTGGTCAGGGCATCGAGGCCGCAGCCGAAAGAGTTGAGCTGGATCAGGTCCAGATCGTTGCGCATCGTCACAAAACGGGCCACGGCGTAGAGGCGCGAGTGGTACATCCACTGGTCGACGACGCGGATCGGGCGCTCGGGCTTCACGAGATGCGCGAGCGAATCCTCGGTAAAGACCGCAAAGCCAAAGCTCGAGATAAGCTCGGGCAGGGCATGGTTGATCTCGGGGTCGTTATGGTAGGGACGACCGGCGAGCACGATGCCGTGACCGCCGTGGTCCTCGACCCACTTGAGAGCCTCCTCGCCCATGGTCTGGATATCCTCGTGGAAGCGCGCGTCGGCCTCAAAAGCAGCGTTGACGGCGGCATCAACCTCGGAGCGCGTGATTTTAGGACCGCGCACGCGACCGCGACCGGCCTCAGCATCGGCCACACGGTCGACGGCGAGCACCTGGTACAGGCGGCGCTTGAGCTCGGTCTTGTCGTGATACGGCACAAACGGATACAGGAACTCGATGTTCTGCTCGCGGATCTCGTCAATATTGAGCGCCAGCGCCGTGGGGTAGCTCATGACGATGGGGCAGTTATAGCAGTTGCCAGCCGTCGGATCCTCCTTGCGCTCCCAACGCACGCACGGCATCCAGATAAAGTCGACGTCACGGTCGATGAGGTTCATCACGTGGCCATGGCTCATCTTGGCCGGATAGCATACGCTCTCGGACGGCATGGACTCGATGCCCGCCTGGTAGGTCTTCTTGCTCGACTGGTCGGACAGCTGCACGCTAAAGCCCAGGCGCGTAAAGAACGCGTGCCAGAAGGGGTAGTTCTCGTACATGTTGAGCGCGCGCGGGATGCCGACGGTGCCGCGCGGGGCCTCGTCGGGGCTCAGGACCTCGCGGTTAAAGAGCAGCTCGTTTTTCTTTTTGAAGAGGTTGGGGGCCTCGGTCTTCTGCTTTTTGTGGCCGGCGCCCTTCTCGCAGCGGTTGCCGGTAATGAAGCGCCTGCCACCGCCAAAGTCGTTGACGGTAAGCTGGCAGTTGTTGGAGCAACGGCCGCAGCGGACATGCTTTTGCGTCACGGTGAGGTGCGCGATGTCCTCAGCCGAAAGGATGGTCGAGGTGCCGTTCGCGCCGGCGCGATCGCGGGCGAGCAGGGCCGCACCATAGGCGCCCATGCAGCCGGCGATGTCTGGGCGCACGGCATGCACGCCGGTGAGCTGCTCAAACGCACGCAGCGTGGCGTCGGACATAAAGGTGCCGCCCTGGACGATCACTTGGCTGCCAATCTCCTTGGGGTCGCGCAGCTTAATAACCTTGAACAGGGCATTCTTGATGACGGAATAGGACAGACCGGCCGCGATGTCGCCCACCGTGGCGCCTTCCTTTTGCGCCTGCTTGACGCGCGAGTTCATAAAGACCGTGCAGCGGCTGCCCAAATCGACCGGGGCCTTGGCATGGATGGCGGCATCGGCGAACGCGCGCACGTCCATGTTCATAGAGACGGCGAAGCTCTCGATAAAGCTACCGCAACCCGACGAGCAGGCCTCGTTGAGCATGATGTGCTCGATAACGCCGTCCTTGACGCGCAGGCACTTCATGTCCTGGCCACCGATGTCCAGGATAAACTCAACGCCGGGCAGGAATGCCTTGGCGCCGCGCAGGTGCGCAACGGTCTCAATCTCGCCGGAATCGGCCTTGAGAGCCTCGATGAGCAGCGCCTCGCCGTAGCCCGTGGTGGTCACGTGGCCGATGGTGCAGCCGGCGGGGATGTGGTTGTAGAAATCGGCCATGATGACCTTGGCCGTACCCAGGATGTCGCCGTTGTTGTTGCCATACCAGGTATGCAGCAGCTGGCCGTCCTCGCCTACGAGCGCGGCCTTCATGGTGGTGGAACCGGCGTCGATGCCAATGAACACGCGGCCGGTGTAGCCGTCGAGCTTGCCCTTGGGGACGACTTCCTGGTCGTGGCGGGTTTTGAACTCGGCGAAGTCCTCGTCGGTGGCAAAGAGCGGATCCAGGCGCTCGACCTCGGCGCCCTGTGTGTCACCCAGGGCATCGATAGCCTCGATGAGCTGCGGGAACGTGCTGAGCTTGTTGGACTCGTGCGCCATGGCGGCGCCGCTCGCCACAAACAGGTGAGCGTTTTGGGGCACGATACGGTGCTCCTCGTCCAGGTTGAGCGTGAGGTAGAAGCGATGGCGCAGCTCGGAGAGATACTGCAGCGGGCCGCCCAGGAAGGCGACGTTGCCGCGGATGGGACGGCCGCACGCCAGGCCCGAGATGGTCTGGGTCACGACGGCCTGGAAGATGGAGGCGGCCACGTCCTCGGGGCGGGCGCCCTCGTTGAGCAGCGGCTGGACGTCGGTCTTGGCAAAGACACCGCAGCGGCTAGCGATGGGATAGATGGTGGTGGCGTTGGCCGCGAGTTCGTTAAGGCCGCTGGCGTCAGTGTGCAGCAGGGTTGCCATCTGGTCGATGAACGCGCCCGTGCCGCCGGCGCAGGTGCCGTTCATGCGCTGCTCGATGCCGTTGTCGAAGTAGATGATCTTGGCGTCCTCGCCGCCCAGCTCGATGGCGACGTCGGTGGCCGGGATGAGGGTCTCGACGGCACGCTTGCTGGCGATGACCTCCTGGACAAACTCCAGGTCGAGCCACTGGGACAGCAGCAGGCCGCCCGAGCCGGTAATGGCGCAGGTCATCTGGGCCGTCGGCAGCACGGTCGCAGCGCCCTCGAACAGGTCGCGGGCACAAGCGCGGACGTCGGTGTGGTGGCGCTGGTACTTGGCGTAGACGATCTGGTTGTCGTCGTTGAGCACGGCGAGCTTGACGGTGGTGGAGCCCACGTCGATGCCCAGGTGCAGGTTGCCACGAGCGTTCTCGGGGTTGAAGATCGCGCCTTCGGGGGCCTGGGCGGCGGCTACGGGCTCAGCGGCGGTGGCGGGCTCGCTGACGACGGACGTCTCCCCTGCCACGTTCTTGGCATCGGCAACTGCCTCGGCAACTTTCTCGGCAGCCGCGGTCGCGGCCTTCTGCGCGGCGTCCACCACGGCGGGCGCGGCCTCGCGTGCGGCAGCGACCACACGGTCTTTAATGCCCTCGACGAGTTTGCTCATTGTCTCTCCTCTTAGTTGTTGGACTCGACGGTTGCGGTGGTGTCGACCGCGTCCTCGAGCTGCAGGTTCAATAGCTTCATGCCGTATTCCGGCACGTTGATATCGATGGGTTGGCCATACAGGTCGCCGGGGCGCACAAAGGCGATAACCGTCATAATGCGCGCCATGGTCTCGGGCGATTCAGAAAGGTCACGCTCAAACCAACGCTGGATCATGCCGACCTCGGCACTCACGACATAGGTGACGTAGTAGTCAAAGAAGGTGCCCAGCGCCAAGCCCAAAATGCCCGTCTGTGCGCGCGGCACCACGGCCTCGCGTGCGGTATCGATGATCTTTTTAATAAAGGCGGGGTCGCCGCCCGGGCCCAGCAGCGATCCGATTAAATCGCGGTTGGCCGCAAGGTAGCGCAGCAACTCAACCGAACCGGGTGCCGGCTCGAGCTCATCGATGTTGTGATAGAGATCGGGCAGCTGAGCTGCGGTGATGAGCTCAATGCGCTCACGGATCTCGGCCAGCAAGCCGTCCTCGATTTGATTGATAAAGTCGGGGATATCGCGGTAGTGCGAATAGAACGTGCGGCGCGTAAGGCCAGCGCGCTCGGTGAGCGACGCGACGTTAATGCGCGAAAGGTCGCCGCTTTCGGCAAGCTCGCTGGCAAGCGCCTGGCGAAGGGCACGCTGTGAGCGAAGGGACCGGCGGTCGCATTTCTCGAGCTGGGACAAGCGTCCTCCTTGTTACTCAGACTGTGCGCTATTGCACAGTGCGAGTATTATTGCACACCGTGTGCATCAACACGTAAAGGCAATATTTGGGATGTGACGAAGGGGCAGCCTCTTTGTCACATTCAGCGACCGCCTAGGTTGTGCCAGTTGTGCCTGGCTTTTGGAGCGGCATTGCTGATTGTTCAAAATGTCATTCGTGGGTAGAATAGTGTCGACGGCAGCCCAAGTTCTGGAAAGCTGGGCAGCGCCGTTGTTTGCATTAGGGGGTCAACGCCTTAGCGGCGGCGACCCCTTCTGTTGCGCTTCGAACGCTGCTTGAGTGCCTCGGAAAGGCCGACGAGCGCCGTGGAGAACGAGACCAAAGCGGTCAGAAGTCTCACGAAATCAATCAAATCGGTCATGGGCATCACCTCCCATCAGGTGGAGGGCGCTGCCCGGCACATGGAACTGCCGCCAACGATACCGATTCTATCAAAGCGTAGTTGTATATGCGAATATATGTTCGTATTCCAAGAACACAGACCCCTGTGACAAAGGGGCTGCCCCTTTGTCACATTATTCGATGATGGTGCGAGAGTTTTGCTTGTGCATGGTGGCGAGCATGTGTTTGGGGACGGCGTGGACCATGCAACTGCCGATAGTTGCGCTCGCGGCGGCTTTAGCCGCATCGCTAGCGTTTTTGGTCGCATAGCTGTGGCGGAAACGCTTGAGCATGGCGATATCGTTGCCGCCGTCGCCATAGACCGCGACCTCGTCCTCGGCAATGCCGTAGTAACCCGCCAGCCAGGCCACGCTCTCACCCTTGTTGCACGCCACGTCCGTGATCTCGAACATCACCGGATCGAACGGTGCGTTGACCACGCGGTCGGAGCGCTCGGCAAGGTACGCCTTAAGGTCACGCTCCAACTCGGGCGAGGTCACGCGACAGTTGATTTTGCACACGTCATGACGCAGGATGTCACCGATCGACTGGTCGAAATACTGCTCCTCGTGATACCCGCCACGCGCACGCATGCCGCGCATCACGATGCGCTTGATAGGACTGTCCTTTTTAAAGCCCGCCTGGTGCATCTCAAACGATCCGCTCGAAAACATGCCATCGGGCGTGGAGCAGTCAAAACAGATATCCGGAAACTCCTTGAGCAGCTCCTCGGTAATCTGAGGGTCGATGGTCCAGGTCTTGAGCACCTCGCCATGGCTGTCGCGTACGATTGATCCATTGGAGCAGCAGGCGTCAAGCGCCAGACCTGTGAAGCCATGCTCGCCGATCGGCAGCGTCGAGCGTCCGGTCGCGGGAACCACATGCAGGCCGGCCTCGGTCAGCTCGCGAATGGCACGGCGAATGGTCCCGTCTGCCTCGTGCAGGGCATTCAACAGCGTTCCGTCTAAGTCACTCGCAAACATCTTGATCATGGGCATGCCTCTCCTTCGTCTGCACGATATTGTAGACGAGAACGGGCGCGCCCCAAGAGAAGCGCGCCCGTTAGGCGAAAGATCGTCCTACACCGCGGCGGGACCATGCTCGCCGGTACGGATACGGATAACCTCCTCGACCGGCTCGACCCAGATCTTGCCGTCTCCAACAGTGCCGCAATCTTGGAAACGGCGCGGCAACGGACGCGAAACGAACGGGAAATGCGCGAGCAAGGGAGCCGTGAGCGTGCCCGTCCCGGCTAGCGGCGGAACAGCTCGCGGGCACGGTCACGGAGGTCGGTAGCTCGGATGACGCCCTCGTAGCGGTTGATGCGCAAGCGCGGGAAGGCATTGAAGAAGCGCAGGTCGCGTCGGCTGAGCGACACGCTTGGCACCGGACGGCTCATGCGCTTGCCGGCAAGGTGACGACTGAGCGACGGACGCGGCATGTTCGGCGCGGCATCGGCCACGCGGCGGGCGGCAAGCGCCAGGCCGCGAGCACCATCCGCGATAAACGTCGGCATCGAAGCCTTCTCGCGCAGGGCATCGAGCGCGGCGTCACCTAGCTCGGCCAGCCACGCGTTAACGGCACGGCTACGGATGTGCGTCTGTGCCACCGAGTCAATCGTAGAATCGGGAATACGTTCGAGCATTGAGTCCGAGGCATCGGCAAGCGACTCATTGATGCGGTCGGCAAGGTCGGCCCGGACGCGCTCCAGCTGATCAGACAGACGCCGCCAGCTCGCCAACGAGCACACCGCGTCGACCATCATCGCGACCGCGACGATAAAGGCGGACAGCCGCACAATCAGCACCGGCAGATGGCCAAGCAGCCCCAGCAATGCCGGCTCCACTAAACGGCAAATACACAACGCACCCAAGCCAAACGCGCAAGCCCAGTACAGACAGATGCGTCCGTGCAAGTTAAACGGCAGGTGCGAGTAATCCCAAAAGCGAGCGCCCGTTGTTTTTTCCAACAGCACGCCTACGCTGTACTCAATCACGCTGCATACGAGCGCTGCAGCGACAAACTGGCTCGAGGCATCCGGAATCCCACGCAACAGCAGCCAGCAGGCAATGCCGCCCGCGCCATAGATGGGGCAGCACGGCCCAAGCAAAAAGCCACTGTTGGCAAATCGTCCGTGATTGAGCATGGCGCATACTGTCGACTCCCATGCCCAACCGCAAAACCCGTAAAAGGCAAACGAGAGCACCAGTGCCGAGAGTGGGCAGGCGGCAAGCGTCGCGCCGCCAAACGCCATATCAATCGCGGTCCCCACCGTCTACCCTCTCCTCTTTTCGCTCGAATCTTTGCTCGAGCCGTCGCTCGAGCCCTCGCTCAAATCGTTCGCGTCGTCTTTGCGCGGCAGGCGGCCGGCGACCGTCTCGCGCAGAGCACACCATTTATCCGCCAGGCACACAATCCAAGCCTCACGACACGTCGGCGGCACCGGCACCAGCGGAAACATATGCCGCACGATAATATTCCGTTCGCGCGACGTCAGCTCAAAATCTTCCTCCGCGCGCGCTAGGGCAAAAAACGGGTGGCGAAAGCCATGCAGCCGATGGCTTGGGTCGGGATCGTGCCAATCGTAGAGAAAGTAATCGTGTAACAAGGCTCCGCGCAGCAGCGAGGCACGGTCGATCGAAACACCGACGCGGCCCAGGCGCTCGGCAAAGGACAGGCTCGTCCGCGCTACCGAAGTCACATGTGCATAGACCGTCACGTCGCCATGCTGGATAAACTCGCGCGTCAGGTCCAAGCGGCCCGCCTGGGCGAGCTGGCGGGCGGCATCGTCGACCTCGTGCGCGATTTTCTCGGCACGAACGGCATCGGACATGCTGCCTCCTTCCAGCGGCTCACGGCGGCAAGCCACGGCCTGCACGTATTGAAAAAATCATCATCGAATCTATCAGTATGGCATCGGACAAAACGTTTTGCCCCACCAGTTGGCGAATTACCGCGCCGCCGTCACATATCAAACGCCAAAATGTGCGAGACTGTCTTGTGCAATTGTGTCGGCCGAGGGAGCGCCGGCGCTCGATTCGCATGGAGTAACCCACAACGATGCTGCTTACGCAAACGACAACGCCCGAGGACGTCAAGGCTCTTAATCGTGCCGAGCTCCCGCAGCTCTGCGACGAGATTCGCCACGCCATCCTCGAAAGCTCCGCCGCCGTCGGCGGGCACGTTGCCCCCAACCTGGGCGTCGTTGAGCTTACGGTCGCGCTCCATCGCGTGTTTAACTCCCCTATCGACAAGATTCTCTTTGACGTTTCGCACCAGACCTACACCCACAAGGCGCTGACTGGGCGCGCGTACACTTATATCGATCCGAAGCGCTTTGGCGAGGCCTCTGGCTTTGCCAATCCCGACGAGTCCGAGCACGACCTGTTCGCCATGGGCCATACCTCCACGTCGGTGAGCCTGGGCTGCGGCCTGGCGCACGCTCGTGACCTGGCGGGCGATGCGTACAACGTCATCACCATCATTGGCGACGGCTCGCTTTCGGGCGGCCTGGCGTTTGAGGGCTTCAACAATGCCGCCGAACTCGACAGCAACCTGATCATCATCGTCAACGATAACGACCAGTCCATCGCCGAGAACCACGGTGGCCTCTATCGCAATCTGGCCGAGCTGCGCGCCAGCAACGGCACCTGTGAGCGCAACGTTTTCCGCGCGATGGGACTCGACTACCGTTATTTGGACGCCGGCAACGACGTGTTGGCCCTAGTCGACGCGCTGCAGGAACTGCGCAATATCGATCATCCCATCGTGCTGCACGTCTCCACCGCCAAGGGCAAGGGCTTTGAGCCGGCCCAGAGCGACCCCGAACGCTGGCACCACGTGGGTCCGTTTGACATGGCGACCGGGCGCAAGCTCTGCCCGGGCCATCCGAGCGAGCCTGCGCCGCGCACCTATGCCGACATTACGGGCGAAGCGCTCAGCGCCGCCATCGAGCGCGATCCGCAGGTCGTGGGCATCACGGCCGCCACGCCCTACATCATGGGCTTTACACCCGAGCTTCGCGCTGCCGCCGGCAAACAGTTCGTCGATGTGGGCATTGCCGAGGAGCACGCCGTGACCTTTGCCACCGCGCTTGCGCGCTCGGGCGCCAAGCCAGTCTTTGGTGTGTACGGCACGTTTTTGCAGCGCGCCTACGACGAGCTGTGGCACGACCTGTGCCTCAACGACGCCCCCGCAACCATTTTGGTGTTTGGTGCGTCAATCTTTGGCACCACGTCCGAGACGCATCTTTCGTTCTTTGATATTTCCATGCTGGGCGGTCTTCCCAACATGCACTACTTGGCGTCTGCCTGCATGGAGGAATATCTGTCCATGCTGAGCTGGTCGCTCGACCACCGCGAGCATCCCGTGGCAATCCGCGTACCGGGCATCGGCCTGGTAAGCCGCCCCGACCTTGCGCCCGCCGAAGACACCGACTACAGCGCCGTTCGCTACAACGTGGTGCGTCAGGGCCGCGACGTTGCCGTGCTCGCGCTTGGCGATTTCTTTGAGCTGGGTGAGCGCGTGGCAAACCGTCTGACTGCCGAGTACGGCATCGAGGCCACGCTCGTCAACCCGCGCTTTGCAACCGAGCTCGACCGCGAGTTCCTCGACAGTCTTGCCGCCGAGCATCGCGTTGTCGTCACCCTCGAGGACGGCATCTTGGACGGCGGCTGGGGCGAGCGCGTGGCGTGCTACCTGGCCTGCACGCCCGTACGTACCCGCACCTTCGGCATCGCCAAGGGCTTCCCCGACCGCTACGACCCCAACGAATTGCTCGCACAGAACGGCATGACGATCGAGAACATGGCCGCCGAAGCCGTAAGGCTACTCAACGAGTAAGAAAACCTCCGCAAGGGAAGCACCCCTGCGGAGGTTTTTATTTTCCCAACTCAATTATCTCGATCTGTAACATCTAGGGCCTGAATTCCCGTCTAACTGTTACAGATCGAGACAAGACGTCTTAGTCCCCGACCTTTGTCTCAATCTGTAACAGATAGAGACCTTTTGCCCGTCCAGATGTTACAGATCGAGACATTCGAATCCCCCTGAAGAGAAAATCTCAATCTGTAACAGTTACTCGGCAAAAACGGCTGCAGATGTTACAGATTGAGACAAAGCAGCAAGGCATGCCACCGCATCGGCCAGAACCACCACAAAGGTTCCTGTCCCTTTTTGGTAGGTAGAATTACCCATAAGGTAAGTATGTTTCTGAGTTATTTCGTGTTGACCCATTTGAGCGCGATAGGGTATAACTCTACTCAACCGCTAGGGATTTTATTGAGAAAGGTGTTCTACCATGAGCAAGAACCTCTCCCAGCAGGTCGTTCTCGACCGCCGCGGCTTTGTCGCCGCTACCTTCGCAACCGTCGCCGGCCTTGGTCTTGCCGGCTGCTCCGACACCAGCGCCGAGGCCGACAAGGGTTCCGCCGCCGGCTCCTCCAAGGGCTCCGAGGATACCGAGGTTTCCGCTACGCTCGATGCCAAGGCATTCGACAAGCTCGTCGACAACGGCCCCAAAGCCGACGACGATGCCATCGCCGCCAGCACCTGGGCCACGGCCGTCAAGGACGCCGGCGTCTTTAAGATCGGTGGCGTTCAGACCTCCACGCTCTTCTCCCTCCTCAACGAGAAAGACGGTCAGACCCGCGGCTTCGATGCCGGTATCGCACAGCTCCTGTCCAACTACATTCTGGGCGAGAACAAGGTCGAGATCACCCAGGTGACCTCGGACACGCGCGAGTCTGTCCTGCAGAACGGCCAGGTCGACGCCGTCTTTGCCACCTACACCATCACTGACGAGCGCAAGAAGCTCGTCTCCTTCGCCGGCCCCTACTACTACACGCAGCAGGCCATCCTGGTGCTCGCCGATAACGACGACATCAAGAGCGTCGACGACCTGGCCGACAAGAACGTCGCCGTCCAGTCCGGCTCCAACGGCCCCGCCATCCTGGAGGAGTTCGTTCCCAAGGCCAGCCAGCAGGAGTTCAAGACCGACGAGGAGGCCCGCCAGGCACTCCAGCAGGGTCGCGTTGATGCCTACGTCATCGATAACAACATGCAGCAGAGCGCCCTGGTCCGCGAGCCCGGCAAGTACAAGATCGCCGGCAAGCCCTTCGGCAGCAAGGAGCCCTACGGCATCGGCCTGCCGCTCGATTCCGACGGCGTCGCCTTTGTCAACGACTTCCTTAAGAAGATCGAGGACGATGGCACCTGGACCGAGCTGTGGCAGATCTGCATCGGCGACCGTACGGGCGACACCAACGTTCCCGAGCTGCCCGAGGTCGGCGCCTAAGCTCGCAAGCTGGGCATCAGCCGCTGCGAAACCATACGGAAACGCACGATTCGCTTTATTGCGCTAAACTGTTTCCTCACTGAGTTGTCGGGGCTTCCGTACACACGGGAGCCCCTTTCCTTATCGGCGGGAGGTCCGCATGATTCTCTCCGAACTCTGGTCGCTCTATGGCCAGAACTATATCGACGCGCTGCTAGCAACCTGGGGCATGACGCTTGAGTCGTTTGCCATCGCCATGGTACTGGCCGTCGCCGTCACCGTAATGCGCGTGTCGCCGCTCAAGCCACTGCGCGTCTTTGGCGACCTGTATGTCCAGGTCTTCCGTAACATCCCCGGCATCGCGCTGCTTATCATCGTCGTCTACGCGCTGCCGCCGCTCAAGGTCGTCCTGCCCTACCGCACCTGCGTTATCGTCGCCACGGTCCTTTTGGGCTCGGCCTTTGGTTCCGAGAACTTTATGAGCGGCATCAACACCGTCGGCGTCGGCCAGGTGGAAGCCGCCCGTTCGCTCGGCATGAGCTTCAGCCGTATCCTCGCCAAGATCGTGATTCCACAGGCACTGCGCTCAAGCGTGCTGCCCATGACCAACCTCTTTATCGCCGTCATGCTCACCACCGCGCTCGGTAGCCAGGTGCCGCTTAAACCGCAGGAGCTCACCGGCGTGGTGAGCTACATCAACACGCGCTCGCTCGGCGGCGTCGTCGCGTTCTTTATCTCGGCACTCGGCTACCTGGGCACGGCCTTTGTGGTGAGCCACATTGGCAACTACATCGATAAGAAGGTGAGGATCCTCCGATGAGCAAGCATTCCTCCCCTGCACTTACCATGCGCGATGCGCTCTACGAGGCTCCCGGCCCCAAGATGCGCGCCAAGATTCGCATCGGCACCGCTATCTCGCTCGTTGCCGTCGCCGTGCTCGTCGCCCTGGTACTGCAGCGCTTTTATGTGACCGGCCAGCTTTCGGTCCACTATTGGTATTTCTTTACGCACCTCACCACCTGGAAGTTCTTGCTTGCCGGCTTTGAGGGCACCGTTAAAGTCGCACTCACCGCTGGCGCCATCGCGCTGGTGCTGGGCCTAGCCCTTATGCTCGGCCGCACCAGCGACATTAAGCCGCTCCAGCTGGTTTGCCGTGTGCTCACCGATTTCTTCCGCGGTGTGCCGAGCCTGCTGTTTATCTACTTCTTCTTTTTGGTGCTGCCCCAGTACAAGATCTCGCTGCCGTCGTTTTGGATGCTCACGCTTCCCGTCGCGCTCGCTGCAGCCGGCGTGCTGGCCGAGATTTTCCGCGCCGGCGTCAATGCCGTGCCGCGCGGCCAGGTCGAGGCCGCCCAGGCGCTCGGTCTCTCCAAGGCCAAAATCACCTTTAAAATCGTGTTGCCGCAGGCTATTCGGTTTATCATTCCGTCGTTGATTTCGCAGCTTGTGGTCGTAGTCAAAGACACCACCGTCGCCTATGTGGTGAGCTACCCCGACCTCATGCAAAACGCCCGCGTGCTCATTACCAACTACGACGCCCTCGTGTCGGTCTACCTGGTAATCGCGGTCATCTACATCCTCATCAACGTCGCGATCAACAAGGCCGCTGTCTATGTTTCGCACAAGACCGGCGCGACCATCATCCGCTAACGCTTTACCATTTCGAGTCATAAGGAGCCGAGCACCATGGCACAGAGCACCTCTTCCACCGGCAATCAGCCGCTGATCGAGCTCAGACACGTCGATAAGCACTATGGCGATCTGCACGTCCTCAACGACATCAATCTCTCGGTCGACCGCGGCGAGGTCGTCGTTGTGATTGGACCCTCGGGCTCGGGCAAGTCGACCATGTGCCGCACCATCAACCGTCTGGAAACCATCGACTCGGGCGAGATCCTCATCGAGGGCGAGCCCCTGCCGCAGGAAGGCAAGGATCTTGCCCGCATGCGTGCCGAGCTGGGCATGGTGTTTCAGCAGTTCAACCTGTTCGCACATATGACCGTCCTGCAGAACGTCATGCTGGGACCGGTCGACGTACTGGGTGTCTCCAAGGACGAGGCCCGCGAGCGCGCCATGGACCTGCTGGGCCGCGTGGGCGTTGCCGAGCAGGCCGATAAGGTGCCCGCACAGCTTTCGGGCGGCCAACAGCAGCGCGTAGCCATCGCCCGCTCGCTTGCCATGCAACCCAAGGCCATGCTTTTTGACGAGCCCACGAGCGCCCTTGACCCCGAGATGATCAACGAGGTGCTCGAGGTCATGGTCCGTCTAGCCCAGCAGGGCATGACGATGATCGTCATCACGCACGAGATGAACTTCGCACGCCGCGTTGCCGATCGCGTCGTGTTTATGGCCGACGGCCAGATCGTGGAAACCGGCACACCCGACGAGTTCTTCGACCATCCCCAGACCAAGCGCGCCCAGGACTTCCTCAACTCCATCAAGGGGCACTAGCCAGCCACCCCGTGGGGCAAATCCATCGGAAGCGTTGTCCCACGTCTCTCATGCGCCCTGTCACCTTCAGATTCGAAAGCAACACCTATGATCGGAACCCGCACCTCATCGTCCTACACCCCGCACGTCGACGTCGCCCCCGCTGACCGCCCACTCATCCTCGTCGCACCGCGCTGGGAAGAGGCAAAGCCGTTTTTAAGCGAGACGCTCTCCCCCAACGAAGAAATCGCAAGTGTCTTTGTCGATGCCATCCTTGCCGCCGGCGGCCTACCGCTGCAGATGTCCATCACCGAGGACATTGAGGTTATCCGTCATTACGTCGATATCGCCGACGGTATCGCCATTCCCGGCGGCCCGGACGTCAACCCCAAGCGCTGGGGCGATGATCGACCCTACGACCCCACCCTCTGCTGCGAGATCCGCGATAGTTTTGAGTTTAAGCTGGTCGACGAGGTACTCCGCGCCAAGAAGCCGCTCTTTACCACCTGCCGCGGCACGCAGCTGCTCAACGTCGCCACCGGCGGCACCCTGTGCATGGACGTGCCGAGCCTGGGTGCGCGCGAGGGCCGCACGCAGTGGCGCCACACCCACGTGCTCAACGACCCCGTGCACCCTGTCGAGGTCATGCCGGGCTCGCTGCTGGAGCGCGCGGTTGGCGGGCACAGGCTGATCCAGACCAACTCGGCACATCACTGCTGCGTCGATCGTCTGGGTAAGAGCACGCGCTTGGTCGCCAAGGCAACCGATGGCGTTCCCGAGTGCATCGAGGTCGAGGGCCAGCCGTTCTGCTTGGGCGTGCAATGGCATCCCGAGTACACCTGGCAGACACTCGAGACCGACTTTAACCTGTGGAATTCGTTTGTCGAGGCAGCGGCAAAGGTTAAGCAGGCTCGCTAGCTCGCGAACCGCATAACAGATAAGGGCGCCCCGCCGGCCACATGGTCCGGCGGGGCGCCCTTTTGCCCATACGCGGCAGGCACACAGCCCAAGGCTCACAACCTCTTACTCGCCCGCCTCGCGCAGAGCCGACATCGTAGCCGCATATTGCTGCTGCAGCGCATGCATTCCCTCGCGAGCGTCGTCAACGGCATCGGCGCCGCGCAGCGCCTCGGTCACCACGACCGCCGGCTCGTACAGATTATCGAATCCCAGGTTCTGGCTCACGCCCTTGAGCGTGTGCGCTGCCATAAACGCACCTTCGGCGTCTCCTGCCGCCATGGCGGCCTCCAGCTTGTCCATGCTCTCGTCATCCAAAAACTTGAGGGCAAAGCGGGCAAGCATTTCCTCGCCCATCAGCCGAGCGCACGCGTCATCATAATTAGCGCCGATCTTCTCATACGCCTCACGCATGGAAATCATGGATTAAAACTCCTTTGGTCAAACTAAATCGTGGGAAACGCGACAACGTCGGCGGGGCGTGCCAACGTCTCGGCAATACGGTCTTGCACCTCGAGCAGGCAGTCGAGCAACAGCGGGTTAAACTCACCGCACTTACCGTCCAAGATCATCTGGATAGCCTCCTTGTGCGGGATAGCATCCTTGTACACACGCACACTCGTCAGCGCATCGTACACGTCGGCCACCGAAACCACCTGTGCGGCGATGGGAATCTGGTTGCCCTTAAGGCCATCGGGATAGCCCTTGCCGTCCCAGCGCTCGTGATGCCAACGCGCAATCTGGTACGCATATTCCATAAGCGCATTGCCGACGTGATGGCGGCCCAGCTCAAGCAACATGTCGGCGCCCATCGTGGTATGCGTCTTCATAATCTCGAACTCCTCGGGCGTAAGGCGCCCGGGTTTGTTGAGAATTGCATCGTCAATCGACATCTTGCCGATATCGTGCAGCGCCGAAGCCAGGGCAATCGTAGAGCGTTCCTCATTGTCGAGGGAGATCGTGCCGCTACGCTGGACCAGACAGCCAAGCAGCAGCTCGGTCAGCTTCTCGATGTTCGTAACGTGCCTGCCGCTCTCGCCATTGCGAAGCTCCATAACGCCGGCCATGATGTCGATGAGCATGCGACTGTTCTTGACGCGCTCGTTGTACTGCTGGGACAGCAAACTCGTCAGGCGGCGCTGTTTGGCGTATAGGCGGATGGTGTTGCTTACACGCCGGCGCACGACACGGGAGTCAAACGGGCGGTTGATATAGTCCGAGGCGCCCAGCTCGTACGCGCGCAGAACCATATCATCGGAATCTTCGCTCGAAATCATGATGAAAGGCAGATTGTCGATACCCGATCGGCGCGACAGATCGGCCAGCACCTCAAAGCCGCTTATGCCCGGCATGACAATATCCAGCAGCACGAGCGACAACTCATCGCCATAGCGGTCGACCATGTCGAGCGCCGTACGACCGTTGTCGGCCTCGAGGATGCAATACTCGTCCTTGAGCATCTCGTTGAGAATGGCTCGGTTCATCTCGGAGTCATCGACAATAAGCACCAAAGGCTTTTCGCTTTGGAAGGCTTCGATGGAATCGGCATCGGTCACGACCGTACCGGCTTTTGCCTTAGCGCGGCTCAATAACTGGACAGCGCGGCCAACTCCTTCATCGACCGTCTCGCCATGAATGCGAACACCGCCAACACATGCCGTCAAGCTCACGTACTCATGGCCCGGAACAATCGTGGCATGAACGGCATCGGACACCTGATGCAGGCGACGGGTGAAGTCATCGGAGGGAATATTGGGCATGACGACCACAAACTTGTCGCAGCCATAGCGTACAAGCTCGTCAGTCGAACGAATTCCGCTGCGTATGGCTGTCGCCACAGCACCGAGCGCAAGGTCGCCGGCATGACGGCCACACGTATCGTTGAAGACCCTAAAATCATCAAGGTCGATCACCGCAACGCCGGCATTCATGCGGGCGCTACGGAGCTTTTCCTCGTAATATCGGCGATTGCGCACACTCGTCAGCACGTCGGTGTAGACGAGGTCCTCTTCTGCAGCCTCTTGCTCATCGATCGGACGCACCATCAGCAGGACGTGAGGCTCGCCCTCGACCTTCAGAGGGCGCAGGCGAGCGCGGTACTCGGTACCATCATTGAGCAGCTGCTCCGATACATCATCGGAACCTGCCAAGACCTCAAGACTCGACTGACGCAGACAAGGGCAGCGATCGCCGGCGAGCAAGCAGTTAGGCTCGCTCTTAATCTGATCGGCCGACAACAAACGCACCACGGGGTAGGTCTTCGCGACGCGGGCGACCTCGGCGGCAGCCTCCTCGTCGGTTAGATTGACCTCGTGATTATTGAGCATATGGGGCCCTTCCTATCGTTACGCACGGCAACGGTGCATATCAATTGGTACAAGGGTAGCATCTAACAGCTGAAGGCAAACGCGCGATTATCGTTACATTTTTATGACCTGGCAAACGGCGGTAATGGAGCCGCGGGCGCGCGGTTATGGGCGCATTCGTTAACAATGACGAAACGCTAACAGCCCCTCTCCCCGCAGGTCATCGAGCGTGCTAACGCTCCAAGACATCGCGAACGGCGTTTGCCGCCGTAACGGGGCGATCGCGCAGACCGTTATGCGCGCCCGGGATCGTCACAAGGGGGCAATCGAGATATTCGGCAGCCGCTCGCGTGCCAGCCTCGCGGGGTGTATCGACCGAAAGCTCGCCCAAAAACACGGCCGACACCGCCTTTGACGCGCGGACGCGCTCCCAGTCGGGAGCATATGTCATATTTGTTCCGTATTCATTAGCCATAAAGCAACGACCATTGCGCAGGGCATGTTTGGCTTCCGCTTCGGTCGTCCCGGGAGCTTCGGGGTCCAAGTCGCCGAGGGCTCCCAAGAAAAGCCGGAGCGCCCTTGAAACCTTTCCAGCCGCAATCATATCGAGCAAAACCGGAGCTGCGCCCATGCCGACGCCTTCGGCCGACACAGCCGGCTCATGCAGAATCGCACGGGCGACGAGATGGGGTTCGGCGCGAAGAAGCTCCAGCGCCACCAACGTACCGGCGCTATGCGCAAGCACATTTGTCGGAGCGCCAACGTGTTCGATCACGGCTTGCAGGTCGGCGGCCTGAGCGGCAAGATCATAGCTGCCGTCTGCCGCATCGCTGCTGCCACCGCAGCCGCGGCGGTCGTAGGCAATTACGCGGTAGTTGCGGCTGAGCTCACAAGCGATATCGTCGAAAAATGTGCCGTCGACACAAGCGCCGTGCACGCACACCAAGGCAGGAGCATCAGGCGACACATCTGGGCCGGCATATTCGCGACAGGCAATCGTGGTGCCCGCATTCTCGACCGTAAAATTCATGTTGTGCCCCCATCATCAATGCCCATCCAGCTGCACGTCAGTACGGTTGGATGGACCCACATTGCCTTACACCTTGTTAACAGATTAACTTTACCCGACCCGAGGCTTTTCATGGCGCGGCATAATGGGCGACGTGAAAAAACGAAACTTGTAAAGCAAGAGCCCGCACCTTGCTTTGGAGCCGATGCTATGCTTAGGCACAATTGTCTTGAGGAGCATATGCCTATGTCTACGTTTTTGAATGCCAGCCCCATCTTTGGGCCCGTTCGCAGCCGTCGCCTTGGTCTCTCGCTCGGCGTCAACATGATGCCGGCCAGCGGCAAAATCTGCACGTTCGACTGCATTTACTGCGAAAACGGCCTCAACGCCGAGCGCCCCTGCCATGAGCCGTACAACACAGCTGCCGTGGTACTCGACGCGCTCGAGGCAAAGCTGCGCGAGATGGCAGCCGAGGGCGAGCTCCCCGATGTGATCACCTTCGCAGGAAACGGCGAGCCCACCGCCGCACCGGAGTTTCCCCAGGCGATTGCCGGCGCCGTCGCGCTGCGCGATCAGCTGGCCCCAAACTCCAAAATCGCCGTGCTCTCCAACGGTACGCGCGCCGACCGCCCCGAGGTGCACGATGCGCTCATGATGGTCGACGACAACATCCTCAAGCTCGATACGGTCGATCCGGCATTTATCCAGCTGCTCGACCAGCCTGTTGGCCCCTACGACGTCGAGCACCAGATTGAGACGTTCGCAAGCTTTGACGGTCACGTTATTATCCAGACGATCTTTTTGACCGGTGAGTATCTGGGCAAGCCCATCGACAACACCGGCGAGGAGTACGTTGCCCCCTGGCTCGCGGCACTTGAGCGCATTCGCCCACAAGAAGCGACCATCTACACGGTGGCTCGCGAGACGCCGGTCGCCGGCCTTGCCAAAGCAGCGCCCGAGGCCCTCGACGCCATCGCCGCGCGCGTGCGCGCCCTCGGCATTCCCTGCCAGGTGAGCTACTAGCGCGCAGCTGCCCTGTGAGTGGGCTATACTAGCTGCGAATGAAAGGAAGTTAGCCATGTTTGACAATGGACCCGTGCCCGGCCGCAACGACGTCTGCTGGTGCGGCAGCGGCAAAAAATATAAGAAATGCCATAGCGCCTTTGATGAGCGCCTCGAGCGCTTGTGGGAAGAGGGCTGGGAGGTTCTGCCCCGCACGCTCTACAAGACGCCCGCCGATATCGAGGGCATCAAGCGCTCGGCCGCCATCAACGTGGGTGTGCTCGATTACGTAGGCGAACACATCGCCGCGGGCATGACCACCAACCAGATCGACCAGATGATCTACGACTACACCGTCGAGCACGGCGGCACGCCGGCCGATCTTAACTACGAGGGCTATCCCAAGAGCGTGTGCACCTCGATCAACGACGTCGTCTGCCACGGTATCCCCTGCGATGCGGATGTGCTGCACGAGGGCGACATCATCAACGTGGACTGCTCCACGATCCTGGACGGTTACTTTAGTGATTCGAGCCGTATGTTCTGCATCGGCGAGGTCTCGGCCGAGCGCCAGCGCCTGGTCGACGTCACCCGCGCCAGCGTGGAGGCGGGTCTGGCGGCCGTCAAGCCATGGCTACCGCTGTCCGTGATGGCCGAGGCCGTGCAAAAGACGGTCGAGGACGCCGGCTTTAGCGTGGTGCGCGAGTACGGCGGACACGGTATCGGTAAGGAGTTCCACGAGGACCCGTTTGTGGGCTTTACCACCGAGGCGCCCGATGTGGACACCATCATGGCTCCGGGCATGGTCTTTACCATCGAGCCCATGGTCAACGCCGGAGCGCCCGACATCAAGATCAGCAAGGGTGACGGCTGGTGCGTGCGCACCAAGGACGGCAGCGATTCGGCCCAGTGCGAGGTACAGCTCGTGGTGACCGAGGACGGCTACGAGCTGCTGAGCTGGTAGCCGTGGATGCGCCGGATGCTGACGGGCACGCTCGTCTTGCATCCGGCGTTTTATTTAAACGTTTTGCCTGATAAAACCTGCCAAAATAAACCTGTCCCTTTTTGGCAGGTCGAGCGGAGAGGACTGCTTGTGAACATCCTGGTTTTGCTGCCCGTCAATGACCGCCATCGCGCAATTCTTGAGTCGAGCGCTCCGGGCGAGGACTTTATCTACACGAGCTCCGACGCCGCCACGCGCGAGCAGATCGCCGATGCCGACGTGATCTTGGGCAACATCGACCCTGGCATGCTCACGGCATGCGAGCATCTCCAGCTGTTGCAATTGCAGACCGCCGGCTATGACGACTACTTGGCCGCCGGCACCGTGCCAGCCGACGCTAAGCTTTCCTGCTCGGTGGGCGCCTACGGCCAGGCCGTAAGCGAGCATATGTTTGCCATGGTCCTTTCTATGATGAAGCGCCTGCCCGGCTATCACGACTTGCAGCGCGAGCATCGCTGGGAGGATTTGGGGCCGGTCACCTCGCTCAAGAACGCCAATGTGCTGGTGCTAGGCGCGGGCGATATCGGCGGCCACTTCGCCACACTCTGCCGCAACATGGGCGCGCACGTCCGCGGCATCAAGCGCCATCCACTCGTCTACCCCATTGTGTTTGAGGACATGGACGGCATGGACGCCCTCCCCGAGCGCCTGGCCGAGGCTGACATCGTCACGTCCTTTATGCCCAGCACGCCCGAGACGCGCGGTCTGGCGAACGCCGAGTTCTTCGCCGCGATGAAACCGGGCGCCTTCTTTGCCAACGGCGGCCGCGGCGATCTTGTGGTTGCCGACGATTTGGTTGCCGCTCTGGAGTCGGGACATCTCGCCGGCGCCGCGGTCGACGTCACCGACCCCGAACCGCTGCCTGAGACAAGCCCACTGTGGAATGCGCCCAACATGCTCATCACGCCACACGTCTCCGGCTGGTTCCACCTGGCAGCCACGCTCAACAATGTGGTCGACATCGCCGCGGAGAACCTGCGTCACCTGCAAGCCGGCGAAACTTTACGTTGTTGGATCGAACATTAGGGTTCCGCCGTTCTAACGAACGGCGGACCGGTCGACGCTGCGCGCCGCCCAGAGCGACAATTTGTCATTCAAAAGGCAAGGCATGACCAGAAGGTCTATGCCTTGCCTTTTTCATGCCAACTTGTTCGCTCTGGACATCGCTCGCTGACGCTTGCTCAACCTGCGGTGTCATAACAATTCTGTCCAGCTGTTGGCTTTGCGGCATTTGCCCAGATAAAACCTGCATAATAAACCTGTCCCTTTTAGCAGGTTTTAGAGCTCCACGCTTTCGGCACCGTTGATGGTTAGGTTTCGCTCGTAGAAGGCTGTGAGGGCGCGGATGGCGTACATGACGTCGCGCACGCCGCCGGTCTCGTAGCTCGAGTGCATGGCCAGCTGCGGCAGGCCCACGTCCACGGCATGCATGCTCGCCTGCATGTTCGACAGATTGCCCAGCGTAGAACCGCCAGCCATATCGCTCTTGTTGGCGAAGGCCTGCGTGGGCACGTCGGCGTCATCGCAAATGGCTTGGAACACCGCGCGGCTAAAGGCATCGGTGCAATAGTGCTGGTTGGCTGCCTCCTTGATGACGATGCCACCGTTGAGCACCACCTGGTTGCGGGCATCGCACTTCTCGGCGTGGTTGGGGTGCACGGCATGTGCATTGTCGCAGCTCACGAGCATCGAGGCAGCAAGCGCACGGTGGTACGGTTCGTCGTCAAAGCCCAGCGAGCCGTTAATGCGGCGCAGTGCATCGGCCAAGAACGTCGACATGGCGCCCTGCTTGGTCTCGGAGCCAACCTCCTCGTTATCAAAGCAGCAAAAGACCGAAACGTCGTGCGCATTCTCGGCACCCAAAAATGCCTGCAGCGAGGTGTAGGCGCAGGCCAGGTCGTCGAGCTTGGGCGTCGAGATAAACTCGTCGGCCCAGCCCCAAATGCGCGCATCCTGGCGGTTGACCAGAAACAGATCGCGGCCCAAAATTTGCTCGGGCTCAACATCCAGCTCGTCGGCGATCAGGGCGTCAAAGTCGCCCTGCTTAAGGTCACCGGCGCTGATGAGCGGACACAGGTCAACAGCTCGGTTGGGAGCAAAGCTCTCGTTAACGCCACGGTTCATGTGGATGGCAAGGCTCGGGATGATGGCGACTTCGCGCTCGGTAGCGAGCAAACGACTCTCGATACGGTCGCCCTCGCGTACCAGCACGCGGCCCGCGAGTGCCAGCGGACGGTCGAACCAGGTGTAGTCGATCATGCCGCCGTAGGCCTCGGTGTTCAGGCGCAGCGTCTCGCCCGCGCCGTCGAGCTCGGGCACGGCCTTAACCTTAAACGTCGGCGAGTCGCTGTGCGACGCCGTCAGCTGAAAATGGTAGTCGCCGGCAACGCCGTCCTCGCCCCACGTCGCGGCCAGGTCCTCGCCCACCTTAAAGGCAACAACGCTCGAGGTGTTGCGCTGCGTGTAATAACGCCCGCCCGGCTCGATGTCCCACGCCGCATTCTCGGGCAGGTAGGTAAAGCCCGCCTCGTCGAGCTCGGCCATAATGGTCGCCGCCGTATGAAACATGCTGGGGCATGCCTCGATAAAGTCGATAAGGTCGTTGGCGGCCTCGATATCGTCGGCCGTCACGTGCGCGCGCTCGGGCGTTTCCTGATCCGTCATGCTCTCCCCTTTCGCTGGGTTGATGGTCCCCTCCAGCATACCCCGCCACGCCAGCGCCGCACTCTTCATTCCGTGCTTAATTCCGCACCGCTCACCAAGTTGAGCCATCATGCCCGCGCCCCTTTTGCGACAATTGCGCTAACAGGACGAGAGGAACCGTCATGAAGCCACGTAACATTGCCATCGCCTGCGGTGGCGCGGGAGTCGCCGTCGGCTTTGCCGCTGCCGCCGGCATCGTTTACCGCAAGCAAATCAAGTCCGCCGCGTCGCTCAGACGCTTGACCGGCTACGCGGATGGCTATGACCTGTACGCAATCGACATCGCCTACGACTACGATCTTGATCGCATCATCGCCGCTGGCGTGCGCGACGACCAGGCCTACATCGATGCCGTGGTGGCGCAGGTGCTGCCCGGTGTGCCGGTACATGTCCAGGCGCCCCAGTTTGCCTGCAGCGCTTTTGTCGCCGTAGATGCCGAAGGCCGCGTGCGCACCGGTCGCAATTACGACTTTAAAGACGACACCTCGGCGCTGCTGGTGCGCAATCACCCACGCGGCGGCTATGCCTCCATCGGCTTTGCCGCCCTCAATAACCTGGGCGCCAACACTCCGCTTGACTCCGTCACCGGACGCGCCGCGGCGTTGATGGGCCCGTTTGCCCAGCTCGACGGTGTTAACGAATGCGGCGTGTCCATTGCCGTACTCACCCTGGATTCCCAGCCCTGTGACCAGGACACGCAACGGCCCGTCATCAACACTTCGCTCGCCATCCGTCTGGTGCTCGACCGCGCGGCTACCACGCAAGAGGCAGTCGACCTGCTTTCCGCCTACGACATGCACGCCATGGCAGGACGCGATTACCACTTCTTTATCAACGACGCCGCCGGTGACGCGCGCGTAGTAGAGTGGGACCCGCGCGATCCGGACCGCGCTTTCAAAGCGACTCCTGTACGCCAGGTTACGAACTTCTACGCCTGCTATGGCGACGAAGTGCTGCCCAACCAAAAGAATGGCGAGCTGGGCCATGGTAAAGAGCGCGCCGTTGCAATCGCCGATGTCCTTGATACCCATGTCGGTGCCCAGGACGAAACGATTGTCTGGGAAGCCCTGCGTGCCGCAGCGCAAGAGCCCAATCCGGAAGACATCACCAGCAATACGCAATGGTCGGTCGTCTTTGACAATACCGAACCCGCCGCCGCCATTACGCTGCGCCGCCACTGGGGCGACGTCGACGCCTTCGCACTGTAAGGACCCAGGCCCGTCGACCTTACGCTCGCCTGACGTTGCTTACATTTCTATACGCTTGAGCTAACACGTTTTACCCCCGTATCAACAGTGTGCGGGGGTAAACTTATGCGCATGTTATAACTTGCCCGGAAGGATTCATCATGCTCAGGATCGGTCTTCTTACCAGTGGCGGCGACTGTCAGGCGCTCAACGCCACCATGCGCGGCATCGTCAAAACGCTTATGACCAATAGCGAAGAACCTATCGAGATCTATGGTTTTGAGGACGGCTACCAGGGCCTTATCTACAGCAGGTTCCGCGTCATGTCGCCCGCCGATTTTAGCGGCATCCTCACCCGCGGCGGCACCATCCTGGGTACGAGCCGCACGCCGTTCAAGCGTCTGGATATTCCCGAGGCCGATGGCATCGAGAAGGTACCCGCAATGGTCCACACCTATCATAAGCTGCAGCTCGACTGCCTGTTTATGCTGGGCGGTAACGGCTCCACCAAGACCGCCAACCGCCTGCGCGAAGAGGGCCTCAACGTTATCGCCCTGCCCAAGACCATCGATAACGACACCTGGGGCACCGAGCTGACGTTTGGCTTTACAAGCGCCATCGACGTCGCCACCAAGTGCATCGACGACATCCACACCACTGCGTCGAGCCACGGCCGCGTGTTTGTCATCGAGATCATGGGCCACAAGGTTGGCTGGATCCCGCTGTACGCCGGCGTCGCAGGCGGTGCGGACGTCATCCTGATCCCCGAGATCCCCTACGACATGGATAACGTCATCAAGACCATCGAGCATCGCATGGAGACCGGCAGCCGCTTTACGATTGTAGCCGTCGCCGAGGGCGCTATCTCCAAGGAGGACGCGGCGCTGTCCAAGAAGGAGTACAAGAAGAAGCTCGCCGAGCGTACGAGCCCCTCGATTGTCTACGACATCGCCAAGGAGATCGAAGCCAAGACTGGTCGCGAGACCCGCGTCGCCATCCCCGGCCACACGCAACGCGGCGGCCAACCCGACGCTCAGGACCGCATCTTTGCGACCCAGTGCGGCGTCGAGGCGGCACTTGGCTGCCTACACGGCGAGTTTGGCTACATGATCGCCCTGCGCGACGGCAAGATGTGCCACATGCCGCTCGAGGAGGTCGCCGGCAAGCTCAAGTATGTCGATCCCCAGAGCGACCTGGTGCGCGAGGCCAAGGCGTTGGGCATCAGCTTCGGCGACGAATAGCCTCGGCTGGAACTGCTCTCATCGGAGGCCCCAGGGCTTACCTCCCAAATCGTCCTCGGACATGTCAGGACCCCGCCGTGCGCTTCGCGCCGCGGGGTCCTTCCGTCCTGCGGAAAGATTTGGGAGGTAAGCCCTGGGGCCTCCTGCGGTAACTAAGGAGGCCGTGGCTATTCGTCTTCTTGCTGCAAGTGCGTGGGCTGAGATTTTGGGATGTTGCAGGCTCTTGGCTGCTACCTGCACTGACATTTGTCCTGAAATGGCTGGTCGTTAGGGGTTGCTACCGGTAGTTGCGGTAGGGTTGGGGCAGATTCTAACTGGAAATGGTGGTCGCTACCGGTTGTTCTCGGCATACTCGGCTCATTCGATTACGGTCACCACATGAAAGGAACTGTCATGGATCTTGCGATGGCGCAGCGGCTCGTTGATCGCCGCAAGGCTGCCGGGCTTTCTCAGGAGGCGCTTGCCGCCCAGCTGGGTGTGAGTCGTCAGGCTGTCAGTAAATGGGAGCGCAGCGAATGCTCGCCCGATACCGATAACCTTATTGCGCTCGCCGCGCTGTATGGCGTGTCGCTGGATGAGCTGTTGTATGGGGAGGCGGCCAACAATGCCGACGACCTGGAGGACGGTAGCGCCGGCACCGAGACAGCGGATGTGGCTGGCGAGGCCGAGGATTCTGCCGAGAACGCCGATTGCGGCGACAAACCACTTGTCGATATTTCCCTCGCGCGCGGCATCCACGTTATTGATCCCAACAAGGGCAAAGAGGTTCATGTTGGCTGGAGTGGTATCCATGTGGCTAACAAGCGCAAGGGTGAAGAGGTCCATGTGGGGCCGGGCGGATTGCATATCGATACGCTTGAGGACGATGGGCATAGCGTGCATACCAATGACGACGGCACCGTCACCATCGACGGCGAGACGTTTTCCAGCTGGAAGGAAGCACACGACAAGCTCGACCATCATGGCAAGCATTTCCACACCAAGGTCGGACGTACATGGAACAAATTCCCCTTCCCCGCGCTTGTCGCCCTCGCCTATCTGGTGCTCGGCATTGTCTCCGGCACATGGGCTACGGGACTCTTCCTCGTCTTTTTGATTCCCGTCTATTACGCGCTTGGCGACTTTATCGACCAACGCCACTTATCTAAGCTGATCGATGTCGTCTATTCAGTCAGTGCCGAGGCATGGTTCCTCTACATGTGACTCTGCCTGGGGCAACCCCATCCCGCCTGGGTAATCCTCATCACCATCCCGGTCGTAAAAGCACTCATGCGTTGGTGCCGTAAACAATGGAAGCATCGCAAACAGGCCTAAACCGCCCTAACCCGCCAGCAACACCCAACTAGTACTCCCCCGCCCATCCCTCCTAAGTTGCGGTGATATAGTTCCGGTTTTAGCCTTGAGTAGTCGAGTTTAGGAACTATTCCACCGCAACTTACGAATGATCGGAGCGGCTACAGCACAAGCGTCGGCGTTCGTTTGATGGTCCGCCACGAAAAGGGCCCATCTACTACGTTTAACTCGAAGGGGCCAACCATGACCGCCTTTTTCGAAAATCGACAGGCCTTCTACCTGCGGTTTTGTTTTTTGTTTTCCCGGCATGGTTGAGGGTATCCAATTAAACATAGTAGATAGGCCCATTTTGTGGCATACGACCCATTCAAGCCCTATCTCGAAGGCTAAAGAGAGCCTCTCATCCACGCTTGCGAGCGAAAACCAAATAGAATGAAAGGCAAATGAAAAGCCCGTTTGACGAGCGGAGGACATATGCGCGACGTAGCCGAAAGCGACTGGAAGCTGTTTAAGAAAATGCTTCCTCAATGGCAAGAACGTTATATGGAAAAGCTCATCGGCCAGTACGTTGAGATACTGAATGGCGACAGCGAAGCGTCCAGTAGATTTTGGGCACTAGAAGAGAGCCTCAATAGAAACAAGCTGTCCTCAGGCGTAATTGCAAACGACATTCGCCGCAGCACAATGCACCGCGAGATAGCCAATTTGCTTATCGACAGCGTGATTACCCTTGACGACCTTGACGGTTTTACCGAGGACATTAAGAGCTATGCGCAGCACTGGATTGGCCAGTAAGGGCACTGAGCGACAAATATCCCCAGCAAAACGGGGCAAACGCCGGACCACCTAATGGTTGTCCGGCGTTTGCCCAGATAAAACCAGCCAAAATAAACCTGTCCCTTTTTGGCGGATTACTCGGCGCTCTTGAGGGCACCGACCATGTCAATCTTGTTGAGGGTACGATTGGTAGCGAGGTTGACGATAAACGTAAAGCCGAAGGAAAGCACTACGGCGAGCACGTAGCTTAGCGGCTCGACCTCAACGTCAAAGTACAGCGACGGCATCTGCAGGATGTACGTAAAGCTCTCGGCAAGCAGGCCACCCAGCGGCACGCCCAGTGCGGTGCCAATCGCCGTGAGGATCAACGTCTCCTTGTTGACGTAGTGGTGCACCTCGCCACGGCGGAAGCCCAGCACCTTGATGGTCGCCAGCTCGCGCTCGCGCTCGGAGATATTCGTGTTGGACAGCGTAAACACCACCACAAACGACAGGCACGCCGCCATAAAGGTCACAAGTACCACGACCGAATTGATAATCGTAAAGTTCGCCTCATAGTTTTCCCAATGCTCGGCCGTACTCGAAATCGTAAGCCAACCGTCACTCTTAAGATTCTTGCTAAACGCAATCTGGTCGGCCGACGAACCCTTAAGCAGCACAAAGACGCCGTTGAGGCGTGCGCTTCGACCGAATGCGTGCTCATAGGTGCCCTGCGTCATATAGAGCGTGTTGCCCAGATAGTTGAGCGAAATGTCGCTAACCTTGACCTTGGCGACGTTGAGCGACGAATCCTGGACGTGAGCCGTATCGCCCGGCTGAATCCCCAGCACCAGCTGTGAACTTTTGCTCAGATACACGTCTCCGTCACGCAAAGACAGCGGTTCTTTGGACTCATCCTCCAGGCGCACGTAATCGCCCAAGTCACCCGTGCGGTCATCGGGCACCACGATCAGCTGCACAGTCTCGCTCTTGCCGCCAAATGTAAAGGTGACGTTGTCGGTCATAATCGGCAGCGTCGAAGTCACGGTCACGTTGGAATCATTGGACGCGCTGCGCCCATCCAATGCCGCGCACGTCTGTGAAAAATCGTCGGGATTGGCGACCGCCAGCAAGTCATAACGCGTGATATGCCCGTACTGTTTGGGCGAAAGCGCCACCGACGTATCGCGGATGCCCATACCGCAGATCACGAGCGCCGTGCAGCCGGCGATGCCGAAGATGGTCATAAAGGCGCGCTTTTTATAGCGGAAAAGGTTGCGTGCAGCGACCTTGTTCAAAAAGCCCATGCGGCGCCAGATAAAGCCGATGCGCTCGAGCAGAATGCGCGAGCCAGCGCGCGGGGCCTTGGGACGCATAAGCGAGGCCGGGGTCTCGGCCATCTCGTGGCGGCAGGCGATAATCGTGGCGCCCACCACGCCCACGGCAAACAGCGCCACCGAAACGATCGAGGACACGATGTCGTACGAAAGCAGCATCTGGGGCAGTGAGTACATGTCGTCGAACACCGTAAACAGGAACAGCGGCAGGCCCACAAATCCGATGATGTTGCCGAGCACGCCGCCGATCAGACAGGCCCACAGCGCATAGTCCACGTATTTGGACAGGATGCGTCCGAGCGAATAACCGAGCGCCTTATACAGGCCGATGAGTGTGCGTTCCTCCTCGACCATACGCGTGGCGGTGGTGAGGCTGATGAGCACGGCGACGATAAAGAAGATGAACGGGAACACCGTGGCGATGGCTTCAATTGACGAGCTATCGCTCTCCACGCTCGAGTAGCTTGCGATATTGCCGCGGTCCTGGATGTACCAGGTGCATTCGCCCAGATCGGAAAGCTCGGCGCGGGCATCGGCAAACTGTTGATCGGCGGCGGCGCGACGCTGATCCAGGTCGGCTTGCGCCTGCGCACGCTCGTCGCTGCCCTCGGCCATGCGATTGATGTTGTCCTGCTCAATCCCAAAGAGCATATTCGCCTGACGCTCAGCCGCGTCCAAGCTCGCCGGCGTGTCGACCGTCAGCTCCTGGGTGCGCGCCTTCTCACGCTCCTCGCGGATCTTCTCGATATTGCCCTTGACCTCATTGATCTTTGCCGCGTAGGAATCCGAATAGGAGTTGAGGCTCTTGGCTCCCTCGACGATCACGTGGACCGCGGAGTAGGAAGAAGATGTCGCGGCGTCCTCGCTCACATAGAACTTATAGTCCGCCGCCGAAGCAGCGCGAAAGGCGTTGACTGTCGAGTCAGAACTTACATCAGTGGGGTCGAGGACCTCAGCCGTAATGGTGTAATCGCCCGCGGCAAACTGGTCCTTGGCGCTTTGATTGGACGAGCTCGCGTCATTGGCGGCAAAACTCACCGTATCGCCGATTTTCTTGCCCGATGCCTTCAGGAACTTCGAAGTCACCGCGACTTCATCGGCGCTCTCGGGCAAATCGCCGTTCACGAGCACCGGCTGATCGATGTTCTCCTTGGAGAGACTCTGCACGACCACGCGCTCGCGCGTTGTGCCCACGGCGGTGTAGGCGGTCTCGGTGTAGATGCCCTCGGCCGTTTCGACGCCATCGACCTCTTGTATGGCGTCGAGATCATCGTCAGTCAGGCCATAGGTCGACTGCACGTTAATGTCATAGACATTTTGCTGGTCGAAGTAGGCATCAACCGAATCACACAGGTCCTCGCAACCCGCCTTAAGGCCGCACATCACGCTCACGCCAAGCGCGGTGATGACCACGATTGACAAAAAGCGCTTAAGACTGCCTCGGATTGTGCGGTAGATGCCACGGCGAAAAACCGTCGGCACCATATCGTTTGAGCTTTGGGCAGTGCGGTAGGTCGTAAAATCCTGCTCGCGCTCCGTGTTCTGCGCGTCGCGGCGTAGGCTGTTTTGGCGGTCTTGGTCCATGGGCGCTACCACTCGATCGTCTCGATAGGCACGGGATTTTGCTGGACCGTCTCGCTCTCCACGCGACCGTTCTTAAAGCGGATCAGGCGATCGGCCATGGGCGCCAGCGCGGAGTTGTGGGTGATGATGATGACCGTAATGCCCTGCTTGCGGCAAGTGTCCTGCAGCAGCTGCAAGATCTGCTTGCCGGTTTTATAGTCAAGTGCGCCCGTGGGCTCGTCGCACAAAAGCAGCTTGGGGTTCTTTGCCAGCGCGCGGGCAATGGACACGCGCTGCTGCTCGCCGCCCGAAAGCTGCGCGGGGAAGTTGGCGAGGCGCTCACCCAAGCCAACCTGGCAAAGCGTTTGCTCGGCATCGAGCGAATCAGGGCAGATTTGCGCCGCAAGCTCAACATTTTCGAGCGCCGTCAGGTTGGGGACCAGATTGTAGAACTGGAAGACAAAGCCGACGTCGGCGCGGCGGTATTCCACGAGCTGCGCCTCGTTAGCGGAGCTCACATCGCGCCCGTCCACCGTCACGGTGCCGGAAGTCGCCGTATCCATGCCGCCCAGAATGTTGAGCGCCGTGGTCTTGCCGGCACCCGAAGCACCCAAAATGATGGCGAGCTCGCCGCGCTCGACCGTAAAGCTCGCGCCGTCGAGTGCGTGAATGCGGGCGTCGCCCTCGCCGTATGCCTTGATGACGTCTTTGAATTCGATATAAGCCATCGATCGGTTCCCATCTGGTCGGATAACTCTTTAGTATTACCCATTTCGCACCGACTAAAAAGGGACGGGTTTATTTTGGCAGGTTCTATATGGGGAAACGGCAGCTATAGATGAGGCGCCGGGGAGGCAGAGAAATCATCGATTGGGTCAGGCCGACCGCCAAACACAACGCACGCATCTCAATCTGTCAGCCAAATCATTCGAACAGCTGTTCGTTTCTATGATATGATTCAGCTATCTAAGCAGGCCAATACGCAGAAAGGCGGCCAACATGGCGTTCGACTTTAAGAAGGAATGCAAGGAGCTCTACAGACCTGCGAGCAAGCCGAGTATCGTAACTGTCCCGCCTATGAGCTACGTTGCCGTTCGCGGAAAGGGCGACCCAAATACCGAAGGTGGCGAGTATCAAAACGCCCTGCCGCTGCTTTACGGCATCGCCTATACCGTCAAGATGTCGAAGAAAGGCTCAAGGAGTATCGAGGGCTATTTCGACTTTGTGGTACCTCCGCTCGAGGGTTTCTGGTGGCAAGACTCCCCGAGCGGCGACATCGATTATGTACGCAAGGACGATTTCAACTATATCTCGTGCATCCGCCTACCCGATTTCGTCACCCGAGATGACTTTGACTGGGCGGTCGCGGAAGCCACGACCAAAAAGAAACTGGACTTTTCCGCCGTCGAACTGCTTAAAGTTGACGAGGGTCTCTGCGTTCAATGCATGCACACCGGGCCCTACGACAACGAACCGGCGACCGTAGACGCTATGCATGAATACGCGACCGAGCTGGGCTATGTCCCCGACCTCTCAGACACCCGTTTACATCACGAAATCTATCTTTCCGATCCACGCAAGTGTGCGCCGGAGAAACTTAAGACTGTGGTTCGTCATCCTATCAAGCGCGCTGAATAGCGTGGGGCGCCGTCCCGCGCATCAGGTTTTAGGCCAGGCAATCAGCCGCTCCAAGGTCATCTGGCAGCTTCCTTGACGCAGGTCATCGTATCTTATAATTTTATGTCTCTAAAGCTGGAAAGCCTCTCAACGATGCGCAACTCCAGCTCTTTTTATATCAAGAGGCTTAAATGAAATACCAGAAGTCGTGGATATCCATCAACGAACAGATAGTACTATTGACAGCTAACAAGGGTCTTAAGTGCTCTGATCAAAGCGAACTCGAGCGAGCTTTGGTCGAAGTCGGCTACTACAGGCAAAGTGTTCAAGCGTTACTCCTCGTACGCGCCCTCAAGCCGAAGCAGCCACTCCTTGCGATCAAGCCCGCCGGCATATCCGTTAAGCGAGCCGTCGGCCGCCACCACGCGATGGCATGGCACAATAATCGAAACAGGGTTGCGAGCGACCGCGGCCCCCACGGCACGGGGAGACACAACGGGATCCTCGTTCCCCGGCACCCGATGGCGGGCGGCAACACGCTGGGCGATCTCACCATACGTGGCGACCTCGCCACGCGGAATAGAAAGCAGTTCGTACCAGACTTCACGCTGAAACGCCGTACCAATCATATGCAACGGCGGCGTAAACCGAGGTTCCTGCCCTGCAAAATAAGCATTCAGCCAAGCCCAGGAACGCTCAAGTACCGACGAGGCAGCACCGTTTGCCGGATTCACCGAAGACATCCCGCCAGCACCAGAAAACGCATCGGAACCCTCGACATGCTCCGTATCTTCTTTGAGCAGCGTAGAGCCAAAATGCTCCTGCCCCTCAAACCAAAGCCCTGTCAAACCGCGGCCATCAGCGGCAAGCAAGATTTCGCCCAAAGGCGAAGCAAACGTCGTCGTGACCACCAGCGGCTCCTTTCAAAACTCCGCAACATAATACCGCGAACTGTGCAGGCAACCCCCGCAGATACGTCCGGGCGGGCTCGCAATTACTTCAGCGAGGCTGTTTTTCCCAATCAAGCGAAGAAGACGCGGGGCTTCGACGCCAGAGCGGTACCCCCGCGAGCTGAGCTCTAATACTTTTCCCGAGAAGTGAACGAGTAAAAACGAAGCCCCAGAGCATCCACACCTTTAGACCGCAAAGCCGCAGGATTCGCACTGCAAAACCGCAGGAAATAGCGGTCAAAATATGCCAATGCTTCGGGGGTCCAAATCAGGTCGTTCACTTCTCGGGAAAGTATTAGACCTCGATTCGCACCAATCCCAAAGTCACCCCAGGCAGCAGGCGCGAACGCGCCGCAGCTGCCGGCCGCGCTCCGCAGTCCCCAAAGGCGGGAGGCGCGAAGCGCCGAGGCCGCCGCCGGGACCAGGGCCCGCAACAGCCACGCACCCCCACATCAGCCCAGCGGCCCCAACCAACAACGGCCCCATCGCAGACCGCTCGCAGCAGCGTCATCGCAGGCGGGGGCTGGGCTTAGTTTTCAGAACACTCCGCAGACCAGTGTGGCGCCTTGTCCGCAGCTCCGAAGGAGCAGGACAAGGCGCCACACATGGTCGAGGACGTTCTGAAAACTAAGCCCGGCCCCCGCCGGACAGGTCAACCGCTACTCGCAGAGCAGCTTAGCGATCTGGACGGCGTTGGTTGCCGCGCCCTTACGAATTTGGTCGCCGCAGCACCAGAAGGTAATACCGCGCGTGGCCTCGGGGTTCGAGATGTCGCGACGCACGCGGCCGACCCAAATCAGGTCCTGGTCGGACGTATCCATCGGCATGGGGAAGCGGTCGTGCGCATCCTCGGCGCTCATGTCGTCAACCAGTTTCACGCCCGGAGCGGCAGCCAGCGCAGCACGGGCCTCCTCAACCGTAATGTCGCGCTCAAACTCGAGCGTAATGCTCTCGGAGTGCGAGCGCAGCACGGGCACGCGCACGCAAGTGCAGTTCACGCGCAGCTCGGGCAGATGCATGATCTTGCGGCCCTCGTTCTGCAGTTTCATCTCCTCGGAGGTAAAGCCCTCCTCCTTGACGCCGCCAATCTGCGGAATCAGATTGCTCGCGAGCTGAGCGGCAAATGCGCGCGGCTCGGGAATCTCCTCGCCACGGCCCAGGGCGGCCAGCTGAGCCTCGAGCTCGGCCATACCGGGAGCACCGGCGCCCGAAGCCGCCTGGTACGTCGAGACGATCATGCGCTTCACGCCGGCGAGCTGATGCAGCGGCCACGTGGGAACCAGGCCGATGATGGTCGCGCAGTTGGGATTGGCGATAAGGCCGTGATGCCATTTGATGTCGTCGGCATTGATCTCGGGCACGACCAGCGGCACCTCGGGATCCATGCGGAAGGCATGGCTGTTGTCGACCACGACGGCGCCGCGCTTAACGGCCTCGGGCAGCAGCTCCTTCGCGATGTCGTCGCCGGCGGCGCCAAGCACGATGTCACAGCCCTCAAAGGCCTCGGGACAAGCCTCTTCGATCACGATTTGCTCGCCGCGGAACTCAACGGTCTTGCCCGCGGAGCGTGCGCTTGCCAACAGCTTGAGCTTGCCGACCGGGAACTCCTGCTCGTTGAGGCACTCGAGCATCTGGGTGCCCACGGCTCCCGTCGCGCCCAAAATAGCAACCGTGTACTGTTTCATGCTTCCCCCTTTAAAGGTTGTGGCTTTTGCCCGCACGCCGAGCAGGCCGATTATTGTTGCCAGTGTATACAAGAACAGGGCGGGCATGAAATCCGCCCCGTCGAAACGAAACCGAAACGAAACGCCCCGCCGTAGATTTTTGAGACATGACCCAAAAATCTACCGAACAGTCGCTACTTTTTGAGCGCGGCCAGAGCGGGATCGACCGGCGCAGGAGCCTCCAGATCGGAGACCTTCACAATGCCGTTTTCGTCGGAGAAGGCACGGTAAATGGTCTGAATCGCCAGGTCGAAGTCCTTCTCCTCGACACCAATAATGATATTGATCTCGTCACAGCTCTGCGAAATCATGCGCACGCTCACGCCGGCCTGGCCGAGCATGCCAAACAGATGGCCCGAGATACCTGCGCGGCCGCGCAGGTTACGACCGACGGTAGCGATAAGCGCCAGACCCTCAACGACCTCGATCTCGAGCGGCTCGACCTCCTGCTGGATGTCGCCCACAAGCGAGTACAGCGAATCGTGCACATCCTGCTCCTGCACCACGGCGCCAAAGCGGTCGACGCCGGTGGGCATATGCTCGACGGAAACGTCATAGCGCTCGAAGACCGAAAGCGCACGGCGCATAAAGCCAACGCGGGGCTTGGTGCGGTCGCGGGCCACGTTGATGGCGACAAAACCGCGCTTGCCGGTCACGCCGGTAATGATGGGCTCTGCCTCGCCCTCGTCAGCCGTCTCGCTAATGATGGTGCCGGGGTCCTGTGGCGCATTGGTGTTCTTGATGACCAGCGGAATGCCGGCCTCGCGCACGGGGAACACGGCCTCCTCGTGCAGGACACTCGCACCCATGTACGAAAGCTCGCGCAGCTCCTCGTAGGTAACGCGCGCAATGGGCTGAGCCTCGGGAACAATACGCGGATCGGCAGAATAGAAGCCCGAGACGTCGGTCCAGTTCTCGTACAGATCGGCGCCCAGGCACTTGGCCAGAATCGAGCCCGAGATATCGCCGCCGCCACGGTCGAGCAGCTTGATCTGGCCCTCACGCGTCGCGCCGTAGAAACCGGGCATAACAAAGCCGCCCTGCTGACCGTACTCCTGCACCAGCTCGGAGGTGCGATTCATGCTGAGCGTACCGTCATGATGGAACGCCACAACCGTCGCGGCGTCCAGGAACGGCAGGCCCAGGTACTCCGCCATCAGGCGAGCGGTGAAATACTCGCCACGGCTCACGAGCTCCTCGGTAGAGTAGTCGCCCGAGCGGGCGCGCTCGGCAAAGGCCGCGAACTCCTCGCGGATGGGATAGGTGAGCTCCAGCTCGTCAGCGATATCAAAATAGCGCTGGCCAATGTCCTCGAGCAGCTCCTCACACGACACGTGATACTTAACGTGCGCGTTAACCAGGTAGAGCAGGTCGGTCACCTTGGTGTCGCCCTTAAAGCGGCGGCCGCAGGCGGAAACCACCACAAAACGGCGGGCAGGGTCGGCATCGACGATGGCCTTGATCTTCTTGAAGTGTTCGGCGTCGGCGACCGACGAGCCGCCAAACTTGGCAATCTTAATCATGGGCTTGAGGTTACCTTTCTAAAAGCCTCTGCAAACCTGTTTTGCGCGCTCTGATACCATGGTTTCACCGATTGGGACCAAGGCATCCGAGGAGCAGTGTTATATGGGAACTTATCATAGTACACGAGGACGCACTTTATCGTGCTCAAGTAAGGTGGCAATCCGCACCGGCATCGCTCCCGACGGGGGTTTGTTTGTCTCGGACGAGCTCGGCACCCAGCAGGTCGATATCAGCTCGCTTGCAGATAAATCGTACTTTGAAATCGCTCAAGATGTGTTGGGAATGTTACTGAATGATTACACGGCCGAAGAAATTTCGGCGTGTGTCGACGAGGCATACCGCGGCACGTTCGCGAGTGAAGAGGTTACGCCGCTCGTCAAACTCGACGCTGCGCCGGGCGCCGACGCCCCTCAGACCTATGTGATGGAGCTCTTTGGCGGCCCCACAAGCGCCTTCAAGGACGTCGCCCTGCAGATGCTCCCCCGTCTGATGGCCCGCACTTCCGCCAGGGACGGCGGCGCCGAGCGCATCATGATCGTCACCGCCACGTCGGGCGACACGGGCAAGGCCGCGCTCGCCGGTTTTGCCGACGCTCCGGGCACGGGCATCACCGTCTTTTATCCCGAGGGCAAGGTCAGCCGCGTCCAGAACCTGCAGATGTCCACGCAGGAGGGCGACAACGTCGCCGTCTGCGGCATCCGCGGCAACTTTGACGACGCTCAGAGCGCCGTCAAGCGCATCTTTGCCGATAAGGAGCTTGCCGAGCGTCTGGAGGCCGCCGGCACGGTGCTTTCGAGCGCCAACTCCATCAATGTCGGTCGCCTGGTACCGCAGGTCGTCTACTACTTTGCCGCCTATGCGCAGCTGCTGCGCGCCGGCGCCATCGAGGCCGGCGACGCCGTGGAGTTCTGCGTACCGACCGGCAACTTTGGCGATATCTTGGCCGGCTACTACGCCAAGCGCATGGGCCTGCCCGTCGCCAAGCTCGTCGTGGCGAGCGACAAGAACAACGTGCTTGCCGACTTCCTGACCACCGGCGTTTACGACCGTAACCGCCCGTTCTTCACGACCATCTCGCCGTCGATGGACATCCTCATCAGCTCCAACCTCGAGCGCATGCTCTACTTCCTGTCCGATGGCGACTGCGAACTCGTTGCTAGCCTTATGGAGCAGCTGGCACAGACTGGTCGCTACGAGGTTCCCGCCGACCTGCTAGCAAAGATTCAGAGCGTCTTTGGCTGCGGTTGGGCCAGCGAGGACGAGGTCCGCGCTGTCATCAAGAGCTGCTGGGACGCGAACGGCTACGTGATCGACCCGCACACCGCTTGCGGCTATCACGTCTTTGAAAAAATCGCTCCCGCCGAGGGTGCCAAGGCCCGCGTGCTGCTTTCGACCGCAAGCCCCTACAAGTTCCCGCGCGCCTGCTGCGACGCCCTGGGCCTCGACGTTCCCGAGGATGATTTTGAGGCTATGCGCGTACTCGAGCAGGCCACCAACACGGTCGCCCCGACCCAGCTCGCCGAACTCGAATCCAAGCCCGTCCGCTTCGAAGACGTCTGCGACGTCGATGAGATGGCAAGCTACGTCGAGTCCGCAGCAAAACGAATGAGCACCAACTAGATCCCTCATTAAGCGCCGGCGAAAGCCGGCGCACCTTCTTTTTATTTAGCTTTTGGGATAATGACGAGCATGCGAGCGGGTCTGGCCGTTTAGTTCGTCGCGAGTTCCGCACGAGCCGGAAAGCACTTAATGTGCTTTCCGAGCGAGCCAGGACTGCCCGAGCAGCGAACTAAACGGCCAGACCCGCCCAGGAGGACCCACATGATCAAAATCACCGTCCCAGCAACCAGCGCCAACCTAGGCATCGGCTACGACACCCTCGGCATGGCCGTCAGCCTCTACTCGCACTTCACCTTCGAGCGCGCCGACAAGCTCACCATCACGGGCTGCCCCGAGGAGTTCCAAAACGAGAATAACCTGGTCTATGTGAGCTTTGTCGATGCTCTGGCCGCGTGGGGCGAGCCGGCTTTTCCCGTTGCTATCGACATTCAGACCGACGTGCCCGTCGCCCGTGGCCTGGGTTCCAGCTCCACCTGCGTCGTCGCCGGCATTATGGCCGCCGCCGCACTGACAGGCCACACCGTCGACCGCGCTGAGCTTGTCCGCATTGCCACCGAGGTCGAGGGCCATCCCGATAACGTCGCCCCTGCTATCCTGGGCGGCGCCGTCTGCTCCTTTACGCCGACCGATTCGCTCCCCCAGTGCCTGCGCTACGAGGTGAGCGATCGCTTGCGTTTTATTACCGTGATTCCGCCCTACGAGGTGCATACGAGCGAAGCGCGCAAGGTTGTGCCGCAGGAGATTCCACTCTCCACCGCCGTATGGCAAATGGGCCGCATCGCCGGCATGACGCGCGGCCTGGAGACCGGCGACCTTGACCTGATTGCCGCCGCCAACGACGACCGCATCCAGGAGCCCTATCGCCGCCGCCTCATCCCCGACTACAACGCAGTGCGCGACACCTGCCTTAACGGCGGCGCTAAGACCATCTGGATCAGTGGCTCCGGCTCGACTCTCATGGCCGTGACTGACGACACCATCGTGGCAAAGTTCCTACAGGTCAAGCTGCGTGAGCAGTTCCCCAAGTGTGATACGTATATTCTGACGTGCGACACGGAAGGCGCCCAGATCGAATACCTGTAGCGCCCTGCCTCATTGCTCTCACCGGCCCCCTTGGGGCTTCCCCTGAAAACGTCCTCGATCATGAATTGCCCCGTCGTGCGCTTCGCGCGACGGGGCAATTCGATCTGCGGATTGTTTTCAGGGGAAGCCCCAAGGGGACCTGCGCAGCCTCGACAGGATAGTCGCATTCACTTTTAATATTGCGTTCCTTCGGAGTAACGGACAAGGAGCCTTCACGATACGGAAAGATTTGGGGGCAAAGCCTCTGGCCTCCCCTACGTTAACTTCACTGGCGGCGGCCACAGGGACCTACGCTCTGGAAAGTCGCCGGGCTGATTTTTTAGCTTCTATTTGATAAAGGCGCACTTCCCAGCATCTCATTCGCCCTATAGCTCTGTTTTAATTTCTAATTGATGATCGATGCGTGGCGTCATCTAATTATCTTCGCTACTCAAAACAGCCCCAAGTTTACGTACTAGCGTCTCAACAGTAATTCCGAGTGCATCCGCATAGACAAACTGCTCATAAACCCTAAGGCTGCGTTCCCCGGTCTCGACCTTTGAGATGAACGACTGAGGTACCCCCAGTTTCTTTGCGAGTTCAACCTGAGTGATACCTTGCTCCCGACGAATCTGGGAAAGGCATTTTCCGCATGTCCTGTTAGCATCAACGTTCATGCCGTTTACGCTATATTCCATTTTGATATATCCCAAACTGGGATATATTTATGTCACCAGCCATTCCGCTTATCAAAAATGCCCATTGCAGATTCATAGCTAGGAAGGAGCCTCGATAAACATGAATGACGAGATGAAGGAGCCCGACGAGGAAAAGGCACTCAGTGAGTCCGACGAACGGAAGCCAGATTTCAAAGCCGAGCAGTTTTCTGATGGTGCTAGCGACACCCCCTCCTCTGAAATTCCGCCATCAAACGAAGATGACGGCGCACGCAAAAATGAAGAAAACGACTCACTTCTAACGCGGGCCATTCATAAATTAGGCAATAAAAAACGAGCGGCAATCGCAGCTGCCGTGGCAGTTGTCATCATCTTCAGTTTGCCCATGATGTTTCCTCAGTTGTTTTGCACTCACAAGCTATGGGCCAATGCAACCTGTACAAGCCCTCGCACATGTAAAAGTTGCGGCAAAACCGAGGGGGAACCGCTTGGACACGGATGGGAAGAAGCAACGTGCACGGTTCCGAAGACCTGTCAACGCTGCGGTAAAACCGAGGGGGAACCCCTTGGGCATCAACCGGGCTCGTGGACTACCGAAGTTGACTACGTGGACGCCACCTCAAAGGAAATACGAGAATGCGAAAAATGCGGAGAGGTCGTTGACACCCGCAACGAGAAGGAAATCACATCTTTTCTTGGCGACGGAAAGTTTTCAATTTCCCCAAAAGGCTTTATTGATCGACTTAACGAGGAATTCTCCGATATCCCCAATTGCAGCAGCATGAATGCGGATTACGAACTAGACGATAGCGGCATGGGGCTCGAACTTCAGATCAAAAACGGTTCAAAGATTGCCGGTATTGGAGGCTTCTTTTCGGACTCGAGTAACCCGGTGCTACTCAGCTATCTTGGATCCGAAAACTGCTTCAAAAACATAGTCATGTACTTCGAAAACTCCGACTATGCCGCGGCGACAGCATTGGCAACTATACAAGCAATCGATCCAACACTTTCGTTTTCAGACGCCAAGGAAGTTGGTGCTGCCTGCGTAGATACGCCAACTGTCAAAAATGGAATTACGTATGCAATCGTAGCTTCGAATGGAGAGTACTGGCTAAGCGCTCGAATTGAATAATTTTCTTTGATTACTAAATTCAGACGCCTCTTACTCGCGATATATTAAAACTCAACCCCTGGCAGCATCGTCAATCGAAAATTGCCCCGCCGAGCACTTTAGCTTGGCGGGGCATTTCAATATAAAAGCGGATTTAAATATCAACAAGGCCTGCACGCTCCAACGAGACAGCCGGCTTCGCTGCTCAAATTGCCCTTGGTGAACCACAAGTTGAGCAATCAGTGGCCAGAATCCCCTTTAGGCGGCGCTTGTTTCTTTGTATTCGAAGACTGGTTCTAGGAGGTCTTCGATGTTACAGTGGAGGGCTTTTGCTATAGCTCTTACGGTTGTTACCGAGGCTTCGTTGATGTTTCGTTGGCGCTGTTCGTACATTTGGATTGAGCGGAGCGATACGCCTGATTCGTATGCCAGGTCTTGTTGGGTTTTCTTAAGCTTCTTTCTTGCTAACGCAAGTTTTGTTCGCCTGGACGCTTTCTTCGCCATATCGCAGACGAGGCGAGCCACACGTTCCTCCGAGGCTTCGTGCCAGGGGTAGTACAGACTGCGTAGCACATCAAATGGAACGACATGCAGCAAATCTTCGAAAGACTCTCCTAGGCGCCACTGAAGGTATGCCAATATCCAGCCTGTCCAATATTCCGGTGTCTTTTCGAATCGGTAGGTTCGATTTGGCATCGGCCTTGATTGATAGCCCGACCTTTCGGCGATAAGCGCGAACAGCTCAACGCCCGATTTTCCCGACACTACCCATGCGTTGCCGCGTTCGAACTCGCGAGCTACGCCGCTCAGGCAAAAGAGTTCAGCAACTTCCGATCCTTCTGCTCCATAATCGTTAACGGCATAGTCAAAGCAGTCGCCGAGATTGTTCATTGCATCCTCGAGATAGTAGACGGGGTATGTTCTACTCGGCCCACAATCCGTTAACTCTTGGATCATTTAAATCAACCCTCCCTGCCATTAAATCCCTAATGTAGACACCCTCAGAGTCGAATCCATTCACAGTTTCCAAGTACTTGCGCCGCGCGTTCTGCTCTCGCTTAAAGCGCTTGGGATAATACTCAGATCCCAACGCCTGCTTCCATTCGCAGAATCTGATTGCTGAGAACGCACGCTCACTCATAAGCGCATATTGAATGCCCAAATCCCCCAAAAACATAATGCGCTGCAATTGCCTGAGCGAAATCATGCCGTTGACAAACTGTCTTGCAAACGAGAAATAGGAATCGTCGGCGCGATAGCCTCGAATAACGTCATAGGGAGAAATATCAATCAGGCAGTTATCCAGCAGATAACGAAGTCCTTCGCGCGCTAGCGGTGTCGAAACATTGAACTCCCTATTGTTAGCCAAAATCGCAAGCCAATTGAGGATTGAAAACTCCCCGGACTCCAAATCCAAGACCGCGAGACCATCAATATCGAGCTCATATCGATTCGCGATACCATCGGACTCGGTCCGACATGCCCACTCCATTGCCATTTCCTCATGTGGCGTGCAATAAAACCCACACCCATAGTCATTGAATTGTCTGCATTTATCCAACGACGGATGCTCGACAACAACCTCCGACCCGTGCCAAAGCTCCATATCGACCTCCAAACAAAAATATCACCCCAGTGATAGTGTAGCAATAACTATCACTGGGGTGATATAGATAGATGCAAACTATTGCCTGCCAAGAGCCCTTATTAGAGGCAAGCCTCGGCGATGCGGCGCTTGAGTTCATCGATGCCGGTACCGGTCTGGGAGCTTGTGATGATCACGTTCTCGGCCGGGACGTTGAGCTGCTTTTTGATGGCTGCTGCCTGGCGGGCCTGCTGGGTGCGGCTGAGTTTGTCTGCCTTGGTGAGGCAGACAATAAAGTTGAACTCGTTGCCCTGCAGGTAGTCGATCATGTCATGGTCGAGTTTGCTCGGGTCGTGACGAATATCCACCAGCGACACGACCAGGTTAAAGCTGCGCTCCGAGTCGAAGAAGTCGCCGATAAGTTCTGCCCAACGGTCACGCTCGGCCTTGGAACGACGGGCGAAACCATAGCCCGGCAGGTCAACGAAGTGCACGTCGTCGGCCTCGAAGAAGTTGATGTTGCTCGTCTTGCCCGGTGTGCTCGAAACCTTGACGAGGTTCTTGCGGCCAAAAAGCTTGTTCATGATCGACGACTTGCCCACGTTGGAGCGGCCGACGAAGCTCACCTCGGGGCAGGTGGACTCGGGAATCTGCGAAACCTTGCCATAGCTGGCAACGAACTTGGCAAGCTGGTAGTTAATGGAATCGGCCATGGACACTCCTTGGTCGTAGGTTCTTACAAAAGAGCGCGCTAATAGATAGCAGCGATACGGCGAACGATATCGAGCGTAATGCCACTCGCGGTGCGGGCATACTCGAACAGGTCGAACTCGCGGTCGCAAATCGCATCGTACGCCTCGTCACAATTATCGCTGATAGCGCGCAGCACCAGGCAATCGACACCATTTTTGGTTGCGACGTGGGCAATTGCCGCGCCCTCCATGCCGACACAATCGGCATGCGTCGCCTCGATAGCGTCATTGCGCATGGCGGCGCCCGTCACAAAGCGGTTACCCGTGGCAATCGTGCCGACCAGGAACTGCTTTGCGCCCTCGTTCGAGGCGGCTGCATTTATCGAAGCGTTAACAAAGCCACGCTCAGAAAGCACATCGGCAGCAATATCGACCAGCGCAGGCGTCGAGCCAAACTCCTCGAGCCCCGGTGCAGACTCGGCGATAAGCGCGGTATCGGTATCCAGATAGCGTAGGCATTTGCCGATAACCACGTCGTCGATATGGAGCTTGGGGTTCAAACCGCCCGCGATACCCGAGAGCACAACGGCCTGCGGGGCATATTTACTAATGAGATGCTGTGTTGCGGCGGCGGCATTCACCGTGCCCATACCCGCCGTTGTGGCGACAATCGACAGACCGTCGAGCCCGCCGGTCACAACGTTCAAGCCCGCCTCCTGTACCATGCAAGCGTTACTCAACTCTTCCTTAATCTGCATGATCTCTTTTTCGAGTGCGCCGATAATCGCGATTGTAGCCATGCCATTCCCCAAACCTATACGAAATTCTCAACCACGGTATGGTACCAGCATTTTGTTTGACCTCGTCAAACGAACACGCTAGGCCAGCGCAGCTCGCGTATCAAACAGAGCCTTTGCAATCGCAGCCGTAACCTCGCTCGAGCGGTCGCTCCACGGCATCGATGTCATGATGCTCATGACATAGGTACGGCCATCGATGTCGATAAGGCCCGCATCGCATGTCGAATAGCAACCATCCTCGCTAATCCAGCCTGCCTTGTTGCGCACCAAGGCTTGGTCGTCCGCAATGCCGTCACGAATAAACAATCGGGCCGTAGAGGCCAGAAGGCCCGACAGCCATTGTGACGTCTCGGTATCATGGCTCAGATACTCGCTCATCTCGCGCCACAACTTGGCCGAGGTTCGCGGGCAATAGGTGGGAAAATCACTCATCGGATCGAGTGCGGTATCGTAATCGACGCCAAGACTGACAATCCAATCCTCGTAACCGACACGGTCAAACGCCGCGCGTAACGCAATAAACGAATCGTTGTCCGAATTAACGACCGCGGCCTCGATCAGGTCGCGCACCGTCTGCCAGCCCATGTTGTAGCCACCATAGGTGCCAAGGGAATCATCGAGTGAGACCTGGCCCGTCTCGACCAGGGATTCGCAGATGTACAACGCATAGAGTGCCTTATAACTGCTCGCACCGTACACCTCGGCGTCCGCGTCATACGTCACACCCTTGCCGCTCGTCAGATCGTAAAACACCACGCCCACATCGCCCAGCTCCTGCGCCTGACTCAGGGCATCTTGGAGCGCGGCGAGGCTCTCATCCTCCAGGGCGGGGATCTGGTCATCAACCAGTGAGAAGGTCTGCACGGTATCGCCTGAGGGAATATCGTTAAAGTCCGCCTTCGAAAGCCTCGTCTTGAGGCTCGCTGTCGACAGGGTTTGGCTTGCGGTGGCTTTAGATTCAGAGACCTTTTTGTTTTGCATCTGTACCGTTGACGCATCTGAGTGTGCCATTCGCTCCGACGCGTAGGTTTTGGCGGTAATTCCGAGGATAATAACCGCCAACGTTAGCATCCCAATGGCGGCAATCTTCGTCACGCGGATGCGAGCGTCGACAAGGCCACGCGAAGACGTGCCCTTCGTCTCATATCTGCTGCTATGCTGCGGCACATACTCGTCCCGCGATGCGTTGTTTCGCACGTGGTCTCCTGACTGCTACCGTTTATATACGAGCAGCATAATACCGAGCAGGCATTTCTTTCCAAAGATATTCAGCGGCGTTTAAGGCGTCTTTAAAGAAACCACAAGCGTATTTATCCAAATGGCACGATTCTGTTGCGCATCTCCGCCCAAAACGCAGTTGCGGTGGAATAGTTCCTATTTGGGCGGCATAAGCCGAAAAACAAGAACTATTCCACCACAACTTGACGGGACTCTTTGGCAATCAACTTGGTGCCCAGAGGCACTCATTTAAGTCTGTCCCCAATGAGTGCCTGAAAATGGCTCGCTAGCCGATGGCGTTTTTGAGTTCCGCGCGGCGCTTTTTCATGCCCGTCATGACGGCGTTGCGCAGCTCGGGCATGCGCGCGGTATCCATCTGTGGAACGCCCTCGAGCTTATAGGGAATCCCCAGCTGCTCGTACTTGACGACACCCATCGTGTGATACGGCAGCATTTCCAGACCGACCACGTTATGCCATGGAGCGATCAGACGACCGAGTGCCTCGCACTCCTCAACCGTATCGGTAATGCCGGGCACCACCACGTGGCGGATAACGACCTTAATCTTGCGACGGGCAAGCTCATCACCAAACGCCAGAATGCGTGCGGGATCGCAACCGGTCAGCTTTTTATGCTCGACGGGATCGGCGTGTTTAATGTCGAGCAGCACCATATCGGTCTCGTTGAGTACGGCATCGAACTTCTCGGGATGCGCGGGGTCGAACGCATAGCCGCAGCTATCCAAGCAGGTGTGCACGCGACCATCGGGGTTATTGTGCATGGCGCGGAACAGGTCGGCCAAAAACTCAGGCTGCAGGAGCGGCTCGCCGCCGGACACCGTAATACCACCGCTGCGGTAAAACTCATGGTTGCTCTGAAACTCGTCCATCAGGTGCTCGACGGTCACCATGGTGCCGCCGTTAACCGACCAGGTATCGGGGTTGTGGCAATACGCACAGCGCATGGGGCAGCCCTGAACAAACACCACAAAGCGGATGCCGGGTCCATCGACCGTTCCCATCGTCTCAATCGAATGCACGCGGCCCAGGGCAAACGCAGAGTCCTCGGGACGAGCGTCCACACCCTCGAGTGTCATCTCAGCCATTCCCGCTACCTTGCCTCTCATTGGTTTTAGCTACATAAATGCCAGAGTCATTCTAGCCCATATGCATGATGGCGAAACGGTTTAGCGGTCAATTGGGTTGTTCTATTTGGCCCCACGCAAGAGCGGCGGGAAGGTTGTCGCAACCCGCCCGCCGCCGAGGCAATAGAAATCGATAGACGCCAGGTCTTACGCTTTAAGCGTCAGCACCGCACCGAAGGCGGTCGGGCCGCAATGGCTCGAGATGACACCGCCGACCTGAGTCCAGGTAACGTCCTTAAAGCCCAGGTCGTGCGCATAGACTTCCATGTCGTCGCGCAGCTCCTGGGAAAGACCTACCGAATACGCCAGGCCAATGTGCGAATAGTCGATCTCGCCCTTCGCAACCATGTGGTCAATAAAGGCGCGGGCGCATTTGAGCATAGAGCCGCGAAACTTCTTGGTCGCCACAAACTTACCGCCCGTTACCTCAATGCAGGGCTTAATCTTGAGCAGGTGGGCGCCCAGGAACGCGACGTTGGACAAGCGACCGCCCGCCTTAAGGAAGGCAAGGTCCGTAGGAACAAAACCCAGCAACACACGGTCCATGACGGAATTCGTAAATGCAAAGATCTCGTCGACGGTGGCATCGGGGTGAGCCTCGATGTATTTGGCGGTCTCGACGGCAACGAGCGACTGGCCCACCGAGACAAAACGCGTATCCATGGAGAAGACGTAGTCACGGCCCTTAGCCGCAATCTTGGAGGACTGATGCGAGCAAGTCGTGACTTCGGAGTACGCAAGATGCAGAATGGTCGCATCGGGCTGCTCGGCATGGATACGGTCATACACGTGAGCAAAATCCGCAGGCGCGCAGCCACTCGTCTTAGGCATAACACCGAGCTCGTTGCAGCGCGAGTAAATCTCGAGCGGATCGATGGAGCCGTCCTCAACGGTCTCGTCACCAATTGTGACATGCATGGGCACGCGCACGATGCCGTAGCGCTCGCAGAGCTCCGGCGTCACATCCGACCCAGACTCAACCACGATTACGTACTTGCCCATTCTTATCACGACCCATCTCGACATTGGCTTTTCAATACATGGCGCGCGCCGCCGCACTGTTGCACAACGGCCGCAAAGCGCCAAAGAGACGCCGCCCCTTGCGCACAACAAAGGACAGCGTCTCCCTGGAAAACTCCGTGCTTATCTGAGATTCTACACGGTTTATTAAAGAGTGTTACTTACTCCGCAAACGGTAGCTATACACGATAAACGGTAGTTCGCTGCGGCAACTGCGACACATTCCGCCCGGCAAGTCCAATCGTGCTCCACGCACGGTTAATGCGCGAGGCGGTAGAAATCCATCGACGCCGCACCCTCGGCATGCAACCCCATCGCCGAAACCGCCGGCGAATAGGTACGGCTCGTAAGTGCCGCCTCGCCGCTGTTGGCAAAAATCTCGACCATCGTAGTGTCCGAAAGCACGCGCAGGTCGCGAAGCTCGCTGAGCTCGATCGACCTTTGGTCGCGCCCATAGCCTTCGTCACCCATGTCGAGGGTAAGCATCCCGTCTGCATAGCGCACAAAGACACCCTTGCGGATTTCGAGCTCGACCATCTTGGCGCCCTCACAGGAAACCACAAGATCAAACAGGCGGCCCGGCTCCTCAACGGTTTCACCGCCTGTCGCGCGAGCGCAGTCGCCGCGCATCCTCTCAATCTCGTGCGCCGGCTGCTGGCAGAGCTTACCATCGCGCATGCTCAGCTCTCGCGGCACCGTCAACGCGCACTGCCACCCGCGCGCCACCGTCGGGTTTTCTGCCGTCGCATCGGGGCAACCCGACCATCCGATCATCAAACGCCGGCCTGCAGCATCCTCAAAGGACTGCGGAGCATAGAAATCAAAACCGGCATCGACCATCGGGGGCATGCCCTGCCCGACGATTTTAAAGCTCGGCGCCTCCCAATCGGCCTCGATAGGGAACCACACGCACTGATGCGGATTGCGGTAACGCCAACCATCGGCAGGCACACCCTGCGGACAGCAAACGAGAATAAGCTCGCCATCGAGCTCAAACAGATCGGGGCACTCCCACATAAAGCCAAAGTTCTCGTCCAGCTCAATACGCGTCGCATAGTTCCAGTCCTCTAGTTCGCGCGAGGTATAGACAAGCACGCAGCCGCGGTCGTCTTTCGTACGAGCGCCCAGAACCATGTAGTAGATACCGCCATGTTCAAGGATCTTGGGGTCGCGCACGTGCGTACCGATATCGTCGGGGTAATCGACCGGTCCAACAGCTATGCGCTTCTCGCCCAATTCGTCGGGATTCTCGGCAACCATATGAATCTGGTTTTGCTCACGGCCCGTCAACACGTAGTCGTAATCATCGCGGTCAAAATGCTTGACGTTGCCGGTATAGAAGTAGTGAATCTTGCCATCGCGTACAAAGGCAGAACCAGAATACGCTCCGCTCGAATCCAAATCGGAATCGGGGAACAGCACGGGGCCGTGATTCTCGTACGTCACAAAATCCTTTGTCGTCAGATGGTTCCAAAGCACTGGACCGCCATGCGCAGCATCGAACGGATCGTATTGATGATAGATGTGATACGTATCACCAATCTGAACCAAACCGTTGGGGTCGTTGAGCCAGCCAAGCTCAGGCTCCACATGGAACAAAAGCCTATCGGGGTCGGACGCGATGCGAGCCGCCGTCTCATCCTGTCCAGCTCGCCACTGCTCATAGTCCGCACGCATCACCTTGTTTTTTTGATTAAACATCGCCATTGACCTTCTCGTCTATGGGAAAGGACGCTCGACTCACACGAGCCGAACGCCCTTCCTCAAATGGACTTATCCTCAGATTACGCTGAACGGCTCAACTAGAAGCTGACATCGAAGCCAGCGCCAGCGCCCTCTTCATCAGTGGTCGGCACTCCCTTTGCCTTGTTGTAGGCAAAGATCAAGACGATCGGCACGATGAAGGCGATGAGATTGCCAGCCACATACCACACGAGCGTCTCGGGCGTGACGATGAGCAGGCCAAGCACGCCGGTCAGACCCTGACCGATGGCGCGCACCTCAAAGAGCTTCACGAAGGCACCGCCGCAGCCTGCACCGATGCAAGCGCAGATGAACGGGATGATCGAGTAGCGCATGTTTGCAGCAAAGATTGCGGGCTCGGAGATACCGACCAGCGTCGGGATAAAGGACGACATGCAGATGTTGCGCTCTTTGGAATGCTTCTTGTGAATGAGGTACATGCCGATGGCGCCGCCACCCTGGGCGATGATGGAAACCGACCAGATGGCCTGGATGTAGTTGAAGCCAGTCGTGGCAACGAGGTTTGCCTCGATACCCTGGATGAACTGATGCGTACCGGTAACGACAAGTGGCTGCAGGAACGCGGCGAAGACAAAGGCACCAAAGACGCCCATCCTGTTGTACAGGATATCGATTACGCCGGCGAGGACGTCGCCGATCAGGTTGCCGAGCGGGCCGAACACGGTGAACAGGGCGACGTTAGCAAGAATCAGGGTAACGGTCGGGACAAAGACGAACGAAACGACCTCGGGGATGTACTTCTGGGCAATCTTCTCGACCTTGGCCATAAACCAGGCAGTCAGGATTGCAGGGAACACGCCGCCCTGGAAAGCAACCATGGGAATGGAGAGCGGACCGAAGTTCCAGTACTCAGCACCCGTCGGGTCCATAACGAACGTGTTACGGTTCATAAGGCTCGGGTGAACCATGACGATACCGACGAGGATGCCCAGGATCGGGTTACCGCCAAAACGCTTGACCGCGCTGTACATAACCAGGACAGGCAGGTAGTCGAAGGTGGTGGCGATAATGGCAAAGAAGCTTGCGAGGTTCTTGAGGAACTCGCTGTGATCGGCGAGGCTGCCCTCCATGCCAAAGAGGCCGTTGGCAACGATCAGCGACTTAAGGCCGATGATGATAGCAGCGCCGACGAAAGCGGGAATGATGGGGATAAAGATGTCCGAGAATACCTTGAGGACCGAGAAGAACTTGCCCTTCTTGTCCGCCTCGGCGCCCTTGACCTCGGAAGCGCTGATCTCCTTAACGCCCGTCAGAGCCATAAACTCATCGTAGACCTTGTTGACGGTACCGGTACCGAAGATGATCATGAGCTGGCCGCTGTTGTACAGCACGCCCTTGACGCCATCGATGTTCTCGAGCTCGGCCTTGTTGTACTTGCTCGTATCCTTGAGCACCAGACGCAGACGGGTCACGCAATGCGTGGCGCCCTCGATGTTCTCCAGTCCGCCGACGTTGTCGACGACTTGCTGGGACACTGCCTTGTAGTCCATGTTCCTCTCCATTCCTTTTCTAAATCATAAAACGGTTCGTTGCCACTACAGAGACGCGATCGTTGCGTTTGCGCACTTGAGCGCACCGTCGGTGACGGTAAGCGCCACACCCTGGCCCTGCTTGTTGCAGAAGCGAGCGTTGAGCGCAACATCATCGACAAAGATGGTCGCGATATCGTCGTCAACGACCAGGCGCACATGATGAGTGCCCTCGCCCTTAAAGAACAACGGACGCTCGAGGCCCATGTTGTTGACCTGGAACCACGGATACTGGGGGGCCGCCGTAAACTCGAGCTTGCCCTCACGCAGGTTGGCGCGGAACTCATAGGCAAGACCGGACTCGGCGTCCTCGGCAAGCTTCACCGAGAAGCCGGCAGCGTCACCGGCGAGCTCGATGTCGGCATCGAGCATATAGGTGGAACCGGCATCCGCGGCGAGCACCTGCTCGACCTTGCCCGACTCGCAGGAGAGCTCAAAGGCCTCGACTGCCTTAGCCTCGCCAAAGGCGCCAAGCATGCTGTCAGGAAGCTTGGTGCCGAGCGTTCCGTCGGCACGCTGAACGATCTCGAGGGGCATAAAGGTGCCACCCCACAGGTAAGAGCTGGGGTCGCCGCCCTCGTCACGCGTAGGAACCCAACCAAAGAGAACGCGGCGCTCGCCGTCAAATGCGGTACGCGCGGCATAGTACGCGCGGCCATCGAAGGAATCGTCCGCAGGAGTGATCCAAGGACCGTTGATAGAGCGAGACATGCGGTAACGGGTCTTGTTGCCATCACTGTACTCGGAGAACACCAGATACCACCAGTCGCCCATCTTAAAGAGATCAGGCATCTCGAACATGGTGTACAGGCCCGGATTCCACCAGTCGCCCTGGAACTCCCAGGTATCCAGGTCCTTGGAGGTGAACTTGACCAGACGACCGGTCATCAGACGCTTGTCCTCGCCCACACGCGTGCCGAGGATGAGCATGTACTCTTCGTTCTCCTCATCCCAAAGCACAAAGGGATCGCGCCAGTTGCGGTCATCGTAACCCTCCTGGGGCGGAAGCAGCGTCTCGGCGATGTTCTTCTCCCACTTGACGGCGTCGTCACTCGTTGCGTGAAGAAGAACCTGCTTCATCAAGCGTGCCTTGACCTTATCGCGATTGCAACCAGTGTAGAGCGCATGGTACTTGTCGCCCACCTTAAACACCGTGCCGGCATAAACATACTGGTCGACTTCCTCGTCGCCGCCACGCTCAAGGCTCTCGCCAAAGTCTTTGTAATTGACGAAGTCCTTGGTTGTCGCGAGTGCCCAGCCAAACGGCTCTCCGAAAGGTCCGGGGTTTCGCGTGTCACGCTGATGATAGAGATAGAACGTGCCGTCCTCGCCGTACGGCATGATGTCGCCTACCCAAATTCCCTCAGGCTGGTAATACACCTTGTGCATCCGAGACTTCCTTTCTCACGAGATACTAACTCGGTACAACCGCAAGATATGTCAATCGTTTTCATATGTCAAACGTTTTCACACCAATACGTCTTTTCGCAGTTCCAGTCGTCGGCAAACGGTTGATATATGCCGGCGAACGGTCATCAGAGGTGTTTGAGGAATTCTTTTGGCACGGGATGAACTACGCGGTTTTACCCTCAATGAGTTCAACGGGGAGCTTGATATTCGATTCGGGCTTTTCGCCGTTAATAAGAGCAATGATGGATTGCGCCGCGAGCTCTCCGATGCGATCGATATCTTGGCGTACGGTTGTTAAGTCAGGCATAAACGTCATAGTGCGGCGGGCACCATCCGCGCCCACGACCTTAATATCGCCCGGAGCGCTCAAGCCTCGCTGCTTCATAACGTTGAGACAGATGGCCGCCATCGTGTCGTCTCCCGCAAAGATGCCGTCAATATCGGGGTTCTCATCGAGGATCTTCGCAACGACCGCGCTCTTTTCGTCGTCGGGCTTAACGAACTCGACCTCACGGACAAGCGCGGGCAAACCGGCCTGCTCAACAACATCGAGGTAGGCATCGGTACGCTTATTGGCAGGCATGCGCATGCGGCTATTGCTGCGCAGGCACAGGATACGCCTGCAGCCGTCATCAATCAGACGGCGCGTGGCGAGCTCGCCGATGCCATAGCTGTCGCTCGCAATCTGAACAGAGGCCTCGCCAAGGTCGCAGTCGATACCAACCAGACTCAAGCCCATCTCGGCATACGCCTCGGCACCGATATTAAGCGAGTTGACGATGACGCCATCAACCATATTGCGTCGAAGCATGTCGATATAAGAGCGCTCAAGCTCGGGTCGATTGGCGCTATTGCACAGCAGCATCTTAAAACCGTTTTCGGCCAGGGTATGCTCAATGACTTGAACCACTTGGGCATGAAACGGACTGCTGACATAGGGGACGATCATACCGATAAGATTCAGGCGACCGTTGAGCATGGCACGGGCGATATCGTTGGGCGTATAGTTGATGCGCTTCATCGCGGCATGGACCTTATCGCGGGTCTCTTGGCTAATATAGCCACGATTATTAAGCACACGAGATACCGTAGTAGGCGAAACCCCCGCCACCGCCGCAACTTCCTTGATGCCAGGCTTAGCCGTATCCTTAGAACGAGCACTCTCGCGAGCCATAGCACCCTCCCCCATCAACATGTCATACGTTTACATACGAACAAAGCATACCCCAACAACAGCGGAAAGACGGTAACAGCACAAGTAAGTAGACGACTCATCCAAATAATTAGGAGAGTTCCGCCTAAAGGGTGACTACACAGGACCCAGCCGGGGCTGTTTGGGCTACCTCCCAAAACATTCCGCACTGATATTTTCTGTATTGAAGACGTCGATGATGCACCCGTATACCATTGACGTCGACACCATCAGATGCGGACCGCGCGGTGACCCCACATTCCGCTGGCGCCCATG
>DBFPAR010000010.1:0-1586 GCA_048362915.1 Collinsella sp.
GGGGGGTGTTCCTATGTTTTTGTCAACTCCTTGGGGAGTTGACGTGTCGGGATTCCGGTTGGCTGTCGTGGGCGCGCTTCGCCCTGCCGGTGGCGTCCGGCGTCCTTTCCCGTGTGGCCCGGTTCAGGCTACGAGGGCTGGTTCCTGGTAGAGGGTTCCGTTTTTGAGCATGCCGTAGATCACGTCGCAGCGCCGACGCGCGAGGCAGATGATGGCGGCGTTGTGGTGTTTGCCCTGTTCGCGTTTGCGCTTGTAATAGGCCACGGAGGGCGGGTGTTTGGTGGATGCGACGAACGCGGTCTGCCACAGCGCGTTCTTGAGGCGTTTGTTGCCCCGCCTGGAGGGCCGTTCGCCTTTGATGCTGGTGCCGGATTGGCCGGTGACGGGCGATATGCCCGCGTAGGCGGCCAGATGGGCGGACGATTTGAAGTTGGCGATGTCGCCGCCGATGCCGAGCAGGATGTTGCTTGCGGTCCTGACGCCTATCCCGGGCATCGACGTCAGGACCGTGAGAAGAGGGTGGTCCTCCAGGAGCTTCTCGACCTGGCGGCCGACCTCGCGCCGCCGGTCCCTGATCGTCTTGATGTCGTGGGCGATGGAGGGGATGATGGTCTCGGCCATGAGGGTGCCGGGCACGGTGACGGTCTGCTCGCCGATCGCCTTGAACATGTCGTCGATGATGCGGCCGGCGCGAAGCCCGTTGGACTTGGCCCAGTCCTTCACGTCCTCGATCCCGGCCCGTTTCACGCCCATGGGCCCGCCGTATCGTTCGAGCAGCGCGAGCGTCGCGTCGCGCGTGATTCTCTCGCCCTTGAGCGCGCGTTCGAACGCGGGGTGGGTCTGCAGCAGCAGGCTCCGCAGGCGGTTGACGTGGCGGGTGGATTCGTGGGCGAGGTCCTCGTCGTGGCCGGCGAGCAGCTTCAGGGCGGCGAGGGTCTCGTCATCCGGGCCCGCGTCCCTGAGCGTCTCGGGCAGCTTGAGCGCGGCCCACGCGATCACATGCGCGTCCCTGCGGTCGGTCTTCGCGTCCCCGGGCAGCAGCTGCGCGGTCCTGCGCATGGCCGTGCCGGGAAGGTAGGCAACCGCGATCCCCATGTTCCGCGCCACCGTCAGGGGCAGGGAGCCGATGGTGTTGGGCTGGTCCACGACCAGCAGCACACGGCCATGCTTGGAGAGCTTGCCCAGCATCGTGCGGATGGCCTTCTCGTCCTGTTTCAACGGCTTGTCGTACAGGGTGTTCCCGTCATGGTCGAGGGCGTGCGCGTGGTGCGCGCTCTTGCCCACGTCCAGGCCGACCCACACGTCGATGTCGTCCGGGGTCATCATCGTTCCTCCCGTCATGAAGGTTTTCCGGTCGCCGCGGGCTCGGAGGAGTCCGGACGCCCGCGCCGCACCCACATTACGACGAGACCTGCGCCATGCGCCCCTGAAGCGTCCGTGTAGCCGGCCTGGTTCCTATCAGCGGTCATCGGGCGTCCCCGTTCCCGGCGACAACACCCCCCGGATCATCGACGACAGGGCAGGAAAGTCATACCGGAACCGGCGACCCGGCCCCGACCATCGGGGCCTACCAAACATGGTAATGG
>DBFPAR010000011.1:0-11945 GCA_048362915.1 Collinsella sp.
GGCGTCGATGACATGCCGGGGGCGGACCGGGACGGGTTAACGGCAGGCCCCGCCGACCGATTGCAAGCGGTCGGCGGGGCCATTGCGGCTCTTGACAGCGGATTGGGTCATATGAGCGAGAGGGGCCCTGGTATGGCAAGGTGACGTGAAACAAGGCGGCGCTGACCTTCTGGTCGCGCCGCCGAAGTTGAACGTCAGATTGCCGTGCCAGGGCCCCTCGCAGCGTCAAGAAGACCGCCGTTCGGTAGAACGGCGGAGCTAATTGTTCAGCATGCGGTCGAAGCTTCCCGAGTCGCCATCCCGATAGTCGGCGGTCATCAGAATCTCCTGCGGAATGCGCCCGCCCTCGCGCAGCACGTTGCGGAACTGCACACGCGTAACCATGGGCAGATCCTTGATCGTCGCTGCCAGGTTCTGCGGCACGCCTTGGTTGGCAGCCGCGGGCTCGCACTCGCCGCCGGCCTTCACGCGACGCTTATGCTCGGCGAGCATGGCGCGGTACATGCCGGCATGCAGGCGAATCTCAACCACATTGGCATTGCGAGTCTGCTCGACAATGCGCGCGCCCTCGCGATCGATATCGCCTACGTAGTAGACGTAGTTAAAGCGATAGCCAATCTCGGCCAGATAATCATCCAGTGCGTGCGAGACGCTCGCCTTGCAGCCGCCGCCAAAAATCACGCCGCCCACCTTGGTACCAAAGAGCTTGGCATGTTTGCGTCCGCGCAGGAGCTTGACGATCTCGTCATAGGTGTCCAGGTTCTCGACCATAATGAACGGCTTGTCGGCACCCAGCGCAAAGAAGCCCGTAAAGTGCACGGGGCGATTGGGGGCGACCTTGATCGCCTGCATGCTGATGCCCTTTTCGGTCATACGCCTGATCAGGCGCTCACCGTGCTTGCCGTCAAAAGCCTTCTCGTCATTAAAGATCTGGTAGGCACGCTGGCGGCGCGAGGCAACCGGCGTATCGACACCTCGGTTCTGCTCGATCCAAGCCTGGATGATTGCGATTTCCTCGGCAATCTTGCGGTTGGACATCTCGTTGTGCTGAGTGCGTTGCGGAGCCTTTTTGCCGTCCTTGCCCTCGACCTTTACGATCTGTGTCTGCTGCTCCTTGATCTTAGAGAGCGCCGTAGGCGTAGGGACAACTTTGAGCAGCTGCCTGCCTAAAACGCGGGCAAGGGCAAACGCCGAGACCTCGCCGTGGACTGCCGACTCGGGCTGCTGGGCAGCAGTATCTACTGCGGTAGACTCCGGCTTCTTCTGAGACTTGCGCTTAGAATCGCCTTGGGAATTGCGCTCGCGCTTCGGCATAGGCGCCTGCTTCTGCGGACGATCGGACTTGCTCTCCTTCGCCGGCTGGCGCTTAGGCTGCCCCGAAGAAACCTCGACCTTCGCATCCTCGTCCTGTGGCATGGTCTTCTCGGCTGCAGTCTCGGCATGGGAACTGCGGCCCCCACGATGGCGACGGCGGCGAGGCTTGCTCGACGCGCCCTGCTCCGCCTGCTCATCAGTAGGCTGCTGGCCCTTGGCCTCGGCATCAACCTCAAGCTGCGGCTCAGCAGGCTTCTGTTCGCGAGCCGCCGCCTCAACGGCCTTCTCGTCCTGAGTGGTCGAAGCCGGCTCGCTCTTCTCCTGATGCCTTACGGGATACGCGCGCCCCGCAAAACCACGTCCGGGACGGCATGAACCCGGAGCCTTCTTGGCAGACTCCTCAACATCGTCTGCAACCTCAGAAGACTCTTCAACCTCACGCGCGGCATCCTGCTGTGCAGTCTTAAAGTGAGCACCGCGACGACGCTTGGGCTCTTGGGCCTCCACGGGCTTTTGCTCCCTCGCGGGCTTCTGCGACTCGGCAGCAACCTCGGTCTCAACAGCCTCAGCATCCGTCTCGCCCTTTTGAGCAACGGCGCGACGGAAGCGCTCCTGCTGGGCGCGGCGCTGCGCATCGCGCTTGCCACCCCCACCAAAACCGCCGCGTCCTGCCTTGGCCGTAAAGGCACGCACGACGTTCTCATCGAGCAACTCATCGGTATCGACATGCTCGCGCGGAGCAACTTCTTCCACAGCAGGCACGTCAGCAGAATCCTCGACGACAAAGTCTTCGACGGACTCGGTAGGTTGTTCCTGGACATCGCTGATCTCGGCATTGATGGTATAGAACGCCGGGCGCCCGTTAATGCCGCTACCCTCGATCTTTGTCACGATTTTTGCCGCGATAAGCTCATCGCGCATCGCCTTGGTGTCACATTCCTTATCGACGGAGCGGAAAATCTGCGCCAGCGCACTCGACTTAATCTTGAGCGCCTTGCGGCAGAGCAGGTCGTAGGCAACCAGCTTGGCACGCTCGGCAGAAAGCGACGTCTGGCTGCTCAGACGTTCAGCCAGGGCATCGACATTATTTTGGTTATCGGAATATACCGTCTTGGCCACGGGGCCCCTTTCATATGTACACATATACGTTTATATGGTACAACGCACGCCCTTATCCACGCAAAACATCTGCGAGAACACTCGAGCGTCACCAGCTTTTGCATGAAAAAAGGACCGAGCCCGCGAAGTCGCGGACCCGGTCTTTCCGAGTCATATAGATGTGACGCTCAACTCGTCAGGCCGATTAGGCCTTGGCGGCCTCGGCGTCGGCGGGAGCCTCGGCAGCAGCAGTGCGGCCATACTCGGCCTTGCCCATCTCGGACCACTCGGGCTCCTCGTCGGGCATGGAACCGGCCTCCTTGCCGAAGAACTCCTTGAGGCAGTTGACGGCAACGATAAGGCCCAGGACCATCAGCAGGACGGCGAAGACGAGCTGCAGGCCCTTGGTGGCGGCGACGGAGACAGCAGCCGTGGTGGCGGTAGCCGGGATGGTGCCGAAGAAGCCGTAGGCCTGGACGGCGGTCATGCAGCCCATGGCGCTCTGGACCAGCGAGGTGAAGGTGCAGCAGAGCAGGAAGACGACGGGCACGTAGAGCATCCAACCCTTGCGGCCGGTGCACTTGCAGAACACGGCGAGGGTGATCATGGTCATACCGCCGAGCAGCTGGTTAGAAGCACCAAAGAGCGGCCAGATGTTGGCATAGCCACCAAAAGCGAGGGCGAGACCAGGAAGCAGGGTAACGACCGTGGCGAACCAGGGATTGCCGAGGACCTTCATGTAGCCGGCCTTGGACTCGATGGCTAGGGCGTCGTTGGTCTGGGCAAAGAACTCGGAGAACGAGGTACGAGCGATGCGGGCGACGGCATCGAGCGAGGTCAGGGCCAGAGCAGAAACGTTCATAGTCATGAAGACGGTTGCGAGCGTGCCGTCAACGCCGAAAGCCTGCATACCGCGGGAGATGCCGGCGGCGAAGATCTGGAACGGGGTGGAAGCGACGCCGGCGTTAAGGGCGCCGGTACCGGCGGTGTTCATGTCGGAGAACATGATGCCGGCGACGATGATGGCAAGGATGCCGACGAAGGACTCGACGATCATGGCGCCGTAACCGACCTTGACGGCGTCCTGCTCCTTCTCGACCTGCTTGGAGGAGGTGCCGGAAGAAACGAGGCTGTGGAAACCGGAGAGAGCACCGCAAGCGACGGAGACGAACAGGACCGGGAACATCATGCCGGAAGCAGTGGAGAAGCCGGTGAAGACCGGAGCGGTGATAGTGGCCTGACCGTTGACGCCCAGGACGACGATGCCGAGGACAGCGCAGACGATCATGACGATCATCATGATGGAAGTGAGGTAGTCACGCGGGGTCTTGAGCATCTGGATGGGCATAGCGCCAGCGAAGACCAGGTAGACCATGACGACGGCGAACCACTGGAACTTGTCCAGGTAGACCGGGAACTGCATACCGACGGCGAACATGAGAACCATGAGGACCACGCCGGTGACGAACTCGGCAGCGCCGGTGAGGTTGAACTTCTTCTGGGCCCAACCAAAGGCGATAGCGACGAAGGTGAACAGGATGGAGATGGTACCAGCGCAGCCGGCGGCATAGGACTTGGTGAAGTCGATGGCACCGGTAGCAGCACCAGAAGCGTCAACGGCCGGGGTGAACATGAACGTCTTGCAGACCATGTCGGTGAAAGCGGCGATGACGATGATGCAGAACAGCCAGCAGAACAGCAGGAACAGGCGACGGCCGGTCTTGCCGATGTACTTCTCGATGAGCTGGGCCAGGGACTTGCCGTTGTTCTTCATCGAGGCGTACAGGGCGCCAAAGTCGTGGACGGCGCCAAAGAAGATGCCGCCGACGAGGACCCAGAGCACGACGGGAAGCCAGCCGAAGGCCATGGCGACGATCGTACCCGTGACAGGGCCGGCACCGCAGATCGAGCTGAACTGGTGCGAGAACGCGGTAAAGGCGGAGACGGGCGAGAAGCTGTTGCCGTCCTTCATGCGCTTGGCCGGCGTGAGGGCCTCTTTGTCAACGCCCCACTTGTTGGCCAGCCATCGGCCATAGCCCAGATAGCCGCAAGCGAGCACCGCCGCGGCCACAACCATGAGCAAAACTCCGTTCATTACATTTCCTCCTCTAAAAAGAACTTCCCAGACATAAAAAATGAGGGCCGTCGGTTGCGCTCGACGGCCCTCATCTTCATCAGCCGCCCGTTATCGTACGGGCTAGCTGTATGTGCTAACCCGCATCAGATAATTACTACGCTGATAATGTTTAGCTGATGCGTGAACATGTCTAAGAAATCCTCTTCAATCATGATGTGAACGATCCGTGCGTGTTCACATCCCCCAGTGGTTGAAAAGGAGTATGAAACTTTAGTTACCTAAAGTCAACGCAAATTTGTAATGAGTTTTCAACTTTTTTGGATTTCTCGGTATAAAACGCCACTGACCTCGGACTTTACCCCACGACAGTTTTTGCATGAGAGATGCCCCTCCGTCCGGGGACCGCGCCGCACCAGCTACAGCGTCATGTTTGGATCGGCGTCGACATCGAACGGCGAGATTTCGCCTCGGTCGAATTTACGGCGAGCGACCTCCGCGATCATGGCGGCGTTATCGGTACAGGCAGACAAGGGCGGCACCGTTACGCGAATCCCCTGACGCCCAAGCTTCTTGATCATCATCTCGCGCAGACGCGGGTTGGCCGAGACGCCGCCACCGATGCAGTATTCCTTGCATCCGGTAGCGTGCAGTGCGTTTTTGGCCTTCTTGTACTGCACGTCAAAGACAGCTGCCTCAAACGAAGCTGCCAGATCGGGCAGGTGAATCGTGCGCCCGGCCTTGGTCTCCTGTTCAATGTAGAGCGTCACAGCGGTTTTAAGGCCCGAAAGCGAGAAGCGATAGTCTCCCCTGCTGTTAAGCGCACGGGGGAAATCGATCGCCTTGGGGTTGCCCGTCTCGGCCAGCTTGGAAATGATGGGGCCACCGGGATAGCCCAGACCCAACGCCTTGGCTACCTTGTCGAAGGCCTCGCCCACAGCGTCGTCGAGCGTCTCACCGAGCACCTCGTAGTCGCCCCACGCCTTCACGTGCACGAGCATGGTGTGCCCACCCGAGACAAGCGTGAAGATAAACGGCGGTTTGAGGTCGGGTTGCGCCAGCAGGTTGGCAAACAGATGCCCCTCCAGATGGTTGACGCATACGAGCGGCTTACCGGCAGCGTAGGCAAAGCCTTTGGCAAAGGCAACGCCCACCACGAGGGCGCCCACCAGGCCCGGACCCTGTGTCACGCCCACGGCGGCAAGCTCGCTGGGAGCAATGGCTCCACCCTCAAGACCAAGCGATGCTGCGGCATCCTCGAGCGCCGCATCCACGACACTCACAATCACCTCAACGTGTTTGCGCGAGGCGATCTCGGGCACCACGCCGCCAAAGCGGGCATGAAAATCAATCTGTGTCGACACCTGGTTGGCCAGCATATTGCCATCCGCATCGATAATCGCCACGGCCGTCTCGTCGCAGGAACTCTCGATAGCGAGCACCAGGCGGCGGCGCTCAATTTCGGCGCGCTCCCCCTCGGAGCGCCCAGGCGCAGGCAGCGGCCATACGCGTTGCTCGGCTGCCGTCGGCTCGGGCGAGGCGTTATCGACCGGAAGTACGAGGGGAAGTGGGGCCGTCATGACGATGGCGTCTTTGCCGACACCGTAGTAGCCACGACGACGACCCACCTCGGTAAAGCCCAGAGCGGCATAGAGCGCAATCGCGCCCTCGTTGCCGTCCTCGACCTCGAGCGAAGCCGTGGTGCAGCCGAGCATCTGGGCATCATAGCTCACATGCGACAGCAGCTTGCGGGCAATGCCCTCACGGCGATGTGCCGAGTCGACGGCGACATCCAGAATCTGCACATCACCGTCCACGACCATACCGCCGGCAAGGCCCAGCAGCTTGCCGTCGTCGTGTGCCACCCACCAACTGCGCGGCGCAGCGACGTCCTCGCCCAGTTCGGACAGGAACATGCCCGGCGTCCACGCCTCGTGTCCGGCACCTTCAAAGCAGGCGGTCTCCAGTGCGCTCGCGCCCTCGGCATCCGCCGCGCCCATGGGGCGGAATTGCAGATGACGCCCAGCGAGCTCGTCGGCAACACCTGTCACCTCACTCTGCGCGCTCTCGGCAAGGCCCAGGCGCTTGCGCTCGTTTTCCTCGGCGTCCGAAAGGCGCGTGTAGATCGGCAAGACGCGAGCGGGATCGCCATCGCCTGCGGCGTGCGCCATCAGCAGGCCCTCGCCCGAGGGCCACCACAGGCCTCGCTCCACGCAGCGTGCCGTCTCGTCCTCACCCAGCAGCTTGCCATAACGCACGAGACCGTCACCAGTTAGCTGAACCTGATCCCAGCCCGCGGTCTGACGCCACTCATCAAGCGCCACGGCGGCCTTGACCACGTGTTCGCGCTCAAATTGACGCTCGGGACCCTCATCGCCCAGCATATATAGTGCCGGATATACCTCACCGCGCATGGCATCGGCCAAGATACCAAGCTTGCCGCGCACGCCAGCCTTCCACGCCGTCCAAGCGCAAGCGTCGAGCGTCGACACGCCCAGCAGTGGAACATTGGCACCGCGCGCGAGGCCCTTGGCAGTGGAGATGCCGATGCGCACACCCGTAAACGACCCCGGGCCGCGGCCGACCACGTAGTAACCAACATCGCTGCGATCCAGACCGGCTTGAGCCAGCACGCCATCAACGGTATTCACGAGCTCAACGTTGGCGTGACGGCGACACATGTGGTCGCCACTCACGAGCTTCGTCTCGCCCGTCTGCCCATCAATCCAGCTTGCCGCGCAGGCAAGCATGTCGGTCGAGGTATCGAGCGCCACCACCAGCGCGTTGTCGTTATGCAAGCTCATCTTGTACAGCCTTATCAATCAAATGGGAAAGCTCCATTGCGCGGTCACCGTGTGCCTCGAGCGTTATCGTTCGCACATCGCTGTCGCCCTCATCACGCTTGAGCGTCACCGAAAGATACTCATCCGTCAGCTCGTCCTGGAATTGTTCGCCCCATTCCAGCAAGCAAGCACCCTCATAGCCCAGCACATCGAAAATGCCCGTATCCTCGAGCTCGTAGGCATGCTCCAGGCGGTATAGATCAAAGTGAAACAGCGGAATACGACCTTGATCGTGAACGGCCATGAGCGCAAACGTAGGGCTCGTAACCATATGCTCATCGCCCAGCCCGCGCGAGACGCCCTTGGTAAAGTGAGTTTTGCCCACTCCCAGGCCACCGGTCAGGATGAGCACATCGCCGTCCTCAAGGCACGGTGCAATTAGCTCGCCAAAGTACTCCGTATCGGCAGCGCAAGTCGTTTTGTAAGTACCTACCCCCAGGCGCTCCAGGGACATATATGCTCCTTATTATTCCGAGGCGTCCTCTGGTGCGGGATGTCGCTCCAGATAGTCGCCCAGCATCTTAAAGTCTTCCTCCAGCAGCTCCTGCCACGCCGGATTGCGCAGCGCTGCTGCCGGATGGAACGTGGGCATTACTACAAAATGCCCCATCTGGTGGAACCTGCCGCGCAGCTTAGTAATGCCAATCTCGGTCTTAAGCACAAAGTGCGTCGCGGGGTTGCCGAGCGTCACGATAATATCGGGCCAGATGCTTCGAATCTGCTCACGCAAAAACGGCGAGCAAGCCAGCACTTCCTCGGGACGCGGATTGCGGTTTCCCGGCGGGCGGCACTTAAGCACGTTGGCAATGTAGACGTCTTCGCGTTTGAGGCCCGCCAGCGACAAAATGCCGTTGAGGTCCTCGCCTGCCGCCCCCACAAAGGGCTCGCCCTGCAAATCCTCATTGCGGCCCGGCGCCTCACCAATAAACATCACGCGAGCGCGGGGGTTTCCCACGCCAAACACGATATTGTGACGCGACTGGTAGAGCTGGCAGAGGTGGCAATCGCCCAGAACGGCCTCAATTTCCTCGAGTGCGACCTCACGTGGTGCCTGATGGGTATGGCCGGGGATGTGCATGACGCCCATAGCGGCTCCTACACGTAGACCTTGTCGAGACGCATGCCAAAGCCGCAGGCGACCTCGTAGTTAATCGTTCCGCGCAGTCGGGCCATCTCGTCCATAGTGATCTCGGCATCGCCATCGCGGCCGACAATGATCATCTCGTCACCATACTCGGCCTCGGGAATCTCGTGTGCCGGGTTGGACTGAATGGCGACCATAAACTGGTCCATGCAGATATTGCCAACCTGATGCACACGCTCGCCGCGATACAGCACATCCATACGATTGGAAAGCGTACGCGATAGGCCATCGGCATAACCGATCGGCAGCGTGCAGATCTGAACGCGCGTACGCGGTACGCGGTAGGTAAAACCGTAGCCCACGCCCTCACCCATCGCAGGGTGTGCCACGCGCGTCACACGCGCATGGACGCTCATAACGGGATCAAGCTGCATCACGCGGCCACTCAGCTCGCACGGCTGCATGCCATACAAGCCAACGCCGGCGCGGATCATATCAAAATGCATCGAGGGGTCGAGCATCGAGGACGGCGTGTTGGCGCAGTGCACGATACCGCACTCAAAACCCGCACCCTTAATGGCCTGAACGGCCTCGGTAAAGCGCTGACACTGCAGCTTGTAGTCCCAGCCCGAAGGTTCATCGGCCGTGGCGAAGTGCGTAAATACGCCGTCGCACTGAATACCGCGATGGAAATTTATACCGCGGACAAAGTCGAGCACCTGCGTGTAGTGAACGCCGATACGATTCATGCCCGTCTCGATGGCGAGATGATACTTGCCCACTTTGCCCGCCGCGACGGCACATTCGCCATACGCAAGAGCAAAGTCAGACGTATAGACCGAAGGCATGATATCAAACTCGAGCAACGTCGGAATGGCCTCGATGGGCGGCTCGCTTAGAATCAGGATGGGCTTAGTAATTCCGCCCTGACGGAGCCCAACGCCCTCGTTGACCGTCGCCACGGCAAACATGTCGGCACCGGCCGAATACATGATCTTGGCGCACTCAACAGCTCCATGACCATAAGCATCGGCCTTGACCACGCAGCACAGGCGCTGACGTGGATTCAGCAAGTTCTTATAGGCCCTCGTGTTGCGACGGAGCGCCCCGCGGTCGATCTCGACCCAGGACCAGCGCGTCAAATCGGCTTTATTCATGATTAGTCATCCGACCCTTCGTCCATGATTCCCAGATCTTCGAGCGCATCCTTTGCCGCCAGTTCCATGGCCGGACCGATCAAGTCGATAAGATCGGTCGCGATGACGCTCTTCTCACCATACTCCGTCGCCGCGGCAAAACCGGCGTAGCTGTGAAGTGCGACGGCGTACGAATACAGCAACTCCCAACGATCCATCTCGTCGCGCATGGTGGCAAGCGTGCCGGCCAAAATACCCGCGAGAACATCACCCGAACCGGCAGTTGCCAGAGAAGCCGGACCCGAGAGCGGCAGCAGCACACGCTCAACGCCACAGATAGCCGTCGTCGGCCCCTTGGCAATGACCACCAGATTGTCAGAGCCTGCAGCCCAGACAACCTTCTGCGCGGCTGCAATCGCAGTACCAAGGTCGTTCACCTCGTCACCGGCAACCAGACGCGAAAGTTCACGATAGTGCGGCGTCATAACCAACGGCTGCTCGCGACGATACATCTCGGGATTACTATCAATACCGTCAATGGCAATCTTAGCAAGGCAGTTGAGTGCATCGGCGTCCAAGATAAGCGGCACATCAAGCTCGAGCAAGCCCGAAACCACCTGCATAGCGCCGGCAGATGTCGTCATACCGGGACCGCACAGTACACAGCTGTACTTCTTTGCAATCTCGCACACAGTCATGCGCGCAGCGGCGCCAAAGGAGCCGCGGGAATCAGACGGAATAGCAAAGACGGGAATCGAAGGAAGTGCCATGCGAATAAGATTGGCGCAGGCGTCAGGAGCCGCGACTGCCACGTAACCAGCACCCGCGCGAGCTGCAGACTTGGCCGCCATAATGGCAGCACCAGGATATTGCGCAGATCCGGCGACAATAAGCACAGAGCCACGGGAATACTTATCGATATTCGTAGGTAGTGGGGCAAAGTAATCAACTAAGTCACCGGGCTCGACAATCTCGGCGGCGTGGTCGACATCATCGATGACCTCGTCAAGACGGTCGTAAAGATTGCCGCAGATCAAATCGCCAGCATACTCAGGACCATCAGCGCTATACAGACCAATCTTGGGCGCAATCATCGTCACCGTATGCTCGGCACGAATGCAGTCGTCATCAACAACGCCCGTCTCGGCATTCAGGCCCGAGGGGACATCAATGGATATGACACAATCGGCGCATTCATTGACCGTAGGAATCCAGATGGAGAACGGCGCACGCAGATTCCCGTGGAAACCGGTACCAAAAATGGCATCGACAACAACATCGGCCTTATCGATCAAAACCTCGAGTTCGTCACGCGAGGGGCCGACGCAAACGTGCACATCGCGGCCGGCGGTACGACGAGCAACATGACGTGCCAGAGCAGCAGGAATCTCATCCGGCTCAACCGGAGAAACGATATCGACGTCCACACCCTTATGGCTCAGAATATCGGCGGCAACCCAACCGTCGCCGCCATTATTACCAAAACCGACCAGAACGAGAACCCGATCGGGATTGAGCTTCAAGACCTCGTTGGCGGCAAACTCACCCGCTAGCTCCATAAGCTCGGCCTTCGAAGTCCCTTCGCGTTCGATGATATCCTCGAGACGAACGACTTCTTCGGTACTCAAAACCGGTTTCATCTATGCTCCTAGCGTATCTTGCGAAGCATCGCCCAGGTGCTCCGTCAATGCTGAATTCTGCAGCTGCTCAAGCTCATCTAAAACAGAGCGAGCCTCTTTAAATGTCTGCGCTACGCGTTTCTTGGTGTTCACCTTTTCCTCTTTTGGCTTAGGCCGAGCATCTTCGGTAATCGCGATGGCATTCGCAACGGCCAAGTCTCCTGTAAGCGTAATGGAAAGAGCGACCTCAACAACACCCAGTTCTTGAGCGATCTCGAGAGCACGGCCCGAAAGCAGCGCCTTCGGTTTGCCGAGTTTATCACGCGTAACCGAAACATCCTTGCGACCCACGCCTTGACTAAAACCCGTGCCGAGAGCTTTAAGTACCGCCTCGCGCGAAGCAAAGCGGCTCGCATAGTGAGCAGCGGGACGCGATGATGCATCGCAATACGCACGCTCTTCTTCGGTAAACACACGCCGAGCAAACGACGGCGTCTTTCCAAGAATTGATTTCATGCGGGAAATCTCGACGATATCAACGCCGATACCAGCTTCAGCCATGTTCACCTCCATATCGCACAGACTAAGTTATTGTAGCCCGTTCGCAGAAGATGCGACAAACGAGGGTTATAAAACACAGCTACTATGTGAGACAAAAGCCCGTAAACGCAAAAAGGGGGAGGCCGCGAGGCCTCCCCCTTCTCAGTTCAAGCGTACGGCTCGGTGCCGTCCACCGGTCAGCGGCGCCCTGGCCTCCCACGGGCTGACCCCGCAGTA
>DBFPAR010000012.1:0-10240 GCA_048362915.1 Collinsella sp.
CTTCCATTCGTCACCTTCATTACTCCAACGACGAATTCTAGGCGGTGTCCCCTCCCTTTCAAGAAAGAGAAGAGGCGGGGCATGCCCCGCCTCTTACACCACATCTCTGCGCGCTACCCATTTCGACTTGCTATCTGGCCTTATTAGTCCAAAATTGCTGCTACCAAATCGGTAACAGTACTCATATTTGCTGTTTTTTGACCAGCAGGTCTCCCTGCCTTAGCAAATCTAAGGCAAAACGGGCTCCAGACCGCTGAATCATGCCGCATAGGGCACGTCCGCAGTCCGGAACCCGGTCCAAATTGAGTTATTGCACCGCGTTAGCCCAAGACACCCGACAGGATCTCGATCAGACTGTCCACGTCGGCTTCCTCGCAGACGAGCGGCGGCAAGAAACGCAGCGTATGAGCACCCGTAGCGTTAATCACGGCACCGGCGGCCAGCGCGCCGGCCACAACGTCGTGTGCATCACCCGCAGTATCGTCCAGATCGCAGCCGAGCATCAGGCCACGGCCACGCACCTCTACCACATGCGGAAGCTTAGCCAGCGCCTGCTCCATATAGGCACCCACCTTGGCAGCATGGTCGGCATAATCGCCACGCACAAGCGCGGAGAGCGTCGCGGCACACGCCGCGATGGCCAAGCAGCTACCGCCAAAGGTCGAGCCGTGGTCGCCCGGCTTAAACACGTCGGCAATCTCCTTCTTTGCCACGACGGCACCCATGGGCACGCCGTCGGCAATGCCCTTGGCAAGGCTCATGATGTCGGGCTCCACGCCATAGGTCTGGAACGCAAACGGCTTGCCGGAGCGGAAGATGCCGCACTGGACCTCGTCGGCGATAAGCACGGCGCCCACTTCGTGTGCCAGGTCGCGCGCTGCCGCCATAAACTCCTCGGTCATGGGGTGCACGCCACTCTCACCCTGGATCGGCTCGAGCATCACGGCACAAATCTCGCTCCCCAGCTGCTTAAAGATCGCACGCAGCTCGTCCACATCGTTGGGCGTGCAGGCCACAAAGCCACCCGGCAGCGGGCGGAAGCTGTCCTGCAGCCAATCCTGCATGGTAGCGGCAATGGTCTCGAGCGTACGGCCGTGGAAGCCGCCGCGCATGCACACGATGGTGTTGCCGCCATTACCGGCACGCTTGGCGTACAGGCGCGCGAGCTTCATCGAGCCCTCGTTGGCCTCGGCGCCAGAGTTGGCAAAGAAGGTCTCCCAAACCTGCTCATCCGCAGCCGGGGCACCAAGAGCAGCTGCCGTGGTCTCATCGCCGGCGACAATGGCATCGGCAAGCACGCGCGCACCATCTACGTCGTCGTTAGCAAGCTTGGACAGCAGCGCCGCGACCTGTCCGCGCTGCTCGATGTAGAAGTAATTGGAGACATGCATGAGCTTTTTGGTCTGTGCCTCGAGCGCCGAGAGCACGGCCGGGTCGCCATGACCTAGGCTGCACACGCCGATGCCGGCAAGAAAGTCGAGGTACTCACGGCCATCGTCGCCGGTGAGCTTCATGCCGTGACCCTCGACAAACTCGACCGGAGAGCGGCCAAAGGTATGCATAACGTAATGGGATTCAAGCGATTGCTGAGCTGCAAGTGACATGAGATGCCTTTCGTTGGGCGCCAGACGGCGCGGGGCTATGGGTGCAGGAATGGGGCGGCTGCGGGTCAGCTAGACCGTCTGAAGCTTCTCGACCTCGTCAAGGTTCTCGGTCAGACGCGCAGCAAACGTCGAAAGCGGATGCGGATGCGTATCGAACTCGTAAGCCGTCTCGGTGGAATGAATCACGGTGCCGACGCCGGCATCGGTCAGCAGCTCCAGGAGCAGCGAATGCGGCGTAGTACCGTTAATGATGTGGGCACGAAATACGCCGCCGGTAAGCGCATCGACGGCCGCACGCAGCTTGGGAATCATGCCCTTATCGACCTCGCCGCCGTAGAGCATTTCGTTAACCTCGTCGAGCGTTAGGTTGGAGATAAGCGAGTCCTTGTCGCTAAAGTCCTTGTACAGGCCATCGACATCGGTCAAAAAGATCGCCTTATGCGCGTGGAGCGCCGCGGCAACGGCACCGGCGGCGGTGTCGGCGTTGATGTTGAAGAAACCGCCGTCCTCCCCCGCCGCGACGGTAGCGATGACGGGGATGTACTCGCTATCGAGTAAGCGCTCGATATAGTCGGTGTTGACGTGCGTCACTTTGCCCACACGACCGAGCTCGGGGTCGAGCGGCTCGGCGATGAGCGTGCCGGCATCGCTGCCCGACACGCCCACGGCCAGGTTACCGTGGTGGTTGATGGCAGCAACCAACTCCTGGTTGACCTTGCCGCCCAGTACCTCGCGCACGATATCCATAGTCGCCGGCGTGGTCACGCGCTGGCCGTTCTTAAACTCGACGGGGATGTCATAGTGGCTGAGCGCCTCGTTGATAGCCTTGCCGCCGCCGTGCACGATGACGGGACGCACACCGATGATCTTGAGCAAAACGATGTCGCTCATCACGTCGCGGCGCAGCTGCTCATCAACCATGGCGGCTCCGCCATATTTGATAACAACCGTCTTGCCGGTCAGGTTCTTAATCCACGGCAGCGCTTCGAACAGCAGCTGCGCGGTTGCTTCGTTGGATTCGCTCGAACGACAATCGCGTGCGAATTTCATAATCTGCCTCGTCTTTCGTATCGTTATCGCGCCGTGCTCCGCTGTCGGCAATCGCGGCAAGATGCGCAGCGTGCCTGGAATCTAGGAACGGTAATCGCCGTTGATGGAGATATACTCATGCGTGAGGTCGCAGGTCCACACGGTCGTTGCCGCGTCGCCTGCGCCCAGGTCGGCCGAGATCACGATCTCGGGCGCCTCGAAACGTCGTAGAGCCTCGTCCTCGTCAAAGGGAACAGTCAGACCGTCGCGACAGACGGGCATGCCCATCATGTCGATGGAAACGTCTTCCTGATTAAACTTCACGCCGCACTTGCCAAGCGCCATGGCAACGCGGCCCCAGTTGCAGTCGTGGCCGGCGATGCAGGTCTTAACGAGCGGCGAGTTGGCAACGGCACGAGCGGCGATATCGGCCTCCTCGTCGTTCACGGCGCCGGTAACGTTGACCGTAACAAGCTTGGATGCGCCCTCGCCATCGGCGGCGATATTGCGCGCCAGGCTCTCGCACACCTCGTGCACGGCAAATGCCAACTCGTCGAAGGCATCGGAGCCCTCGACGATAGGCTCGGCATCTGCGGCAGCGGCGCCGGAGGCAAGCATGATGCAGGTGTCGTTGGTCGAGGTGTCGGAATCGACCGTTACCTTGTTAAAGGTCTGCTTGACGGTCGAGAGCAGCAGGGCATGAAGTGCCGCAGGCTCGACGGGGGCATCGGTGGTGATAACTGCGATCATGGTGGCCATGTTGGGCATGATCATGCCCGAGCCCTTGCACATTCCGCCTACCGAATAGACGTTGCCCGCATGGCCCGCAGCCTCACTGACGTAGGACACGGCGTACTCCTTGGAGTGCGTGTCGGTCGTCATGATGGCGCGAGCGGCATCGGCGCCACCATGGGCGGAAAGTGCCTCGTAGGCAGCAGGAATGGCGGTCTCAAACGTGTCGATCGGCAGAATCTGGCCAATCACACCCGTGGAGGCAACCAGAATCTGCTGGGGCTCGCAGCCGATGACCTGCGATGCGATGCTGCACGTCTCGCGCGCACATGCAAGGCCGGTCTCACCCGTGGCGGCGTTGGCATTGCCGGAGTTGACCGAAACGCCGGCGATGATACCGTAACCCTTGTCGGCACCGCCCAGGTTGGCGCGGCTCACCTGCACGGGCGCCGCGCAAAAGCGATTGGTGGTAAACACTCCAGCGCCGGGACAGGGTTTATCGGGCACGACGAGCGCGTAATCCAGACGCTCGGGGTTCTTCCGAAATCCCGCATGGATGCCTGCGGCCTTAAAGCCGGCCGCTGCCGTAACGCCACCCTCGACGGCGCGAATCTTGATATCAAACAGCTCGGTATTCATCGTCTTTATGACTCCTTATGTCAAACAAAAAACGGACATCGGTTGGTGCGCCATGCCAGTCGTGATCATGAGACCAGCTTAAGAGTGGCGCCCCACTCGATGCCCGACTACCAAATCGTTAACAATCGAATGTGCTACACCGGGCACGCCACTGTGGGCAAGCCTCGTCGCTCGTCAAAGCCAAAGACGATATTGGCGCACTGGACTGCTTGGCCCGCAGCGCCCTTGCACAGATTGTCGATGGCGCCCGTCGCCACCAGCACGCCCGCGCGCTTGTTGAGCGCGAGGCCGATCTGGGCGGCGTTGGTGCCGACGACCGAAGCCGTCTTGGGCTGCTGGCCGGCGTCGAGTACGCGCACAAAGGTGTGACCGGCATAGAACTGCTTGTAATAGTCGACAACGTCCTCAAGAGCCAAGGAGTCGATGGCCTGCGGCGCGAGCGGCATCGTCACCGTGGAGAGCAGGCCGCGCTTGAGCGGTGCCAGATGCGGGGTAAAGACGACGCGATCGGTTAAGCCAAGGATTTGCTCAATCTCGGGCGTGTGGCGATGTTTACCCACGCCATAGGCTTCCAGGTTCTCGTCGGCGCTGCAAAAGTGGGTGCGGGCGTTGCAGGACTTACCGGCACCCGTCACGCCACTGATGGCATCGACGACTACGGGACCGTTCTCTGCCACCCAACCCGCACGCACGGCAGGAGCAGCAGCAAGACTCGTTGCGGTGGGATAGCAACCGGCGCAGGCGACCAACACGGGCCTGCCAGCGGCATGGCTGGAAGCAGCGGTCTCTAAGTCCTCGCAGAACAGCTCGGGCAGGCCGAAAGCGCGGGTCTTGAGCAACTCGGGGCTCGTGTGCTCGGCGGCATACCATGCCTCAAAGACAGACGCGTCGCTCAGACGGTAATCGGCCGAAAGATCAAAGCAGGAGACGCCCGATGCAAGCAGCGCGGGCACCTGTGCCATGGCAGCCGTGTGCGGCACGGCAAGAAAAACCGCATCGCAGCTCTTGAGCTCGGGGGCGTCATGCGTGGTGAAAACCAGATCGCTCACGCCAGCAAAGCTCGGATACACCCCGGACAGCGGCTGGCCGGCATCGGCGTTGGACGTAATGGCAACAAGTTCAAACTCGGGATGGCCGAGCACGAGGCGAATGAGCTCGGCTCCGGCATATCCAGCCGCGCCGACGATTCCAACCTTCAAAGACATATCAGACTCCTTGTCTGCGATTTATGCACCGATGCGCATTTCTCAGCAGTCGTTATGAGGTGGGTTGAAACTTTAGCACCAAAAGATGCATGAACACGTAAATGGCTTGTATGTTCATGCATTGAAACATTCCCGACACATTCGCTTGAAGGAATTGACAAATTGAGCGGGCCCCGTATCGACCGGCACTCCTTACGGCGCCGGGCAACACGGGGCCCGTCCATGCGAAAACTAAGTTGTTGGGATGAGCCAGCTGGCTAGAGCTCGACCGGCACCCATTCGTCGTGATTGCAGATAAAAGCCTCAGGATCCTCGACGCTAAAGAAGACGAGCGTGGGGTCGTTAGGACCCTCATAGTGCTCGCCCAGGCGCTCTAGATGCTTCCACCCGGCTTCGCGCATTTCGTCTAAAGCCCGGTCATCCAAGCCGGCACGCCCGCGCAAGATGAGCCAGCCATGGCCCGGCCACCAACTCGTGGCCTCAAAGCGTTGGTTTTGCAGCAGCTCCTGCCACACATCTTTAGTGCGCGCTGTCACAAACCACAGCTTGCCGTCCTGAATCTGTGCAAACGAGAACGGACGCACATGTGGCTGCCCGTCCACGCTCGTCGCCAGATACCACGCCGGCACCGACGTCAGATACTCCAAAACCGTATTCAATCCGTCCACGTTTCCTCCTGTACTAGCTAGTTTGGGAGCCTGGATCGTGCGAGCTAGAGCTCCAGGCGCTCCTCGCTGCCGTCGATATCGCAGAACCGCGCGGCAATGTTGCGGACCGAAAAGAACGCAAGGCGGCCGTCGTTGGCACTCTCGTGTTCCTCGCCAATGCCCACCATGTGCTTAAAGCCTGCTTGACGCACCTTGTCGCTCGCAACTGCGTCGTCCTCAAGTGCGGCCTCGCCGGTCAACACGATCCAACACTCCCCCGGCTTCCAGCCCGAGAGCTCAAACTTGGGATTCGCACTCAGCTCCACCCACACATCCTTGTCGCGCGACGTGCAAAACCACAACTTACCGTCATCGACCATGGCAAACGAAAACGGCCTCACGCGCGGCTGATGTCCGTCCGTCACATCGGTCGTGGCCAGATACCACGCCGGAATGCGCCTGAGATACGAACAGGCGCGCTCAAGCTGAGCCGTGCGGTCGTTGTCGGTCATAAGGACCCCTTTCTTGCGCTCGAATCGCGCCTAAACAAGTTGAAGATTGATGACGATGACGCAGATGAGCAGCAACGCCGTCACCACCGCCGCCAACGCATCGCCGCGGCGAAATGCAAGCGCATGCAGGCGCGTGCGGCCCTGCTCGCCATGATAGCAACGGGCATCCATGGCAGCAGACAGCGTCTCGGCATGGCGGAACACGCCCGTGAACAGCGGAATCGCCACACTGCCGAGCATACGCACGCCGCCGAGCGGGCCTCCCGTCACGCGCGCACCGCGGCTTGCCTGTGCATCGGCCGTCTGCTTCATCTCGGTGGCAAACTGCGGCATAAAGCGCAGCGCGATACCCATAATCATGCCGAGCTCGTGCGCAGGAAGTCCCACACGCGCAAACGGCGCGAGCAGGCGCTCAAAGCCCGCGGTGAGGTCGAGTGTCGGTGTGGTGAGCGTAATGGCGCTCATGCCGGCCATCATCAAGCTCAGGCGGCACGCCATAAAGGCGGCGGAATGCAGCGAGCCCTCGCTTATCTGCAAAAAGCCAAGCTGCCACAGAATGCGCCCGCTCTGGTCGGAAAACAGGTTGAGCACTGCGACCACCACGACAATCGCCAGCAATGGTGCCATCGATGATAGGACCCGGCGCAACGGCACCCGGGACACGGTATAGATCAGGACAACGAAGATTGCGACCGGGGCCAGTCCGCAGAAGCTGCTGACTGTGAGCGTCGTGATCAGAAACACAAAGCCCAGGAGCAACTTGGTTCGCGGGTCCAGGCGGTGGATTGCACTATCGCCGGGATAGTAGCTGCCAAACGAAAACGCCTCCATCAGCAGCCCTCCTCTCGCGCGACCGTCTTGGATTTAGCAATGTCCGAGACGTTAGAAGAACCGCCCGAGCGACCGATTAGCAGGTCCACCAACTCGTCTGCCAGCGACTCAACCGTATAGAGCCCGCCGCGACGCAGCGGCACGCCCGCCTCCGTAAGCGCCAGCGCCATACGCTGGGCGGCGGGAACGCCCAAGCCGATCGACTTGAGCTCATCGGCATGCGCAAACACCTGCGCGGGGGTTCCCTCGGCAAACACCGCACCTTCGTTCATTACGACGATACGGTCGCAGCAATTGGCCAGGTCATCCATGCTGTGCGAAACCATGACAACGGTCAGGCCCTCGCGATGGAGTCGACCGATGAGCCCTAGGAAATCCCTGCGCGCAGCCGGATCGAGCCCCGCCATGGGTTCATCGAGCACCAGGACTTCGGGCTCCATGGCGAGCACGCCGGCGAATGCCACACGCCGTTGCTGACCGCCCGAAAGCTCAAAGGGACTCTTGTCGCCGACCGTGGAAAGGTCGAGGCCCACGCGCGAGAGCGATGACTCGACACGACGGTCGACTTCATCTTGCGGCAAGCCAAGGTTGTGCGGACCAAACGCCACGTCCTGCGCCACGGTTTCGGCAAACAGCTGACGCTCAGGATATTGAAACACCACGCCGACCTTGGCCTTAACCGCGGCGGCGTCTTTCTTGTTTGACAGATCGAGCCCCAGCGCGCGAACGGATCCCTCCTGGGGGCGAATCAAACCGTTGAGATGCTGGACCAGCGTCGACTTACCCGAACCAGTATGACCTGCCAAGCCCAGGAACTCGCCGCGACGCACCGTCAGCGATACATCGCGCAGTGCCCACGGGCTGCTTGGGTCGTTTCCCCAGAGAGCCTGTTTGTTCGATTTGCCCGCAGTGGCCGAGCGCTTGTGCCAGCGGTGGTGCTCGCGCGGACTGAGCGAATAACTGTACGAAACATGGGATAGTTCGATGACGGGCTCCGACGCGTTGTCCTCGTTGTCTACCGGAACAGTGCCGTCAGCGATTTCCAACTGGGATGCGGAAGACTGTCCCGCGGTGTCTGCCCCACTTCGCTCGGCATAAGCCTGCGCAATCTCGGCGACCATATCCGCCTCACGCACCTGTGCGCAAACGGGCACGCCCTTCGCACGAAGCGACCTGCCCAGACAGCACGACGCCGGCATATCCAGGTTGAGCTGCGCAAGTTCGTCTGCCCGCGTCAAGATTTCCTCGGGCTTACCGAGCATGGCAACGCGCCCCGCCCGAAACACCGCGACACGATCGGCCTCGGCGGCCTCTTCCATAAAGTGCGTAATCATCACGATGGTCATGCCGCGAGCGTGCAACGCGCGGCAAGCCTTCATGAGGCCCTTGCGTCCACGCGGATCGAGCATCGAGGAAGCCTCGTCCAATATGAGCACGCGCGGTTCCATGGCGAGCACGCCGGCAAGCGCCACGCGCTGCTTTTGGCCGCCCGAAAGCGCATGGGTCTCGTGGCACTCAAAGCCCACCAGGCCCACGCCCTTCAGCGCCTCGCGTACGCGCTGCGCAATTTGCGCCGATGGCACGCCAAGGTTTTCGGGACCAAACGCAACGTCATCTTCGACAAGCGTTGCCACCAGCTGATCATCGGGATTCTGGAATACCATGCCCGCGGTCGAGCGAATGTCGTAGACCAGCTCGGGATCGGACGCATCCATGCCGTTAATGCGCACCGTGCCCGCATCGGGCTGCAGCAGCGCATTCAGATGCTTGGCAAACGTCGACTTGCCCGACCCATTGCCACCGAGGATGCAGAAAAACTCGCCGTCCTTAATGCTCAGATCGACGCCGTCGAGCGCCGGTGCGGCACCGTCATAACTAAAGGAAACGCCCCGACACTCAATCATGCGCGGCCTTTGACCTGGTCCTTTTTAGGCGTGATGAGGTTGGAGACTGCTTTATACACCGCCAGCGTCAACACCGAGTTAAGCACGGTCTTGATAAGGTTAAACGGCAGTACGGCAGGAATCATGAGCGGGGCGATCACATCGACCGAGCCATACCAGAACCATACGCCAATGGTAAGGTTTGCGACCATAGACAGCGCTGTAGCGGCAATGACGCCGAGCACCAGGCCAATCACGGCACCCTTATAGGTGTGCATCTTCTGGTAAACGATAGCCGCGGGCAGAATGTAACCCAGCGTGGCAACCAGGTTCATAAGCGCGCCGACCCAGTCACCCGTGGTGAGCGCATGGATAACGATCGCCATGGCGGCAACAGCGGTACCGGCACCGGGACCATATGCAAACCCGCACACCATCGCCGGCACCAGCGACGGGTCATACGTCAAAAACGGCGCCGAAGGAAGGATGGGTAGCTGCACATACATAAACAGGGCGCCCAAAGCACACATCAGCGCCATGGTAACGAGCTGTTTGGTGCTCCACCTATTCGTGTTCTCAAAATGGATATGCTGCGACTGTTCAGACATAAGATCACCTGCCTCTTTCATCCGGACTCTAACCGTTGGTACTGGGATCTCACCAGTTCAGCCGGCATGCGAACCAACGCACACACGGGTCGCGGACTCATCGGCTCGGTCGCAGGCATCTCACCTGCGCCACGGTACCCCTTTGGCACCGCCCGATTTACCGCCAGTGGGGAATTCCACCCCGCCCTGAAACAGCAATTGCAAGTGTAGCACGGGCAGGTATTCGCGCAAGTATGCCAAGGATAATTTATGGTGGGGATCAGTTGCCGTAACAACCACGTTCCCCACCCATCCCAAAGTAACGCGCCTTTCGCGGCAAAGCCGCGAAACAGCGACCAGGACACGTATCCCCATCAGCCACGATCTCCGCCCACGCCGACCTCAAGGCCGTAAACGCAGGGAATCCGGGGGCGGGACGGGGCTTCTCTCCGAAACATTCCGCACTGATATTTTCTGTATTGAAGACGTCGATGATGCACCCGTATACCATTGACGTCGACACCATCAGATGCGGACCGCGCGGTGACCCCACATTCCGCTGGCGCCCATG
>DBFPAR010000013.1:0-19350 GCA_048362915.1 Collinsella sp.
CGAGCGGCACCGAACTCAACCATACAAACCTATCCCCTTGCGGGTCATATCCGAACGGCACGCCCCGTCCCTCGCATTTTGAAGCCATAGAACCCCATTTCATGTCGTGTTTTGACACAACGTATATGAAGCGTATTGTTCGGGCTGCCAGGCGCCGTTGCGGCAATCGTATTGAATCGCCAAAAGAAAAGCCCGCGCGACCCCACGCGGGCTAAATGTTCAAATCTAGAAGCAGAATGCGGGGCACACGACCTGCGCCTCCGATGCCTCGCTGCATGAACTAACAAATCCCACATAGTTAACAAGATAGAAATCGTCCGTGCCAGATGCATATATTGAACGCTGCCACCAAGCGTTGCCATTGGCAATGGCAGGGTTGCCCGACAAATCGGTATTCGTCAACTCGTCCTTGAAGGCTTCATACTGGAAACCTTCAGAGAGGAGCCAAGGGGAGTCTTTACCCAAAGAGCTAGAAGGCGGAATGGGGTCTAACTCAGTACGGCTGAGTAAGAACAGCTTGTCGGTGGTAGCCGTGACGGCGGCATTGCGACTGCCGTCGACGTTGTTCGTGAGCTTCTTGACGCTCTTCACCTTGGACTGGAAGTCGGACGGCATGAGGTTCCAAATCTCGCCGGAGTTCATCTTCGCACGGAGCTCGGATTTCTCCCAGCCGCCGCGATGAGTGTCGGTGGCATTCATGCGGGACTTGATGCCCGTCGAGGTGGTGAGGAACGTCAGTCCCGCCTTGCCGGTGCCGTCCGCGAGGTCGTCGTGGTTGATGCCGACGATGCGGTACTCGAGGGTCTCGCCATTAGTGAGCTTAATAGACCACTTCGTCCCAGCGTCCATAGCGGCCTTCGCCTTGGCGTAGGCGGGCGAGGCCTCGCCTTTGGTGGCGATATCCTCGGCGACGGCCTTCTGCTCATCCAGCGTCCAGTCCTTCGCGTCCTTGGCTATAGCCGCCTGGACTGTCGCGGATGCCGTGCCGGTATTGCCTCCACCGGACGCGCCACCCTCGACGCCGCCGGTCGTCCCGTTGTTCACCGTGTTGCCGACCAGGTTGAACTGGTTTCGGATGGCCCCAGCCATGCCGGGTCCGGCGAACACGATCACCAGGCCGATGACGGCGATGATCAGGACGTACTCGATGATTGACTGCCCTCGGAGGCGGGTACTCCTAGGAGATACCCCCCCCCCCGAAGGTTCTGCGCCGCTGCTTGCATATGCGACACTCCCTTCGCTCAGGGTTTGCAATACAAGCCGAGCGTAGGGCTATTCCAAGTATTTGCGCAGGTCTTGCCGCAGCGGCAGATCACGCCTACGGCATCCAGTCGAAACCGTTCTTGCCGAGCGTCTGGAGCATGTTCCCGATCTGTATCTCGGTATGGACGCCGTTCCCATCGATGACGGTGCCCATGCTCCGACCCCAGGAAAACCGTCTTGATGCCCCCCCCCGCAGTCGAGGTACTGCTGACGAACTATGAGCCAAAGTGATGAAGGACTGTCTCCTCTTCAGAACGCCCTCCCCTTCCCCCTTAGCACCAGCCTTTCAGAGGCGATTTAAGACCTGTTCTCGGTATTGCCCCGGACCACGTAGGGATTTTCTCCGAAAGGGTCGCATTTCGATTCTGAACGGCTCTGCCGGCATCCATCGCTGTCACGCTAGCGCGTCATATGCATTTGTAAAAAATACTGAGCGCCCGATTGTCTTGAAACGTATATTTTTCGGGCGTTTTGGCAACGTAGCTATCGCGCAAGTAGACGAAATAGATGGGCGCGGGTAAGATTCATTCGCGTATGTAGACCAAATAGACGAAATAATTTGCGTATGCGGAATCAATAGATTGACGAAATGTGGAATCGTAGTGGAGGTGGGATCCATTAAAATCACGATTCTACAAAACCGCAGGTAGATGGGTATGTCCTTATTAACTAAAAATCAGTTGTTGATTCTTCGTTGCTTACCTTGTTGATTCTTAATAAAAAAAGGTCAGGCACTAGGTGCCTGACCTGCAAACTTCTGGTCGGGACGACTGGATTCGAACCAGCGACCCCTTGACCCCCAGTCAAGTGCGCTACCAAGCTGCGCCACGTCCCGAAGCCTTTGTTTGTTGCTGTGCTCTCGCTCGCAACAGGAAGTATATTAACCCGAAACTTTGCCCTTGTGCAAGAACTTTTTTAAATATTTTGAAGCAAGTCCAAAATTGTATCTGCGAGCTGGGGTTTTGTTAGCACGGGAAGTTCTTGCGTGCCCGCTTTGCTCACGATCCAGGCCTTGTTGGTATCGGTTCCAAAGCCCGAATCGGCGCGCGAGACATCGTTGGCGATAATGGCATCGCAACCCTTGCGCGCAAGCTTGCGCTGCGCGTACTCCACGACGTTATCGGTCTCGGCCGCAAAGCCGATCACGCACCGCTCTCCCTTTTGGCGCGAGAGCTCGGCCAAAATATCGACCGTCTCGACCAGTTCGATGCGATCCAGGCGCTCGTTGGCCTTTTTGAGCTTATGGTCGGCAGGGGTCGCGGGGGTGTAGTCGGCGACAGCGGCCGCACAAATGGCCGCATCAGCCGTCTGAAAGGCGCTCAGCGCTGCCTGCAGCATCTCTTCGGCGGTCTGCACGCGCACGCACTCCACGCCGTGGGGAACATCGAGCGATGTCGGCCCCAGCACAAGCGTGACCGCAGCACCGCGGCGAGCGGCCTCCCCCGCCAGGGCGATGCCCATCTTGCCCGACGACCGGTTTCCGATGAAGCGTACGGGGTCGATCGGCTCGTGCGTGGGGCCGGCGGTGATCACGATTCGCTTGCCCGCAAGGTATTGCGGGACGGGGTTCAGCACCTCGCAGATGGCCTCGACGATGTCCTCGGGCTCGTTCATGCGTCCCGTGTCCACGTCGCCGCAGGCAAGGTAGCCGCTGCCGGGTCCCACCACATGGACACCACGCTCGCGCAGCGTGGCCATGTTGGCCTGCGTCGCCGGCGCCTTCCACATGCCGTTGTTCATAGCGGGTGCGATCACGATGGGTCGCGGCGTCGCAAGCAGCGTGGTGGAGATGAGGTCATCGGCGATACCGTTTGCCATCTTGGCGATGATATTGGCCGTCGCGGGCGCCACGACCACCAGATCGGGCTCCTGCGCCAGCGAAATGTGGTGGATGGGGTCGGAGGGATCGTCGAATAGGCCCACGGCAACGGGCTCGTTGGTGAGCGCGCGGAAGGTAAGCGGCCCCACGAACTCCGTGGCATGCTCGCTCATAACGACCTTGACGCGCGCGCCGCGCTTTTGCAGCAGGCGCACGATATTGCACGACTTATAGGCGGCGATCCCGCCGGTAATGCCCAGCAGGATCGTTTTTCCCTCAAGTTGCATTGAATTGTTGGATGCCGTCATCGTTTAAGCTTCCTTGCTCGGGAGTACCAGGAGGCGGTGGCAGTACGGGCAGTGCGTAATTGACCTACCGTCGTGGTTGAGGTCGCTCATGGACGATGCCTGCAGCGCGGTGTGGCAGACTGTGGGGATGTTGCCCTGGATGGTCTCGACGGCCAGGCCGCGGAACTGCTTGAGCAGACGCTCGTAGTCGGTGAGCACGTCGGCCGGCAGCGTGGCGGCAAGCGCGGTGCGTTCCTTAGTGGCGGCGTCAATCTGAGCCTGCAGGTCGGCAGCCTTAGCGCGGGCGGCCTTGGTATCGGCCTTCACGCCCTCCTCGAACTTGGCGATAATTGCCTGTGCGCGGGCCTCGCGGTCGAGCGCCTCCTTATGGGCGACAACGACGTCCTTGCGGGTGTGCTCAATCTTGTCCAGACGCTTGGCCAGGGTTGCGAGTTCATTCTCCAGGTCCTGAACCTCACGGTAGTCGGAACCGTCGACGTGGCGCTTCTTGGCAGCCTCAATGGCGTTGTTGGTCTGAATCTCGGTGGTGTTGAGATCGTCGAGCTCAATGTCCAGGTCCTTGCGCTGGGCGTAGAGCTTGGTCATCTCGGCTTTGAGCTTAACGTAGGTCTTACGCTTGGAAGCGAGCTCCTTGAGCTCCGGCATATTGGCAAGTTCGCTCTTGTTGCGGGCGAGCTCCAAATCGATCTGTTGCAGCTTGAGTAGCGTAGCGCCGGCGCTCATAAGTTCTCTCCTTTTGTCACAGTCCACCATTGGCAAGGGTTCAGTATTTTAATCGCATGACGGGGGTCGACCCCGGCGTCAACTGCAGAGTTCATCAATATATCAACGAATGGCTCCTCGGAGCGGTCGTGGCCGAGCAAGATCACCGGCAGCCCGCGTAAAGCAAGGTCTTGCGTCACGTGGTATCCCGCCTCGCCCGTCACGACAACGTCCGCGCCCGCGGCGATGGCGAGCTCTCCAAAGTCGCCCAGGGAGCCGCCCAAAATGGCGACGGTGCGGCACGGGCGATCGGCTTCGCCCCACACACGCGGGTCGCTGCCGAAGGCCGTGGCAGCACGGGTGGCAAGATCGCGCAGCGTGCATGGGTCGTTGAGCGTTGCAAGCGCGCCCAGGCCGCAGGCCTCGGGGTCGTCCACATGCTCCAGTGAGCTCACGGGTGCGGCACCCAGCAGCTCACTCAGGCAGGTGCGCGCTTCGTGCGAGCGGTCCAGATTGGTATGGAGTGAAATAATGCTCACGCCGCAGCGGGCGGCCTCATAGAGCGCCGCGCTGCACTGGGGGCGTGACGCATCCGACGGACAAAACGCCTCGGGCGCCTTGATATAGATGGGATGATGCGTTAGCAGCACGTTGACGCCGGCCTCCTGGGCGCGGTGCACATTGGCTTCGGTCGCATCGAGTGCGCAGGCAACACCGGTAATCTCCGCGGCAGGGTCGCCGACGGAGAGTCCTACATGGTCCCAACTCTCGGCATCGGTCTTGGGATGGCGTGCCAGCAGAGCGCGCTCAAGCTCGGCGACGATCATGCGGCACCCACGATTGAGAGCAGCGTCTGGGCAAACTCGTCCAGATCGGCCGGGTTCACGCGGTCATCAAACGAGATACGCAGAGCGCCCAATGCCTGCTCGCGACCAATGCCCATGGCGCTGAGAACATGGCTCGGGTCCATGCTGCCACTCGAGCACGCCGAGCCGGCCGAAACCTCAAAGCCGGCGGCGTCGAGCTTGATGATGAGCTCCTCGGAGTCCATGCCGTCAATGTAGATCGATACCATGCCGGGCAGACGGTCGGCCTGCGCATAGTCGCCCATGGTGGCGTGAATGCGCGGATGGGCCGTAAGCGCGGCGTAGAGCTTGTCGGACAAGGCCTGCAGCGTCGCACGCTCCTGGGCCACATGGGGCGTCAGCGTGCGGGCGGCAGCGGCAAAGGCCAGCTGCGTGCGCAGGTCCTGCGTACCGGCGCGACGGCCGGCTTCTTGTCCACCGCCAAAGATGCGCGGACGCAGCGGCGTGAGGTTCTTAAGGTAGAGCGCGCCAGATGCCACAGGACCGCCGATCTTATGCGCGGCAACGGTCATGGCATCGACGCCCAACTCGGTGGCATCGAGCGGAATGTGCAGATAGCCCTGGATGGCATCGGTGTGGAACAGGGCGCCCACGGTATGCGCGACCGTGGCTAGCTCACGGATGGGCTGCACCACGCCGGTCTCGTTGTTGGCTGCCATGATGCTCACGAGCGCGACGTCGTCGCCAAGCAAGTCGTTCAGCGCGGCAGGCTCGATGTAGCCCGCACGGCAGGGCTGAACTAGGTCGACGGTAAAGCCGGCGGCACGCAGCAGCGGCAGGTTGTCCAGGATCGAATCGTGCTCGATGGCAGATACGATCACGCGGTTACGCTTACGGTCGCGCTGACGTGCACCCTCGGCAAGACCGAGTAGCGCCAGCTGGTTGGCTTCGGTGCCGCCGTTGGTCAGAACAATCTCAGACGGGCGAACGCGCGCGCCAAAGCTGCGGGCGATCTCGCGACGTGCAACCTCCAGACGCGCGGCAGCCTTGCGGCCGAGCGAGTGCAGCGAGTTGGGGTTGACGCCCGCAAGCTCGCTATCGTCGTACTCACGCTGCGCAAGGCGCGCCTCGGCGCGCATGGGCGTCGAGGCGGCGTAGTCAAGATTCACGGGTATGCGGTTTTGACCTGCGGTCATAAGGGTTTATGCCTCCTGTGCAGCCTCGTTGCCCAGCTTCTGCAGCAGCGCAACCTCGGCAGCGGGATCTTCGGACTTAAATACGGCAGAACCGGCCACGAGCACGTTGGCGCCGGCCTTGACGACCTCGGCAATGTTCTTGGAAGAAATGCCACCGTCGACCTCGATGAGGGGCGAAACGCCGTGACGCTCGCACATGGCCTTGAGCTCGTGGAGCTTAGCGATGGTGCCCGGGATAAAGCTCTGACCGCCAAAGCCCGGGTTCACGCTCATCAGCAGCACCATATCGACGACGTCGATGATGCTCTCGAGCACGCACACGGGGGTGGCGGGGTTGAGCACCACGCCGGCCTTAACGCCGCGCTGTTGCAGATGGGTGAGCGTGCGGTGCAGGTGCGTGGAAGCCTCGTAGTGCACGGTGATCATGTCGGCACCGGCGTCGGCGTACCAATCGACCGTCTCATCGGGGTTCGACACCATCAGGTGCGCGTCGACCGGTACATCGGTGGAGCGCTTGACGGCCTTAAGGATGTCGACGCCAAAGGTCAGGTTGCCGGTAAAGTGGCCGTCCATGACGTCGAAGTGCACAAAGTCGGCACCGGCGATCTTGTCGAGTTCGCCCTTGAGGTTGGCCATGTCGGCCGAGAGGACGGACGGAGCGATTTTAATGGAACCCATGGTAGTAGCCTTTCTGCGCTAGTCGGTGAGTCCGTAGAACTCTTGAGAAGGGACGCGGTCGGTGAGAATCTCGAGCGCCCTATCCAAAGTAACACCGTTGTAGAGCGTTTGCTCGACGGCAAAGGTGAGCGGAATGTCTACGCCCAGTGAACGTGCAAGCTCGCTGACGCTGCGGGCGGCGACGGCGCCCTCCACCACCATATGCGTGCGCGTCTGGTACTCGTCGAGCGACACGCCGTGGGCAAACTCGTAGCCAAAGGTGCGGTTGCGCGAATGCTCCGAGGTGCAGGTGGCAATGAGGTCACCCATGCCGGCAAGCCCCATGCAGGTCATAGCTTGACCGCCGCGGGCGTGCACCAGGCGGCTAATCTCGGCCAAGCCGCGCGTCATGATGAGGGCAAGTGTGTTATCGCCCGCGCCCGAGCCGGCGGAGATGCCGCACACGATGGCGATGACATTTTTCATGGCGCCGCAGACCTCGACACCGGTCATGTCTTGCGACAGATAGATGCGGAAGGCCGTGGACAGGAGCAGGTCCTTAAAGGTCTCCCCTATCTGCGGATCTTTGCTGGCGATGACGGCGGCAGAAAGCCCGCCGCGGCAGATCTCCTCGGCATGGTTGGGGCCCGAGAGCGCCGCCACACGTGCCTCGTTGCCGATCTCGCTGGCGATGACCTCGCTCATGAGTAGGCCGGACTCGGGCTCAATGCCCTTGGTGAGGCAGAGCACCGGGGTATCGGCGGCGATAAAGGGCGCGGCCTGGTGGCACACGCTGCGAAGGTGCGTCGAAGGAACGGCAAAGATGATGGCCTCGGCGCCGTCGAGTGCCTGCATCAGCTCCGTCGTGGCGAAGACGTTGCAGGGCAGCTCGTAGCCCACAAGGTAGCGGGGGTTGCGGTGCTCGCCATTGATGCCGGCGGCCGTCTGCTCGCTGTGGGCCCACATGGTCACGCGCTCGGCTCGCGCGGCGGCGAGGCCGGCGACGGCGGTTCCCCACGAGCCAGAGCCAATCAGCGCAACATTCATGACTCTCTCCTACTTATCGTCGGGCTCGGTGACGCGCTTGGTAAATGAGAGCTTGGACTCCTTACCGGTCATGAGCTTTTTGATGTTCGCGCGATGGGCCCACACCACGGTGATGCCGATTATCGCCATGCAGAACTTGAGGCCCAGGCTGCTGTACGGAAAGACCGCGCAAGCAGCGATGGGAAGACCGATGGCCGCGGCAAGCGAGCCCACCGACACAAACTTGGTGATGGCGACGGCCACGATAAACATGCCCAGCAGCGACAGGCCAATTGGCCAATACCAGGCGAGGATGACGCCCAGGCCAACTGCGATTCCCTTGCCGCCATGGAAATTGAGGTAGGGCGAGAAGATGTGGCCCCACACCGCTGCCAGGCAGATGACGCCGAGCATCCAGTCGCCGGCGGCGCCGGGGGCCATAATGCTCGGCGGAAATCCATAGCCCACGCTCGCGATGAGCGGACGCGCGATAAGGACGCAGATGGCGCCCTTAAAGCAGTCCAGCAGCAGCGTGAGCGCGGCCACCTTGGGACCGGCTACACGCAGCGCGTTGGTGGTGCCGATGTTGCCGGAGCCCGCCTTGCGAATGTCGGTGTGGTTGAACACGCGGCCCAAGATCAGGCCAAACGGAATCGCCCCGATAAAGAACGAGACCACGGCGCAGACGGCGGTCAGCAGAATCGGATTATGCATCCTTTTGCTCCTTCTTCCTAAAGAAGAGTCGAATGGGCGTGCCGGAAAAATCGAAGGTCGAGCGCATACGGTTCTCCACGTAGCGCTGGTAGGTGTCGTTGACCAGGTCGCTGTGATTGACGAAGAACGTGAACGTCGGCGGGTTGACGCCCGTCTGGGTCACGTAGTGCATGCGCAGGCGGCGCTTGCCGTCCACCACGGTATGACCGAACTCGCGCAGGTCGGTGAGGAACGTGTTGAGGCGCGAGGTGCTGATCTTTTGCGAGCGCGTCTTTTCGGCAGCGTCGACCATCGCCCAGATCTTCTCGACGCTGCGGCCAGTGAGGGCAGAGATGCGCAGGTATTGGGCCCAGGGAGCCATGACGCCCAGACGGCGGTCGATGGTCTCCATGCAGGCCTCGCGTTTACGGTCGTCGTCGAGCAGATCCCACTTGTTGAGCAGCACCACGATGGCGCAGCCGCGCTCGATGGCAAGACCCATGACCTTCTGGTCCTGCTCGGTAACGCCCACGGAGGCGTCGACGACGAGCAGCGCCACGTCGGCGCGGTCGATGGCGCGCAGGCCGCGGACCATGGAGTAGTACTCGATGTTCTCGTACACGGTGCTCTTCTTGCGAATGCCCGCGGTGTCGACCATGCGGTAGTGCTTGCCGTTACGCTCGACGACCGTGTCGATGGCGTCGCGCGTCGTGCCGGCAATGTTGGACACGATGGAGCGGTCGGCGCCCAGGATGCGGTTGAACAGCGACGACTTACCGGCATTGGGGCGGCCGATGATGGCCACATTCAGCGCGTCGGGGAACTCGTCGGCGATCTCGTCCTCCTCCTCGGGCAACAGAGCCACGATGTCGTCGAGCAGGTCGCCCGTGCCGTGGCCGTGCAGGGCCGAGAGAGGCGTGGGCTCGCCGATACCGAGCGAATAGAACTCCCAGATGCTGTCGTTCTCTCGATCGGGGTTGTCGAGCTTGTTCACCAGCAGAAAGACCGGCTTGTCGCAGCGCTTGAGCATGCGGGCGACCGACTCGTCCTCCTCGGTGACGCCGGTGCGGCCATCGACCACAAACAGGATGACGGCGGCTTCCTCGGCGGCGGCGAGCGCCTGGTCGCGGATGGACGTGGCGAAGACGTCATCGCTCTTGAGCGGTTCGATGCCGCCCGTGTCGACGATGGTGAACTCGCGGCCGTTCCAATCGGCCGTGTGGTACGAGCGGTCGCGCGTGACGCCGCGGGACTCATGGGCGATGGCGTCCGAGGTCTGGGCCAGGCGGTTAACGAGCGTGGACTTGCCCACGTTGGGGCGTCCGACGACGGCGACGATAGGTTTCATCTGCACTCCTTTAATGGGTAGGGTCAGTGGAAGTGTTAGAGTCGGCAGGCACAATGCCAAGGATGTGCTCCAGGGTATCGAGCAGCTCATGCGGCATGGTCGACACCACATGAACCTCGGCGCCGCGACTGGTAAGGCTTGCGAGTAAATCGTCACGATGATACTCGTCAAGCGTCATGCCGTCAGCGTTGAACATGAGCTTAGGCACAAAGAGCATAACCCCCGAGAGGTCCTGCGGCAGCTGTTCCAGAATGTCGCAGGCGACGATGAGGCCGGTCACGTCCACGTTGCCGCCAAAGTAGCGATTCTTGATGGCCGTGACGGTGCCGGCGAGCCCCTGCGGCGATTCCACAAAGCGGGCCACGGTCTCGCGTGCGCTGGCGCCCGAGAGGCACAGCAGGTGCTGGCTGCGAGCGGCGATGGCCTCGCGGACGCGGGCCAGTCGCTCGGCATCGGCGGCAAGCACATCGTCCGTCTCGTCCAGATACGAGCGGATCATGCCGATGCCGTCGTAGTACTGCGGGTAACCGTCGTAAAAGTCTGCCTCGGGAGGATCGATGCCGGCGTCCAGATAGAACTCGTCGCTCATCTGGAAGGTGTGGCGGCCAAAGCGTTCGTAGGCACGATCCTGGTAGGGACGGATCATGGCAATGGTCTCGCGTGCTAGCTCGGGCTTGTCGCTGTAGGACCAGCTAAAACGGTTCTGATGCTTGGTAAAACCGAGCGGCACAATGCCCAGGCTTGTGATTTGCTCGTGCTCCTCGCAAAAGCGCAGGGTCTTTTCCAGCTCCTCGCCGTCGTTCATGCCGGGGCACAACACGATCTGCGCGTGAATCTCGATGCCGGCGGCCATGATGGCCTCGAGCACATCCATGCCGCGCTGGGCGTTGCGGCCCATCATGCGTCGGCGGACATCGGGGCTCACGGCGTGGACCGACACGTTCATGGGGCTCATGTTGCGTTGGATTACGTTTTGCACGTCCTCGTCGGTAAGGTTCGTGAGCGTGACAAAGTTGCCCTGCAAAAAGCTCAGGCGGTAGTCGTCGTCGCGAATGTAGAGCGTGGAGCGGCCGCCCTTGGGCAGCATCGTCATAAAACAGAACACGCAGGCGTTTACACAGGTGCGCATGCCGTCGAAGATGGGGCCATCGAACTCAAGGCCCCAGTCCTCTCCCGGGAAGCGGTCGAGCTCGACGGGGGTGACGCTGTTGTCGCGCGGGTCGAAAACCTCGAGGTCGACGGTGTCGTCGTCTGCCTCCCAGAGCCACACGATCATGTCGGTGAGCTGCTCGCCGTTGACCGTGAGCACGCGCATGCCCGGCTCGATACCCACATCCCATGCGGGCGATTCGGGACGCACGTTCTTTACGAGCGCGCCCTCACCCGGCTCGGGGTCGCGGCTGCGCCCGTAATCGGCCACCTCGGCGGCGTATGCGGGTACGGTCTGGTCCATGGTTAGCGGTAAAGCTCCTTGATGCGCTCGGCGGCGCGCTCGATGTGTTCTTGCGGGGTGGAGGCTCCGGCGGTGATGCCGATGTGGTGAGCGTCGGTAAACCACGCGCCCTGGAGCTCGGAAGCTTCCTCGATGTGATGCGTGTGCTCGCAGGCGTCTGCGCAAATTTGAGCCAGGCGGCGGGTGTTGCCCGAGTTCTTGCCGCCCACGACGACCATGCAGTCGCAGCGGTTGGCAAGTGTGGCTGCTGCCTGTTGACGCTCACTCGTGGCGGCGCAGATGGTGTTGATCACACGCAGCTCCTGCACGCGCGGGGTGATAGCCGCCACGACCTCGGCGAGGTTCTGCGCGGTCTGGGTGGTCTGCACGACGAGGCCTACCTTGCCCTTGAGCGACAAGGCGTTGGCGTCAGCGGCACAGCTCACGACCTGCGCATCGTCGCCTGCGTGGCCTAGAATGCCCTCGACCTCGGGGTGCCCCGGCTCGCCCACGACGATCACACGGTAGCCCTCGCGCACCAGGCGCTCGGCCGCCACATGGACCTTCTTCACGTAGGGGCAGGTGGCATCGACCACGTTGAGGCCGCGCTTGCGGGCAGCATCGATCACCTGCGGCACTACGCCGTGTGCGCGGATGATCACGGTACCCGATGCTGCGTCGTCCAGGGTCTCGGCCAGGCCAACGCCTGCCTCAGCAAGCTCGCGCACCACGATGGGGTTATGGATGAGCGGACCCAAGGTATGGACCTGAGTGCTCTCCCCTGCCTGCGGCGCGGCGGCCAGCGCCATGTCGAGCGCGCGCTGTACGCCGTAGCAAGTGCCGGCGTGGGCTGCAATCTCGATGGTAGTCGCTGTTGCCTGGTCGGACGCGGTCGCGGCAGTGTTCGTAACGTTCTCGCTCATGGCTAGAACCTGCCCGGATGCTCGGCGCACAGCTCGTCTCGCATAGCGTAGACGCGGTTCATGGCCTCGGACTCAAACCATTCCAGGCGCTCCGTGCGCTTAAGCCCAGCCGGTGCGTCGGAAAGCGAGACGGCCTTGCCGGCGCGGATCCAGCACTTCTTGGGACGCATGAGCTTTTTGCCTGCGGGCGTGATGTCGGACCAGCCGCAGATGGCGAGCGGGTTGACGGGCGCCTTGCCCATCTGGGCGATGAGCGCAAAGCCGCCGTGGACCTCGGGCTTGATCTCGCGCGAGCGGATGCGTGTGCCCTCGGGGAAGATCAGGACGTCCTCGCCGCGCTGCAGCGCATGCTGGGCGGCGCGCAGGCACTTCATATCGGCAGTTCCACGCTCGACGGGGATGCCGCCAACGCGGCTAAAGGCCCAGCGCACAATCTTGCTCTTGGCGAACTCGGACTTAAAGATGGGACGAATGCGGCGGCCCCCAAAGAACAGCGCCGTCTCCACGGCCAAGAGCTCGGCCATCGAGGTGTGGTTGCAGATGACCACGCTGCCGCGGCCTTCCTGGCGCTCAAACAGAAGATCGGCGTCCTCGACCTTCCAGCGCCACATGAGCTTGGAGAAGGCCCAAAGGATGGCCATGACTACGACGACGGTGCCGCGGATGAGCGCTGGAAACTCGGCGTAGGGGGCGTTGTAATAGTCCTCGGGCGTCTGCTGAAACAGGCGCATGGGCTACCTCCTTTGGTTGATAAGGTCCTCGATTATCGAGACGACCTCGTCGATGGTGTGGGCGGTGGAGTCGACGTGCACGGCGTCCTCGGCGGGCACGAGCGGGGCGACCTCGCGGCTGCTGTCAAGCTTGTCGCGCTGCTTAAGGGCGTCGAGGGTCTCGTCGACCTCGGCTTCGAGCTGCTCGGACGTGAGCGGCTGAGCATCGTTTTGGTGACGCTGCAGCACGCGGCGGCGGGCGCGCTCGCGCGGGTCGGCGGTCAGGAAGACCTTGACCTGCGCGTTAGGGAACACGACGGTTCCAATGTCGCGACCCTCGGCGACGATATCGCGGTCCTCGGCGGCGCGGCGCTGGTGGATGAGCATGGCGGCGCGCACGCCCGGGTAGGCCGAGACCTTGGACACGTTGGCGTCGACCTGCGGGGTGCGGATGGCGGCCGAAGCGTCCTGGCCGTCAATGGTCAGGCGCGTGTCCTCGCCGGTGCCGTTGGTAAAGCGGATCTCGATCTGCTCGGCGAGGGCGTCGATGGCCGCCTCGTCGTCCAGGTCGATGCCGCGGTCGAGCGCGGCGAAGGTGACGGCGCGGTACATAGCGCCCGTGTCGAGCTTGTTAAAGCCCAGCTGGCGGGCGATCTCCTTGGCGATGGTGGACTTGCCGGATCCGGCGGGGCCGTCGATGGCGACGATCATGCAATGCTTCCTTTCGATGATTGACGTGCTGGTATGGTTCGCGGGCGTTGGGGCGCGGCGGGTTGCCTAGCCCGTGTATCGCTCGCGGTAGGTGTTGCGCTTGGGTGCGGAGCCGTGGCTGCCGTGGTGACGCGTGCGGCTGGCGGGCGTGTCTTGGGGCTTGTCGCCGTTGCGCTTTGCGCTCGCCTGTTTGGGCGGGATGCCACCGCTTTTGAGGATCTGCACCTCGCGGTCGGTGAGCTCGCGCCACGAGCCCTTGGCCACGTCCTTGAGCTCCAGGCCGGCAAAGTTGCAGCGGTGCAGACGGATCACCGGATGATGAATCTTGCTCAGCATGCGCTTGACCTGATTCTTGCGTCCCTCGCGGATGATGACCTCGACGGCAGTGGTGCCGGGCTTGACGCCTTGCGGCGCCACTGCCTCGGCCTCGCGCGCGTTAATGACACGGCAGATTGCCGGCTGGCACAGGCCGTCGTCGAGCTCGATGCCACGGCGGAGCGGTTCTAGATCGCGGTCGGTCAGTCGCCCGTCCACGAGCGCCTGGTAGGTCTTGTAGACGTGTTTGCTGGGGTGCAGCAGGTCCTGCGATAGGTCGCCGTCGGTGGTAAAGAGCAAAAGGCCCGTGGTGTCGCGGTCCAGGCGACCCACCGGGAAAAGTCCCGGAAAGCGGTCGCGGGGGACCAGGTCGGCCACACAAGGGCGCTCCTGCGGGTCGCTCATGGTGGTGAGGTAGCCGGTCGGCTTGTAGAGCATCAAGTACACGGCGCCCTGGTTGAGCTTGACGACCATGCCGTCGACCTCGATGTGGTCGCGGTCGACGTCGACCTTGGTGCCCAGCTCGGTCGCGACCTGGCCGTTGACGGTCACGCGACCGGCGGTCATCAGGTCCTCCGAGCCGCGGCGGCTCGCCACGCCCGCGCGCGCCAAAAAGCGCTGCAGGCGCATGGTGTGCGGATAGACGGACTGGGCGTCGGTTGCGGGTACTGCGTTGCCCATGGCACGCGTCTCCCCTACTTCGTTAGTCCTCGTCATGTAAATCCTCCGAGGGGTCGTCGACGACCAGGGTCTCCAAGTCCTCGACTGCCTCAACATCTTCAACATCGGTATCGAGCAGTTCGCGCTCTTCGTCCAGGTCTTCGGCCTGCTCCTCGAGCGTGGACTGAATACTGCGGCCGCTCAGGCGCTCGCGGATAAACTGACGCGACTGCTCGTCGGGGGCAAACTGCTCCAGATCGGGCAGATCACGGGTGGAGCGCAGGCCGAATTTTTCCAAGAAGGCGTTGGTCGTGCCGTAGATGATGGCTTGACCGCGCTGGGGGTCGCGGCCGAGCTCACGCACCAGGCCCTTGTCGACGAGTGACGCAATGACGCCGTCGGAATTGACGCCACGGATGCCCTTGACCACCTCGCGCGTCACAGGCTGGTGGTATGCGATGACGGCCAGGGTTTCGAGCGCCGCTTGCGACAGCTTTTGCGTGTCCCAGCTCAGCACGTAGGCCTCGACCACGTCGTGGTAGGCGGGGTGAGTAAACAGGCGCCAGCCGCCGGCGACCTCGCGCAGCTGAAAGCCGCGGTTGGCCTCCTCATACTCAACCTTGAGCTCGGCGAGCAGCGACGCGCATTCGCCCGGGGCGATATCCAACGCACCTGCCAGCGCGGGTGCGCTCACGGGGTCGCTCGACACCAGCAGCAGCGCCTCGAGGGCGCCTTTGAGGCTGTTTGCCTCCAGCGTGGAAAGGGTTGACATGGTTGCGGCTCCTATTCGGTGAGCTCGGGGCCCTCGCCGGGCACATAGGCCTCGGCGCCCTCGACGCGGTTGATGCGGATGGTTCCAAAGATCTCGTCCTGGCTCAGCGTGAGCGAGCCGCGCTTGGCGAGCTCAAGCATAGCTAGGAAGGTGACGACGAGCTGCTCGGTGGTGGCATCGCCGTCCAGTAGCTCGCGGAAGGTGCAGGTTTGGTGCGTCATGGTAAAGCGGTCGACTGAGGCCACGGTCAAGTCGAGCGGTACGCGATGCGGCGCCACGTGCTCGGCCTCGAGCAGGAAGGTCTGTCGCTTGCCATCCAGGTCGGCGCAGATGACGGCTAGACCGCGCAGAGTAATGCCGGCCAGGTAGTCGGGCATAAGGCCAAGGAACTCAGGATCGGGGCCGGCCACACGCGGGTGCATGCGGCTTTCGGCCTGCATGCGGGCACCGAGGGCCGCAGCCGCGCCTTTAAACTGCTTGTAGGCGATCAGGCGCTGGATCAGGACCTCACGCAGCGCGTCGCCGTCAAGCGTGCTGAGCTCCTCGAGGTCTTCGTCGAACTCGTCATCGTCGTCGGCTTTGCGCGGGGCCTCCTGCGGCACCAGCGAGGCGGCCTTAATGTCCAAAAGGGTTGCCGCGACCAGCAAAAAGTCGCTCGCCACGTCCAGGTCCAGTGCCTCGATGCGCTCGGCCTCGGCAAGGTACTGTTCGGCCACCTCGCTGATAGAGATGGCGCCGATATCTACTTTTTGGCGGGTTACCAGCTGCAGCAGCAGGTCGAACGGTCCGCTGTAGACCTGCGTCGACACGCGATACGACATCTTCGACCTCCTTTGACGGCGCCTTCGCGGCGCGGTTTGGGTGCATGTTGCGACCGTTTTGCACGGTCGACCTGTAAGTTTACCTTAGATGCCGGCGATTGCGAAGTTGAGCAGCTGTTCAGCAAGCGGATACACGGTAACGTCGAAATAGCGGCCGATCACATCGATGCCGGTCCACATGGGCAGCAGATACAGCACCAAGATGAGGATGGGCATGGCGTATTGCTGCAGACGGTAGTAGTTGGCGAGCGCCTTGCCCTTGAGGAAGGGCACGATGATCGATGAGCCATCGAGCGGCGGGATCGGGATGAGGTTAAAGAACGCGAGTGACAGGTTGACCACGATAAACGTGGCGCCGAAATTCATGATTTGTGATGTCACGGCAAAGGACATGCTGGCGTAGAGGTTGCCGTAGGTCAGGTGCATGAGGGCGGCCGTAAGACATGCCAACGCGATGTTCGATGCAGGGCCGGCTACGCTCACCAGGACCTCGTCGCGCTTGGGGTGCTTGAGGTTGTTGAGATAGACGGGCACGGGCTTGGCGAAGGCGAACACCGGGCCACCGGCGGCGAGCATCAGCAGCGGCAGGATGATGGTGCCAAACGGGTCGATATGGTTGAGCGGGTTGAGCGAGACACGACCGCGCGATCGGGCCGTCTTATCGCCGAGTGCCCAGGCCGCGGCGGCGTGCGCACTCTCGTGGATGACGATGCCCACAATGACGGCGACGGCGCTCGCGAGCAGGTTCATGATGTAGCTGCTGGACATGGCGCTCCCCTAGCGGACGCGGCGCGAGGCGCGCGTGAGCAGGTAGTCGGCCACAAACAGGATGACGGCCACGATAGCGTAATCCAGGCGGAACACGCCGCCAAAGGGCGACGTAATGACGCCGTAGCCGGCGATGGCGCTCGGCAGCGCGCGCGAAAGCTCAACGACAAAGCCCACGATCTGCAGCTTGGCGGTGAGGCCGCTAAAGCACAGCAGCACGGTCATCGCGCTCATAAAAATGCCGCAGATGCGACAAGCGATGGCGATGATGCTCATCGCCACGGCAGCGGCTTTACGAGAGTTCACGCGCGGTCTCCTCTTCGATCTGGGTGGAAAGCTCCAGCCATTCGTCCTCGAGCTTGGGCAGCTCTTGCTTAAGGCCGTTATATTCCCCCAGCGCGGCATTGAACTTGTCTTGATCGGCATAAAGCTCTTCGCTGGCCATCAATTCCATAAGCTCGTCATAGCGGGCGCGCTTTTTGTCGAGCTCCGTCTCGATCTTCTTGAGCTGGTTGCGCACACCCTTGAGCTTTTTGTTGAGCGCGGCGCGGGCCTGGGCCTCGGCGCGCTTTTGCTCCTTGGTCTTTTTGCCCTCGGCAGGCTTAGGCGTCGCGGCGGGGGTGTCGACCTGGGCGGCGCTGGCCTTGGTGGACTTGACCGTGGCCGGCGCGCTCTCCCCTGCCGCCTCGGCGGCGACGCGGGCGGCGAGGTCCTCGCGCTTGTAGAGGTAGTAGTCGTAGTCGCCATCGTAGACCGTGACCTTGCCGTCGCGGATGTCGATGATGCGGTTGGCCACGGCGCGCACCAGGTGCTCGTCGTGGCTGATTAGCACGATGGTACCGGGGAAGTTTTGCAGGGCGTTCTCGAGCATGTCCACAGAGTCGATGTCCAGGTGGTTGGTGGGCTCGTCCAGGCACAGGAGCGCCTCGGGGGCCACGAGCATCTTGGCAAGGGCCAGACGTGCCTTTTCGCCGCCGGAGAGGACACGGACTTGCTTTTCGATTGCGTCGTTGTCGCTAAACAGGAAGGCGCCCAGCAGGCTGCGCTGCTGCGGCACGGTCCACTTGGGCGTGACGGTGTCGATCTCTTGCAGGACGGTATTGGACTCGGTCATGCCCTCGAGCGCGTGCTGGGCGTAGTAGGCTACGCCCACGTTAGTGCCCAGGTCGCGGGTGCCATTGGTGGGCGGCTCCAGGCCAGCGAGGATCTTCATGAGCGTGGACTTGCCGGCGCCGTTGGGGCCGACGAGCGCCACGTGCTCGCCGCGGTAGAGCTTGAGATCGATGTCACTGTAGATGTGCTTGTCGCCGTAGGACTTGGACACGCTCTCGAGCCCTACGACCATGTCGCCGGAGCGCGGCGGGTCGGGGAACTTAAAGTCGATGTGCTTGTGACCCTCGGGCAGGATGACAAGCTCCTTTTTGATTTGCTCGATCTTGCGGATGCGCTCCTGGGCCTGGGCAGCCTTGGTGGGCTTGTAGCGGAACTTGTCGACGAAGACCTGCATGTGGGCGATGTCGCGCTCCTGAGCGGCACGCTTGGCGCGCATCTGCTCTAGGTTGTCCTCGCGCTGTTTAAGGTAGCTGCTGTAGTTGCCGGTGTAGGTGGTCACGCGGCGGTTCTCGAGGGCGGCGACGTGGTCGACGCAGGCGTCCATGAAGGCGCGGTCGTGGCTGACGATGAGGACGGCGCCATCGTAGCTCGCGATAAAGCCGCGCAGCCACTGGACGCTCTCGAGGTCCAGGTGGTTGGTGGGCTCGTCCAGGAGCAGCAGGTCGGGGTGGCGCAGGAAGAGCTTGGCCAGCGCGATGCGCATCTGCCAGCCGCCCGAGAACTCGGAGCACGGGCGCTCAAAGTCGGTGACCTTAAAGCCCAAGCCGGACAGGATTTTACGGGCGTTGCTCTCGAGCTCGTAGCCGCCCAGATGCTCAAAGCGGTCCTGGACCTGGCCATACTCGTTAAGGAGTGCGTCGACGTCCTTCCCCTGTTCGGAGAGCTCGGTGATCTGGGCCTGCAGCTCGTTGGCGCGCTCGCCCATGCGGCGGATTTCCTTGGCAGCGGCCATGACCTCGGCGAGGATGGTGGTGTCCTTTTGCTCTAGGTTGGTTTCCTGCTCTAGGTAGCCCACCTGGCAGTCCTTGGCGTACTGGACCTGGCCGGCATCGGGGCTGTCGATGCCCATGATAATCTTGAGCATGGTGGTTTTGCCGGCGCCGTTGGGTCCCACGAGCGCGAAGCGCTCGCCGGGGTTGATCTGGAAGGACGCGCCGCTAAAGAGGACGCGTGCGCCGAAGCTTTTTTCGATCTTGTCGACCAGGAGGATCATGGTGCCGCCTTTGACCTTGTGTGCCTATATGAAAAAAGGCCCCAACTTGCGTTGGAGCCTCATTCAATGCTCGGGTGGAGACGAGGGGGATCGA
>DBFPAR010000014.1:0-1333 GCA_048362915.1 Collinsella sp.
GGCCTTTCGCTGTTTGGTGTGGGTGAGTGGGTCGGGGGGTGGTGGTGCTGGTCGGGTAGTTTGGGGGGTATGGATACCACGTCGTTGTTCACCGCCGCCCTGCAACTGCCTGACCCGTGGAGGGTGTCGGGCGTGGAGTTCCGTGACGAGGAGGACGGCAGACGGGAACTGCATATCGCGATCGGGTTCGCGGCGGGTTCGCGGTTCCCCTGCCCGGAACCGGGGTGCGGCGAGGCCGCGTGTCCGGTGCATGACGCGAGGGAGCGCGCGTGGCGGCATCTGAACTTCTTCCAGTACAAGGCGTTCATTCACGCGGGCGTGCCGCGCGTGACGTGCCCCGCCCACGGCGTGCACGCGGTCCCGGTGCCGTGGGCGAGGCCGGGAAGCGGGTTCACGCTCCTGTTCGAGGCGATGGTCGTGGAGCTGGCCAAAAGCCAGCCGGTCGCGGACATCGCCGAGCAGGTCGGCGAACATGACACCCGCCTGTGGCGGTTCATCCGCCATTACGTGGACGAGGCGAGGCTTTACGAGGACTACACGGGCGTGGAGGCCATAGGCATCGACGAGACCAGCCGGAAGGGCCACCGGTACATCACCGTGGTCGCCGACCTGGTGGAGCGCAACGTAATCTGCGTGGTCCCGGGCAAGGACTCGACCACGATCAAACGGTTCGCGCGGGATTTCATGGATCACAACGGCGATCCCGACCGGGTGCGTCTGGTTACCTGCGACATGAGCCTGGGGTTCGCCAAGGGCATCCGCGAGCGGCTGCCCAACGCGGCGAGAATCATCGACAAGTTCCACGTGATCAAACACGCCAACGAGGCCGTCGACAAGGTCCGCAAACAGGAGGCCCGCGGCAACGCGCTGCTCAAGCGGACCAAGTACCTGTGGTTGAGGAACGAATCGAACCTGACCGGCCTGCAATTGGAAACCAAGCGCAGCCTGCAACGGCGACGATTGAAAACCGGACGCGCCTGTCAGATGCGCGAGACCCTCCAGGACATCTACGACACCAGCGTCGATCGAGCCGAGGCCGAGACGGCCCTCAAGCGTCTGTGCTCGTGGATGACGCGCTCCCGACTCGAACCCATGAAAGAGTTCGCCCGCCAGATACGCCGCCACTGGCGGGACATCCTCGCCTACTTCGACCACCCCTACACCAACGCGATCCTCGAAGGACTCAACAGCGTCATCCAGAACGTCAAGACCCGAGCCCGCGGATTCAAGAACATGGGCTACTTCAGCACCATGATCTACCTGACCTGCGGCAAACTCGACCTCAGCACCGTCACCACCTGACAGACCCACCCACACCAAACAGCGAAAGGCC
>DBFPAR010000015.1:0-1930 GCA_048362915.1 Collinsella sp.
TCATCGTGTCTCCGTGGATTCTGACGGTGCTCGTTACCGACCGCCTGGCTCGCTACTACGAGACGGTCACCAAGCACAACCTCAAGTATCGTCGCTACTATCACCAGTTCGACTACTAAAGAAAACGGGTGCGGGAACGTGCCGGGCTATTGAGAGGAACACAGAATGAGACAGTACATCATCGCCAGCCATGCGCACTTCGCTACCGGCATCAAGGAGAGCGTCGAGCTGCTCTCGGGCGCTCGCGACAACGTCCACGATCTTTCGATGTTCGTCGATGGCCGCATGGACGTGGCCGAGGAGGCCCAAAAACTGCTGGCAGGCATGTCTGCTGACGATGATGTCGTTGTCTGCACCGACCTCTTTGGCGGCAGCGTCAACAACGAGTTTACCAAGATCGTCCAGACGCGTCCCCGCACGTACCTCGTTACCAACATGAACCTTCCTCTCCTCATCCAGTTGCTGTTCTCTGACGAGTCGGCGCCGGTTGAGGAGACGATTCGCGCCATCGTCGCTGCGGACGATACGCGCGTGAAGTTTGTCAACGATCTTTTGGTCGATGACGACGAGGAAGAAGAGTTCTAATCCGCAGCACCTACTGACACGCCGTAAGACGGCACAAGACCTTTGGGGGGTCACATTATGATTCAGCTACTTCGCGTTGACCATCGCCTGCTTCATGGCCAGGTCGCAGTTTCCTGGGTTCAGGGCCTTGGCTCCAACTGCATCTTCTGCGTGGGCGATAAGGTCGCCAACGACCCGGTGTGGAAGACGACGCTCAAGATGGGCAAGCCTGCCGGCTGCAAGCTCGTCATCAAGGATATGGCGAATGCCATCGAGGCCATTAACTCGGGCGTGACTGACAAATACAAGATGATCATCTGCGTCGCCACCATCGCCGAGGCAAAGCAGCTTGTTGAGGGCTGCCCGCAGATTAAGTCGGTCAACCTGGGCAACACCAAGCCCAAGGACGAGAAGCGTCCCGATGCTCGTCAGGTCTCTCGTCAGATCTTCCTGACCGCGGCCGAGGAAGCCGATGTGCGCGAGATGCTGGATCGTGGCGTTGAGGTCGAGATTCGACCCCTGGCCGATGACCCCAAGGTTGACTGCGCCAGCGTGCTCTAGGCGTTTGAATTCGAAGAGTCTGAGCTCTTCGTAGTGTCCTATTAGGAAAGGGGGATGTATGCTTACCCAAGCAATCCTCATCGGACTTATCGCCGCATTTGGTAAGTTCGACTGCCAGCTCGGTACGCTCTATGCGTTCCGCCCCATCGTCCTGTGCCCGCTCGTGGGTCTGGTGCTGGGGGACCTGCAGTCCGGCCTCGCGATCGGTGCGAGTCTGGAGCTGCTGTTCATGGGCTCGATCTCCATCGGCGCCTACGTGCCGCCTGATGAGACGATCGGCGGCGTGCTCGCCTGCGCCTTCGCTATCCAGCTGGGCCAGAGCACCGAGGCAGCCATCGCGCTTGCCATGCCCATCGCCACGCTGTGCCTTGCCATCAAGAACATCCTCAACGCCGCCCTGCCGATCCTGGTTGACCGCGCTGATGCCTTCTCCGGCCAGGGCAACCTTAAGGGTGTCTATGCGATGCACTTCCTGATCGGTTTAACCGGCATCATCATGGCGTTCCTGCTGTGCTCGCTGTCGTTCTATCTGGGTGCTGACGCTATCCAGGGCGTGCTCGACTTTATCCCCGACTTTGTTCTTGCTGGCTTTGGCGTTGCCGCCAACATCCTGCCGGCCATGGGCTTCGCCATGCTCGGCCGCCTGGTGCTCACCAAGCAGCTCGTGCCCTTCTACTTCCTGGGCTTCCTGCTGTGCTCCTACGCCAACGTGCCCGTCCTGGGCGTCGCCCTGATCGCCATCATCATCGGCATCGACAAGTTCGACCTGCTCGGCCTGGGCGGAGCCCAGCCCCAGCTCTCCGCG
>DBFPAR010000016.1:0-90807 GCA_048362915.1 Collinsella sp.
GTCTCGCGCAGCAGTTTCTCCCGCCATGTCGCCTCGATCCGCTCGGCGGCCTCATCGAGGACGGATTTCAGGCCGTAACCGTAGATCTCCCTGATTTTTCTCTCGTCTGTCATCGTGCGGCACTCCAATCAACAATGGGCATGGCTCCGCCACGCCGTACGGCTGGGAACAAATACGCGGCCGCTGTTGTTTTGTAGTCGTCCTGCGATCGGTGAGTTCTAAAAGCGTCTCAAGTCATACGTTCACGCAGGTTTTTGGTTAGAGAAATACCGCACGTTTTCATGGTATCACGTGCCTTAAAGGCCATGAATGGACGGCCATATCGATTCGTTGAAAATGGCACCAAAATGGCACCTACGACGCGTTGGTGGCGGGAGAGTGATGGCGTTAAAGATGCCGAGAATGATTATGGGATTGTTTTAGATGCGGGCATGAAAAAGGGTCGAATCGAAGTGTCTGGCCGGACGCCAATTGTCCGGGAACTGTTTCGGTTCGACCCTATTTTATTTTACATCCGCGGCATGTTCTTGTGGGCACCCTGACGGTGGCCGACTCTTACGACCTCGATAGTCGGTTTGTGGGCTTAAGATTTCGGAGGCTCCCAGCCGTTTTCGACTGCGGCGCGGTAGATTGCAGCGTAATTAAGCATCCAGCTGCCGTCACCCGCCTTTTGAATGTACCTCTTTTTCTTCAAAGAGGTATGGGCCCGGGAAATCGTGTTCTTGCTCAGGTGGTAGTGCTCCTCAATCCATTTGCTTTTTGCGTAAAAGCCCATGGCTTTTTTGTTTGTGGAAGGCTTTCCAAACTTCCATACAAGGCCGAGGATGAGGCGCTCAGCAGCGACGGTGGTGACGCAGCACGCCCACTCGGGCACTGAAATAAAATTAGCTTTATCCATTTTCCCTTTAATCTTTCGTTGTTCATTAACATCATCGCTAAATATGTCGGAAATCGACGGCAGCTCGCTCATGTTTACCGCCTAGTCAAAGTGGGCGGTGCGACCTTCAAGCTGCTTGAAAAGCTCATAAAACGAACTTTCAAACATGTAATTAGAACGATGGATTTGGATGAGCTTGCCGGACTCTCTCATAAACTTGCGTGCGGTGTTTTCGCTCCAGCCAGTAAGTTCGCGGATATCGTTAACGCGGAGCAACCGATCGCACTGAGCGGCACCAGTGGGGAAAGTCGGTGTGGACGCCTGAGTGCTAATCTTTGGAGTAGCCATGATGAGCTATCCTTTCAATGAGGGCCCTCCCTGTGCTTGTAAGACTTACCAGGTTCATAAGCACTTGGGGGGCCGGTTTCTATGACTACATGCGTAGCCATCTGACAGCTTTAGCATGTATTAAAACTCAATAGATGTCAATCAAATAAAGCATCTACCTGCGGAAATAGTAGCATAGTACCGTAATATTATTGATGAAACGATGAATGAAAAACATGCTATTTCTCGCTTCTCTGTATATAGGCGTTGATGAAGTCTTCGTAGCCTTTAACTGCTTTTATTTCTGATTGTTGAACGAGGCTTGTATACGTTTTGAGCGTGATATTGGGGTCCGCGTGGCCAAGAATACCTTGCACGCTTCTAACGTCCGATCCGTTCGCCAGCATAAAAGTGCTTACACAATGCCTGAGCTGATGCGGGCAGATGCCCTTATATAGCTTTCCGCCAGTCGAATTGTTCGGCTCATAGATTCCAAGATTGCAGCTAACTGCGAAATCGCGAAACCAATGGTTGAAGATGTAGTTTTTCATGTGACAGACAGTAGGGACCCCTTGCTCGACGGCAATATCGCTAATGATGGGAGTTCTGCCAGTCTGGGACAGCCCCAGAGAGGCCAGGAGCTCTTTTTGTATGGCTGACCATGATTGAAGACGTTCGGCCAAGGTTTCTCCAACGGGGATTTTGCGTTGGCTTTCTTGTGACTTGGGTGCCCTCAGTTCATGGTCGTTGGTGTACTGCCTGTCAATTTTCAAGGTTTTATTGGCAGGGTCCCAATCGCGCCATTCGAGGCCCAACATCTCGCCTTTCCGCATACCCGTATACACTAGTACTAGCGTACCAACAGCTTCGGCGGTGAGCTCAATGTGTTGAAGATGTGTGCATAGGGTAGCTACCTGGTCGATTGTCAGTGATTCTCTTTTGTTGCGTGGTCTGCGAACGTGAACGGTAGCGCAGGGGTTTCGGTCAATTATTCGCTTCGCGACTGCATTCGAGAGAATTTGACGCAATTTCGCGTTGATCCGCACAAGCTCCGATGGCTTGTATTTTCCCGTGCGACGAGCTTCGGCATATGTTTCTTCGATTAGATCGGGAGTCAGCCCCTCAATTGTCTGAAACGCACCGAATAGGTCTTCGATATGCCTGCAATCGTATGCTTCTCTTTCATAGCTCGTTGGCGCAAGCTCGGTGTCCCTATTTTCATGAAAGGCCCAGCAGTAGGATGCAAGCAGAGTTGGCTTTTTAGTTTTAGAGACCGTGCCAGAAGAGTTGATTTCTGCCAGCTTGGCCTGCATTGCAGCCTTTGCCTCTGTTTTAGTCTTGCAGTGAACCGTATAAGTTGGGGATCGTTTGTAGCGTCCCGTCTTAGGGTCCTTGATTCCAAGTGAAAAATAATAGCGATAGGTGTTAGGCGACCTCTTGTCTTTCCAACACGTGCCTCTTCCGCTAATGAGTGGTTGTTCTGACATCTTTGCACTCCGTTTCATTGATGAGTTTTCAACAATTCATTGAGTGCAGTTTAGCTAAAGCCGTTAGTAATATATTTGTAAAAGCGTAGTCGCAGCTATCAGAGGCAAAAGACACAAACTGCTGTGTTTATCTGCGGTTATATGGTGTTCAATGATGTTTGATGAATGGTAGGGGGGAGCATTAAATCATATCTCCTAAAGCGGGTGTCGACGGTTCGAATCCGCCCGGGGGCACCAGAAGATTATGACGGCGTCGCGAGAGCGGCGCCGTTTCTGGTTTGTGGGGGCCGTCGGCGGATTCGAGCCGTCGACACCCGCGTCACTCATTTCCCCGCGGGGGAGTTTTCGAATCCGCCCGGGGGCACCAGAGGAATATCGAGCCCGGTACCGCTACGGTGCCGGGTTCTTCTGGTTCAATGCCATGTCAAAAACGAAGCGCCCGCTTGCTGGGGGAGCAAGCGGGCGCCTGTGAGCGAATATGTTTGCGGCGAGAGCCGTGATGAGCGGTGGGGTGGCGACTAGTTGGTCGTACCGGAATCGTCACCCGTGCCCGAGCCAGAGCCAGAGCCCGAGCCAGAAAGTGCGACCGTCAGCGTGATCGTGCTGTCGGTGGACTGCTTGCCGGTGGGGGAGACGCCCGTAACGGTGGCATCCTCGTTACCGCTCACGGGATTGCCGTTCTGGTCACAGAAGCCAATGTTATAGAAACCGGCGTTGTTGAGCGCGGTAACGGCGGCGGAAATGCTCTTGCCGTACAGGTTGCCCGGGACGGTGGCCTTGCCGGACTTCTTGGCAATGACGACGGTAATCGTGGCGCCGGGCTTCTGCTTGCCGCTGGGGTTCCAGCTGATCACGGTGCCCTCGGTAACCGAGTCGTTCTCCTGGTAGCTCACGTCGACACCAAAGCCTGCCATATCGAGGGCGTTGCGCGCCTGGGCCTCGGTCATGTCGGTCAGGTCGGGGACGGACGTGGTATCCGGGCCGCTCGAGACCTTGTACGAGATGGTCGTGCCCTTCGCGACTTCCTTACCGGCTTCGGTGCCCTGCTCAAAGACCTGGCCCTCATCAGCCTCGTTGGCCTCCTCGGAGGCGTTGCCCTTCAGGCCAACGCTTGCCAGTGCGGCTTCTGCTTGGTCCTTGGTCAGGCCGACAAGCTGGGGAACCTCAACCTTTTCGGAGGGCTTGGGGCCCTTGGAGATTACCAGGTTCACCTTGGTGCCCTTGGTCTTCTTGGTGTTGCCGTTGGGCGTCTGCTCGGCGACCTTGCCCTCGTCGACATCGTCGTTGTAGCTTTGGTCGATGGTGCCGACCTCGAGGCCGGCTTCCTTGATCAGCTCGACGGCAGTCTGCTGGTCCTTGCCCAGCACATCGGGCACGGTGACCTGCTCGCCGCCAAAGAGTCCTGTGGCAAAGGCCACCACGATGCCGATGACGGCAACGGCTGCCACCACGGCGGCGATGATCTTGTTCTTGTTGGATTTGGGCTTTTCGACCTCGTAGGAGCCGGTGGAGCCCGAAACCGAGCTGCGGGCGGTATTTTGGCCGCTCACGCCCGAGACGGGACGCACCATGGCGCGCGTCTGATCGGAAAGCTCGCGAGTCTTGGTGGCGCCCAGCTCACCGGGGGCACCGATGATGCGCGTGGGCTCCGAGACGTTGACGGCACGGCCCGACAGGTAGCTGTTGAGCACCTGACGCAGCTCGTCGGCGGTCTGGAAGCGGTTTGCCGGGTCCTTCTCCATGCACTTGAGGATGATGCGCTCAAGGTCGGCGTCGACACCGGAGTTGATCTGGCTCGGCGGAATAGGCAGCTCGTTGACCTGCTTGAGTGCGACCGAGATAGCGTCGTCACCGTCAAAGGGGACGCGGCCGGTGGCGCACTCGTACATCACGACGCCCAGCGAGTAGATATCCGAGGTGGGGCCGAGGTCCTGACCACGGGTCTGCTCGGGGCTGACGTAGTGGGCGGTTCCCAGCACGTTGTTGTCTTGCGTGAGGTGGCTGTTCTTGGCGCGCGCGATGCCAAAGTCCATCACCTTGATGTTGCCGTCGGGCAGCACCATGATGTTCTGCGGCTTAATGTCGCGGTGGATGATCTCGTGCTTGTGGGCGACCGAAAGCGCGGAGCTGATCTGCGAGCCGATCTGGGCGACCTTCTTGGGGTCGAGGGCGCCGTGGCTCTTGATGCCGCTCTTAAGGTCGGTGCCGCGCAGGTACTCCATGACGATGTAATAGGTGTCGCCGTCCTTGCCCCAATCGTAGACGCCCACGATATAGGGGGAGGAGAGGCCGGCTGCTGCCTGGGCCTCCTGCTTAAAGCGTGCGGCGAAGGTCGCGTCGCCAGCATACTGCGGCAGCATGATCTTGACGGCTACCGTGCGGTCGAGAACCTGGTCCTGTGCACGGTAGACGGTCGCCATGCCGCCTGTTCCCACCTTATCCTTGAGGAGGTATCTTCCCCCGAGGACCCTCTGTTCCATTCCTGCTCCTAACATAACTATTCGCTCAACGATGTGTGTAGTACCTACGATGTGGCCGCTGGGGCCGTGTGACGCGTTGCCGCTAACCCTTAGGCCGCGGCGCGCCTCGGGTGTCCGATTCGATCATGGGCATCACGCTCCCTGTGCGGCAAGCGCCGCGGTCAGGACGATACCGGCGATCTTGGCGGCCTTGACGTCATGCTTGTCGAAATCCTCCAAGGCCACCGAGATGGCGACCGTGGGTGAATCGTAAGGTGCAAAGCCAACGAACATCGAGTTGACGTTGGTGCCGCCAGTCTCGGCCGAGCCGGTCTTGCCGGCGACCTTGACGCCGGGGATCTGGGCATCGGTGCCGGTGCCGGACTGGACGACGGCAAGCATGGCCTGCTTGACCTGGTCGGCCGTGGCGGAGCTGACGGCCTGACCAAGCGAGCGGGACTGCGTGGTCTTGACCACGGTTCCGTCCGGGGCGAGTACCTGGGCTACAAAGTACGGGTCCATGACCACGCCGCTGTTAGCGATGGCGGCGGCAATCACGGCGTTTTGCATGACGGTGGTCTGCGGGCCGGGCGTGTGGTCCATGCCGACAGGCTGGCCGGCGCCGGCCCAGGCGGTCTCCCACTCGGTCATGAGCGACGGGTCGGCCATGATGGAGGCCGCGGAGGTCAGGTCCTGGCCGAGCTTTTGGCCGTAGCCAAAGGCGTTGGCAAACTGTACGAGCGTATTTGCGCCAACTTCGTTTGCCACCTGGCCAAAGACGACGTTGGAGGACACGGCAAAGGCCTGCTGCAGGCTGATGGTGCCGTAGCTCTCGTTGGCATAGTTGGTGACCGGTGCGTTGCCGATGTCCATGGAGCTGGGCGCCTGGTAGGTGCTGGTAAGGCTGGCGGTGCCGGTCTCGAGTGCCGCGGAAAGCGTAACGACCTTAAACGTTGAGCCCGGCGTGTACAGCGCGTCCATGGCGCGATTGTACATGGAGCCGTCCTCGCCGCCGCCCGTCTGCAGCAGGGCATCGATGTTGGTGTTGTCATAGGTGGGCGAGCTGGCACATGCGAGCACCGCGCCGGTACGCGGGTCGATGACCACTACAGCGCCCTTAAAGCCCTTGAGTGCCTGCTCGGCCGCCGTCTGGATGCGCGAGTCGATGGTGAGCTTGGCGGTGTTGCCCGGCTGGGTCTGGCCCGCGAGCGACGCGATGGCGTTGTTCCAGCTGGAGTAGTCCTTAGAACCGGTGAGCGTGTCGTTCATGACGCTCTCGATGGCGGTGGTGCCATACTGCTGACTCACGTAGCCAACCACGTGCGCTGCCAGGTTACCGTTGGGGTAGGAGCGTACGTAGGTGCCGTCCTCCTGCTGCAGCGACTCGGCCAGCGTCACGCCGTCGGACGTGATGATGGAGCCGCGCTGGATGTACTTGGAGCGGGCGATGGTGTGGTTGTTGGTCGGCATGTCCTGATAGTCCTTGGCCTTGATGACCTGGACATAGGTGAGGTTGCCGATAAGGATGGCGAACAGCGCCGTAAAGGCGAGCACCGCGCGGGTTAGACGGTTGGCGAGCGCCACGCGGCCGAGCACACCGGATTCAGGCGTGTCGAGCAGGCGACGACGCATGCGCGAGCCGACGGAATGGCTGCCGCTGCCGTAGGAAGACGAGGTGGCAAAGCGCGTGCCCGTCGGGGCGGCGGCCGATGCGACCTGATCATCGGTGATGGCGGCCATGGTGCCGGTGCCGGTAAGCTCGGCCTCGCGTCCGGTCGCCTCGTCACCGGCGCGCAGCAGGAGCGCGACGATGATAAAGCTTGCCAGCAGCGAGGAGCCGCCCTGGCTCATAAAGGGCAGAGTGACGCCGGTCAGCGGGATCAGGCGGGTGACGCCGCCCACGATCAAGAAGGCCTGGAAGCTGATGGCTGCCGTAAGACCGGTGGCGCTAAAGGCGGCGAGGTCGGATTTAGCGCGGGCAGCTGTGGTGAGGCCACGCACGGCAAAGAGCATAAACAGGATGAGCACGGCGCCGCCGCCCAAAAGGCCCATCTCCTCGCCAATGGCCGAGAAGATAAAGTCGGACTCGACGACAGGGATGTTGTTGGCCATGCCGTTGCCGATGCCAACACCGACCAGGCCGCCATCGGCAAGCGAGAAGAGCGACTGGACGATCTGGTAGCCCTGGCCCTGGGCGTCCTTAAACGGATCGACCCAAACCTGGAAACGCACCTGAACGTGCGACAGGAACTTGTAGGCGCCCACGGCTCCGACAGCTAAGAGCGCAAGGCCGATAACGACATACGAAAAGCGCCCCGTGGCAACGTAGAGCATCAGCAAGAAGATGGTGTAGAACAGCACGGCCGAACCCAGGTCGCGTTCGAAGACGACGACGAGCAGGCACACACCCCACACGGCAAACAGCGGCAGCAGCAGTCGCAGGCGAGGGATCTTAAAGCCCAGAATCTTGCGGTTGGAGATGGAGAGCAGCTCGCGGTTCTCGGCCAGGTAGCCGGCCAGGAACAGGACGATAAAGACCTTGGCGAACTCGCCGGGCTGGATGGTAAAGCCCGCGATGCGAATCCACAGCTTGGAGCCCGAGATCGTGGTGCCGATAAAGATAGGCAGCATCAGCAGAATGATGCCGATGATGCCAAAGGTGTACTTGTAGCGCATGACCACGTCGAGGTTTTTGACTAGTGCAAGCGTTCCCACCATGAGCGCCACCGAGACAAACAGGATGATGAGCTGTGAGATGGCGAGAGCGGGGGCGAGACGCGTCACGAACGTGATGCCGATGCCCGAAAGTATAAATACGATGGGCAGGATGGCGGGGTCGGCACCGGGCGCCAAGATGCGCACGGCAATGTGGGCCGCGGCAAAGGCGGCAAAGAGGCCGATCGGTACGGCGAGCGTCTCAAAGGAGATGGCAGCGCCCGCGGTGAGGACGTACATCGCATACAGCAGGATGACGGGGAACGCCGAGGCGATGAGCAAGAGCAGCTCGGTGTTGCGGCGACTCATAAGCGGCACTCCCTTTCTAATTCTTATCGGAGGCTTCGGCCTCGGCGGACTGTTCGGCGGTTTTCTCGGAATCTGATTCGGAGGTCGATCCCTGATTGGTGTTGTCGCGAATCGTTTGCGCGTCGATCACCTGGCGGGTCTGCTCCTCGTCGATCTGGTGGCGGTACTTGGATATCGTGTCCTGCGCATCGTCGACACTTGTTTGCGGAATGCCCGCCTTGAGGCGGTTTTGCGTGTCTTCGGGCAGGTCGGACAGCTTGATGCTGGTTTCGCTTTCGAGCCAGTGGAGCTTGAGTCCGAGTGGCTTGCCGGGCAGGCCGCGCCAGACGGCGACATTGCCCTGGTAGGTACCCAGGTAGTACGAGCCGGTGACACCCGTGTAGGCCCAGATGCCAGCTGCCAGCACAAAGACGAGGGCCAGGATGGCGGCGATAGTAACATTGCGGCGACGCACGCGTTGCGCCTCGCGCATAACGCCATCGTCAACCAGGTCAACGACTACTACGGTTACGTTGTCGTGGCCGCCGGCGGCAAGCGCCGCGTCCACTAGGTTGTCGACGCAGATTTGCGCGGTTGAGGACTGCGTGGCGATGTTCTCGATATCGCTATCGGGAATCATGCTCGAGAGGCCGTCGGAGCACAGGATCAGGCGGTCGCCTTCCTCGATATGCAGAGTGAAGTGGTCGGCATACATGGCGGGGTCCGAGCCCAGCGCGCGGGTGATGACCGAACGGTTGGGGTGGACGCGAGCCTCGTCTGCCGTGATCTCGCCGGCGTCCACGAGCTCCTCCACGTAGGAGTGGTCGCGGGTCACGCGGATGAGCGTGCCCTCGTGGAGCAGATAGGCGCGAGAGTCGCCCACGTGGGCGATGGCGAGCGTGTCGTTTTCGATGTAGGCGCAGGTGGCTGTGCAGCCCATGCCGGGCTTGCCCAGGCCGTTCAGGGCCGCCTCGATTACGGCGGCGTTGGCTGCCTCGACGGATGCGGCCAGGCGTTCTGCGTCGGCGGACTGTGGGGCCGTCTTGGCTATAGTCTCGACGGCGATAGAAGAGGCTACCTCGCCGGCGGCGTGACCACCCATGCCGTCGCATACGCAAAAGAGCGGCGACTGCACCAGGTAGGAATCCTCATTGTGCGGGCGCACACAGCCAACGTCGGAGCGGGCGCCCCACATGAGTTGCGTGGTGGTGCCGGCATCATAGGTCGAGTCGGTCTCGATGCGCTCCTCGGTTAGGGGTTCAAAGCTCATGGTCGAGCCGGGGTCTTTGAGTTTGGCCTCAACGGCGGCAACGTCGATTTCGGCTGTGTCACCGGGAGAGACGGTGTCGGTCTCGGCGTTTGATTCGGAATCGCCGGTGTCCGGGGAGTCGGGCTCCTCGGAAACGCGGGCGGTCGACTCGTCATCTTGCGGGCTGACGTCTATAGGCTCGGGCGTCGCAAAGTGCGACGGCGCGGGCGTGTTTTGCGACTGGGCGGCGGGCTCGGCCACGGCATCGGACTCGCTTGCGGGCGCAGGCTGCGGGGTCTTGGGTGCAGGGCCGTCCTCGGGGGATGTCCCCGCCTCGGGCGCCGGCGTAGACGCGGGCGCAACCTCGGATGCCGGGGCTATGGGAAACGCCGGCGCGGCGGGCTCGGGTGCCGCAAACACCGCAGCGCTCTCGTTGATTGCCGCGGCGACGGGCTCTGCAAAGTGAGCCGGCGCCGGGGTTGCTTCGGGCGCTGTGGGCTGTTCCGCAGCATGTGCGCCGATGGGCGCCGCTACGGCATCCTCTTCGTCCTCGTTATCGGCGAGATCTGAAATATCATGCGTTACATGCGAAAGAGGCAGGGAGAACACGGTGTCCTCGGGCTCCACGGGTGTGGAGTCTGCCGGAGCGGCGTGGGCCGGTGCAGCTACGGCGGCAGCCGGTGCCTCGGTCATGGTTGCGGACTTGTTCTCCTCGTCGATCATCGACGGTTCACCTTCATGACCACGTCGCCAATCTGGACTTCGTCGCCCTCACGCAGCGTCGCGGGCTCCACGAGCTGGCGGCCGTTGACGAGCGTGCCGTTAAGCGAGTTGAGGTCCTCGATGATGAGCGCCGGGCCCTGCAGCGAAAAGCGCGCATGCGAGGCCGAGACAAACGGCTCGTTGATGCAGATGTCCGAAGATGGCGAGCGGCCGACGATGACGGGGCCGAGCATGTCTACGTGGATGCCGCGGATGCCGCGCGGACCCTTGTCCACATCAATCGTCCAGATAGCCGAGTCACGGCGCTGCCCGCGCACGAGTCCCACGCCGGTCTTCATGACGGCGAACAGGAAGATATAGAGCAGGGCGACCAGGACGATGCGGCCTGCAAAAAGGACGATATCGATGTTCATAAGCGACTATCCCCTAAATTCAAAGGTGCTCAGGCCAAACGTCAGCAAATCGCCGTTGCGCAGCGGGCAGCGCGTAATGCGGCGGTTGTTGACGAGCGTGCCGTTGGTGGAATTGAGGTCCTCGATCGACCAATCCGAGCCCGTAAAGGTGAGCTGGGCGTGGCGGCGCGACACGTTGGGGTCGCGCAGGGCAATGTCGGAAACCGAGCGCTCGCGACCGATGGTCACCTGTGCGGAGGTGATGCTATGGCTCTCGCCGCTCACGACGTCGACGAGCTGGGCGAGCGGGCGCTGCGGGGCGCGAGTGCTCGCCATGTTGGAGGCGATGCCGGCTGCGGCACCTAGGCCCACGGCGGCACCGGTCGCGGCGGCTCCGCCCATGCCGGCAAGCGCGTCGCGCGAGACGGTCTGCGGCACCGGGATGGGTGCGGCGGCGGGGTCGGGGACGCTAGGCGCGAAGGGGTCTGCCACGGCAAGCGGGTCGGGAGCGGCGGCGCGAGGCGTCGGCTGCTGCTGGGGCATGGCGGCGGGGCGCTGCTGCTGCGGGGCGGCAAACTGCTGCTGGCCGGCGCGCGGGGCGCTGGCGGCGCGGCTTGCGGCCGAGTTGTTCTGTCCCAGGCCGTTTTGGTAGGCGCGCTCTTCCTCGTACAGGCGGCCGAGCGTGGGCGCATCGACGTTCTCAGCAAAGACCGAGAACTTGCCGGCGCGCAGCTGCGGATCGATCATAAAACGCACGAGGGGCTCGCCGACAAAGACATAGCGGCGCTTTTCGGCCTGCGCCTTCACAAACTCGCGGACCTCGCGCGAAAGCTCGGGGTAGAACGGGGCGAGCATGGGATCGTCGTCGGCGGCGATAAGGATGGTATAGAGTGCCGGCGCCGTGTTGACGCCGTTGATCACCAGAGTCTGATCCTCCATGTCGCGAGCGGCCTGCTTGGCAAGCTTCTTAAAGGAGAACGGGGCACGGGTGGCACCGAAGATGCCGGCCACGTGGTCCTCGAAGATGTTCAGGAAGTTCACGAAAGATCACTCTCCGTATAGGTTCTTTGGTATCCGAGCAAATATAGGCATATCCCAACGATTATAGAGGATAGGGTTCCCGCAACCGCCGCCTTGGCGATGACCGCGGCTGCAAGGCTGGCAATTTCCATATGGTGTGCAAGACAAAACGATACGGCCGAGCCGATGCCGGCGACGGCAATTGCGACGATGGCGGCAAGGTTCGATCCCTGCTCGGCGCGCTTGGCATGAGCATTGAGCAGCAGCGATGTTGCCGCGGCTATTGCTGCAACCAGCACGATTGCAGCGAGAAGGAGCGCGTCTCCCAGCGCTGCGACGACATTGCTAAGCCCCAGTACGCCTCCCGCAGAGAGAGCCGCTGCAGCAAGGCGGGCAAAGAGTGCGCCCATGCCCGTGGCCGCCGCTGCGCTTGCCGGGCCGAGCCAAAACGCCGCGATGCTCGCGGCGGCTCCGGCGGCAAGGAGGGCGTCGCCGGTTAGGCAACCCAGCGCAAGCGCGCAGGTGAGCGTCGCGCTCGCAGCCGCCTCGGTTCGTCCCCAGGCAATCCACCAACCGGACATGGCGGCGGCAAAAACGACCGCGACCGGCAGCATCGACAGGATGCCCTGCGCCTGCATGGTGGCGTTGGCCATGAGCACCAAAAAGCCCACGGTCGAGATGGCCGAGCCGATCTGCGGGGCCAGGCCGGCTGCCGCACCGATCGCGATGGCCGCCACGACCAGCCCGGGAAGCGCCGCGACGCCGGCTGTCTGCATAAGCAAAAAGCTAAAGGCTCCGCATGAGAGCGCTGAGATGCCGCGCATGGTGTAGTTGCGCGCGTGGCTCCAGCGCGAGCCCGCCCAACCAAGCGCGGGGTCGATCTCGACGGTGTCATCTTCGTAGGGTAGCGACTCCATATCGTCTGCCGGGCACTCGTCATCTGAAAGTTCGCCCACCATCTGCTCCAAGCTGCGACGGCCTTCGCGCACGCTTCCTAAGCCGGCAAGGAGTCGGTCGCAGAATGCCTCAATGCTATCGGGGCGGTCTTGCGGCATGGGGGAGAGAGCGCTCATGAGCGCCGCCTCGGCCCCCGGGGGAAAGTGAGGGATCAGTTCGCTGGGATAGGTGGCGCCGCCGATGATGCGGTCGAGCGAGTCGGCAGGCGTGGCCGCCATAAAGGGGGCACTGCCGCACAGGCCCTCGTAGATCACGCAGGCAAGGGCAAAGACATCGGCACGTTCGTCGACCGTGCCGGTCTCGATATCGAGCTGCTCGGGCGGCATGTAGCCGATGGTGCCGCCGCGCGATCCGCCAAAGCCGCCGGCGGACGACAGCCGCGCCATGCCAAAGTCGGTGAGCTTTACATTGCCCGAATGGTCGATAAGCACATTGGCGGGCTTTATGTCCAGATGAAGCACGCCGTTTGCATGGGCAAAGGTGAGTGCCTGACCCAGCGCGTCGGCAATGGCCGCGGCCTCGTCAAAGGTGAGCGAGTGGCCGTCCACGCGATGCAAAAACTCGGCTAACGACATACCGTCGACATACTCCATGACCAGGTAGGCATAGGCGGTGTCGTGCGTAAAGTCGATGACCTGCACGATGTTGGGATGTTGAAGCATGGCGGCAGTGTGCGCCTCGCGCAGGACATCCATGATGTCGCTGGCGGGCATGCCGGCGCCGTTGATAAGGGGGATGCGCTTAATGGCGACGCGGCGGCGCAGGTGCGTGTCGCGGCAGATCTCGATGGAGCCAAAACCGCCAGTCGCAAGTGTCTCGAGCGGTTGGTACCGCTTGAGCAGCTCGCGAGAGCTGGTGCCCTCCAAGGGAACGTCCGGCGAGAACCGGGCGGTATGTTGCGAGAAAAGCGGCATGGCCAACCCTCGTGCGTTTAAAGTTCGTTTGCGAGCGGCGGGCGCGGAGCCGAGCCGTTCGCGGTGGCATAGATGCTGCTAGTGTAGCACGCTCGGGTGCATGGGGAGGATAGCGGGATGCGAGGCTGCCTGTCTGGCTTGGCCTTAGCGCTTCTTCTTGTCCTTCTTCTGCTTGCGCTGCTTGCCCTTGGTCTCCTGGGGCTTGTCGCCCTGCTTGGCCTCGGCGGCGGCCTTCTCGGCCTTCATTTTCTTCTTCTTGGTCTCGATGCGGAGTTTTTTGTTGATGCGCGCCTTGAGGAAGGGGCCGAACTGCTCGGCATCGCCGCGGACAAAGGTGTCCTTAGGGATCGTCACGCCCTGGTCGGCGAACATGGCCACAAAGATGCGCTCGCCGTCGAGCACGTGGTCGAGCTTTTCAAACGGGAAGAACTGCGACTTGCCGCTCTTGCCCCAAACCATCAGGCCGTCCTCGTTGGCGGCGACGCGGCGATAGCGGCCACCCATGGACTCGTCGGCCTCGACGGCGTCGATAAAGTCACGGGCGAGCGTGTGGTGCAGGTTTTTGCTCCACCAGGCCAAAAAGGCGCCGAATACGATCAGGACGACGCCAAACTTGATCCAGTTGTCGCCGGCCACCAGCATGCCGATGCCGAGCAGCGCGGCAATTGCCGCGGCGACATACAGCGAACCGCGACGCCTGGGCGAGGCGACCAGGCGGGCGAAGTCGGTGACCAGGTCGTTTTCGTACTGATACTCGTTGAGGTACAGGATGCCGTCGTCGGCTGCGGCCTGCTCCTCGAGCGCGACCTCGACCTGGTCGGCTGCTTCGGAGGGGACGAGGTTGCTCTCTGCGTCTGCCATGCTCTTTGGACTCCTATCGCGGCGGGCTCGCCGTACGGGTTATTATGAATGAAGTATGCCGTGCGACCGCATGGCCGTCGCGGCAACAAGACTCAGTATACCCGGGGGAGCACCCATGGAATCGTTGTACCGAAAGTATCGCCCGCTCACCTTCGACTCCGTGGTGGGCCAGCAGCATATCGTCTCGACGCTCGAGCACGCCATCACCGAGGGGCGCCTGTCCCACGCGTACCTGTTCTGCGGACCGCGCGGCACGGGCAAGACCACCATGGCGCGCATTCTTGCCAAGGCACTGCTCTGCCGCAATGCCGAGGCGGCGCGCGCCGAGGGTGCGAGCGGTTGCATGCCCGACGGCACCTGCGAGGAGTGCGAGCTCATCGCCGAGGGCAATCATCCCGATGTTTACGAGCTCGACGCCGCAAGCCGCACGGGCGTGGACAACGTGCGCGAGGAGATCATCAACTCCGTCAACTTTGCCCCGGTGCGCGGCAAGTACAAGATCTATATCATCGACGAGGTCCACATGCTCACGACGGCAGCGTTCAACGCGCTGCTCAAGACGCTCGAGGAGCCGCCGGCGCACGTGATCTTTGTGCTGTGCACCACCGACCCGCAAAAGATTCTGGAGACCATCCTCTCGCGCTGCCAGCGCTTCGATTTCCACCGTATCGGCAACGAGGATATCGAGCATCGCCTGTCCTACGTGTGCGAGCAGGAGGGCTTCGATTACGACGACGAGGCGCTCGCCATCGTGGCGCGCCATGCCAAGGGCGGCATGCGCGACGCGCTTTCCACGCTGGAGCAGCTGAGCGTTTTTGGCAACGGCGCCGTGCATGCGGACGATGCCCGCTCGCTTTTGGGCGAGGTTTCGGACCAGATCCTGGGCGAGTTTGCCCGCGCTATTGCCGAGCGTGATATTGCTGAACTCTATGGGCTCATTCGCGCACAGGTCGAGGAGGGCAATGATCTGCTTGAGCTGACGCGCGACCTGGTGGCGCATGTGCGCGACGTGTATGTGGCCTGCGTTGCCGGTGCCCGTGCCGAGCTGTTTGAGGGCGGGGCCGAGCAGGCCGAGGCGCTTGCTGCCGAGGCTGCTGCCTTTGGCGAGCATCCGGCCGACCGTCTGGCCCGCGTGCTGACGGTGCTCGACGATGCCGCGTTGGAGATGAGGGGCGCGAGCGACGTGCGCCTGGTGCTCGAGATCGCCTGTACGCGTCTGGCGCGTCCCGAGGCCGATTTGACGATTGAAGCCCTGGCCGAGCGCGTGGCACGCTTGGAGACCATGGTCGCCAACGGCGCCGTGCCGGCGAGCGTGGCTGCTGCTCAGGCCGCCGCGCCTACAGCTGTCGCGGCTGCACCTGCGACGACACAACAGCCGACGCTGATTTCGGGTGCCCGAGCTGCTGCTCCCACGGCGACCGCCGCCCCCGCTGCTACGTCCGCGCATCAGGGTGGCATGCCTTGGGACCGCGGCGCTGCTGTTCCAGCTGCCCAGTCTGCGTCCAAGTCTGCGGCTCCGGCTCCCGCGCCCAAACCTGTAACGCCTGCACCTCAACCCGTTGCGGCTCCGGCTCCCGAGCCTGCTGCATCGACCGTGCCGGTGTCCAAGCCCAACAACGCCGCCCAGGTTGCCGCCGCCGGTGCTGCCGAGACCCCCGCGGTCGAGGACGCCGGTGAGCTCCAGCGCAAATGGGCCGAGGTTGTAGAGCGTGTCAAGGCGCGTCAGGCTTCCTACGCAGGGCTTTTGCTCAACGCCCGCGCTACGGCCGACGACGGCTCCAAGCTCACCGTCTCGTTCCCCGCGGGTTCGACCTTTGCCATCAAGATGCTCGGACGTGCCGACACGCAGTCGGTAGTCCTGCCGACAGTCAGTGCGGTCTTCGGTCGTCGCACCGTCGACTATGTCCTGGATGGGGGTGGCACGCCCGCTCCTCAACATGAGGAGCATTCTCCATCTGCACGGGCTGCGGTATCTGCGGACCCGCAACCCGTGTCCTCGGTGCCCCCTGCATCCTCGAGCGCCAGCGCGACGCAGCCAAAAGCGGCGCCGGTAGCGGCACCGACCCCGTCGGCGCCTGAACCCGCTGCGCCCAAACCGGCTGCTCCGATCCCCGCGCCTGCGCCCAAGTCATCCGACCTGGCCAAGGCCCCTTGGCTGCGCTCCGACAACCCTGCCGGTGCTCCTGCCACGGGCAAGCTCCCGACCGAGCCCGCGCCCCGAGCGCCCGAGCGCGCGTCCGCCCCCATGGCTCAGCCGTCTGCGCAGGCTGCGCCATGGGAATCCGAGCAGGTGCCCTACGACGATGCCATGGTCGGTGGTTTTGCTGCCGATGCCGGCGGGGACGATCTGCCCCCGTTCGACGTGCCGGGTGCGGCGTCCGCGCCCAAGGCCGCTGCAACTGCCCCCAAAGAGGAGGACGTTCCTGCAACTCCCTGGGAATCCAACCCCAGCGCCGGTAGTCCCTTCGGCCACCAGGGCGCAGCCCCGAGCATCCCGCAGACCGAGGACGAGGCTAAAGCCCTCATCCGCAACGTCTTTGGCCAGGCCACCATCTTCAAGCCGGTGGAGTAACCGTGCGGGCGGGCATACTGCTCAAGAAGAGATCTCTTTGCCCGGGCGCATCTGTATTTCGGACATGTGTAGTGTGGTGCCGCGTATATCGCATTCGAGCAGACAGGCGCGTGACGGTCGGCCTAGGATGCTGAGGTCGATACGATACGTCGCATGGCTGCCCGTGTACTCGACTTGCTCGTCGTTGACGGTTGCTCCGATTGTAAGTAAAGAGCCCAGTTCGGCATCGACAATCTTGGAGTCCTTTATCTTGACCTTGAACTCTTGATAGAGGGACGGGCTGTTGTAGTAAACGGTTCGGGTTCCGTCGGTGCACTCATCGGTCGCTTCCCATTTGACGACGGGCTGGTCCGAGCTGGCTATCAACAGTTCTGCTCCAAAGGCTATGGCATGGGTGATGACAACCAGCAATGCCCAGCCGACAAAGAGATAGAGAACCACATATGCAACGGGGTGTTTTGAGCGGATGTTTTGGAGCATGTCGGGGGCATTCATGGGGCACCTCCAAATTGCTATCTATGGCAATCAGATTATACCCCGTCGTCGTGAGCGCCGCCTCGAGTAGTGGCTCGGCATTTAGCCATTTAGTGGTACGCATTAAATGTCGGATTCCGGCTCTACAAGATTTAGCTTTCAATATTATGCAGATGCGAATCATTCAACTTTGCATAATCTTTGGGTGCGGCTTGCACTCCAGGACATGTATATCGACTGAGGTAGCGTGACCGCCCCGCTTGCTGGCCGCGCGCCGTGGTACGATTTTTGAGTTTGAAAGCCCCGCCGCGCTCCGGCTGCCCTTGCAGCTCGTCGCGCGGCCGCACGTAAAGGAGCCATTATGGCCGGTATGAACATGCAGCAGATGATGAAGCAGGCTCGCAAGATGCAGGAGCAGCTTGCCGCCGCGCAGGAGAACCTCAAGTCCCAGACCGTCGACGCCTCTGCCGGCGGCGGCATGGTCAAGGTGACCGTTAACGGCGAGATGGAGCTCGTCAACCTCACCATCGATCCCGATGCGCTCGATCCCGAGGACGTCGATATGCTGCAGGATATGATCATGGCTGCCGTCAACGAGGCCGTCCGCGGCGTCAACGAGCTCGCCAACAAGCAGATGGGCGCCATCACCGGCGGCCTCAACATCCCGGGCATGCCGTTCTAAGACACGCATATATATGAGTGCCAACCACAGTCTGCAAAAACTGCTCGATGAGCTGGGCCGTCTGCCGGGCATTGGTCCCAAGTCGGCCCAGCGCATCGCCTATTACCTGTTGGAGGCCGACGCCGAGGAGGTGCGCCGCCTGGCCGAGGCCATCCTGGAGGTCAAGCAGGAGGTCCACTTTTGCAGCCGCTGCTTTAACTACGCCACGGCCGACGAGTGCTCCATCTGCCAGGACCCGATGCGCGATACCACTCGCATTTGCGTGGTGGGCGAGCCGCGCGATGTCCAGGCGATCGAGCGCACGGGCAGCTACCACGGCCTCTACCACGTATTGGGCGGCGTGATCAGTCCCATGGACAAGATTGGCCCCGAGCAGCTGCACATTCGAGAGCTGCTGGCACGCTTGGGCCACGAGGACATCCACGAGGTCATCATCGCCACCAACCCCAATATTGAGGGCGAGACCACGGCGAGCTATCTGGCCCGTACCATCAAGCCGTTGGGCGTCGAGGTGTCGCGTCTGGCAAGCGGCCTTCCCGTGGGCGGCGACTTGGAGTATGCCGACGAGCTTACGCTTGGCCGCGCCATCGAGGCCCGCCGCGCGATTTAGGTGGCGAGCCTGCTCCTGCCGTATGTTTTCCTCGCGACGCACGGGGTAGTCATAATTTCCCCGTGCGACTGTGAGTTTGTTGTGCAACAAAGATGCTTCGTATCCGCTTATCGCATGGACGCTTCCGCTCGCATCCTTAATTTGTCCATTCGTTGCGCAACCTTTTTGGTTCGCTGATACACTCAAATATGGATTCGAATGAATGCGCCGCTCCCGAGCGGCGTGTTTTTGTTGGAGGAGAACGCATGCGGCCCGGTGGCACTCAGACAAAGCGCGGCGCCGCGGTGCGCATACGACGCCGACTGGGCTTGGCGCCGCGGGCGTACGCACTGCTATCGTGCTCGCTGGTGCTGGTCATAGCTGGCGTTTCTGCCTATGGCATGACCGTGCCGTCCATGATACAGGCGCATGCCGCACGCGAACCGCGCGTGGGGCATGAGGTCAAAAGCGATCTGGGCACCACGACTGGATATGCTTGGGCAAGTGTGGTCGGGCATATTGTGTTTGGCACCGACGATGCGGACGGCGCCGAGGCCCCGGACAACGAAGTCACGCTTGCCAATGGCAAAACCATCGTGCTCACCAACACCAAGATCATCGATCGGTTGTCCAACAATAGCGTGGCGGCAACGGTGAATAAGGTCGAGCAGCAGAAGGAGCAGGACGCCCAGCAGTCCGGAAAGCCCGGTAGCTCGGATACTTCTGGCTCCGGCTCGGATTCATCGAGTTCGGGCGGCGGCTCTGGGTCGGGTTCCTCTACCGGAGGGTCTGGAAACGGCGGCTCGACGGGCGGCAACACTGACAACGATACAAACTCCGGTGGCCTTTCCGCTGCTGAGGAAGAGAGCATTCACAGTTGGCTTGTGACCAAGTACAACATGCTCGACGGCTATGTTTCTCGTGCCAATGACGTGGTCTCGACCTATAACTCTACGGGAGATCCTAGGCCGTGCGACAGCCTGGTCGGGGAGATGTTTGTCATTCGAGCCGAGTTCGGTCGTCAGACATTCTCGCCCCGGTCAAAGTGGTATCAGCAGTATGCCAATCTGTGGGGCTGTTACACCAACCTATGTCAATGGGTCGGCCATTACGGCGATGATGACGTTGCGCTCGGTAACTTCAACAATAACGTGGCGGCGCTTGCCCTATGATGACCGATCTTGCATCCACCACACCACAATCGCTCGGTCGCGATCCCATGGTCGGCCTGCGCCTGGCGCGTGTCGACGGGTTTGAGCCGGCCATTGCGCTCGGTCAGGACGAACTGCCTGCCTATCTGCGTCGTTTTACGATGCTGTTTGCCGACGATGCCACCATGCGCCGTGGCGGTATCGGCCGCGTGACGCGTGCCATCAACGCCCAAGGCGAGGCCGTGGCACTCAAGCAGCTCATCTTGCCGACGCGCGATGAGTTTGACGACGATGCAACTCACGAGGCGCTGGTCGCCAAGTTCGAGGCGGCGTTTCGCGAGGAATACGAATGCCATCGCGCCCTTTCGGGCCTTAAGGGCTTTCCCCGCCTCTATGGCTGGGGCGAGGTCGACGGTGTGCCTGCAATTGTCATGGAATGGGTCGAGGGCGAGACGCTTGCCCGCTTGCGTTCGCGACTTGCCGTGGACGATGCCGGACGCCTGTCGCCGCTTGTGGCGGCGCGTCTGGGTCGCGACCTGTTCGATCTGCTCTGCCGTATGAGCCTGGTGGGCGAGGGCTTTGTCCATCGCGATATCTCGCCCGCTAATATTATGGTGCGCACGGCGCGTCTACCGCTTGACCGGCAGCTTGCCGAGGGCACCTTTGACCTGTGCCTGATCGACTTTGGCTCGTCGCTGGCGCTTGAGCCTGCGTCGGCCGTGGCCGGTACCGGCGGCAAGGCGTCGTTTACGGAGCGTTATGCCACGCTGCGTCGCGCGACGGTTGCCTACGCCCCGCCCGAGATGCTCACTGACGATATTCCCGACCTACGCGCTTTGCGTATGTCGCCGGCGATTGACGTCTATGCCGCGGCAAGCACGGTTTACGAGCTCATTGCCGGCGTCGTGCCATACGAAGCCGCGCCGAGCACTTCGGGCACCTCGGGTTCGCGCAAAAAGACGCGCGACATTGCCAGCCCCTACCGTCTCAAGACGGACACACGGCCCGACTATCCCATTGGTGCCCATGCGCCCGGTTGTGATTTGACTCAGCTGCTTCGTCGTGAGCCCGATGTGGCGCTCGCCGCGGCCGAGCAGGCCCAGCAGCTGGGGCTTGAGCCGGATTCCGAAGAGCTACGCGATGCGCTGGCGTTTGTCGATGCCCAGCTGTTCGACGTGGTGATGGCCTGTCTGTCCAGTCATCAAAAAGATCGTCCCGAGCCGGCGGCGGTCGAGGCGGCGCTCTCGGCGTTTTGTGACCACTATGCGCAAAATGTCGGTCGTTCGCTTCGCGGCGAGCCGCTCACGCCGTGCCCCATGGATGCGTCTGGCCGCGCGGTTCGTCGCGCGCTGATGGTCGGCGCGACGGTCGTCTGTGGCGTGGTTTGGGCTGTGGTCGTGGTTTCGGCCGCGCTGCTGGCGTCGGGCGCCCGCGTGACGGCGACTTTGGGATCGCTCGTGTGGTCTGGGTCGCTACCGAGTATTATTGCCGCACTGGCGTTGGCGCTGCCAGGCATAGCCGGCGTTACCGCGGGGGCACTTGCGCGCAATCGGCGCTCGGGGTTCCTGCAGGGTGTGCTTGCGCTTTCTGCCTGCGAGGTTCCGGTGCTGGTTGTGGCTGCATGTAGCGTATTTTCCCAACGCGCCGTGATGGGCGGCCTTGTTGCCGCTCTGGTTGCAACCTATACGCTTACGTGGTTTTTGCTTGCGATGGGCTTTGCCTTTGAACTTCCCGTTTCGGCACCACGACGCACAAAAGCCCAGATGGCGACTCCGCTTGCCGGTGGAGCCGCAGCTGCCCGTACTTTTGGCGGACCTGTCGAAGTATCGTCCGATTCTATTTCTACGACCAAGGAGGCCTAGGTCATGGCATCTCAAGTTGAGCTCACCCCATGCGGGGCCATGTTTGACATCTTTAAGCGCGCGGCGCATCTGAGCCATATCGAGCTGTGCGGCTTGGTGCTTTCGTCCCGTCCGCTCGCCGACGGCCGCAGCCCGCAGAGCCGAGCCGCCGATCGCTCTTGGGTTTCCCGCTTTATCGTTCGCGCGCCGGTCGGCACGCTTCAGCAGCGCTACTTTGCCGAATACGGTACCTCGGCTGCGCGTATTATGTCGCAACTGGCCCTGCGCCAGCGCAATCCCATGGACTCCACGGCTGTGATCAATATGGTGTGCGGTCCTGCAGGTGAACCGATGGTACGCGCGCTCGAAGAGTGCCACCAGGACACGAATCTCTATCGCAACGCGCTCGATCGCCTGTCCCAGGCGGCGGAACTCATGCCCGCCGAGCGCGCCGAGGCCGTGCTGGTGCTGTTTGTCGCCGTCGGTTGTTCGGCGGATGTGCGGTCCTCGGTGAACTATGCCATCGACTACGCGCACGCGACCTGTGGCGGAGGCACATCCACGCCGCGTTCGCTTGGCATGTCGCTGACTGCGGGCGAACGCGAACCCGCCCCGGCGCACCCCTTGGGCTTGCTGCGCGTGCAAAACAGTTTTGTCGTGAGCGCCCCGCGCTGGATTCAGCCGAGTGAGCAGGGTGTTGAGATTGGCGCGCTGGCCACTGGTGAGGGCGATATTACCGACGTCGGCGACGATGTCTCGGCCCGCCATGCCCATATCTGGTGCGATGCTCAAAATATCTGGCACGTCGAGGACTTGTCGTCCACCAACGGAACCGTGGTGGTAAACGGGGCCACGCGCGTCTGCATTCAGGCCGAGCCCGGCCGTTCCGCCCAACTCAATCCCGGCGACGAGCTCAAGCTCGGCGAATCCACTACCTACGCCATTCTCTTCGGTGCCCTCTAGCCGGCAGATAGGGACGTTCCTTTTCTCTGCCGGCTGGGGACACTCCTTGGCGCGCCAGAGCCGGTCGCCTGGGGATGGAGAGGCCATTTTGGCTCTTGGCGGTCAGTCGGGGCGAAACTAGAAGATCTTTCCGATTCGCGGCTGTTCATGCTTGTAGAGCATCTAAAACAATAGGATGTTATTCTGGAATATGCCGGGTGCGTGAACTTGCCTGTCTTAGCCTTAAAAAGGTATAGGGGAGTTTGGCTCAGGGGTCCCGTCTTGTTCTTCAGCGCAGTATTGTGGGACAGATTTGCTGAGATTGGCGCCTTACACCGCAGAGCGCACGGAAGGCTCTCGATTTGTGTTCTGGCCCCAGAATACAGGGCCTGATACTTACCAACTGTGGCATGGATGTAACATCTGTAGAAATCAACCCTTTTGTTGTCGACCTTTGTAAGAAGAACACTGCCATCAACTCTTTGGATGGCGAAACTAGGGTGCTTGAGGGGAGCCTTTACTCCCCTCTGTGAGATGACTCATGTTTTTCGCTTGTCGTTGTGAATCCTCCGTTACTGCCGATTCCGGATGAGATTCCTTATCCCTTCGTTGGGGATGGGGGACAATCGGGTCTGGATATAACACTTCATATTCTTAAGGGTGGCGATACGCATTTAGAGGAAAACACTAAATACTGCTAATAGGGGTGACGACGATGGCGCAGGGGCGACCCACGATGCTCGCATCAATACGTCGGCTACTTGGGGAATCAGGTCTAGATGCATGTATGATGATACTGTGCAGCTATTCAATTAGTCCGCGTTCCGAATGGGTGCGGGATATGGCGGCGACGTCGTATGCTTTTGCCCTGGCGCGATACTCAGGTATTTCTGAGGCGGTTGACGAAGTTTATACGCGCTATGCCGCGCAAGGCGTCCGGAAGTTTGCACATCTACATTACGGGCTTAGGTTTCTTCAAGCGAGCAGGCTGGTTGCGTTATTATGAGCGATTTTTCTAGTCTAGGCGACAAAAGGCAAAGGATTTGGTGGGTGTAAAACGAGGTCGTTTGCGGGCGGACGCTCCAATCTATTGTGGCAATCGGGCGGTTGAAAAAGATATTTCAATCGCCCGATTGCCAGATTCGTCGGAGGAGATGTCCGATTCCGACTCTCTTGTAGGAAGAGCTTGAGACCGTATTGGCCCAAGGCAATCTTAAAGCAGTCTCATTGGCAAATCTTCGCTCCTGTTGTGTTGAGGTGTAAGGTATCAGTGATTGATGTTTTGTGGCGGGTAGATTGGGGCCTTCCTTGATTCGATGCGTTCTCTCGAGGTTCATCAGAGCAAAAGGGGCTTTCGTCTTCATTGCTATCACGGTGATTGGAACCGCTCTCTCCTATGCCATGCCATACGTGAACGGAAAATTTTTAGATTTTCTTCTCGGTAACCGCAGCGAAAGAGACGCCGCACTCTTCGCACTCCTGGTTGCGTCAATAGGAGTTTTCTCCACCCTCTTTACTTATTTTGCAGGAACACTTTCCATTCGCATAAGCACGAGACTTTCCTTTGATCTTCTCAGGGAGGCCGTCTTGCGTTTTGAAAGAGACGATTACTTGGTGAGTCGGACCATCGATCCAGCCTATACAACGCAACGGATTATTTCCGACTCCAGCGTGGTCTCATCCTTCGTTTTGGCGAATTTCATCAGTGCGCCGCTGTCCATTGTAGCTATTCCCATCGTATTGCTTATCATATGGTCAATTGATTCAACTCTCGCGGTGTTTTCCATCATTCTCCTCATCGTGTATTTCTGTGTAATTACTGGGTTGAGGAAACTTTTGTATAGGGTCACGTATGAGAAGAAAGAGGCGGACAGCGCCTTTTACGCCGCAATTGCATCGCAGCTTAATCAGATTCTCAACATTCAACTGGCATCTTCGTACGGCAAGAGCGAACAAGCGCTCGACGCTGGGTTTAAGAGCTATTTTCCCAAAGTTTTGCGCTCCGGAAAGCTATCATATTCTCTGACATCGCTCGATGGTCTTTTCGCAGCGTTGTTTCAAGCGGTGATACTTGTTGTTTCCGGAGTACGAATCATTAACGGAACTATGTCAATAGGCGAGTACACTATCATCGGTACATACTTCGCGGTTCTCTTTAAGACTTTGAAAAGTATGATGTCATTGTTCAAATCCTATCAGGACGCCAAAGCATCATGGGATAGGACGGCTATCGCGACGAGGGAAAAGGCGAGATCGGGGTGGAATCGGACCGATTTGGCGAAACTTGATGGAATAAATGACATTTCGGTATCTGATTTGGAATTCTCGGTTGCCCTTCCAGACGGATCTGTCCGAGGGGTCCTCGGCGGGTTTTCTTTCAAGTTTTCCGGTCCTGGTACATATTGCATAGTTGGGGAGAACGGAAGGGGCAAGACATCGCTTCTTTACTTGATGCTCGGGCTATATTCATCAAAAGGCAAAGTAAAATACAACGGTGTGCCAATCGAAGAATGCGACTTGGATTACATACGTGCGAGAGAGATATCGTGCTGTCCACAGTCGTGCTTCGCGCCGGACGAAACGGTGAAAGAGCTGTTAGAGTATTTCGACACGCCCTTTTCTCCCTATCACCGGGGTGTAGATGACCTACCTTCGCTGGAAAACAGCGTGAAGGAGTTGCTCGGGAAACGTTGCTCCGCGCTTTCGGGCGGTGAGTTGCGCCGCGTGTACTTATGGTCGGCGCTTTCACGCAAGTCGTCAGTTTTGGTGCTCGACGAGCCCACGACTGGGTTAGACGCTGTAAGCCGCGCCGAGCTTGCGGCCTATGTTAAGCGCAACAAGCAAAGCCAGCTGATCATCATTGTCTCTCACGATGACGAGATGGTCGGCGCGGTAGAAGGGGTAGTGGATTTAGGCAGCATGTACCAGGGTAAATGCTGACAAGTGTAGTGCTACCCAACTGACAGAGATAACAAAAAAGCGATGCAGATGCACGTAGCATTCAGTCGGTTCGGACTCGGTGCCTTCAACGCCATCGCAACGCTTTCAGATACAGTTCTCATTCTCTTGCTAAAGGAAACTTTAGTCTACGTTGTCTTGTCGAGACAGAGGTGAAGCGAAGTGTTGTCGCGACGTATCTTATTCCAGGTGGCTCAGTATCATCGTGAGAATCACACCAAAGTGTACTTACAATTCTCGTGTCCCACGGACAACATGAGCTGAGCATTGAGGTTCCACCCTTTGCTGCAACTACACGGGGTTGGACGGCAATGAATATGCCGGGCCGCATGCCACGCGCAGCGGGGGTCCATGCCCCAGTATGTTGCCTACAGCAGCCTCGATGTCCACGCACACATCATCTCTGCCTTCGTGTTCAATCCGTTTGCCGGAGAGTGCGAGGGTTACAAGGCCGTAGAATACGAGCCGAACAAATGAAATGCGGTATCGACGCATAGGATTAAACTGACGATTGCTTTGCACTGAGAATACGCTTGGAAAGCCGCTATGGGTGGCGGCCCGGGTTAAATAGAGAAGCCCGTCCGATCACTTTCATGTGGCGAACGGTCGGGCTTCTTATTCCACTTGCCAATGCTCGGCTCATATTGGAAGAAAGCTACGCTAATGTTTGCGTGACACTCCTATTTTCTCCGAAGAAAGAGTCGGATAATGAAGAATAGAATTAAAAAAGGTGCCAGATATAACGCAAGTATAAAGGCTAATCCAACGAGACCTTGCAATAATGGCATAATTCCTCCCAGACACGAGATTTTGGTATTTGTTCCCATCTTATTCTGAATTGGACCAAATAGTTCCTAGCCACAAAACTACTCGTCAACTGGATCGCACCAATCTGCTGGCAAAACACAGCTTGATTCTTTATCGACATAGCACCAATCCGCAACAGGGCACTCGGCGATGTCGTAAAAATTGCATATATCAACTCCAAGACAACAAGGCTCAACGGGAGGATGTTCATTTGAACCAACAGGATGGATATGCTTCATAACAGCTCCTCACCTTAATCCAATTAGAGACTACGTTTGATCAATGCCACAGTGATCTACAACGCAGATGCTGCCGCCATCCATGTCATAGTCGCAGTAATCGTATGCACCACAGCCATCTGCTTTATCATAAACAGTACAGATGTCAGTAATGCCCAAGAGGCAGTCAAAAGACATCGGCTTCACGCCTGCCTCGTCGCCACTTCCTGGATTAATCGGATGAATGTGCTTCACGACTACCTCCCTTTGAGTGCAGAAAAACCTCAATATTGTGTATAACAAACCAAGATGTCTAGTTCACCATATTTCTAGAATGGTTTCGGCGAACGTAGCAATAAGCTTCGCAGACGGTAATCAGAAGAACGAACACCTCCACAATGGTGACAGCAATGCGCTGAACCGCTTATTCCGATACAGTAGCTTCTCGTTGATTTTTCTCCTGCGAAGATGAGTGGCGGGAAATAAGGTCAAAAGCCATCTCGTAGCACATTTTTCTATATTCACATGATGCAGGGTGTAGACTCTTGGGCAAGTAGCCGTGCTCGTCTGCAGCCTCCCAGCTACAGCCCCCACCACAGAAAGACCGAGCCCAACAGTCCGTACAGTCAATTCTTTTTTCGACACCCTGACTCCAGTTTTCAATATACCTAGTTTCGTCAATTCCGGTGACGATGTTGCCCATTTTGAATCGCATCATCCCGACAAACCTGTGACAGGGGTATACGTCCCCTTCGGGAGTCACGGAAATAAAACGCCTGCCAGCCCCGCATCCGACAAAGGCGATCCTGTTGCTCATAATCAAATCAACTGCAGTTTTCAATGTTCTAAACAAGGGCTTTTCCCCTTGATCAATCTGTTTGAGATATTGATCCGCCAAATCTATTAGGCCCGCCCTGATTTTGTTTAATGAGTGTTCGTCGAGTTTGATATTCTCATCGAATGAGCTCACGGGCGAGAAGTAAATCCTTCTGAAGCCCATCTCTTTAAACTGAAGATAGTCTTCAACAAGGTTACAGTTATTATTTGTTAAGGTCGCTCTTGCGCCGAAGGGGAACGACTCGGAAAAACGACGAACGTTTTTGTCGATATCGGAGAAAGAGCCGCCTCCCGTCTTGTACGGGCGCGATGCATCGTGCTTGCATCCTGTACCATCGAGACTAATCAGAACAGAAAACCCGTGCTCCTTGAAAGAATTCACAGCAGTGTCATTCAAAAGCGTTCCGTTGGTCGTAATAGAATAGGTAAAGTTTCTATTGGGGTATATTCTTTTTGAATAGTCGACCGTTTTCCATATCAGCGGCTCGTTAATCATGGGTTCCCCACCAAAAAAGACGATCGCAAGCGTTTCGTTTTCCGATGAACTTGCGACGAGGTAGTCGACCGCCTTGAAGGCTATCTCGTCTGTCATCAGCAGAGGAGACGTTCCATAATCTCCTTTACCGGCAAAACAGTAACTACAACCAAGGTTGCATGCATGTGAAACGTGGAGTTCGATGGATCTAAGTTTTCGAGGCGTGTCTTTTGTTAAGAAAGTCCGCTCAGACAATCGTTGATACTCATCAATGTCGTCTTCAAGTTCTGCTATGGTCGTTTGGTCGTAGCCTTTCGCAGCAAGTGACTTTGTTAGCAACTTCGAGTTGACCGTTCTTCCTGATGCTTCAAATATGCGAAGCGCATCTTCTGATGCTTGGTCAACCTGAAAGCAATTGCGAGTGACCTCATCGAAGCAGTAACGACGATCACTTACTGAGAAAAAATGCATACGTTCCTCAATTTCATGCTGGACTGGCACTAACCTTGTTTATTGTTGCGCAGCTATAAAAAACCACCAGCGGGGATTCGGTGTGCGGCCCAATCGGACTCCCAAAAGGTTCTATTTGAGACTGGCAAGCTTTGTGTTGTTGGCACTTCGACAGCGCTCTTTATTCCAACATGGAGCCTCGCAGTTTGAGTCGACTTGCCTCTGGAAGGTCCGATCTTAACTTGATTTAGGATGAAAACAGATTACAGGCGCGCTCCTCTAGAAAGAAAGGAAACCAATCGCCGCCTTTCACCAGGAAAGTTTTTATAGCCCGCCTCGAGCAAAATGAAAGATGCGAGAGCGATTGGGGAACAACGCGAATCTCCCCTTTTGGGTGGGAGCGAGCCTTCAGCCACCGGCGAACGACTCGCCCTGGTCAGAATCTGGAAGTGGTGCCGGGCCGCTTGGGCCTCCCCGGTGACTTCGTGGGGCTTACCTGCCTGACGTCGAGGAGTACATCCGCAAGATTCGTTCCCTATGCCGTTTGCTCTCACGCCCGCCTTAGTTCCAAGTCGGGCGAGCCGCCGCGCTCATGCGACCCGTGGCGGCGACACGTCGACGCCGCGCTCGCTGAGCACATTTTCGGTCGCGGGCGAGCACGAGGTCGCGCCGGCGCATCCGCTGGGACTGCTGTGCGTGCAAAACGGCTACGTGGTGAGCGTCCCGCGCTGGATTCAGCCGAGTGAGGAAGGCGTTGAGATCGGCGCGCTGGCAACGGGGGAGGGCGGCATCACCGACGACGTCTCGGCCCGCCATGCCCATATCTGGTGCGACGAGTCTGGCGCATGGTTTGTCGAGGACCTGTCGTCCACTAACGGCACCGTGGTGGTAAACGGGGCCACGAGTGTGTGTATTCAAGTAGAGCCCGGCCGCTCCGCCCAGCTCAACCCCGGCGACGAGCTCAAACTCGGCGAATCCACTACCTACGCCATTCTCTTCGGTGCCCTCTAGCCGGCAGTTAGGGACGTTCCTTTTCTGCCGGCACTTGGGGACACTCCTTGGCGCGCCAGAGCCAGTCGCCCGGGGATGAAGGGACCATTTTGGCCCTTGGCAGTCACCTAAGGTAAACCTTTACCGCCCACCTATATTTGCCGAAATATGGCCTGACGGCGGGGTACAATGAACCCGCATGCGGATTTCCGTTGCGGGCGCTTCCCATCGCCGGGGCGTGCCCGGGAGCATCCGGCATGCGGCCTTTGCGGCGCTCGGCCATGTGCAAGACGGGTAGCTGGGCCTGTGGAGCGCGTGCAGCTCTCCTCGCCTCGGCATGCCTTCTCTCCACGCCATGTACCTGCCGCTGAGTCCGCCTGTCAGATGATCGGAAGCAACAACGAAAATCCCATCACGCCAATATCCCGGCGATCGCCGGGGCCTGTATACCTATATGAGAGGAGAGGGGTATATGGCGCGTAAGTTTAAGTCTATGGACGGCAACGAGGCGGCCGCATATGTTTCGTATGCGTACACCGAGGTAGCGGGAATTTATCCCATTACGCCGTCCAGCCCGATGGCCGACCATGTCGACCAGTGGGCGGCCCAGGGTCGCAAGAACATCTTTGGCACCCCGGTCAAGGTCGTCGAGATGGAGTCCGAGGCAGGTGCAGCCGGTACCGTTCACGGTTCGCTGGGCGCCGGTGCTCTGACCACTACCTACACGGCTTCTCAGGGTCTGCTCCTGATGATTCCGAACATGTACAAGATCGCGGGCGAGCAGCTCCCGGGCGTTTTCCACGTCTCTGCGCGTTGCGTCGCTTCCCACGCCCTGAACATCTTTGGTGATCACTCCGATGTTATGGCCTGCCGCCAGACCGGTTTCGCCATGCTCGCCGAGGGCAACGTTCAGGAGGTCATGGACCTCTCGCCGGTGGCTCACCTTGCCGCCATCGAGGGCAAGACCCCGTTCCTTAACTTCTTCGACGGCTTCCGCACCAGCCACGAGATCCAGAAGGTCGCCATGTGGGACTACAAGGATCTTGCCGAGATGTGCGACATGGACGCCGTCCAGGCTTTCCGCGATCACGCGCTCAACCCTGAGCACCCGCACACCCGCGGCAGCCACGAGAACGGCGACATCTTCTTCCAGAACCGCGAGGCCTGCAACAAGGTCTACGACGAGCTTCCCGCCGTCGTCGAGGGCTACATGAAGAAGATCAACGAGAAGCTCGGCACCGATTACGGCCTGTTCAACTACTACGGCGCTCCCGATGCCGATCGCGTCGTCGTGTGCATGGGCTCCTTCTGCGACGTGCTCGAGGAAGTCATCGACTACCTCAACGCTCACGGCGAGAAGGTCGGCCTGGTCAAGGTTCGCCTGTTCCGTCCGTTCTCCATCAAGCACTTTGTCGACGTTCTCCCCGAGACCGTCAAGAAGATTGCCGTTATGGACCGCACCAAGGAGCCGGGTTCCATCGGCGAGCCGCTCTACCAGGACGTCGTCTCTGCTCTCTACGAGGCCGGCAAGACGGGCATCAAGGTCGTCGGCGGCCGTTACGGCCTGGGCAGCAAGGACACGCCTCCCGCGTCCGCGTTCGCTGTCTTCGAGGAGCTTAAGAAGGACGAGCCCAAGCGCGAGTTCACCATCGGCATCGTCGATGACGTGACCAACCTGAGCCTGCCCGAGGCCGAGGATGCGCCCAACACCGCAGCCCCCGGCACCATCGAGTGCAAGTTCTGGGGTCTGGGTGGCGACGGTACCGTCGGCGCCAACAAGAACTCGATCAAGATCATCGGCGACCACACCGACAAGTACGTCCAGGCCTACTTCCAGTACGACTCCAAGAAGACCGGCGGCGTCACCGTCTCGCACCTGCGCTTTGGCGATTCCCCGATCCGCTCGCCGTACTACGTGACCAAGGCCGACTTTGTCGCCTGCCATAACCCCAGCTACATCGTCAAGGGCTTCAAGATGGTCCGCGACGTCAAGCCGGGCGGCACCTTCCTGGTCAACTGCCAGTGGAGCGACGAGGAGTTCGCCGAGCACATGCCCGCCGTGGCCAAGCGCTACATCGCGAACAACAACGTCAACGTCTACCTGATCGACGCTATCGACCTGGCTGCCAAGGTCGGCATGGGCAAGCGCACCAACACGGTGCTCCAGTCCGCCTTCTTCGCGCTGGCCAAGGTTCTGCCCGCCGAGGACGCCCTGCAGTACATGAAGGACGCGGCTACCAAGTCCTACATGAAGAAGGGCCAGGCCATCGTCGACGCCAACCACAAGGCCATCGATGCCGGTGCTACCGCCTTCCGTAAGTTCGAGGTTCCGGCCGATTGGGCTACCGCCGAGGACGCCGCTCCCGTCGAGCTCTCCGAGGAGACCAAGTCCGCCATCGCCCAGCAGGTCAAGAACCTGCTCGAGCCCATTGATCGCATGGATGGCGACAGCCTGCCCGTTTCCGCCTTCGTCGGTTGCGCCGACGGCCAGTTTGAGCTGGGCGCCTCCGCATACGAGAAGCGCGGCGTCGCCGTGGTCGTTCCCCACTGGGACGAGACCAAGTGCATCCAGTGCAACCAGTGCGCCTATGTGTGCCCGCATGCCACCATCCGTCCGTTCGCGATGACCGAGGACGAGGCTGCCGCCGCGCCCGAGGCTACCCGCACGCTCGACGCTATGGGCCCCAAGGCCAAGGGCATGAAGTTCACCATGGCCGTGTCCCCGCTCGACTGCATGGGCTGCACCAACTGCGTCAAGGTCTGCCCCAAGGGCGCCCTCGAGATGGTTCCCACCGAGCAGGAGATGGACCAGCAGCCCGTTTGGGACTATATGGTCGAGAACGTCTCCGAGAAGAAGGAACTCATCGCGGCCAACGTCAAGGGCAGCCAGTTTAAGCAGCCCTACCTGGAGTTCTCCGGCTCCTGCGCCGGCTGCGCCGAGACCGCCTATGCACGTCTGGTGACCCAGGTCGCCGGCGACCGCATGTTCATCTCCAACGCCACCGGCTGCTCCTCCATTTGGGGCAACCCCGCTGCCACCGCTCCTTACTGCAAGGACAAGGACGGTCATGGCCCGGCGTGGAACAACTCCCTGTTCGAGGACAATGCCGAGCATGGTCTGGGCATGGCCGTCGGTTACGAGGCCGTCCAGAAGAAGCTGATCGCCGCCACCCAGGACATCATCGCTGCCGATGGTCCGTCGGATGAGCTCAAGGCTGCCGGCCAGGCTTGGATCGACTCCGTCAACGACGCCGAGGCTTCCAAGACCGCTGCCGCTGCCTACGTTGCCGAGCTCGAGAAGTGCGGCTGCGACGCTTCCAAGGCGATCCTCGCCGACAAGGCTTACCTCACCAAGAAGTCCTTCTGGATCTTCGGCGGCGACGGTTGGGCCTACGACATCGGCTTCGGTGGCCTGGACCACGTCCTGGCTTCCGGCCACAATGTCAACGTCTTCGTCTTCGACACCGAGGTTTACTCCAACACCGGCGGTCAGGCCTCCAAGGCCTCGAACCTGGGCCAGGTCGCTCAGTTCGCCGCTGCCGGTAAGGTGACCAAGAAGAAGTCCCTGGCCGAGATTGCCATGAGCTACGGCTACGTCTACGTGGCGCAGGTCGCCATGGGCGCCAACCCGGCTCAGACCCTCAAGGCCATCCACGAGGCCGAGGCCTACGACGGCCCGTCCCTCATCATCGGCTACAGCCCCTGCGAGATGCACTCCATCAAGAAGGGCGGCATGCAGAACTGCCAGGCCGAGATGAAGAAGGCTGTCGAGTGCGGTTACTGGAACCTCTTCCGCTTCAACCCCGAGGCTGCTGCCGGCAAGAAGTTCTCGCTCGATTCCAAGGAGCCCGCGGGCGGTTATCAGGAGTTCCTGATGAACGAGGCCCGTTACGCTTCGCTGACGCGTTCCTTCCCCGAGCGCGCCGAGGAGCTCTTCAAGGAGAACGAGCAGGCCGCTATGGACCGCTACGCTCACCTGCTGAAGCTCAAGACGGTGTACAACGAGGCCTAGGTCTCCCACCGCAGGATCTGAGGGCTAACCTTCGCGGACGTCCTCGGACATGAAAGAACCCCCGCTGCGCACTACGTGCGGCGGGGGTTCTTTCGTCCTGCGGAGTGTCCGCAAAGGTTAGCCCTCAGATCCTGCTACGACTACGTCCTTGGATTGTGTGGGCGGATGAAGGACGTAGTTGGTCGGGTATTCCGTCCCCTTCGCTGTTTCGCGGCTTTGCCGCGAAACCTCGCGCCACTTTGGGGATGGATGGGGGACTTGGCCGTTGCCGCTTTTTCGGAGCTCTTCTTTATTCCTTTTGTTGGATGAAAAGCCCCTTGTTTTTGCAGGGGTGCATACTCGACTTATATGTGCATAGAATCTCGTATAGTGCGAGTAAGATTTTGCGCTGTCTGTTTTATGCTTAGCAAAGATATAGTTTGCATAATCCAGCCTAATCCTCGCTCCATTTAAATAAAGTTGCACGTAAATGGCGTAAACATATCTGAGCTGGGGTTCTGTACGCTGAGCGGATAAAAACGACCGTTCACCGTTCAGCTATTTTCAAAATGAATAAAATGAGCGATAAAGAGAATATAAACCTTAATAAACTCGCGTATTGCACGGGCGCGGGTTATTAATGGGTTGTAGGCCTTTTACAGAAAGGATTCCAGCAATGTCTAAGCCTCTTGGCAAGCCCGATCGTATCGTCGTCGCCCTTGGCGGCAACGCCCTCGGCAACAACCCCGTTGAGCAGATCGAGGCTGTGAGCAACACCGCTCACGCTCTTCTCGGCCTGATCGAGCAGGGCAACGAGATCATCATCACCCACGGCAACGGTCCGCAGGTCGGCATGATCCAGAACGCCTTCGCTGCTGCCCACGACGCCATCGGCACCCCCGAGATGCCGCTGCCCGAGTGCGGCGCCATGTCCCAGGGCTACATCGGCTATCACCTGCAGCAGGGCATTGGCCGCGAGATGCACAAGCGCTATAAGCGTTGGCATGCCGCAACCGTCGTCACCCAGATCGAGTGCGACCCGGACGATCCCGCGTTCAAGAACCCGACCAAGCCGATCGGCCCCTTCTACACCGAGGAGCAGGCCAAGGAGTTCATGGCCGAGGATCCTTCCAAGGTCTTCGTCGAGGACTCCGGTCGCGGCTGGCGTCGCGTCGTCGCTTCCCCCGATCCCAAGAAGATCGTCGAGGCTGACTCCATCCTCAACCTGCTCGACAACGAGTTCATCGTCATCGCCTGCGGTGGCGGCGGCATTCCCGTCGTCCGCGACTACGAGAACAAGGGCTGCTACAAGGGCGTTCCCGCCGTCATCGACAAGGACCTGGGCGGCGAGCTGCTGGCCGAGGACTGCGACGCCGACGTTCTGTTCCTGCTGACCGCCGTTGAGCATGTCGCCATCAACTTTGGCAAGCCCAACCAGGAGGAGCTCGAGGACCTCACCGCCGACGAGGCCGAGCGCCTGGCTGACGAGGGTCAGTTCGGCAAGGGTTCCATGGAGCCCAAGGTCCGCGCCGCCATCAAGTTCGCCCGTTCCCGCAAGGGTCGCACCTGCATCATCGGCGCCCTGGACAAGGCCGCCGAGACCATGGCCGGCCTCTCCGGTACCCGCATCCACGAGTAGCCTCTACTCCATTGCCTCTCTCGTGGGCGCCAGGCAAGGCGCCCACAAACTAGCCCCTCTTCATGAGCCCCGCAGTCCGCTCCGACTGCGGGGCTTTTGCTATTCACCTAGTCATTGGAACCCGGCACTTGGGGACGTTCCTTTCCTGCCGGCAGCTTGGGACAGTCCTTAAAGGCTGTCCTCAACGACCACTCATTTAAGTCTGTCCCCAATGACTAGTAGTAGGCCCACATGGCTTCGATTTCGTTGAGGACTTCTACGACGCCCCAGCGACGAGCGCTGCGGCTGGCCGAGTTGGGATCGAAGACTCCAATCTGGTCGGCGTCGTCAATACCGTAAAGCACAATGTAGTGGCCAACGTTGGTAAAGGTGCCCGGCCGAACGGCGGCGATAACGGGCACTCCCGAACGCAGAGCCTGGGTGATGGAGCTGCGATCGATATGGAGCTCCGTTCCGTTAAGTCCCAACTGCCACGCGCCGCTCGTCATAAACGACCATTCGGTTGCACCGGTGGGGGCGTAATTGCCCGCCTCGGAAAGCGCGCACATATCGACGGGGGTCATATCGGTGCGTCCCGTCTTAAAGATATAGACCATGGTGAGGCACGTGGGCCCGCAGGCATTTTGGCGGATGGTGCCGCCGGCGTAAGACAGCTCCGACCACGCAGGGTCGATCTGATAGATATGGGGCATCGTGCCGGCTTGCCATTGCGAGCGCGGGGTCGAAAAGGCGAAAGAATAACCGGGCGCGACGGGGGCCTTGAGCAGCTTGTCCTCGGCGGTGGGCTCGAGACCGGCCGAACCGTGGGACATACAGGAGCTCATAAGCACAAAGACCAGACAGGTGAGGATAGAGCACAGTGCGAGGCGAAGTCGACGAGCCGGCAGGGCGGGAGCATTCACGTGCGATGTCGAGCGGTAAGGCTTACCGTCGCGTTCGCCTTGGGAATGCGAAAAGAAGCGGTTGATATGGATGCCGGGCCGACGTGCGCCGTTGCGGCGCCGTTGCGGAACCTCGGCTTGACGCCGTTGGGTACGCGCGCCCAGGCGGCTATCTTGCTGCGCGCTTGTGCCCGTGCTCGGACGGCCACTCTGCCGTGTTCTGCTTGTCTGCTGCCGAGACGAAGGCCTGGGTTGCTCTTGAGGACGTTGCGGATTGCTGCTCGTGGCACTTCTGGGCGTAGGCGTGGTACGGCCAGCAAGGCGAACGCTTTGTCGCCGTTGATCACCGTCGTTGTATCCGTATGCCATTCGTACCGCCTTGTCTCATGTATAACCTGTCCATCCTACAAAAAAGATGTGCAACAAATGGGTCTGCGCGTCAAAAGCTCGGTAAACGGTACGAAAGGCGCAAAACGCACGCCCTCAAAAACATCTCTATATGCGTCCGATGAGCGTACGCCCGTCGGACGGGCGGCAACAATGAGCGGCAAACCGTGCCGTTCGTCCCAAAAACGGCGCCGCTCGTTTTGCAGTTCTGCCTTCGGTCGAGCTACAAGCGGAGCTGCTGCGCCAAGGCCGTATCTTAAAGCCACGAAATAAAAGAGCGCGGCAAAACAGACCGCGCAAGGGGTGACGTCAAGGGGCGTCAAAAAGGAAAGGAGGGGAACAATGGCGGACAAGAACGCAGAAGTTGCAGTCGAGGATAACGGCGGCATGAAGAAAACGCTTTCGCTCTGGAACTTCTTCACCATCGGTTTCGGTGCCATCATCGGTACCGGTTGGGTTCTGCAGGTCGGCGACTGGATGGTCGTGGGCGGCGGTCCCGTTCCCGCTATGATCGCATTCCTCTTGGGTGCAATCTTCCTCGTGCCCGTCGGAGCTGTTTTCGGTGAGCTCACGGCTGCTATCCCCATCTCGGGCGGCATCGTCGAGTATGTCGATCGTAGCTTTGGCCGTACGCTGAGCTACATCACCGGATGGCTTTTGGCGCTGGGCAACGGCATCCTGTGCCCGTGGGAGGCCATCGCCATTTCGACCCTCGTGTCCGAGATGTTCGGCAGCCTGCCCGGTCTTGAGTGGCTGCGCGCCGTCAAGCTCTACACCATCTCGGGCGCCGACGTCTACCTGTTCCCGACGCTGATCGCGCTCGGCTTTGCGACCTACGTCATCTTCCTCAACTTCCGCGGCGCCAGCTCGGCCGCCAAGCTCCAGGCCTTCCTGACCAAGGCCCTGCTCTGCGGCATGCTGCTCGCCATGGGCGTCTCGCTGTTCACCGGCTCGCCGGACAACGCCATGCCCGTGTTCTCCCAGGTCACCGGCGCTGGCGGCGGCAAGGCCGCTACCGAGGGCGCCAGCCTGTTCGCCGGCATCGTGTCGGTCCTGGTTCTGACCCCGTTCTTCTACGCCGGCTTCGATACCATTCCTCAGCAGGCTGAGGAAGCAGCCGAGGGCCTCAACTGGAACAAGTTCGGCAAGATCATCTCCCTGGCCCTGCTGGCCGCTGGCGGCTTCTACATGGTCTGCATCTACTCGTTCGGCACCATCCTCGACTGGCATGAGTTTGTTAAGAGCCCGGTTCCCGCGCTTGCCTGCCTCAAGGGCATCAACATGCTTCTGTACCTGGCCATGCTCGTCATCGCCACGCTTGGACCCATGGGCCCGATGAACTCCTTCTACGGCGCCACGAGCCGCATCATGCTCGCCATGGGCCGCAAGGGCCAGTTGCCCGAGAAGTTCGCCGAGGTCGATCCCAAGTCCGGCGCTCCCAAGCTCGCCTGCGTCGTTCTGGGCGTCATCACCGTCATCGGTCCGTTCCTGGGCAAGAACATGCTCATTCCTCTGACCAACGTGTCGGCTCTCGCCTTCATCTTCTCCTGCGGCATGGTCGCCCTCGCCTGCCTGCGCATGCGCTTCACCGAGCCCGACCTGCCTCGTCCCTACGAGGTGCCCGGCGGCAAGTTTGGCATCGGCCTCGCTATCGCTGCCTGCGCCATCATCATCGGCCTGCTCGTGATTCCGTTCTCTCCCGCCTCCCTCAACATGGTGGAGTGGAGCATCGTGATCGGCTGGTTGGCTATTGGCCTGGCCCTCATGGCTTTCACCAATTCCCGCAAAAAGTAACGCCTAGCCGGGGCGGATCGGGTGCGCGGGGCCCTCTCTCCCGCGCACCGAACCCGGCACCACTTGGGTAGCTTTGTGAGGCCTTAACCCAACACGGCCTCGCCCACTATATGGATCCATAAGGAGGAACCATGTCCACTAAGTATGCAATCGTTGGCGGCAAGCTCATCGACGGTACCGGTGCCGAGCCGGTCGAGAACTCCCTCGTTCTCGTCGACGACAACGGCAAGATCGAGTACGCCGGCGCTATGCAGGACCTTCCCGAGGGCGTTGAGGTTATCGATGCTGCCGGCAAGACCGTCCTTCCCGGCCTGATCGACACCCACCTGCACTTCTCGGGCAACCTGACCGACGATGACACCGATTGGGTCATGCAGCCGCTCCTCGAGAAGCAGGCCGTCGCCGTCAAGCAGGCCTACGACTGCCTCACCCACGGCCTCACCACCGTCTGCGAGATCGGCCGCTTTGGTATCCAGATCCGTGACTGCATCGACAAGGGCGTCTTTAAGGGCCCGCGCGTTCTGGCCACCGGCCTGGGCTTCTGCCGCGTTGCCGGTCACGGTGACTCCCACCACTGCACCCAGGAGCTCAACAAGGAATCCCACCCCTGGGGCGACCAGGTCGACGGTCCTTGGGATCTGCGCAAGGCCGTCCGTCGTCGCCTGCGTGAGAACCCCGATGCCATCAAGATCTGGGCTACCGGTGGCGGCATCTGGCGCTGGGACTCCGGTCGCGACCAGCACTATTGCTCCGAGGAGATCCAGGCCGTGGTCGAAGAGGCAAAGATGGTCGGCATCCCCGTGTGGAGCCACTGCTACAACAACCACGCCGCTGCCTACGACTCCGTCCGCTTTGGCTGCGAGCAGCTGATTCACGGCTTCGATATCGATGAGCGCACCATGGACCTCATGGCCGAGCAGGGCACCTTCTTCACCCCGACGATCGCTTTCCTGCCCACCTGGTACGCCACCTATCCGCCCGTCTACGTCCCCGAGCTGCACGACAAGTACGAGGGCACCCTGGTCGAGAAGGAGCTGCAGCGCAACTACGACTGCCTGCGCGAGGCCAAGAAGCGCGGCGTCGTCATGACGATCGGCTCCGATTCCTTCTCCTTCGTCACCCCGTACGGCACCTGCTCCATCGAGGAGATGTACGAGTTCGTCGACAAGATCGGCTTCACCCCGGTCGAGACCATCACCTGTGCCACCCTCAACGGTGCCAAGATGTGCCACATCGAGGACGAGACCGGGTCCATCGAGGCCGGCAAGTGCGCCGACCTGCTGGTCGTCAACGGTGACGCCGCCGCCGACATCCACGTGCTCAACACCGACAACATGGACGTCATCATGAAGGACGGCTGGATTGTCGAGGGCGGCACCTTCGGCGAGGCAAACAAGTACAGCGCCTAAGCTACCGTTCATCGATGGCTTGATGTAAAACACAGTATTTGATTGCATAATGCAATGGAGAGGGTCGCTTGCGGCCCTCTTTATTGCTATGGGGTGCGTCGGTAAGAAGGAGATGACGGTGGATCTCAATAGGCTGATTCTGGGCAAGAGCTACAACTCTACCAAGGTCTTTCGTACCGCTCAGCATGTGGTTCAAGCCATCTTGCTCGGTATTGTCGTTCCGCTGCTTATCCTGCTGCTCATCTGGGATCTAACCGATAATCCCAATCCCGTTCCGGCCGTTGTCGTCATTGCCGGCTTGGTCATGCTGTGCTTCTTCTTCTCGTATGTCTTTGTGGTCCCCGACGACCTCACATCGAGCGCAACCGACCGCACGCTCGCCATCGCTTCAAAAATATTCGCCTACACGTCGCGCGGCCTTACGCCCGAAGCTGCCCTGGGCGCCTCTAAGATCATCCTGTCCGAAACTATCGCCTCTGCCATCTGCTTTACCGACGGCAAGCAGGTGTTGGCAAGCTGGGGCGAGGACTCGGCAAAGTGCCCCGCGGGTACCCCGGTGGTGCTGCGGACTACGCTCAACGTGATCAACAGTGGTGAGCAAAGCGTGTTTTCGCGCGATGCCTCGACCGAGACGGGTGGCTATTTTCCGCGCCTGCGCGCCGGTATTGTCGCACCGCTTACCGTGCGCGGGCATTGCGTGGGCACGCTCGAGCTGTACTATCCCCGCCTGAGCAGCATCGATATGCGCCAGACGGCCCTTGCCTCGGGCTTTGCCGATCTCATCTCCACGCAGCTCGCCAGCTTTGAGCTCGAGCGCCAGGACGAGCTCACAGCCCGCGTTGAGCTTCGTGCCCTGCAGTCGCAGGTCGATCCGCATTTTCTATTCAATACCATTAGCACGATCGTGTCGCTCGTTCGAACCGAGCCCGACAAGGCGCGATCGTTGCTGATCGACTTTTCCAACTACTATCGTCAGACGCTTTCTGACTCCGATACGCTCACCACGCTCGAGCACGAGGTGGAACAGGGCACTCGCTATATCAATCTTATGCAGGCCCGGTATGGCGACGGCCGTCTGCGCGTTTCGGTCGACATCGACTTTGAGGTGCGCGACAGCCTGGTGCCGCCGTTTATCTTGCAGCCGCTGCTCGAAAACTGCATCAAGCATGCGCAGCGCGAGACCGAGCCGCTTTCTATTCGTGTTAGGGCTTTCGAGACCGATGACGGCTTGGAGATCATCGTCGAAGATGACGGCATCGGGATGAGCGAAGAAGTCTGCGCGCATCTGTTTGAGCAGCATCGCCGAGAGGAGCCCGAAAGCATTACCGCCGACGGCTCCGTCAAGCGAGGCTGCGGCCTGGCGCTCTTCAACGTGCTTCAGCGCATCCATTTCTTTTACGGAGAAGATTCTGGTATGCGCGTGAAGTCCCAGGAGGGCGTGGGAACGCAGGTCATCGTAGAGTTGAACGGCGAGCCGCATGAGCCCGCGCCGTTGACGGCGTAGCACGCGGTTGGATTGAGAGAAAAAGAGGGGAAGCACATATGTCCGAAGGCTGGAACATCTTGGTGGTTGATGACGAGCCTCCCATTAGGGCCGAGCTACGCTATCTGTTGGAAAAGGATACGCGTGTGGGTCAGATCGCCGAGGCAGGCAATGTCACCGAAGCCGTGGAGTCGATTCTGTCGAACAAGCCCGACGTGCTGTTTTTAGACATTACCATGCCCGGTCGCTCGGGAATTGAGCTTGCCGAGACGCTGCAGAACCTAAAGACGCCGCCAGTCGTGGTGTTTGTGACGGCATTTGCCGAATTTGCCGCTGATGCGTATAACCTCGATGCGGTCGACTATGTCGTCAAGCCGGTCGAGGACGCACGCCTGTCAAAGGCACTCGACAAGATCGAGGCAGCCTTGGGTGCCCGTCGTGTTATCCATGCTCCGCGCCAGCCTTTGCGTCTGACGGTGGACCGCGGGGGCAAAAAGGTGTTCATTCCCGCCGCAGACGTCTGCTACTTTGAGGCGCGCGCCGATTTTTGCAACGCCGTCTGCGCCGAGGGAACGTACCTGATCAATGAGTCGATCTCTTCGCTCGAGCGTCGCTTGGACTCCGAGGGCTTTATTCGCGTTCATCGCAGCTACCTGGTCAATTTGGAAGACGTGCACAATGTTGAGATTGGCTCCACGGGGTTGATGGAGCTCAGGCTCGACCGCGTGAACTCGACGGTACCGGTGTCCCGTCGTCGTGCCGCCGAGGTCAAGTCGCACCTGGGGCTTGCGTAAGAGGCTTGCGTGCCGTCGTTTACCATCGCAGGTTTGGCATGGGCGCGCGGTGGGCATAATGGGTGGCATCGAATGAAATCGAAAGGATCATTATGCCCGCGCTTATCACCCATCATCTGTTTGGCGAGGAAAGCATCAACCGTCTTCCGCAGGGCGTCATCACGTCCGATGAAGAGCGCATTGCCTTTATCTTGGGCAACCAAGGCCCCGACCCGTTTTTCTTTCACATTCTGACACCGCGTGTTTCCGACTGCACGCTGCTGGCGCAGGTCATGCATCGGTCGCGCATGTCTCGCCAGTTCGCGTGCCTGCGCGACGGCGTGTCGCATCTGCTGCCGCGCGACGCCAGCTTGGGTCGCGCCTTTGCGCTGGGCCTGCTGTCTCATTACGTACTCGACCGCAACGCCCATCCCTTTGTCTATGAGCAGCAGTTTGGCATCGTGGAGTCCGATCCAGAGCTTGAGGATTCGAGCAGTCAGGTCCATGCCGTGATCGAGAGCGACCTGGATGTGCTGATGCTGCAGCTTAAACGCGATGGCGCTACGGTCGACGATTACCCGCCGGCGGGCGAGATCGTCACCACCGATCGCATCAATCGCGTGGCCGGCGTGCTGATGAGCTATGTTGCCGGACGCGTGTACGGCATTGACATTCCGGCGGGGGAGTACGGTGCCGCCGTTGCCAATATGCAGCGACTTTACCGCGCGATTGAGCCGGCCAGCTCCGCAAAGACGCGCGCGATCTCATTGGTTGAGGGCTTGGTGCACGACTACTCGCTGCTCGACGGCCTTGCCCATCGCGTGACGACGGAGCTGCCCGAACGCACCGGTAACCTGGGCCATTTGACATGGAGGAATCCCTTTACCGATGAGGTCTCGAATGAGAGTTTCCCCGAGGTCTTTGATCGCGCGCTGGTCGATTACGAGTGCACGGTCGCACGTTTTATCGAGACTGGTGACATGGATGCCGTGACCAGTCACGTCAACTACAGCGGTCGCGTGCTCGAAGCCGATGAGGAGTTCGACCGCGAGGAATAGGGTCCGTGCGTGCCCCTTTGCCGAATCCTTACCGGCGGTTCTGGACAATTGGGGTACGATGAACTGACTGCATATCGGGCGAATACGAAGGGTCCCTGTCCATGAAATACACCAAGCTCGAGCGTAACTGGGTTATGTATGATGTGGGCAATTCGGCCCTCGTGCTGCTCAATACCTCGGTGGTGCCCATTTACTTTAACGCCATCAATACCGGCGCTTCCTCGGCCGACCTGGTGGTCGCCTGGGGCAATGCGCAGACGATCGCCTCGCTGGTCATCGCCATGCTCATGCCCATTCTGGGCGCGCTTGCCGACTATGCCGGCAACAAGATCAAGTTCTTCTTGGGCTTCTTCCTCACGGGCCTGGTGCTTTGCCTGGCGCAGGCTATCCCAATGTCCGCCATGGCATTTTTGACCGTGTACGTGCTGTGCACCATCGGCCTTAACTCTTCTATGACGTTCTACGACGCCATGCTGCCCGACATTACCACCGACGAGCGCATGGACGCCGTGTCCAGCTCGGGCTATGCCTGGGGCTACATCGGTTCCACCGTGCCGTTCGTCATCTGCCTGGCGCTCATCATGGGTGGCCCCGCTCTTGGCGTCCCCACCATGCTGGCAACGCGTCTGTCGTTTATCATCACTGGTGCCTGGTGGCTCATCTTTACCCTGCCGCTCATTCGCACCTATAAGCAAAAGTACGGTCGCGAGCGCGGTCCCGAGGACACCATCGGCCACATCGTGGGCGGTGTGTTCTCCGAGGTCGGACACACCATGCGCGAGATCGCCCACAACAAGACCGTGCTGGTCTACATGATCGCGTTCTTCTTCTATATCGACGGTGTGCACACGGTCATTTCCATGGCAACCAGTTACGGATCGGCCTTGGGCATCGATTCGACGCAGCTGGTGCTGGCGCTGCTCGTTACGCAGTTCGTGGCCTTTCCGTCCGCCATCATCTACGGCAAGCTCGCCGGCCGCGTGGGCACGCTCAACATGATCTTGGTGGCAGTCGCCGCCTATATGGGCATTGTGCTGTTCGCCGCGTTCTTCCTAAAGACCGCCTTTGAGTTTTGGGTGCTTGCCATTATGGTCGGCCTGTTCCAGGGCGGCGTGCAGGCGCTCAGCCGTAGCTACTTTGGCCGCATTATTCCCAAGGAAAAGTCCAACGAGTACTACGGCTTCTTTGATATCTTTGGCCGCTATGCAAGTGTTATGGGCACCTTCTTGGTGTCGGTTGTCACCTCGCTGACCGGCAACCCGTCGCTGGGCGTCCTTTCCATTGGTGTGCTGCTGGTCGTTGGCTTTATGCTGCTGGTCCGCCTGTCCCGCATGACTCGGGCGGCAGAGCGTGCCGCATAGGAGCGAGCGGCTATTGTGCCTGTCCACGGTACTCTTTTGGGGTTATCCGCAATAAACATTGCGACTTGCGAGCAATGATTTGCCCAAGTGGGTATGATGGAATCAGCTAGGTCGCGGGGCGTCGCCTGTGTTTGGCGGCGTCCCGTTTTTGTGTTGCAGGGAGGGTAAGGCATGAACGCCACAGTCGTGATTCCAACGTATTGGGCGGGCGATGACGCTTGCGCAAACGCCCCTGGCACTTATGACCATTCGACGCGACTCAACGCCGACAATCCCGAACTCGACCGCTGCCTGGCCTCGCTTGAGCAGGTGCGTGACATCCCGCGCATCATCCTTTTGGTGGTCTGTCCCGTTTCTGCCACAGCCGATGTGTCGCTGCGCGTGCACGAGATTGTCGACGCGCATCCCACGCTCAAGGTCACCGTTGTCACCAACACCCAGGCCTCGCGCATCGCAGACCGGGTTGCTCAGATCGCGCCCAAGGGTTCGGGCGAGTGCGTGAGCCTGCGAGGCTACGGTGCCATCCGCAACATGGGGCTAGCCTGTGCCGCTGTGCTGGGGCATGACGCGGTTATCTTTTTGGATGACGATGAGACTGTCATCGACGCCGACTTTATGAAGCGCGCGACCTATGCGTTGGGGCAGCAGACGCGTCAGGGCTTGCCGATCTTGGTCAAGAGCGGCTATTTCTACGATCGCGACGGCTCGCCGCTGGCTCCCACGGACAAGGCGGGCATCTGCCATCGTTGGTGGACCAAGCGCATCGAGTTCAACCGTTGGATGAAAAAGGCGCTCTCGGGCACCCGCATCTCGCGCTCCAACTACGTGTGCGGCGGTCTGATGGCCCTGCACGCCCGCGCCTTTACGCGTGTGGCCTTTGACCCGTTTATCACCCGCGGCGAGGACTTGGATTACCTCTTTAACATGCGCATGTTTGGCTACGACGTGTGGTTCGATAACGAGTGGACCGTGCGCCATCTGCCTCCGGAGTCCGAAAAGCGCTCACCGCGCTTTATGCAGGATGTATACCGTTGGTACTACGAACGGGCCAAGTTGACATTCGCCGCGCATCAAAAGGAGCTCATTCCCGTTACGGCGGCATCGCTCATGCCCTACCCGGGCCCGTGGATTTCGCGCGAGCTCGACGACCGCGTGCGCAAGACCGCTATGGTCCGCAGCGCGTTTACCCGCGAGCATGAGGGCTACCTGCGCATTTGGCGCCATGGTATCGGCGAGGCAAAGGCCTATGCGCGCCAAAACGCTGCAAGCTACCTGCGTTTCCAGAGCTTTTGGCCCAAGATCATGGACGGGCTTTGGCGTGACGCACAACTGATCAGTATCCTGGAGGGGGCCGAATGATCGACCGCCGCGCCCAGCGCGATAGTTCAATATCAATCTTTCGCATCATTGCCGTTGCCTGCGCCATTTGCGTGCTGGTGTACTTTATTTTTGCCTTGGTGAACGGTATCGAGCCGATCGCCACGGTGATTGCCTGCGCGCTGCTGTGCATCTTTCTGTGCATCTTTATCTTTTTGACGCTCAATCCCGATTCGGTGCGCTCCCAGTACACCGAGGAGACGCTCTCGGTGGCCTCGGCCATGCTCGAGGACATTAAGGGCGGTCTGACGCAGGAGTCGGCGCGTTTGGTGTGCCGGCGCATTTTGCCCGAGACGCGCGCCATGACGGTGGCCATCACCGACGAGGGCAACGTGTTGGCCTGCGCGGGCGAGTTTGAGGAAAAACTGCTGCCAGATTCTCCCATCCACACGCTTGCCACACGCTACGTTATCGAACATGGCATCGTGCAGTCGTTCAACCGTATGGTGGATGTCGTGGGCTCGGACGGCTCGCACAACCAAGTCCCCGCCGGCATTATCGCCCCCATCAAGGTGGGCGATCGTACCGTCGGCACGCTCAAGTTCTACTACAAGACCCCGCGCGCCGTCGACCGTACCCAGTACGCGCTTGCCTCGGGCTTTGCCGAGATCTTGTCCACACAGCTCGCCATCCACGAGCTCGAGGTGCAAAAGGAACTCACGGCGCGCGCCGAGGTACGTGCGCTGCAAGCGCAGATTAACCCGCACTTCCTGTTCAACACGCTGAACACCATTACATCGTTTACGCGCACCGACCCGCTGCGGGCCCGCGAACTGCTTCGTGAGTTCTCATCGTTCTATCGTGCCACGCTCGACAACTCGGGATCGCTTATTCCGGTCTCGCGCGAGGTTGCACAGACCAAGCGCTACCTTACCTTTGAGAAGGCCCGCTTTGGCGAGGACCGCGTGCTTGCGACGTTCGATGTGTCCGAGGACGTGGAAGATACGCTGGTGCCGGCGTTCGTGATCCAGCCGATTGTCGAGAACGCCGTACGTCATGGTATGGGCGATGACGACGCCCTGAGGATCGACGTGACCGTTCACCAAGACGGCGAGGATGCAATCTTGATTGCCGTGGCCGATAATGGCGTGGGCATGGATGAGGGTACCGCCGCCAGACTGTTTGACGAGCGCTCTGCCCGTCCCGACGCCAGCTCTCCCCAGGGTGGCGGCGCCGGTGTGGCCATGCACAATATTTCGGAGCGCATCCATCGCTTTTATGGGCCGCACTCCTATACGCGTGTCGAATCGGCGCCGGGCAAGGGCACCAAAGTGCTCCTTCATCTTGATTTGTCAGAGAGCATCTTCGACATTCAAGAGTAAAATAAAAGGCTACGGGCTCAACGTCATGCGACGGATGCCCGGCGTAGTTAGTTGACGAAAGGTTTTATCCCTATGCTGCGTGCGATGATTGTGGATGATGAGGCGCCGGCTCGCTCGGAGCTTCGCTTCCTGCTCGAGCAAACGGGCAAGATCGGCACGATCACGGAGGCGTCGAGCGTCCGCTCCGCCATCGAGATGCTTATGGAAAGTCGCGTGGATGTCGTGTTTCTCGATATCTCGATGCCCGGTGCCTCGGGCCTGCAACTTGCCGAGGCGCTGCATAAGCTCAAAAATCCGCCGGCGATCGTGTTTGTGACTGCGTATAGTGACCATGCGGTCGAGGCATTCGACGTGGATGCCGTCGATTATCTGATGAAGCCGGTCGAGGAAGCTCGCTTGGATCGCGCGATCGAGAAGGTCATGCAACGCACCAAGCCGGTTACGGACAGCAAGGTGACCATCGAGCGTATCCCGGTGGAAAAGGGCGGCCGCAAGGTCCTCATTCCCGTGGACGACATTCGCTTTATCATGGCCAAGGACGATTACTCCTGCATCTATACCGTCGATGATCGCTTTTTGTCGACGACCTCGCTGGCGCAGTTTGAGGCCAAGCTCTGCGACTTTGGCTTCTTCCGTGTTCACCGCCGCTATATCGTCAACTTGGCGTGCGTCACGGATGTGGAGACGGTGCCCTCGGGCGCCATCCAGCTGGGCATTACGGGCGTCGACGAACGCGTGCCGGTTTCGCGCCGCCGCGTCGTGCCGCTCAAGAAGGCTCTGAGTCTCTAGCACACTGGCCCCGCAGCCCTGTAGACCCATCGTCTGCGGAGCCGTGGGGCCTTTTTTGTATGTATCTGCCGAATCGTTTTTTGCGGAAGGGATCCCATGAACAGTGCAAGCGCCAAGCGTATCGACATCATCTCGGACACCCACGGCTATTTATCGCCTGCGCTCCTGGATGAGCTTGAGGGCGCAGACCTGATTATCCACGCCGGCGACCTCACGTCAGAGATGGACTACGAGCACCTATGCACCATCGCCCCCGTGCGGGCCGTACTGGGCAACAACGATTACTACCGCGACTACGGTCCCGATGTAGACCGTCTTGCGCTCTTTACCTACGAAGGCCTCAAATTCGCCGTAGCTCACTACCGCGAAGACCTTCCGGTGGGATCCGTAGACGTAGCCATCAACGGCCACACCCACGTAACCAAAGAAGCCCAAGTGGGCCGTTGCTTAGTCCTCAACCCGGGCAGCGCCAGCTACCCCAGAGGCACCCGAGGCCCCACCATGGCCAGAATGCTAGTAAAAGACGGCAAGATCCTAAGCACTAAATTTATTGACCTAGAGTAACCACAACAAAAGCGGGGGATGCAGATGCGTCTCCCGTTTCCATTTGAGCCAAAGGCAGAGCTTCAACAAAAACAATCAGACCAACCCCGCCGAGGAGCACGCGGGCTAGCCGCGCAGCGGCGCACGCCCGCAAAACTGGTTGAATAATGTGACGGCAGGGAGGGCTTCCGGGGCTGAGGGCGGGGGTTAAGTTTGTCGCGAGTTCCGCACGCAAAGGAAAGCACTTAATGTGCTTTCCGTCTTGCGCAGGACTGTAGAGCAGCAAACTTAACCCCCGCCCTCAGCCCCGGAAGCCCTCCCGGATGGCCCCAAAAAATTTTTCAAAAAAGTTGTTGCGCGCCGGACAGACTTCTGTGTATACTAATCCCCGCAGCGCACGCGAGCGGAAACAAACGCGAACGTCTGCCTGGGGAGTTAGCTCAGTTTGGTTAGAGCGCCGGCCTGTCACGTCGGAGGTCGCGGGTTCGAGCCCCGTACTTCCCGCCAACGCAATTAAAGCCACGTCTTCGGACGTGGCTTTTTGCGTTTGATGCACTTTGTTTCGATAGAACGATCGCCCTGGTGCATCTTCGCCCAGAATCCCCGCGCCTTCGGGAACGCAAGTAAAATCTAATAAGTATATCTGTCTGAACAACAGCTTTGTTGCGCAACACCTGTTCTACGAGACAGGGGGTTAGGTTATACTAAATTGCACTGTGCGCCGCATCTGATGCATTTCGCTCCAAGCGCGGCACTCAGTGGATATCCGATTTACCATTTGGATGTCCTGGCGGTCATTTAGCGTCTCGACACAAGCTCGGCCCCGGAGCTCGTTCGAGCTGTTCGTATTCCTTGAAAGGGGAAAAATGGACATATCGAGGAAGACTGATTACGCCCTTCGTATGCTGGCGATGCTTGCCGAGGATCCGGAGTGTTTGCTTTCTGTTCGCACCGCTGCCGAAGAGGTCAATGTCCCGTATTCGTTTGCCCGCTCGATTCAGCACGGTTTGGTCCAGGCCGGTATTGTGGAGAGCCTGCGTGGCGTCCACGGTGGCATGCGTCTCAAGGTTAGTCCGGACGACGTCACTATCCGCCAGGTCGTCGAGGCCGTTCAGGGTCCTATGGTTATGAACGACTGTACCGCCCCCGATGGTGACTGTGCGCGCATGGGCGCGTGCTGCTATCATCCCCTGTGGGCCGGAGCTCAGGCGTTGATGCGCGACTACCTCGATTCCGTTTCGCTCGGCGACATCGTCGCTCACCGCCAGTTCCCGGCCGTCGATCCCAAGTTCGCCGACCGCGAAGCGTTTCCCGAGTACGCCACCTGCGCGTGCGCTTACCGGGAGGAATAGCGCCGCATAAGGAGCATAGCCATGATTCAGGACCCCTTTCGTTCGATGATTCGTTCGGAAGGGGTCCTGCGTTATCGCGACCTTCCGTGGCGCCGTACACGCGATCCGTACATCATTTGGCTTTCTGAGGTCATGTTGCAGCAAACACAGGTGCCGCGTGTGGAGGCGCGCATGCCGGTGTGGCTCAATCGTTTTCCGACCGTGCAGGCGCTTGCCCAGGCCGCGCCTTCGGATGTTTTGGACGCTTGGCAGGGGATGGGCTACAACCGACGCGCTCTGGCGCTTCACGGGGCCGCTCAGCGCGTTGTAGAGGACTGGGGCGGGGAGTTTCCGCGTGAGACGCGTGACTTGGTCGCTCTGCCTGGTATTGGCCCGGCAACGGCGCAGGGTATCCGGTCGTTTGCGTTTGATCTTCCGGGCGTGTATCTGGAGACCAACGTGCGCACGGTCTTTTTGCATCATTTCTTTCCCGATGTGCCGGCCGTTCCCGATCGCGAGCTGGTGCCGCTGATCCAAGCCGCCTGTCCGGCGGCCTCTGGTGCGGCGGCGGATGAGATTGCGCCCTTTGCCGCGCCTCAAGACGATGCTGACACGCCGCGCGCGTGGTATTACGCGTTGCTAGATTACGGCGCATATCTAAAAAAGACGTTGCCCAATCCGTCCAGGCGCTCGGCGGGCTATAGTCGTCAGTCCAAGTTTGAGGGCTCGCGTCGCCAAAAGCGCGCCCACATTGTGCGCATGCTGCTGGCGGCACGCGATGGGCAACCGGCAGGTATTACGCTCGATGAGGCCGTTGCAGGCGTTAACGAGATGGAGACGGCAGCCGGCCGAGAGCCGGTCGAGCGCGAGCTGGTCGCAAGCATTCTTGCCGATCTGGAGCGCGAGGGCTTTTGCAGCTCCGAGGGCGATCGTTGGCTGAGTGTGTAGCTCACTCGAATCTGAAGAACGGGATTGTAAGGTTTAAATTCTCGGCATGAGGGCATCCTTAAAGCAAGGCCGCTCAAAGTCTGTGGGCGGCATGCGTTGAAGGGAAGTACACCTATGGATTTTGAGAATTCCCAAACCAAGAAGAACCTCGAGACCGCTTTTGCCGGTGAGTCCCAGGCACACACCAAGTATCGCTACTATGCATCCAAGGCCAAAAAGGACGGCTACGTTCAGATCTCGAATATTTTTGCCGAGACGGCGGGCAACGAGTCCGAGCACGCCAAGCTGTGGTTTAAGTATCTGCACGACGGCGCCGTTCCGGGCACTCTGGACAACCTGCGCGACGCCGCTGCGGGCGAGAACTACGAGTGGACCACGATGTACGACGAGTTCGCCAAGACCGCCGAGGAGGAGGGCTTTGCCGAGATCGCCGAGAAGTTCCGTGGCGTCGCCGCCGTCGAGAAGGCCCACGAGGAGCGCTACAACAAACTCGTCGAGCGTATCGAGTCGGGCGAGGTGTTTGAGCGTGAGGGCGTGAAGGTGTGGAAGTGCCTGAACTGCGGGCACCTGCACGTTGGTGCCGAGGCGCCTGAGGTGTGCCCGGTGTGTAACCACCCGAAGGCGTACTTTGAGGAGCAGGTGGTGAACTACTAGCGCGTGGCGCTAGCGTGAGCTGGGCCGGGAGGGCCGGACTACCTTCCCTCCTCGCTCACGGCTTTGCAGGGTCGCGTTGAGGGAAGGTAGTCCGGCCCTCCCGGCCCGCTTTGGGTCGTCGCGTGCTCGCTACAGAAAAGCTGATAAAAAAGTTTGTGTGCCGCCCCTTATGGGGCGGCACGTTTTTGTGGGGGCCGGTTGGGGCGGTGACGTTGCTTAGAGGGTACACTGGGTAGCGTTGGCTATTCGTTTCCTCTTGTGAGGTGTTGGTTATGGGTAAGAAGTCTCGGGCTCGGGTTGCTGCGGCGGGAACTCGCAAGGATCCTGGTCGTCGGGTTGCTGAGGGCAAAAAGGCCGATCGTGCCGAGAAGGACAAGAAGGTCGGCGCGCATGCTCATCCTGAGTGGGCGCCTCACCTCAATACGGCTAGTGAGGATTTGACTGCCAAGTTGTTTACTCTGGTCGAGGTAATTTTGGGCGTGGTGCCCCTTGTGGTTATCGGTTTATTCTTGGCTTCGAAGGACGCTACGAGTGTCGATAAACTCACCGAGGTCTTTTCGCAGGAGCCCTCGATAGTAGTTACGTTTATCTCTGCGTGCCTGCAGCCGTTTGTGGCGTACATGCTGTACATGATTTATCGCAAATACTGCGAGGGCGATGCGGGCTTTGCCGCCGGCAACCTGATCGGTCTTTTGTGCTCCGAGATCCTACTGCTCAATATCCCGGGCGTCATCGGTATGGGCATCTTGCTGTGGCGTGTTTGGCGCAACGTCGCCCCGCACTTTGAGAGCTGGTTGTTTGAACGCCGCGTAATGGGCGTGCTGGCAGACATCGCCGGGTCGCTCGTGATTCTCGTCTTGGCATTTATGTGCGCCACCGCCGCCCGCGGTCTCGCGGGCATGTAGTCTGTTCTCACCGACCACGGGGCGCAGGGCGGGGAAACCTTCCCCTCTCGCTCACGGCTTCGCAGGGTCGCGCGAGGCAAAGGTTTCCCCGCTCTGCGCCCCGGCGTTGAGTCGTCGCATGCTCGTTACAGAAAAGCTGATAATAAGTTTGTGTGCCGCCCCTTTGGGGCGGCACTTTTTGTGTGGGGTCCCGGTCTCCACAATTTTCGTCAAGCTATTGGTTAGATTTTGGTCAGTTGGCGTAAGGGTGGAAGGCCAAAAGATTGTTGGCGAAAAAAGCTCAGAGAAAGTGCTGGTAGGGGAGTTGTTGAGCTTTTCGACAGCTTTTGAGCAAAAGAAACTTTGTGGCTATTGCCGGCGATTGCGTTGTCGCGGTCATGGCGGTGCGGGATGCTGGTCGTAAGCGTCGAATGCTCCGATTTTGGAGGCCAGCATGGATCTGTTTCTTGAGACTCCGCAGCAACAAGCTGAGCGCATGCTGCGTCAGCAGCAACGACTCATGGAGATGCAAATGCAGGGGGCGGCAGCCCAGCCCCCTGCGCAAAATGCCACGCCTGTGGTTTCGCCTGCGGGCGAATCGGCACCAGAGGCCTATTCCGTACAGCAAGATTCATATGCGCAGGAGCTCGCGTTCGACAAGCGTCGTGCGCGTCGTCGCCGCGTGGGCCAGCGCCTGCGCACATTGGCGATGATCGTGCTCATCCCGCTGGGGCTTGCGGTCATCTTTCTGGCGTCGTATGCCCTCACGTGCATCCTCAACGGCGCATCGCCCAACGAGGTGCTCCAACATCTAGCGGCCCTGGGCCAGCGCCTAGGCGACGTCATAACAACCATCCGCACCGGCTGGGAGAGCTAGCGTTTGTAACATTAGGACTTCTAGGGTGTAGGGATTATCGCCACGAGCGGAATTCTTGCATCCTGTTGGTCCTGTCGTGCGACTGAATAGTATTATTGAAGTTGAATAATAATAGGATTTGTTATGTATAAGCAGGATTTAGAGCAGACTCTGTTGGGCATTGACGAAGAGGCAGAGCTGGAAATAGGTCCAAGAGACGACAGGCCGAGCGTTGTATTGGTGGGAGGAAGCGCCTTCATGCTAAACGATGTGACGAATCGTTCGGTTACACATGACATCGATGTGTTTGAGGCGGACGGGTGCCTCCGCGAGATCATAGCTCGATACCCCGAGGTGAATGGTATGGCGGTGGCATATTGTAATCAGATGCCATTCAATTACGAAGATCGTTTGATCCCCTTGGATATTGGGGCGCGTTTTATCAGGTACTTTACGCCATCCTTGGAGGATCTGGCGGTAATGAAGCTCTATGCCTTCCGTCCGAACGACATCATCGATCTTCATAGTCAGGCATTCGTCGACCGACTTGATTGGGGGCTGCTCGAACGGCTTATATTCGACGAGGGAGAAGCACTGGCGTCGTCGCCTTCGGAGCGGAGTTATCAAGAGATGGTCTGTGCATACAGGCAATACAAAAAGGAGGTGCTCGGTTGAATCTGACCTTTGAGGGATTCTTAAAAGGCTATTGCCGAGAGCTATCCGGACAGCAGTCGCTCAGTTTTAGAAAACTGGTTAAGCAAGCGACGACGGTTGCGCCGCGCGTGGCGGAGCCCCTGTTTTTGCTCGCTTTGGCACAGGGTAAAGCCGAATACGTTCTGGGCTTATCCGAGGGTTCGTGGATGGAAGAGGGTTACCGAGGCGTTTTGTCCTTGTACGCCCAAACGGGTAGCCTGGCATCTCTATGCGCCGAGGATAAACTTCCTAATCGTTATGCCAACGTTTGGCGTGCGTATAGAGCGGTGAAGGAAAAGCCAGTGGCGGACAGAAGGATCAACGCCCTGATGCGAAAAAGAACGTTGGGAGCGCTAGAGGAATCGGGCGTAACGCGCTACGGTCTCTGCCGCGATTTGAATCTGAATAAGGGAAACGTGTACGCATATTTAGCCGGTGATGACTCAAAGGTGAGCAGGGAGACGGCGCGCCGCATTATGGAATATGCGGAGGAGAGGGGCGCCCAAGAAGGGACCGGGCGCCCGGTGCGTATGGCGGGGTAAGATTGATCGCGGTTTTGATCGGTGCTCGATTGGGTTTGTTGGGCGGAGTTTATGTCTGCTATTGATATTGTGCTTGTTGTGATCGCCTTGGTGGCGGTGGGGGTTGCTGTGGCTTGCGCCCTCCAGCTCAAGAGCCTGCGTGCCGAGTTGCGGGAGCGTGGCGACAGTAGCGCGGAAACGCTGGCAGCACTCGAGCAGGCCAACAACGCGCTCGATGCCCTGAACGTCGCGCTGGCCGAAACTCGCCGCACGGCCAATGCCATCGCGCGGCAGCAGACGACAGATGCGGCCGTGGAGCAGCAACGTTACCTGACCATCGCGCGTGAGTTTTCGCAAGCTGGTGACCGGATGGATGACCTGCGCCGCGAGACGGCCCAACAGCTCGGTGCCAACCGCGAGGGCATCGAGCACCGCCTGGACAAGGTGCGCGAGACGGTCGATGCCCAGCTGGGTGCTATCCGCAAAGACAACAACGTGCAACTCGATCAGATGCGCGCAACGGTGGACGAGAAGCTCTCCCGCACGCTCAACGATCGCCTGTCGGCATCGTTTAAGCAGGTGAGCGACCAGCTCGAGGCCGTGTACAAGGGCCTGGGCGACATGCAGTCCATCGCCACTGGCGTGGGTGATCTTAAGCGCGTGCTGGGCAACGTGAAGGCGCGTGGCATTTTGGGCGAGGTGCAGCTGGGTGCAATTCTGGCGGACATCCTTACGCCCGATCAGTATCTGGAAAACGTCGCCACCAAGCCCGGCGCCTCGGAGCGCGTTGAGTTTGCCGTCAAGCTGCCGGTGGACGAGGGCGATCCCGTGCTGCTGCCGATCGACTCCAAATTCCCGGGCGACGCGTACGAGCACTTGCTCGACGCGCAGGAGTCGGGCGATGCGGAGACCGTGGCGGCTGCGCGCAAGACGCTCGACACCATGGTCAAGCGCGAGGCCAAGGACATCTGCGAAAAGTACCTGAGTGTGCCGGCAACGACCAATTTTGGCATCATGTTCGTGCCGTTTGAAGGGCTGTACGCCGAGGTCGTCAGCCGCCCCGGGCTTATCGAGACCCTGGGCCGCGACTATCACGTCAACGTTGCCGGCCCCAGCACCATGGCGGCCATTCTCAACAGCCTGCAGATGAGTTACCAAACGTTTAAGCTGCAAAAACGCACCGACGATGTATTGCGCGTGCTCTCCGCTGTCAAGGCCGAGCTGCCGCGCTATCAAAAGGCGCTGCGCCGCGCCCAGCAGCAGATCGAGACCGCGGGCAAAACGGTCGAGGGCATCATCACCACGCGCACCAACGTCATGGAGCGCAAGCTCAAGGACATCGACGCCCTGGAAGATGCCGAGGAGGCCGACGAGATTTTGGGGCTCACGTCCGCGGAGCTGTTCGCAGACCAAGAAGACGAGGGCTAGCTTCATCTGACGGCGGGGCGCCTGCGCAAGCGCGGGGCGCGGGCGCTTTTCGCGTCGCACTTGCCTGAAGTGCGCTTCAATGTGCAACAATGGCGTTTCGCCCTATCAGACGCGAAAGGAAGCCCATGTCTCAGAGAAACACCAGTCCGCTCAAACGCTCCACCGTGCGTCGCACGCTGCAGCGTTTTTGGGACGTCACGCGCACGCAGCCGCTGATCGTCTTTCTCTCGGTGTTCTCGTCGGCGGGCTACATCTTTTTGCTCACGTTTGCCAACACCTATGTGATGGCCCTCATCGTCGACCGCGTCCAGGCCGGTCCCGTGGCGGGTGACCAGGTGTTTGAGGTCTTCGGCCCCTATATCCTGGCGCTCGTACTCGTTAACCTGGTGGGTCAGATCCTCTCCAAACTGCAAGACTACACCGTCTACAAGCTTGAGATTGCGGGCAACCATCACCTGGCGCGTCTATGCTTCGACACGCTCTCCAATCAATCCATGACATTTCACACCAGCCGCTTTGGCGGATCGCTCGTGAGCCAGACGAGCCGTTTTATGAGCGGCTATACGGGGCTGGTGGACGTGACGGTGTATTCGCTCATCCCCACCATCACCTCGGTCGTCTGCACCGTGGCCGCACTCGCCCCGGTGGTACCGACGTTTACCGTGATCCTGGTGTGCATCATGGTCGTCTACATTGCGTTTGTCTGGCTTATGTACAAGCGCATCATGCCGCTTTCGGCCGCGACGTCCGCTGCGCAGAACAAGCTCTCGGGCGTGCTCTCCGACGCGGTCACGAACATCTTGGCCGTCAAGACCTGTGGGCGCGAGGACTTTGAACGCGATCTGTTCGACGCCGCCGATCGTGCCGCGCGCGATGCCGAGACGGTCTCGATGCACGCCATGATGCAGCGCAACTTTACGACCTCGGGTCTTATCGTCATCACCATGGCCGTGGTGAGTGTGTTCGTGGCGGGCGGCAACGCGTGGTTTGGCATCTCGGCCGGCTCGCTCGTCATGATCTTTACCTATACCTATAACCTCACCATGCGCCTGAACTACGTGAGTTCCATGATGCAGCGCATCAACCGCGCTTTGGGCGATGCGGCCGAGATGACGCGCGTGCTGGACGAGCCACGTTTGGTGGCAGACGACCCGGACGCCCCTGAGCTCAAAGTGACCGAGGGCGCGATTGATTTTGAGCACCTGAGCTTTGCGTACCGTGACGCTGCGGCGGGCGAGAGCGTGTTCGATGACCTGACGCTTCATGTGGCGGCGGGCCAGCGCGTGGGCCTGGTGGGCAAATCGGGCTCGGGTAAGACGACGCTCACCAAGCTGCTGCTGCGCCTGGACGATGTTCAGGGCGGCCGCGTGCTCGTGGACGGTCAGGATGTCTCGCGCTGCACGCAGCAGAGCCTGCGCCGCCAGGTTGCCTACGTGCCGCAGGAGGCGCTGCTGTTCCATCGCTCCATTCGCGAAAACATTGCCTACGGTCGTCCCGACGCCACTGATGAGCAGATTCGCGAGGCCGCGCGCCTGGCCAATGCCATGGAGTTTATCGACCGCTTGCCCCGTGGCTTTGACACCATGGTGGGTGAGCGCGGCGTCAAGCTCTCGGGCGGCCAGCGTCAGCGCGTGGCCATCGCCCGTGCCATCCTAACCGACGCGCCGATTCTGGTGCTCGACGAGGCGACCTCTGCCCTCGACAGCGAGTCCGAGGCGCTGGTGCAGGAGGCGCTCGAGAACCTGATGCGTGGACGTACCTCCATTGTGGTGGCACATCGCCTGTCCACCGTGGCGGCGCTCGACCGCATTGTGGTGCTGGCCGATGGCGAGATTGTCGAGGACGGCACGCATGCGCAGCTTGTCGAGGCGGGTGGCGAGTACGCGAGCCTGTGGAGCCGTCAGACCGGCGCATTCTTGGAGGCGTAAGCGTCTCGGACGTGGGACAATTGTGCCCATAAGTTTATTGTGCCGTTGAGCCGAGGAGTCGTTATGCCACGCGAGACCAATGCCGCCAAGCGCGAGCGCGCCATCGAGGTGTGTGAGCGCCTCAACCGTCGCTATGGCCCGGTCGAGTGCTTTTTGGACCACGAGAATCCCTTCCGCCTGCTGATCGCGGTGCTGCTTTCGGCGCAAACGACCGATGCACAGGTCAACAAGGTGACGCCGCGGCTGTTTGCCCAGTGGCCCACGCCCGAGGCCATGGCCGGGGCGAGCGTGGCTGACGTGGCAGACACTATCAAGTCACTCGGCTTCTACAAGAGCAAAGCCAAGCATGCCGTCGAGGCCGCGCAGATGATCGTCGCCGACTATGGCGGCGAGGTGCCGGCCGACATGAAGGAACTCGTGAAGCTGCCGGGCGTGGGACGCAAGACGGCGAACATCGTGCTCAACGTGGGGTATGGCATCGTGGAGGGCATTGCGGTGGACACGCACGTCAACCGCATTGCGCACCGCCTGATGCTGAGTCCCAAGACGCATGCCAAGGAGCCGCTCAAGACCGAGCAGGATCTGCTCAAGATTTTGCCGCACGAGTATTGGGAGTCGGTCAACCATCAGTGGATCACCTTTGGTCGCGAGATCTGCGATGCCCGCAAGCCCAAGTGTGACGAGTGTCCGCTGGCAGATTTGTGCCCCAGCGTGCGCGTAGCGGGGTAGGGCGGAACGCATCTTCGTCTGGCGTTTTTTGCGGGGCTGGGTTTGCCCTTGAGCCGGAGTCCTCTCCATGCGCTACCATGACAGACAATGTATTTGACGAACGACCCGCCGAGCTTGCCTCGGCGGGCTTTTGGCGTTGCAATGCCGGAGGAACAGCATGCTCATTCACCGTATAGCCGCGCAGCTCTACACTGCCGAGGCACTGCAGACCGTCGAGGCCGGGCTCGATTCTGGCGAGGACGTGACGCTGGCCGTGTCTCAGTCGGGCCGAACACTTATGGCGGCCGCCCAGTTCGCGCGTCGTCCGCGCCCCACGGTCTACATTGTGAGTGGCGAGGATGCGGCCGATCGTGCCGCACGTAGTCTGGCCGCCTATGTGGGCCTGGCGTACGTGTGCCGCTTTCCCGAGCGCAAGGACTACCCTTGGCGCGAGCAGGCGCCCGACGACGCCGTGGTTGCTCAGCGCTGCGAGGCGCTCGGGCGCATCGTGCGCGGGGACAACTGCATCATGGTCGCCTCGGCCCGCGCGCTGCTGCGCTGCGTGCCGCCGGTCGAGAGCCACTACTGGGAGTCCACTACTTTTGCGGTGGGCGAGGAGATTCCTTTTGACGAGGTGCCGCAGCGCCTGGTGGGCATGGGCTACACCAATGCCGGCGCCGCCGACGCGCCCGGCCTGTTCCGTGTGCACGGCGACACCGTCGAGGTGTTTCCCGCGCAGGAAAAGGCGCCCGTGCGCATTGAGTTCTTTGGCGACGAGATCGACCGCATCCGCCGCATGGTGAGTTCAACGGGCCAGACCATCGGCAACGAGGACAGCATCGAGATCTTCCCCTGCCGTGAGCTGGCGCTTACCGATGAGGCCGTCCACAACATGCATGTGGCGCTCTACCGCGCCAGCCAGGACGACAGCAAGTTGGCGGCGCTGCTCGAGATGGTGGATGCGCGCATCGTCACGCCTGAGCTCGACCGCTTTTTGCCGGTGATGTACGGCCAGACCGTGAGCCCGCTGTCGCACGTGAGCGGCAAGGCGCTCGTGGTGCTGTCCGAGCCGCGCTCGCTGTTCGACGATTGCCTGCACGCCTACGAGGATATCGAGGCACGTGCCGGCGAGGCGGGGATTGACCGACTGGATGGCCTGTACGTGCGTGCCCAGCAACTCGACTTTGGCTCCCAGCAACGCCTGAACTATGTGAGCCTCATCCGTGCCGGCGGTGCGGTGACGGCCGAGCTCAAGATTGAGCAGCCTGCCATCGCAGGCTCGGACAACCGTTTTATGACGCGCATCCAGGAGGTTGTGGGCAAGCGCTATGCCTGCGTGTTTGCCATTCCCGACCGCGGCGCGCGTGAGTCGATGGAGCTCACCTTTGGCGACGAGGGCATTACCTTTGAGGAATCGCTGACCGCGGCGCCCGAAAATGCCGGCGCCATCGGCGACCGCGTGCGCGTGGCAGCGGCGGATTCCGCCGACCGTGCCGCACGCCAGGAGGCCCATGCTTCCATTCGCGAGCGTCGCGCCGATGCGCTCAACGCCCGCTCGCTCGAGGCGGGCGCCGCGCAGGCTGCCGCCGGCGCCGCCGTGCCCACCATCTCGCGCGGGCGCGTGACCTTTGTGGACGCTGCCCTGCCGCAGGGCGTGGTGGTGCCCGACGCCAATTTGGCCGTGTTCTCGATCGCCGACCTCAACGCCCGCATGGATGCCAACCGCGCGCGCAGCCGCCGCAAGGTTGACATTACGCAGGTCACCTTCCCGTTTAAGCCGGGAGACTACGTGGTGCACGCTACCCACGGCATCGCGCTCTTTAGCGAGATCGCGCGCCAGGAAGTGGGCGGCAAGGAACGCGACTACTTTTTGCTGGAATACGCCGATGGCGACAAACTCTATGTGCCGCTGGAGCAGGTTGACCGCATTACGCGCTACGTTGGTCCCGACGGCGATAAACCGCGCTTGACCAGGCTCAACACCGCCGACTGGACGCGGGCTACCAACAAGGCGCGCAAGAATGCCAAAAAGCTGGCGTTTGACCTGGTCGACCTGTATACGCGCCGCTCGTCGATTACCGGTATCGCCTGCCCGCCCGACACGCCCGAGCAGATCGAGATGGAGCAGAGCTTCCCCTACGACGAGACGCGCGACCAGCTGGAGGCCATCGCCGACATCAAGGCCGACATGGAGGCGCCCAAGCCCATGGACCGCCTGCTGTGCGGCGACGTGGGTTTCGGCAAGACCGAGGTCGCCCTGCGCGCGGCGTTTAAGTGCGTTGACTCCGGCCGCCAGGTCATGGTGCTCTGTCCCACGACCATTCTGGCCCAGCAGCACTACGAGACGTTCTTTGAGCGCTTTGCCCCGTTTGGCCTTGAAGTCGAGGTGCTCAGCCGTTTCCGCACCCCGGCGCAGCAAAAGCGCGCGCTCAAGGCGTTTGCCGAGGGCACGATTGATGTGCTGATCGGCACGCACCGCTTGCTTTCTGCCGATGTGAACCCCAAGAACCTGGGTATGGTGATCATCGACGAAGAGCAGCGCTTTGGTGTGCAGCACAAGGAGCAGCTCAAAAACCTGCGCGAGCAAATTGACGTGCTCACGCTCTCGGCAACGCCTATTCCGCGAACCATGCAGATGGCCACAAGCGGCGTGCGCGACATGAGCCTGATCACCACACCGCCGACCGGGCGTCGTCCCGTGATCGTGCACGTGGGGGAGTACGACCCCGACGTGGTGAGTGCGGCGATTCGCCTGGAGGTGGGGCGCGGCGGTCAGGTGTATTACGTGTCCAACCGCGTCAAGACCATCGATGATGCTGTGGCGCGCGTGCACGAGGCCGCGCCCGAGGCGCGCGTGGGTGTGGCACACGGCAAGATGAGCCCGCGCGAGGTCGAGGACGTGATGATCGAGTTCGCGACCAAAAAGATCGACGTGCTTATCGCCACGACCATCGTGGAGAGCGGCATCGACAACGCAACGGCCAACACGCTCATCATCGAGGACTCGCAGCGTCTGGGTCTGGCACAGCTCTACCAGCTCAAGGGCCGCGTGGGTCGCTCTGCCACGCAGGCATACGCGTACTTTATGTTCCCCGGCGAGCTGCCGCTTACCGAGGAGGCAACGGCGCGCCTGACCGCACTTTCCGAGTTCCAAGACCTGGGCAGCGGCATGCGCATCGCCATGCGCGACCTGGAGATCCGCGGTGCCGGTTCGCTCATGGGCGCCGAGCAGCACGGCAACCTGTCGAGCGTGGGCTTTGACCTGTTTACGCAGATGCTGGGACAGGCCGTGGCTGAGGCGCGCGGCGACGACGATGCCGGCGTGGAGGCGGCGAGCGTGGGTATTAACCTGCCGGCCGATTACTTCTTGTCCGAGGAGTACCTGCCGGCGGTGGACCAGCGCGTGCTCGTGTACCGCAAGCTCGCGGCGGCCGAGGACCTGGAGAGTATCGACGAGGTGCAGGAGGAGACCGAGGCCGCGCACGGTGAGCTTCCGTTGGCGGGGCTCAACTTGTTCAACCGCGCTCGCATCCGTATTCGCGGCGAGCGCCTGGGGCTCGAGAGCGTCACGCTCAGCGGCGGACGCATCACGTTTTTGGGCGTCGACGTGCCCAAGAAGGTGGCCTATGAGCTTAAGACTCGCTATGGCGCGGTGAACTTCCCCAAGAGCCGCAAGCTCTCGGTGCCCTACAAGGCGGGCGCCGGCGCGGGCAGCGGCCTGGGCCGCGGCCTCGACGCCAACGACGGCACCGGTCCCGTGGCCGCGGCGCTCATGCTGCTGCAGCAGCTGGGCGCTAGTGATGATGACTAGCGAGTCGACGCCGTAAACGCCCTATTTGGGCAATCTAGTTCCATCGAAAGGAAAGCATGTTCGGATACATCTATAAGAAAGATGTCGCCATGATCGCGGTTGTCCTGTGCCTTTGTCTGGGCGTGGGCAGCTTCTTTGATTATCAAATCTCGAGTGCGCTGTTCAACATCGGCAGCATGTACGGTCGCTTTGTCGAGGCGGCCGGTGAGCTGCCGTTCGAGCTGACGGCGAGCATCGCGGGCGTTATGCTCGTGCGCTCGGCACGCCCCGATTCCAAGGCGAGCAAGTGGCTCGCTGCGCTGGGCGTTTTGATCAACGTGGGTCTGGTCGGCTACGAGATTATCGGATCGCTGCGCGTCGGCGGCAAGCTTATTGCGTTTCAGCTGGTTCTGACGTTTGCGTTGGTCATCGCAGCCAACTTCATCGCCTACCGCCTCACGCGCACGACCGAGCCCGACGAGCTTACGCGCTGGGCGTTGATGGTGCTGGCCGTGTGGGTCGCTCAGGCCATCATCCTCAACGTGATTGTCAAGCCGCTGTGGTCGCGCCCGCGCATGCGCGTGATCGAGGTCACGCCGGGGCTCAATTTTCAGCCGTGGTGGGTGATCGGCAACCCCGATAAGTGGAGTTATATTGCGGCCGGCGTGATTAAGGACGGCTTTAAGTCGTTTGCGAGCGGGCACACCGCGCATGCGGCGATCGGCCTTATGCTCGCCGGGCTTCCCGCGGCAGCCTTTAAGGAAAAACCTTCGCGTCGCCGCGTGATCTTTTGGGCGGCAGCTGTGGTCGCGGCGCTCGTCGCCTTTGGGCGCATCGTGATCGGTGCACACTTTTTGACTGACGTGAGCTGCGGCTTTGCCCTGGTGCTGGCACTTGAGTGCCTCGCCGCGCGCATTGCCTATCCCAACGGCGTACAATAGCTCCGTTTGAATCATCTGGCCGATACCCGGTAAGAGAGGATTGCCATGCTCGCGTTTAACAACGACTATTCCCACGGCGCACATCCGGCAGTGCTGCAGGCGCTCGTCGACACCAATATGGAGCCGCAGCCCGGCTACGGTGCCGATGCGCACACCGAGCGTGCCAAGCAGCTTATCCGCGAGGCCTGTCAGGCCCCCGATGCCGACGTGTTTTTTCTGATGGGCGGCACGCAGACCAACGCCACGGTAATCGACATGTTGCTCGCGCCGTACGAGGGCGTCGTTGCCGCCGAGACTGGCCACGTTGCCTGCCACGAGGCGGGCGCTATCGAGTTTGGCGGCCACAAGGTACTCACCATCCCCGGCTACGAGGGCAAGATGCACGCCGAGGACCTCGAGAACTATATCCAGGTGTTCTACGAAAACGAGAGCTACGAGCATACGGTGTTCCCAGGCGCCGTGTACGTGAGCCTATCGACTGAGTACGGCACGCTGTACTCCAAGGCCGAGCTCGCGGCGATTCACGCAGTGTGCCAGAAGCGCGAGATTCCGCTGTTTGTGGATGGCGCCCGCCTGGCCTATGCGCTGGCGGCCGATGAGTGCGACATTACCCTGCCCGAGCTGGCGCAGCTGTGTGACGTGTTCTACATCGGCGGCACCAAGTGCGGCGCTCTGTGCGGCGAGGCCGTGGTGTTTTGCGGCATGCACGCCCCGGCGCATCCCATTCCGCGTATTAAGCAGCACGGCGCGCTGTTGGCCAAGGGCCGCCTCACGGGCGTGCAGTTTGAGGCGCTCTTTACCGACGGCCTGTATTTTGAGATTGGTCGCCAGGCGATCGAAACCGCGCAGGCGCTTCGTCGCGTGCTGCACGAGCACGGCTACCGGTTCTTCTTGGAGACGCCGACCAACCAGCAGTTTGTGATTCTGCCCAACGAGGACATGGCCCGCATTCGCGAGCATGCCTCGATCGAGTACTGGGAAAAGTACGACGATACTCACACGGTGGTGCGCTTTTGCACCAGCTGGGCCACGACGCAGGAGGATATCGACGCGTTGGCGGCTGTCCTGTAGCCTGATGTAATGACAAGGGGCCGCCCTGCGCCAGAGCTTGGCGCAGGGCGGCCTTTGCTTTTGGGGAGAAGGGTTGTATGACAGAGATGTCCGAGCCGACGATTCGCCTGGCGACGCCCGATGATGCGCCGGCGTTGCTTGCCATCTATGAGCCGTATGTGCGCCAGACGGCGATTACCTGCGAATACGCGGTGCCGAGCGTTGAGGAGTTCGCCGGGCGTATTGAGCGTACGCTCAAGCGCTATCCGTATCTGGTGATGGAGTTGGACGGGCGTCCGGTAGGCTATGCCTACGTGAGTCCGCTTAACAGCCGCGAGGCATACGACTGGTCGGTCGAGACGTCGATCTACCTGGCACGCGATGTGCGCCATGGCGGGCTGGGTCGCAAGCTGCACGACGCGCTCAAGCAATGCCTGGTCGCGATGGGCATCACCAACATGTGCGCGCTCATTGCCGTGCCGCACGATAAGGACGACGAGTATCTGACGCACAACAGTCAGGATTTCCATGCCCATATGGGGTATCGCCTGGTGGGCGCCTTCGACCGCTGCGCCCAAAAGTTCGGCCGCTGGTACGACATGTGCTGGATGGAGTTGGTCCTAGCCGAGCGCACACCCAACCAACCCAAACCAACCTGGTTTCCTGACCTTCCCAAACCTACCATTTAGGGACAGGTTTATTTTGACAGGTTAGCCGATGGGTTCGGTGTATTTGGCGCGGTCGGTGCGTTGGATGCGCTTGGAGACGTGGAGCGGGCGGCCGTCGGTGTCGTAGACGTAGTCGGTGATCAGGATCAGCGCCTGCCCGCGCTCAACGTTGAGCAAAAACGCCTCGTTTTGCGAGGCGTAGCACACCTCAAAGGTCTTATGCCCCTGTGCCGGCGCGCGATGGAACTCCTGTCGCAGCGTGGCGTAGAGCGAACCGTTAATATCGCGATCGATGAGCGTCTCGAAGCTTGGCGGCAGGTAGGTGGTCTCCAGGCACAGCGGCGCGTCGTCCAGGTAGCGCAGGCGGACAAGTTTGATGAGCTTGCTGCCCACGGCGGCGTCAAAGAACTTAGCTATGCTGCCGGCCGCCTTGGCAAAGCCCGAATCCACGGTGCGCGTGGTGGGCTTCATGCCCTGGCCTTCGACCTGCTTGGTATAGCTCGAAAACACTAGGTTGTTCTCGTGGAGCGCGGGCGTGTCGGCCACAAAGGCGCCGCGCCCGCGCTCGGTACGAATTAGGCCCTCATCAACGAGCACCTTAAGCGCGTGGCGCACGGTGCTGCGCGACAGCCCCGATTCGTCCATGAGCTCCATCTCGGACGGCAACTTGTCTCCGCGTGCGTAGATACCGGCGGCGATGCGGTCACGCAGCACGCCCGCCAAACGCTCGTATTGGGCCAGTTTCTTTTTAGATGAAGCGTTCATACGATCAACCTGTATCTAACCTGTATGCGAGTCTAACCAAGCATGTATTCAATACAACAACAAAACCGCTGGTAACCAGTTATCGAAAACCGCATCAGCAAAATTTCTAAGATAAATATAGCATACAACTAGTCGACATAACCAAAACATGTATGTAACTTGTATGCCTGTGATGAGCATCAAACGAGAAGAAAGGCTGATGCACGATGACCACTCAGGAACAGGTTAAGGATGTCGTCTCCCAGGTTTTGGCTGACAAGGCAGACAAGGGCGGCATCAAGCGCGTCGTGTGGATTGGCGCTGGCGGATCCAACGGCGGCAACTATCCTGCCCAGTACTTTATGGAGCACGAGGCCACGCAGGTCGTGAGTTCCAGCTACACTAGCAACGAGTTCGTGCACGCCACCCCGGCCTATGTCAACGAGAACACCCTGGCCGTCGTCGTGTCCATGCGCGGCACCAAGGAGACCATTGTCGCCGCCCAGGTCGCCAAGGACCACGGCGCCAGCACCATCGCCATCTATGTTGACGAGTCCGGCCTCACCGAGGTCTGCGACTACAAGATCCAGTACGATAGCCTGGCCGTCGATGAGTCCTGCATGGGCCGCACCAACTCCGCCGTCGTGACCATGATCGCCATGGAGCTTACGCAGCAGACCGAGGGCTATGCCGAGTACGAGACCGCTATGGCCGCGTTCGACTTGGTCGACCCCATCTATCGCAAGGCCGTCGAGTACACCCGTCCGCTCGCTGCCAAGTGGGCCGAGCAGAACGCCGACAAGCCCTGCATCAACGTCATGGCCCAGGGCCCGCTCTTTGGTGCCGCCTACGTCTTTAGCATCTGCAACGTGCAGGAGATGCTGCAGATCGACTCCTGCACCATCAACACCTGCGATTTCTTCCATGGCCCCTTCGAGATTCTGGACAAGCGCACCTCGCTGTTCCAGCTCATCAGCGTCGGCCGCAGCCGCTGCAACGACGAGCGCGGCATCCGCTTCGTCAACCAGTACGGTGGCGAGCGCGTCTATCAGCTCGACGCCAAGGAGCTCGGCCTCAACGACATCAAGGACAGCGTGAGCGAGTACTTCAACCACCTGATCTTTGCCCCGATCCTCAACAACGTGTACATGCGTGCGCTCTCTGCCGTCACCCACAAGGACTACATGACGCGCCGCTACATGTGGAAGCTTGAGTATTAGTTACGCGGTTTTACCAAACCGCGTAACGGCTCGACGCTGCAAACCCACCTGAGCGGCAATCTGCCTTTCAGCTTCAGCGGCATGACCAGAAGGTCAATGCCGCTTCGCTTCAAGGCACCTTGCTCGCTCAGGTGGGTTTTCGCTGGCGTTGCCAAAGCATCGGCGTCGCCTTGGCCCAGATGCGGCACTTGGAGACGTTCGGCACTTGGGGACAGTCCTAGTCATTGGGGACAGGTTACTTTACACCAAGTTGGCGCATATGAACCTGACCCCCTTGCACCAATGGGTTGTTGCGGTAGAGCAGATTTTTCCGCTCGCCGATTTGTGTCTTGAAAAATGTATATAACGACTATAACGTAGTGTGAAACATATTGGAAACAATACCGAGGAGGCTGCGTTGAAGAAAAGCAATCTGGGCTATGTGCTGGTGCTAATCGCCGCGCTTATGTGGGGCAGCATCGGAATCTTTGTAAACGGCATCTCGGCCATGGGCGTTTCGTCCCAGAGCATGGCTGCCTTTCGCTTGTTGGTCGGAGCGCTTATCTTGGCGCCGGTCCTGATGTTTATGGGCTGCCGTCCGGGTGAGGGGTCTACCGTGGCTCAGGGTCCGCTTGCCCTGTTCAGGGCAAGCCCTAAAGAGCTTGTTCCCTGTGCGCTTGTCGGTATCGTCGGTTTGGCCGCCGCCAACACTTGCTATTACGAGTGCATGGGCGAGGTGGGCATGTCCACGGCCTCGGTGCTGCTCTACACCTCGCCGGTGTTTGGCGTCATGCTCGGTCGCGTGCTTTATCGCGAGGACGTGACCCCCAACAAGCTCGTTGCCATTGTCTTTAACATCGTTGGCTGCGTGCTTGCAGTGACCAATGGCGACCTTTCCGGTTTCCATTTTTCGGTTTGGGGCGTCACATCGGGCGTGATTGCAGGCCTTTGTGGTGCGTCGCTCGCGGTGTTTAGCCGGATAGCAACCAAGACGGTCCACCCGCTGGCTGTCACGTTTTGGGGCTTTGTTTTTGGCGGTGCGGTTATGGCGGCTATCGCGGCTCCGTGGCCGGATGTCGCCGCGGCAATGTCGCCACAGCTGCTGCTGCTGTTCCTTGGCTTTGGACTCATCCCCACAGCCGTGGCCTACATCTTATATATGCAGGGCCTGTCCATGGGGCTCGAGACATCGAAAGTTCCCGTCGTAATGTCTTTCGAGACGGTCGTCACCGTACTGGTGGGCATTGGTGTCTATGCCGAGCCCGCCGGCGCGATCAAGGTCCTGGGCATCGTGCTGGTGCTCGCGTCCATCCTGATCATGAACACCGACTTCTCCAAGCTGCGCAACAGTATGTTTGTCGGTCATGTCATTGAGAGCATGACCTTTAAGCCCAACGCGTGGTGGACCGAAAAATCTCAGGACATGGATTTGTTTAAGGAACGCACCGGCATCGCGTTGGAACCCACCGTGCAGGAAAGCCCCTGGTACTTCGTGCGATAGAGGATTGCGCGCAGGGTCTGACCTGGGGTTATCCAGCCGGCGCCGGCCTACCCGGCCCCAACGTTTCAAGTACGTTAAACCCGTCAACGGTCGATTTTCACCCGCGAACGGTCTTTATACTAATTAGCAATATAGGCAACGTATAAGACGTTATAATGACCATAACGAAAAGGAGGAGGCAAGATGAATCAGATCATTCTCGCATCTCATGGCGGCCTGGCCGCAGGCGCCAAAGACACGCTCGAGATGGTTCTCGGCGACGTGTCGAACGTCCACGTCGTGTCGCTTGCTCGTGACGACAAGGAGCCCATCACCAATAAGGTTGAGGCTCTGATCGCCACGTTCAACGCGGACGACACCGTCTATGTGCTGACCGATATGCTCGGCAGCTCGGTCAACAACAACATGGTCGAGCTTTCCAAGAACGGCACGAAGTTCACGGTTGTCAGCGGTTTCAACATCCCGCTGGCGCTCACGCTCGCTATGAGCCCCGTCCCCGTCAAGGGCGCCGAGCTCGCAGCCCTCATCAACGAGGCCCGCACCGGTCTGACCAACCCCAACGCACCGGTCGAGGCCGCCGCGGCTCCCGCCAAGAAGGCCAAGGCGTCCCGTCACAGCTCCGGTCCCGCCAAGATCGTCCTCGCACGTCTTGACTACCGTCTGCTGCACGGCCAGGTCGTCTTTACCTGGACCACCAAGGTTCAGGCCGAGCGCATCATCGTCGTCGACAACGCTGCCGCCAACGATGACATCAAGAAGGGCGCTCTTAAGCTGGCCAAGCCCCAGGGCGTGCGCCTGAACGTCTTCACCGTCGAGCGTGCCCTCGCCAAGATGGACAAGCTCAACACCCTCGGCGAGCGCGTCATGTTCGTCTTTGGCAACACTGCCGAGATGCTGCAGTTCTGCCAGGGCTACAAGCTCGACGCCATCAACCTGGGCGCCACCGCCAACCACGACGGTGCCGATCAGGTCGGCGGCAAGGACAGCTCCGTCTTCCTCGACGCCACCCAGAAGGCCGACGTCAACCAGCTGCTCGACATGGGCATTAAGCTCTACGTCCAGCAGACCCCTACGTATCAGAGCGTCGACATCGACGCCAAGCTGTAATCAACCAGGCTTTTGCCTGACTGAAAGGAGAAGGGTATGAATACGTTCATCAGTGCGGTGCTCGTCGGCCTCGTCGGCGTGTTCTGCATGTGGGACTCCCGCCTGCTCGGTCGTCTTAACTTCGAGCAGCCCCTCGTTGGCGCTACGCTCGTCGGTCTGCTGCTGGGCGATGTGCCCACCGGCCTTGCCGTCGGTGCCGCCGTCGAGCTCGTGTCCATGGGCCTGGTGCAGGTCGGCGCCGCCGTTCCGCCCGATATGGTCCTGGGCGGCATCGTGGCCGCTGCCTTTGCGTGCCTGACCGATGCTTCCGCCGAGACCGCCATGACGATCGCCATCCCGGTCGCCGTCCTGGGTCAGCTCCTCGGCATCGTGTTCCGCTCCATCATCGCCGCCCTCACCCATGTGGCAGATAACGCGATCGATAACGGAAAGTTCAAGACCGCCTACCGTATGCACATCTGCGCCGGCTCCGGTCTGTACGCCGTCATGTACTTCCTGCCGATCTTCCTCGCCGTCTTTGTTGGCACCGACCTGGTTCAGGCCATCGTCAACATGGTTCCCGAGTGGCTGTCCACTGGTCTTAACGTTTCGACCAAGATCATGACCGCCTACGGCTTGGCCCTGCTGCTCACCATGATGATCAAGAAGGGTATGACTCCGTTCCTGTTCATCGGTTTCCTGCTCGCCGCTTACCTCAACCTGTCCGTCATCGCGGTCGCTCTGATCGGTGTGTGCCTGGCTGTCGTCTTCATGGGCTTCAAGTTCAACGGTTCCCATGCAGCCGCCGGTGTCGATTCCGACTATGATCCGCTCGAAGACGACGAAGACTAAGGAGGAACACACTATGGCAACCGCAACCAAGGACGTGTCCCTGAACAAGAAGGTCAGCCAGTTCTTCTGGCGCTCCTGGGCCATCCAGGCCTCTTGGAACTACGAGCGTCAGATGAACATGGGCTTCCTCTACGGCATGGTTCCCACGCTCGATCGCCTCTATCCGGATGAGTCCGACCCCAAGCAGCTCGCTGCTAAGAAAGAGGCTTACCACCGTCATATGGCGTTCTACAACTGCACCCCGCAGACGAGCGCTTTCATCCTGGGTCTCACCGCCTCCATGGAGGAGGAGTACGCCAAGGATCCCGAGAACTTCGATCCCGATTCGATCAACGCGGTCAAGACCTCCCTCATGGGCCCGCTTTCCGGCATCGGTGACTCCTTCTTCCAGGGCACCATCCGCGTTATCGCCTTTGGCCTGGGCGTTCAGCTGGCTCAGCAGGGCTCCATCATGGGCCCGATCCTGGCCATGCTCATCTCCATCGTCCCCTCCGTGCTGATTACTTGGTTCGCAGCCAAGATGGGCTATCAGGGCGGCCACGAGTACCTGAGCAAGCTTCAGGGCGGCGACCTCATGGAGAAGCTCATGTATGTCTGCGGCATCGTGGGCCTTATGTCCGTGGGCGGCATGATCGCTACGCTGATCGGCGCCACCACCCCGCTGCAGTTCGCTGAGGGCACCGTCGTTATCCAGGACATCCTGGACGGCATGATGCCCCAGATGATCTCCCTTGGCCTCACCGGCCTTATGTACTGGCTCATCAAGAAGAACGTCAACACCGGTTGGCTTCTCGTGATCGCCATTGTGGGCGGCATCGCCCTCTCCGCGGTCGGCATCCTGGCCTAGTCGCGACTAAGCGCCTAACCGCTTTCCCCCGGGGGCCTGCCTGGCATCCCATACCCCAGGCAGGCTTCCATCCCCAAAATGCGACAATGGGACAGTCCCTTTGTCGCATCCTCAATGGGCCGGCGACTCGGTCCAAACCACGGTAACCCTGCGAGCGCCCGGCAATGTGGCGCCGCAAAAAATGAAAGGAATGTGTCAGATGTACGAGATCGACCTTAACCTCCCTAAGCAGATCGTCGCTGACGTCCTGTCCAACCACGAGATCCACAGCGTCGCCTTCGTCGGCTGCGGTGCCTCCATGTCCGACCTTTACCCCGCCAAGTACTTCCTGGCCAACAACACGGACAAGCTGAACGTTCAGATCTTCACCGCTAACGAGTTCAACTACGACACGCCTTCCTGGGTCAACGAGCACACCTTCGTGATCACCTGCTCCCTCGGTGGCTCCACGCCCGAGACCGTCGAGGCCAACAAGACCGCCAAGAAGCACAACTGCCCGGTCGTCTCCCTCACCAACAAGGCTGGCTCCGCTCTGACCGTCGACGCCGACCACGTCATCGTTCACGGCTTCCACGCCAACTACGCTGCCAAGTGCGAGAAGCCCGGCTATGCTATTGCTCTTGCTCTCGAGATCCTTCAGCAGACCGAGGGCTATGACCACTACGAGGACATGATCACCGGCCTCACCAACATCTTCGATCTCTGCGAGAACGCCGCTCAGCACTGCAAGAAGCTCGCCAAGAAGTTCGCCGAGGACTTCAAGGACGACAAGATGATCTACTTCATGGCTTCCGGTGCCTCCGAGAAGATGGCTTATTCTCACGCCGCCTTCCTGTTCACCGAGATGCAGTGGATCGACGCCGCCGCCTACAACACCGGCGAGTACTTCCACGGCCCGTTCGAGGTTTCCACCGAGGGTAAGCCCTACGTCTTCTTCATGTCCGATGGCGCCACCCGTCCGATGGACGCCCGCGCCCTCACCTTCCTTGAGCGCATGGGCGCCAAGGTCGCTCTGATCGACTCCAAGGACTACGGCCTGGCTGACGCCGTGCCCGCGAGCGTCATCACCTACTTCAACCCGCTGCTGCACCTCGCCGTTATGCGTGAGTACGGCAACCAGATCGCCGAGGCCCGTCAGCACCCGCTGACCATGCGTCGCTACATGTGGAAGCTTTCCTACTAATCACAAGTAAGTAGACCTTACGGGTTGATTGAGAGGGGATGGGGTTTGCGCCCCGTCCCCTTTTTTGCTCTTGGGAGGGCACGCCTGTCGCGTCGCAAAACCCAGGATAAAACCTACCAAAATAAACCTGTCCCTTTTTGGCAGGTGGGAGGAGATGCGTATGATCAAGGCAGTGCTGTTTGACATGGACGGCGTGCTGGTCGATACCGAGTGGTTCTACAACCGTCGCCGCGTGGCGTTTATGGAAGAGAAGGGGTTCCACTTTGACGAGATCCCCGATCTTTCGGGGTCTAACGAGCCGGCCATTTGGGAGGCGCTGGTGCCCGACGATGTTGAGCTGCGCGAGCGCCTGCGCGTGGAGTATAAGCAGGTCTACAGCCCGGACCACCCCGTTCCGTATGCCGAGCTGCTCAACGAGCAGACGGAGCCGGTGATGCGCGCACTGCACGAGCGCGGCGTGAAGTGTGCCATCGCGAGCTCGTCTTATCGTGAGCTCATTGACGAGCTGGTAGAGATTGCCGGTATCGCCGATGTGCTGGACTACACCATCAGCGGTCACGAGTGCAGTGCGTTTAAGCCCGACCCCGAGATCTACCTGCGTGCCATGGAGGCGCTGGGGGTGGAGCCTGCCGAGTGCCTGGTTATCGAGGATTCGCCTTTGGGGATCGAGGCTGGCAAACGTTCCGGCGCCCGCGTCCTGGCACTGCGTCCGCACGAGGGCGTCAACCTCGATCAATCGCGAGCCGATGCCGTTATTGATAATCTGACCGACATTTTGGCCGCTTTGTAGTGTCAATCCGCCGCGAGAAGCACGGGTTCAAACGTTTTTTGCGGTTGACTGGCTCAATTTGGTTTCGATTTTGATCCGTTTGGCTTCGATTCGGACTAAGTGAGTAGACTTTTTGGCGCAGGCCGAGCACAATGCATATCTTCCTTTGTAAAACCGCAGGTCACAGGGGTGGCGGTTTTGGGTGTGCTCGGCAGATCGTAAAAAGTCTACTCACTTGGAATTTTGCCCTTTGGTCGTGGGGGTTGCTGGTCCCGTTTTGGTTGTCGAGGGAGGTTGAATTGAAGCGCCCCCGCACGCTCCATGCTACAATCGCGGGCATGCCCCACAACCACATCTGCCTTCGAAAGGAGCCTACGTGGCGAACGCCATCGATCAGCTCACGGACCGCGTGCTCATGCTCGGCCGCCTCACCATCGTCCGCCGTGCCATTACTGCCGTGGCGGTCACAATTTCTGCCGTCCTCCAGACATTCCTGATCCAGGCGTTCATTCAGCCCGCCGACCTGCTTCCGAGCGGCCTCACCGGCGTTGCGGTCCTGCTCGATCGCGTTACCTCGCTGGGCGGCGTTCACATCGACATTTCGCTCGGTATGCTCGCGCTCAACATCCCCGTGGCGCTCCTATGCTGGAGCGGCATTAGCAAGCGCTTCGTCATCTTCTCGATGATGCAGGTCGTGCTCTCGTCGCTGTTCCTCAACGTCTTTCACTTCGCTCCATTTTTGGGCGACAAGATCATGCTCATCATTTTTGGCGGCGTGGTCTCGGGTCTGGGCGCTGCCATCGCACTTAAATCCGGCGCATCCACCGGCGGCACCGACTTTATCGCGCTGTGGGTTTCCAACCACACGGGCAAGACCATCTGGGGCGTCATCTTTGGTTTCAACTGCTTTATCCTGGCGATCTTTGGCTTTATGTTTGGCTGGGACAAGGCGGCGTATTCCATCGTGTTCCAGTTTATTTCGACCAAGACCATCGACAGTTTCTATCGTCGCTACGATCGCGTGACGCTGCAGATTACGACGCGCAAGGCAGACGAGGTCATGACTGCCTACGTAAACCATTTTCAGCACGGCATTAGCTGCGCCGAGGTCGTCGGCGGATACAGCCGCGAAAAGATGTACCTGCTGAACACCGTTGTTTCGACCTACGAGAGCCAGGACATTATCAAGTTGGTGTGCGACGTTGATCCCGGCGCCGTGATCAACGTGTTCCACACGCTCAACTTTGTGGGCGGCTGGTGGGGCGGTCATGTCGACGAGCCCATGCCCACGGCCGTTCCCGATCCCGACAAGCCCGCACGCATGGCCAGCAGGCAGGCGCGCCTCAGCGAACAGGACAGCCTGCAGCAGGACGACGGCAAGTAGGGTATTGGCATTTTGCCGGTCCTGCGCAACCCATCCGAACGAGCCCCCCGAAAGCCCCGTTGCTTTCGAGGGCTCTCGTTTGCCCAGATAAAACCTACCAAAATGAAGCTGTCGCTTTTTGGTAGGGAGGGTGTATCGTTTTATCAATATGAGGTAACATGAAACTAGACGTTATATACGTATTAGAAATTTAGCTATTTTGATAAGAGTGATCAGATATGCCTGCGCCCAAAAATGCACCGCTTTACCAGCAGATTTATGACGAAATCAAGGATGCGATCGAGAAAGGTGTTTATGCACCCAAGGAGCGTATTCCGTCCGAGCTTGAACTAGCCGAGCAGTACGAGGTGAGCCGTATTACGGTGCGCCGCGCTGTCGAGGAGCTGTGCTCCGATGGTTACCTGGTTAAGCAGCAGGGCCGCGGCACCTTTGTCTCCACGCCGCACATCAACCGCCAGTTTCACGCCTCGACGCTGCAGACGTTTACCGCGCTGTGTGCCGGCAACGGCATGAAGGCCGGTGCGCACGTGATCGATCGCCAGATCGTTCCGGCGCGCCAAAACGAGATGGAGTTCTTTGGCCTGCAGAAGGATGCGCTGCTGCTACATATCAAGCGCGTGCGTACGGCCGACGGCGAGCCCATCTTTGAGGAGAACATCTTTGTGCCGTTTGACGCCTACCGTGAGCTGTTGACGGCCGATCTTGAGGACAAGTCGATTTTTGCCGAGGTCGAGCGTGTTGGCGGAACGCCGATTGTCTCGGTTGGCTACCGTACGGTCGAGGCCGTTCGAGCTAACGCCGAGCAGGCGGCCGAGCTGGGCATTGCTCCGCACGATCCGCTGCTCAACCTGCGTGCCGGCTTTACCGGTCCCGATGACGAGCCGGTTTTGATGGGTAAGCAGTACTACGTGGGATCGCGCTACGTTATGGTCATGTAAGTTACGCGGTTTTACCAAACCGCGTAACGGCTCGACGCTGCAAACGCCCCTAAGCGGCAATCTGACGTTCAATCGTCGGTCGCGTACCCAAAGTACGCTTCCCTCCTCTTTCACGTCACCTTGCTCGTTTAGGGGCGTTTTCGCTGACTTATGCTCAACCAGCGACGTTTGCGCGCTTGTCAAGAGATTAGCCGTTGGGAAAGTGTCCAAAAATCCCACGCTCGTTCCTTTTGGATTGCGTTGCCCGTGGCCGGCAGCCGGGCGACGCCGGTCCGCGTGGCGGCGTATAATCGGCGGCAGATGACTTGGACGTTAGGAAACCATGACCGATAGCATGCAGCAGATGGCGCTCGACACACTCGGCGCCTATTTTGGCTACACCTCGTTTCGCCCGGGACAGGACCGCATGGTCGATGCGATCCTTGCCGGTCGCGATGCGCTGGGTGTTATGCCCACGGGCGCCGGCAAGTCCATTTGCTACCAGGTACCCGCGCTCATGCTGCCCGGCATCACCTTTGTGGTGAGTCCGCTGCTGTCGCTTATGGAGGACCAGACTCGTGCGTTGCTCGCGGCGGGTGCGCGACCCAGCTATCTCAACTCCAGCCTTACTCCGGCCCAGCAAAACACCGTGCTCAAGCGGGCGCGCGAGGGCCGCTACCAGCTTATGTACGTGGCGCCCGAGCGCCTGCTCGAGCCGCGCTTTTTAGCCTTTGCACAGGAGGCCGCGGGTTCCGCCGGCATTGGCGTGCCGCTCGTAGCCATTGACGAGGCCCACTGCGTAAGCCAATGGGGCCAGGATTTCCGCCCCGCCTACCTGCAGATTCGCGAGTTCATCGATTCCCTGCCGCAGCGCCCTATCGTGGCGGCCTTTACCGCTACGGCGACTGAGCGCGTGCGTGCGGACATTCAGCAGATGCTCGGCTTGCAAAACCCTGTGACGGTGGTGACGGGCTTCGATCGCAAGAACCTCTACTTTGGTTGCGAGGAGATGGGCGACAAGGCCAAGACTGCCTGGGTGCGCGACTACGTGATTGCGCATTCGAGCGAAAGCGGCATCGTGTATTGCTCGACTCGCAAGACGGTCGATGCGCTGGCGGGCGAGCTTGCCGAGGCACTGGGCCCCAGCGGCATTCGCGTTGGCCGCTACCATGCCGGCATGGGCAACGACGCCCGTCGTCAAAGCCAGCGCGCCTTTATCGACGACGATATCCAGGTGATGGTTGCCACCAACGCCTTTGGCATGGGTATCGACAAGCCTAACGTGCGCTACGTGATCCATAACAACGTGCCCGAGAGCATCGAGGCCTACTACCAGGAGGCGGGCCGCGCCGGTCGCGATGGCGACCCGGCAAGCTGTCACCTGCTGTGGAATGGCAACGATTTTCGCATGCGCCGCTTTTTGATCGACCGCGGCGATGCGGCCGACGAGGCGCTCGACGACGAGCAGCGCGCGTGGGCGCTCCAGAGCCGTTATCGCCTGCTCAGCCAGATGGAGGGCTACTGCAATACCACCGGCTGTCTGCGCGAATACATGCTGCGCTACTTTGGCGACGAGGCCGCGGCCGAGCAAGCGGCAGCCGCCGCGGGCGGCACGGCAGACGACGCCGAGGGCTGCGGCAACTGTAGCAACTGCCTCACGCAGTTCGAGGTCGAGGACGTTACCGATATGGCCCGCGCCGCTGTGCGCTATGTGGCCACGCGTCCCATGCGCTTTGGCAAGTCGCTGATCGCCGATGTGCTCCACGGAGGCAACACCGAGCGCATTCGCCAGATGCATCTGGACGAGGACCGCGGCTACGGTGAGCTGTCGAGCGAATCGGTCGGGCGCATCAAGGACATCATCGGCCAGCTGTGCGGCCGCGGTTATCTGGCCACCTCGCAGGGGCAGTACCCGGTCGTGGGGCTGGGTCCGCGTGCCGTCGAGGTCGAGGATGAGGCGTTCGCCTTTACCGTTAAGCGTCGTGCGTCCAAGCGCAAGGCCTCGGCCCGCGCCCGCCGCGCCGTCGATCTGCTGCGCGAGGAGGCCGAGCTGGATCAGCGCCCGCGTGTTGGCGACGATGCCGAGCTGTTCGAGCGCCTGCGTGCCCTCCGCAAGGAGATCTCGACGGAGCTGGAGATGGCGCCGTACATGGTCTTTTCCGACAAGGCCCTGCGCGGCCTGTGCCGCCTACGCCCACAGACGCGCGACGAGCTTATCCAGGTCAACGGCATCGGCGAGAAAAAGGCCGACGCCTTTGGCGAGCAGTTTATGGCGGCGATTGAAGAGTTTGAGTCCGAGCATGCACGGAATGGAGCATAACGATGGCATCCGATGATAAAACCGAGCGCACTGAGGTGTCCGCTGTGCCGCTGTACCAGCAGGTTATGGACGACCTAAAGGGCGAGATCGCGCGTGGCGTGTACGCATCCGGCTCGCGCATTCCTTCCGAAATGGAGCTCGCGAAGTACTACGGCGTGGGACGCATCACCGTGCGCCGCGCCATCGAGGAGCTGTCGCGCGCGGGGTATCTCAACCGCCAGCAGGGGAGGGGCACGTTCGTGTGCGCGCCCAAGCTCAAGCGCAAGATTGTCCAGAAGGGTGACGTTCAGAGCTTTTCCGAGGGTTGCGCTGCCAACGACATGGTGGCCGGAGCGCGTCTGGTATCGTGCACGGTGGTTGCGGCGACGCGCGAGGACGCGGCGTTCTTTGGCGTAGAGCCCGGCTGCGAGCTCATCGTTGTCGAGCGCGTGCGCACGGCAGACGGCGTGCCCGTCATGCTCGAGAACAACGCCTTTGTGCTCGCCGACCATCCCTATCTGCAGACGCTTGCCGATAAGGACCTCGCCGATAACTCGATCTTTGCGCTCGTTGCCGAGCATTCAGGCCGCGCACCGCTCAAGTCCGACCCTTGCACCGTGGAGATCGCGCTTGCCGATACTCAGACGGCCCCGCTGCTGGAGGTGCCGGTCGGCGAGCCTCTCTTCTATATGGAGGCCTACTTTACCGACGCCGGCGGGCGCCCTCTACTGCTCGGCCGCCAAAAGATCGTGGGCTCGCGCTACGTCTTCGACATCTAACGTCCACAGATAGAACAACATAGAACAAATTTGCTGAGATGACTTCACGGGCTTTGTTACACGTGTTATAAATAGGACAACATAGAACGACAGCAGGTACGAACCGCCGTCGCTCAAAGCCGCCCCACAAGGAGGAACATCAGGATGAACGCACATGATCTGGTTCAGGAAATCATCGAGCGCAAGGGTAAGATTGAGAATGTCTTTTGGATTGCTTGTGGCGGTTCGATGATTGACCTGATGCCGGCCAACGAGCTGCTCAAGCGCGAGGCCACCACGTTTACCTCGACGGTCTACACGGCACGCGAGTTTTGCCTGATGGCCCCCAAGAGCCTAGGGCCGAAGTCGCTCGTTATTGCCTGCAGCCACAGCGGCAACACGCAAGAGGTCGTCGACGGCTGCGAGATGGCGCTGGCGGCCGGTGCCGAGGTCGTTGCCCTCACCGACTGCGAGGGCTCCAAGATCGACAACGGCAAGTGGACCACCTGGGTCTACCCCTGGGGCGAGGGCGTGCCGCAGGCCGAGGTGCCTCAGGGCATCGGCGCTCTGATCGCCGCCGAGCTGCTCGACCAGCAGGAAGGCTACGAGGCACTCGCCGACATGTACGAGGGCCTAAAGCAGATGGATGCGCTGCTGCCCGCCGCCCGCGAGAAGGTCAACGCCGAGCTGGGCGCCCGTTTTGCCGAGCTCTGCCAGCAGCACAAGTTCTTCTACATCCTGGGCTCCGGCCCCAACTTTAGCCAGACCTACGCCATGGCGATTTGCTCGCTTATGGAGATGCAGTGGCAGCACTGCTGCTACATCCACTCCGGCGAGTATTTCCACGGTCCTTTCGAGGCTACCGAGCCCGGCGTGTTCTACTTTGTGCAGCTTGGCGCGGGCGAGTGCCGCCCCATGGAGGAGCGCGCTCTTGCGTTCCTCAACACGCACACCGATACGATTATGGTGCTCGACGCGCTTGAGTACGGCGTGGGCGACGTGCCTGCCAGCGTGCGTTCGTACCTGGAGCCGATCTTCTTCTACGCGATGAGCTGCGAGCTGCGCGCCGCCCGCGGCAAGGTGTTCGACCACAGCCCCGAGGTTCGTCGCTACATGGGCATCGAGCAGTACTAGGTAACGGGAAAACCATTCACCTTCGATTCACAAGGGCGCTGCGTGAGTCGAAAAAGCGGGCTGCGCCGGGGATTTCCGGCGCAGCCCGCTTGGCATCGCGCTTAGATTCGCGAGGTGTCGCGTCAAGCGGCGGACTACTTCGCGTCGTAGGCCTCAGCGTCCCACCAGTCGAGCTGGGCGATGTTGTCGCGGATGTGCTGGCAGCTCTTGTGGAAGCCCTCGAGCTCGTGCTCGGACAGGTCCAGTGTGTAGACTTCCTCGACGCCCTCGGCACCGATCACGCACGGCAGGGAGGTAAAGATGCCCTCCTCGCCATACTGGCCGGTCATAAGCGTAGAGGCCGAAAGCACGGCGTGCTCGTTGTGCAGCACGGCGGCGCAGACGCGCGCGGCGGAGTTGGCGACGGCGTACTCGGTGCACTGCTTGCCCTGGTAGGTTACGTAGCCGCCCTTGCGCGCGAGCTCCTCAATCTCCATGTGGTCGAAGGCATACTTGTCGGGGTTCTCGGCCTGAAGTTCGTTGAGGCTCTTGCCGGCGATGGTCGCGGCCTTAAAGGCAGCCAGCTGGCTAAAGCCGTGCTCGCCGATCATGTAGGCGTCGATGGACTTGGGGCTCACGCCGACCTTCTTGGAGATCTCGGTGCGCAGGCGGGCGGAGTCCAGGCCGCAGCCCGAGCCGATGATCTTCTTGGGATCGTAGCCGGTCAGGTGCCACAGCTCGGTGCACACGACGTCGCAGGGGTTGGAGATGCTCACGAAGATGCCGTCAAAGCCGGCGTCGACGATGCGCTTGGCAAAGGTGCGGGCGGCGTCGGTGGTAAAGAACAACTCGCCGTCGCGGTTGCCAGCGGCCAGCGCGACCTTACCGGCAGCGTTGACAATGACGTCGCAGCAGGCCAGCTCCTCGTAGTGGTCGTAGCAGTTGACGATCTTGGTGTTGTACGGGACAAACGAAAGGGAGTCGCGCAAGTCCTGGACCTCGGACGTCACCTTGGCCTCGTTGATATCGCACAGGTACAGCTCATCGGCAATGCCCTGCATAAGTAGGCTGTTGGCGACATGTGCTCCTACGTGGCCCTGGCCGACCACACCGATCTTACGCGTCTGGTACATATATGTATCCTTTCGGCCGAGTTTTTCGCGTCGAACCATTGTAGCGTTCTGCTGTTACTTTGCTAGGCTAAAGTGCCGTAGATTTTGGGACATGCCTTAATCTCTACTTTTGGAGTGATTTGGGCCGCTGACGGCATCGCTGGGCGATGCGCTCGCGCGGATGGGGCCGGTCGTTGTACCATAGCTGCAACTGACTCGTAAGGAGCATCCATGCCCATTCGTATCCCCGACGCTCTCCCTGCCGCCGCGCAGCTCGAGAGCGAGAACATCTTTGTCATGACCGAGTACCGCGCGCTGCACCAGGACATCCGTCCGCTGCGCGTGCTCATCCTCAACCTCATGCCCACTAAGATCGCCACCGAGACGCAGATCATGCGCAAGCTCTCCAACACGCCGCTGCAGGTGGAGGTGGACCTGCTGCGCACCAAGACGCACGAGGCCACGCACGTGAGCGCCGGCCACCTGGAGACGTTCTATCGCACATTCGACGACATCCGCGACATCCACTACGACGGCCTGATCATCACGGGCGCGCCGGTGGAGCAGATGCCGTTCGAGGAGGTCGACTACTGGCCCGAGCTCTGCCAGATCATGGATTGGTCCACCACGCACGTGCACTCCACGCTGCACATTTGTTGGGGCGCGCAGGCCGGTCTGTACCATCATTACGGTATCCAGAAGTATGACCTGCCGGCAAAGGCAAGCGGCGTGTTCGAGCATTATCTGGTGAAGCCGCAAAGCCCGCTGGTCCGCGGCTTTGACGACCGCTTCTATGCCGTACATTCGCGCAACACCGATGTGCGTCGCGAGGACGTGGAGGCCGAGCCGCAGCTTGAGGTCGTGGCCGTGTCCGACGAGGTGGGCCTGTACATCGTCAAGTCGACCGACAGCCATCGCTTCTTTGTCTTTGGCCATCCCGAGTACGATACCGACACGTTGCGCCTGGAGTACGAGCGCGACGTGAAGCGCGGCCTCAACCCTCAGGTGCCGGCGCACTACTTTCCGGGTGACGACCCCACCGCCGAGCCGCGCAACGTCTGGCGCAGCCAGGCTCAGCTGTTCTACACCAACTGGCTCAACTACTACGTCTACCAGACCACGCCCTACGACCTGGCCCGCGCCGGCGAGGAGCACTAGGCTGCGATGGTACTGCTGTAGCCGTGGCTGATGTGGCGGCGATCAGGCGCTGATGATGTGGGGCAGCGGCAGGTCGTGGGCGTCGGTGGGAACGTGGTCGATACGCTGCTCGTCAAAGGCGATGCCGATGATTTGGCATGCGGGCGAGAGCGTGGGCAGGTAGCGATCATAGCAGCCGCCGCCGTAGCCCAGGCGCGCGCCGGCGCGGTCGAAGGCTACGAGCGGCACGACGACCATGTCGAGGGCCTCGGCAGGCACGATAGGGAAGCGGTCGCTGTCGATGTCCATGGCTGCGAAGGTCCGCGTGGGGTGGGCGATAAACGGAGCCGAGGACGCATCGCCGGCGGCAACTGCCCGCATGCACATGCGCTGGCCACAAGCTGCGGCGTCTGTTGCCGAGAACATGCACGGATAGGCCACGCGCCAGCCGCGTTTGGCGGCCGCTGCGGCAAACGCGGCAGGATCGACTTCGGAACCCATGGCGGCATAGACGGCAACGGTGTGCGGCGCCACGGCATCCGAGCGATCCAACAGCTCAACCAGCCGCGCACAGATAACGGCAGACTTCGCAGCACGCACATTCAAATCAAGAGCGTCGCGCCGGGCAATCACCGCCCGTCGCAGCTCAACCTTATCCATCCCGGCCTCCTTTAGCAAACCTGCCAAAAAGGGACAGGTTTATTTTGGCAGGTTTTATCTGGGCAAACACCCAAACCACCACACAAATCATCGCAAAGGGAGCAGTTCATGAACACCTTCGCGGGTTTTGATGAAGAGCTGGTGTTCGCGGCGGTTTGTCTCGATCTGTAACAGTAACTCGGCAAAATTGGACTTAGATGTTGCAGATTGAGACAAAGGGCCGGCGCCATTCGGAAACGTCTCGATCTGTAACATCTGGAGCCGATATTGCCGCCTAGATGTTACAGATCGAGACAAAACTGGTGGGACGGGCTAAGCTGCCCCGCCCAAGCGGCGGAAAAGAAAAGGTAGATTTTCGGGCATGTCCCAAAAATCTACCTTTGTACGTTAGGCCAGCAGGTCGATGACGTTAAAGCCGGCGTTGCTCTTGGCGATGACGTCGCGGCCGCCAAAGACGCAGGTGGGCGACGCGGCTGCGATGCGCGTCACGTCGGCGCCGAATGAGCGCAGCTCACCGGGGGTGGCGGCGAGCATCTGGGCGCGACGCTCCTCGCGCGCGTGCGGATCGAGCCCGGCAAGGTAGGTCGTATTGCGGCGCTTGGTGAGCGCGTACGGCTTAACCGGTGCGTCCATGCCGCTCACGCAGCTTACGATGAAGCCCTCAAAGGCGGCCTCGTCGGGCTCAAAGCTGCCGAGCCATTCGCCTGCGCGCGCCACGCGCTCAATCGAGGGATCGACCGCCGGGTCGCGGTAGGTGTAGAACGCCGTCTGACGCTCGCCGGCAGCGCGGAATCCGCAGCCGTACGCACCGCCCTTCACGCGGATCTCGTTCCACAGGTAGCCGTAGGAGAGCGCGTTGGCGGCAACCGCCCAGGCGCCCGTCACGTCGATGCCCAGGCGACGCGGGTCGCACGCGCGCGCCGCAAAGCAGATGTCGCTGGGGATGACGAAAGCCTCATGACGGTCGCGCGGCTCCGGTACCACGAGCGTGCCGCTGCCAGCGCCGTCGCCCGCGCCCAGCCCCAGGTTGCCCGCGGCATCCCAGTACGCGTCAAAGTCCTCATCGCTGCCGGTGAAGCTCGCCATGCAGCCATCGGCCACAAAGATGCGGTCTGCCAGCTCGGCAAGCTTGGTACGCAGCCCGTCCACGCGCTCATCAAAGTGCTCGAGCAGATCGCGCAGGAACAGGTAGAAGTCCACGCCCGAAAGCTGCTCGCGCACCACGGCCGAAGGCGAGCTGTAGCTCATCGCGCGACCGAGCGCCGCCGAGTGACCGTTGTTGATAAATCCCTGCTCAAGCCCAATGCGAATCTGCGTGAGCACGTCGCGAACGCGGTCGGCATCAGCGTCGAGCAACAGCGTGCTCGACCACACCTCGCGCGGCAGGCTCGCCAGCGCGTCGATCTTCTCGGACAGGGCGCCGGCGCTCACCAGCAGGTAGGGGCGCACGCCGTCCACGTCGGGCTGCGTCATGACCTCGGTCGTAAAGCTCAAAAAACCCAGCTTGCCGGCGAGCAAGTTGTCGAGCTCCTCGGCCGAGTGTTCGCTCGTGGGCAGCTGCTTGAGCAGGCGGCAGAGCAGCGTCACGTAGGGCAGGTCCTCAAATGCGACGCGGCTCAGGTCGAAGTACTGCATGGCGTAGGCCAGGCGGTTGGTGGGGATGCCGTGGCGCAGGCAGGGGATGGGCGCGGTCGTGTCCACAACGAGCGGCGGCTCGGGGCGCGCCTCGCCAATGTCGGATACACGCAGGCGCGGCAGCGTGGCCTTGTCCTCGGGCGTGTCCTCGGCCTCCTGCGCGGCACGCAGCACGGCCGTGCGCTCGACCACGTCGGCCAGCTCGGCATCGGTCATGGCATCGCGCTTGGCAGCCAGCTCGGCAGCTTCGGCACCCTCCGAACCCTCGGCGGCGTCCACCGGCACCAGCTCGACCAGTGCCATGTGATCGTTCTGCAGCACCAGTTCGCGCAGCAGGTCCTCAAAATAGCTGCCGTCCAGGTCGCCGCGCAGTTCCTCGTACACCGGACCGTACTTGAGCGCCAGCGTTGCAGCATCGTCATCGTAGAGCCAGGTGCTCAGCGCATCGCACGCAATGGCTACGCCGTCGGCGATACCGTAGTCGCGCTGGCGCAGGTCGTATTCGTTGCTGCTGATGATAGCTTCCAGGCGCTCGTGCGGAACGCCGTGCTCGCACAGGCCGCGGCAGGCGTCCTGGAACACGCGATGCAGCTCGCGCGCCACGCCGGGCTGCGCGTTTTGCAGCATGATGAGCTCGTAGGGCTGCAGGCTCTCGGCCGCGGTGTAGCTCACCACGTTGCCGCCTAGGCCGGCGGCAAGAATAGCCTTCTTAACCGGTGCCTCGTTAGAACCCAGCAGTGCCTCGAACAGGATGTCCGCCGCGATCGTGCGCTTGCGGTCGAGCGCACTGCCCAGCACAAGACCCAGGCCCACCAAGGCGTTCTCGGGCGTGGTGGCCATCTCGATGCGCTTGTACTCGCAGGTCACGGGCGCCTGCACGTCCAGCGGATTGGGTGCCAGCGTGGACGGGTCCTCGCCGGCGGCGACGGCAGCGTCCATGCGGCGGCTCGCGGCACTCGGCTGCGACAGATAACGCTCGTCCAAAAAGGCCAGTGCACGGTCCACGTCCAGGTCGCCGTAGAGCGTGATGTAGGAGTTGGAAGGATTGTAGTGGCGCGCGTGCGTGTCCAGGAACTGCTCGTAGGTGAGCGCGGGAATCGCGCGCGGGTCGCCGCCGCTCTCGTGCGCATAGGCAGTGTCAGGATAGAGCGCGGCGTTGACGGCGTCGTCCAGCACGCTCATGGGGTCGGACAGCGCGCCCTTCATTTCGTTGAACACCACGCCGTTATAGCGCAGCGTGCCCTCGCGCAGGCTGGCGGAGCTGCTGTCGCCCTCGCCCACGGCGCCCTCCGGCAGGTCCAGCTCGTAGTGCCAGCCCTCCTGCTCAAAAATGGTGGGCTTGGTATAGATGGCCGGGTTGAACACCGCGTCCAGGTACACGTCCATCAGGTTGTACAGGTCCTGCTCGTTGGTGGTGGCAACGGGGTAGATGGTTTTGTCGGGGTAGGTCATGGCGTTGAGGAACGTCTGCATGGAGCTCTTGATCAAGTCGACAAACGGCTCCTTGACGGGGAACTTTGCCGACCCGCACAGCACCGAGTGCTCAAGAATATGGAACACGCCGGTGGAATCGGCCGGCGGCGTCTTAAAGCCAATGGCAAAGGCCTTGTTTTCGTCGTCGCACGCCAGGTACAGCAGACGAGCGCCCGAGGCAGTGTGTCGCAGCACGTAAGCGTCCGAGTCGAGCTCGGGCACGGTCTCGCGGCGCTCGACGGCAAAGCCGTGGCAGGTAGTGCCGGGCACCAGCAGTGCAGCGGCTGCGGCGCGCGGGTCGGTTGAGGTGGTGGGCATATGCAGTCTCCTTTGACGCCCCAGCGGGGGCGAATCGAGTCGAATCCTCGAGAGTATACCCATATGGGGCCGCGACCCTGCGGCGAACTGGAGACGATGCCAACGGATTGGGTAAAGGCCCCGCGTGCCCGTCGCGCGAGCGTGGAAACTTGGACGCCTATCGAATGAGAGTGGATTTTCGGACGGAATCAGCCTCAAAACGCCCAAATACCGTCCAAATATCCACCCTCATTTCCCGACCGTCCAAAATCCACGCTCATCCGCCGCCCGCACATCTCTCATCTCTCATTCGTCACGAATACGAGAGATAACAGAAAGACGAGAGATAAATATGAGAGATAACTGAGCAGCAAAGAGACAAGCAATCATGGTATTATCTCAATACCGATTGTTCTACCAGCAAAAACATGTTTATATGAAACAGATGGCAGACATCTTATCTTTTATCTCTCACTCATCTCTAATATGAGAGATAACAGAAAGATGAGAGATAATTACGAGAGATAACTGAGAGACGAAGGAAATCCATTCGCGGCATTCTTCGCAGAACCGAGCGAAAGGACGTGCAGATGAACGAAAACGAACTGACCGGTCTGCTCGAGTCTTTAAGGCGCATGGGCTCGGACGATCTTAACGTCGAGGTCAAGGAGAGCGCCACAACGCTTTCCCGCGACGTGTGGGAAACGGTGAGCGCTTTCGCAAACACCGCCGGCGGCATCATCGTACTCGGAGTGAGCGAGCGCGCGGGTTTTGTCCCAGTTGCAAACTTTGAGACCGAGAAAGTGCTCAACCAATTCGTGGCGGGCATGGGCGATGCCGGCGGTCGCGGAAAGCTGGCCAATCCGCCCAAATACACCATTGAGCGCGTGGAGCTCCAGGGCACCGTGGTTCTGGTCATCACGATTGAGGAGCTCGACCCGTCGAGCAAGCCTTGTTATGTCATAGAGCGGGGCGCTCAAGGTGGCAGCTACAAACGCATCGATGACAAAGACGTGCCCCTTTCGTCGACCGAGGTTTTGGCACTGTCGTCATACGAACGGACGAGTCCTAGCGATCGCGATACGGTGCCCGGCACGAGTGTGGGCGATCTCGACGAGTCGCTGGTCGACCGTACGATAGATCGGGCTTTCTCGTTGACGCCCCGGGCAATGCGCGGCGCGCCGGACAAACAAACGAAGCTGGAGCGCCTAAATATCCTTGATTCCCAGGGCAATGTCACCAAGGCTGGACTCCTAGTTGTGGGCACCTACCCTCAGCAGTTCTATCCCAAGCTCTTCATTGACGTGGCTGTCCATGCGGGAACTCAGAAGGGCATGGCGGGGTCGCTGAGGTTCATGGACCGCACAATCTGTGAGGGAACGTTGGGCGAGATGATCTCGGATGCCGTCGCAGCCGTCGCCAAGAATTTGCGGCGAACCTCGACCGTCCAAGGCGTCTCGCGTGTCGACTCGCTTGAGATTCCCGAGGAGGTTCTGCGCGAAGCAATCGCCAACGCCGTAATCCATCGAGAATACGGGGATCGGTTCTGTGGACAATCGATTGCCGTCGACGTCTTTGATGATCGTGTCGAGGTGACGAATCCTGGCGGCCTTTACGGGGGAAAGACTCGCGAGAACTTGTTTGACGGCAGCTCCCGATGCCGTAACGCGACGCTTGTGAAGCTCATGTCGATTGTCCCGCTGCCGGATGGCGCAGGTTCGCCGGCTGAGGGCAATGGCTCGGGCATCCCGATGATGATCGATGCCATGCGCGCGCATGGTCTGGCCGAGCCCCTGTTCTGCCCGGGATTCGATCGGTTCAAGGTCGTACTTTACCGTTCAAAGATCGAGCCGGTCGATCATGGCGGGGGCTTAATTGTGACGGCACTCAAACACTACGGCGAGCTGGGGACGCGCGAGCTGGCAGAGCACACAGGGCTCACAATTTCCCAGGTTAGGTCGCGCGTCAACGCGCTCATTGCTCAAGGCGAGCTTGAGCCCACGGCGCCGGTGACGAGCCGCAACCGCAAGTATCGACTGTCGGAGCGCGTGGGATAGATGCGTTAGTGGACGAGGCGACCCAATAATCGACTCTCGATTGGCGTCCATTAAGGTAAAGCGGTTGTTGCCCAGTCGACGGTGATGCTAAAGACTCGGCTTACGCCGGCATGGCCCCGAACCCGTCCATCAAGAACAGCCTAAGAACCAGCTTGATGACATTTCCCGGTTTGACTTCTGCCGCGTCAAAGACGTGGCGCTCGGCGAGCTCGCTGCAGTATGCATAGATGTCACGGATAAGGTCCGCGCCCGAGAGCGTAAACATGTAGCCTGCGTCCGAAAGCGCATTGGGCGCGGCGGGCAACTTGGCCATGTGGCAGAACGTTTGCAGGTCGGGCGCCATGGCGTCCTGGTAGCCAAGATGGCTACCGTCTTCTTGTGCGGCAAGTTCCAATTGGCGCACAAAATCCAGCGCCGCCGCTAACACAAAGCTCGGCGTAGGCGCATTGACGTCCTGAGTGGTCGCCACAAGCCTGCCCGCTGCCTGCGTGACAAGCCAGGCGACCTCGCGCTGGCAGCGCACGGCCTTGCGCGTCACCGGCTTGATGGACGAAGAAGAAACGCTCCCCTTAGGTGGATTCGAAGCAGCCATAAGACCCTCCCATGAACAATCCGGCCCAACAAGCCCGGATGAAACACGTGCTACATCAGTATACAGGGAAGTGGGGCAGCGGGGTACAAACGCGCCAGCGGCAAACCGAGAGCATCAACGATGTGCCGATCGCGGAATGAGATCTCGTAATAATTGACTCTCGGCCATATTATTGAGGGGCATGACTCGCGTTCGTATGGTTGTAGGTGCTGGCGATGAACGACATTGACCTTGCTGTTCCGTTGATGGATGGACCAAGCTATGACCGCGCCTGCAGTCTCGTGCCTTCCGAATACGTTGAGGCATGGGAGTGGTTTCTGGGTGAGGAACAGCGCGGCGGCGTTTGGACCAGCCTTCCGCACCACACCAAGGAAGATAGCCCTCAGTATCAGTATCGTTTGAGAATTGGCTCGGACTTCTTTCCCGTAACGCGGGATTCAGGGATCTTCTAGCCGGGCCAGGATCGGGTGAAGCAAGATCCCAATAAGATCTTTGCGCTTTCGGTCCATAACTCTAAAAAGAGCTTCTACACCGATGTACCTCCGCTCTATTTGGACGATGGTACGTGGGTCATTAAGTATTCGGTCCAAGCGCCAGGCGCCGTTGGTCCTCGAGACCAGAATTACAACCGTAAAATGCTCAACTGCATGGAATGTGGCGTTCCAGTCGGAGTCATATTTGCAACCGAGGTGGGCTACAAGGTGCTCGGCCTTGCGTTTGTTGAACGGTTCGAGCCCGAAAACGGATGGTTTGTTCTGCACGGTCCTGTTCATAAAGGCGGACCGGACCCCCGTTTTGCGCCCGACATGAGCTATCTGAAGCACATGCCCGTCGATATTGAGTTTGCCGGACGGGGTACGACCGACGACGAAAAGGTCCGCTATGCGTTAAGACGCGAGCGATTGGGGCAGCAATGGTTCCGCAAGCAGCTCGTTGCCGCCTATGATGGCCGTTGCGCGGTGTCGGACTGCGGCGTCAGCGAAGCTCTGGAGGCTGCACATATCGAGAATTACTCGGGACCCAAATCGCAGGTTGCCAGCAACGGCATTCTGCTTCGGCGCGACTTACATGCTTTATTCGATGCTCATCTGATTTCGTTTGAGCCTGTTTGCGGCGAATATCGGCTGTGCGGATCGTACCTGCTGGATAAGACCGACTATGCTTCCTTTGCGGGCGCGACGCTAAGGCAGCCGAATGAGCATCAGTGGCGACCCAATACGGTGTTTCTTGAGGCCCATCGCATTGAGTTCGATCGCTCGGAAAAGAAGCGTGAAAAGGCGGGGCTTCTGCCGTATTAGCGTATTTGGCTTTGGCATTCTTTGACGATCGTGTTGTTTGATCGGATCGCGTGGCGATGCAATCTCGCGCACGCCCGCCGGTGCATGCTCTTCCTGTTTTGTATAGCGAGAGGGGAGCGTGTATGAGCTGGCGAGGCGATATTGCGATGGGGAAGTACGGAAAACTGCCGTGTGCCCTTATAGACAACAATATGTTTCCGAGCGTAGAGGTTGATTGCGGGTCGTTTGTCGTCACCTGCCCTTGCTGCGGCTCGCAAATACCGTGTCTCGACATTCGGTTCATCGATGCGCGCGACAGACTCAGCGACGAAGTGAGAAAACGGACAGGCGTTCATATGCCGGTGTATCCGGAGAAATGCCCTGTTTGTGGCCTCGATATCGTGTACGACGCCGGCGACGAGGGATAGGTGATGCGGAGGAGCTGGCTGTGAAGGCTTCTCCGTCTCTACAAATAAATCCCCTCACCGAGTTGCTTGTGGAACTCGGCGTGATGGTCGCGTGCCCAGGTAAAGAGCGCCTGGTCAAAGTCGGTACGCGTGGCCGGGACGCCAAAGACGCCGGCAACTTCGACGCGTATAAACTCCAGTGCCGGCAGCTTGTTGATGGCAGTGAGGGCAAACGGGGACGAGGGCTCCTCGAACAGATAGCGGCTGCCTTGCAGCGCGTCGCAACTGGTGCACGTGTTGCCGAGCGACGGGGCTTTGGAGGCTCGCGCGCCTACGGGCTTGTAGCCGCAGCGCTTATGAAGGTAGTCGCGGATCTCGCCCGGCACGCAGCCAAGAGCGGGCACGATGGCGAGTGCGTTGGCGTTGGCCGTGTCGATGGCAATGTGCCCGGATTCGTTGGGCGCGTGCGCGATGGCGACGCTCTCGTCGTTATCGGTTCGATAGGGAATGCCGAAGGCCGCGACCGAGGTCTCTTTGTGACACTTCCAGCACTCGCGCTTGCCCAGTACTAGATATATATACGGCGCTGAGGGGTCGGATCGGTCAACACCGGGCAGCCACTCGGCAAAGGGCTCGGGGTTGACGCCGCTGGGTACATACCAGACCTTCTTGGTCCGGTCCCATTTGGCGCCCAGCGCCTTGGCTTCTTCTTTGTGCGAAAAGGGGACATCGAGCTCGGTGCGCATGGCGGCTCCTTGGTGCTGCAGGTGCAAGTGGCCCAAGGATACCGCAGGGCGCAGACATCGCGGCGTTTTGCTGAGAAGTTGCGGTGCGGACTGATTGGTTATGCCGATGGATAGATCGGCAAGTAGATGGTCGGCTTTTGGCTAGTTGGGCGGTTGGAACTGCCGGCGGATTTGGCGACATAAAACAAAACAGCCCAGAGGACATAGCCTCTGAGCTGCGAACATTTGGTGGGCGTTAGAAGATTTGAACTTCTGACCTCTTCCGTGTCAGGGAAGCGCTCTCCCCCTGAGCTAAACGCC
>DBFPAR010000017.1:0-2060 GCA_048362915.1 Collinsella sp.
TCGGGCGGCAGGTTGAGGAGCTCGTCGCCGGGACGGTGCAGGCAGACCTTCCTGAGCTTGCCGATCTCGGAAGGCACGTGCAGACCTTTCGTCATGGCCTCCTACCTTTCTTTCGGGCCCTTGTCAGGGCCGATTCGTTAGCGCCCCTCCGTGTGAGGCGTTATTGCTGACGACATATTTATATCCAAAATCAGCTCATACTTCCACCTTGCCCCCGAACGGTTTTTTATAGGGGGTGAACGGCATACACATATACTTCACGCATGGCACACTTCATCTTAATAAAGCGTATTTACGTGCTTAAACGCGTTTTAATCCTAAAATCAAATGGAACTAAACTTTGTTAAACCATCCTCAAATTGCATATTTCCAATAAAGCTATGAATAGAATTAGCGGTTCACACCGCGTCTCAACCATTTTCATTTTTATTCAGAAAAAAGTTTGTCCTATTCATTTCTGATAAATAAATTACCGTTTACCAGACGCTTGATACCGTTCACCGGAAACTCAGTATAAGGCCCAGCGGATACCGCCTCGCTTTACGGCCCCATTTGTAACAACTTGACTTCTCGGTATAGAAAAACGGACCCGCTTCCCCTAGGGAAACGGGTCCGTTTTCGATTATCTTCGGCTAATTTGGATAAGGCCCCCGAAGACCATCGGAATCCTAGCGATCGAACTCCGCCAGTGCCTCGCCCAAAAGCCTCAGGCCCTCGCGCAGAACGTCCTCGCTCGCGCAGTAGCCCAGGCGTGCGCCGCAGGGAAGCTCAAAACGGCTACCGGGGACCAGCAGCACTCCCCTCTCGGACAGCAGGCGCCTGCAGAACTCCTCGTCATCCTCGGGAATATCCAGCTGGATAAACGAGGTGGACACGCCCTGCGGGGCCGTCCAGGAAACGCGATGCTGCGTATCGATCCAAGCCTGCGCGATATCGCGGTTGCCAAACACGATCTTGCGATTGCGCTCGAGAATCTTGCCCTTGTGCTCGAGCACGTAGGTCGCCAGAGCATCGTTGAACACGCCGCCGCAGATCATGGTGTAATCGCGATAGGTACGGATGCGGTTGGACACCTCTTTGTCGGCCAGGACCCAGCCCACGCGGGCCGCAGGTGTCGAATAGGTCTTCGACAACGAGTTGGTGACAATGGCCCTCTCGTACACGTCGACCATCGACATAAAGGACTCGGTGTTCTCAAGCGGCAGATACACCTCGTCGCACAGCACGTAGGCGCCCACCGAGCGGGCGATCTCGGCAATCTGGCCGAGCATATCGGCATCGAGCACCGTACCGATGGGGTTAGATGCGTTGTTTATGCAGATAAGCTTGGTGTTGGGACGCACCAAGCGCTTGAGTTCCTCGATATCGGGCTTCCAGCCGAGTTCCTCGCGAAGCTCCCAATACTCGACCTCGGCGCCCAGCGTGCGCGGAATCTCGTAGAGCGGCGCGTAGGTGGGCCACTCGGCGATAACATGGTCGCCGGGCTCGACCACAGCCATGATGGCGTTGAGGTTAGCGCCCGTGCAGCCATTGGTCTGCAGAATGTGATCGGGATTGACCTCCCGACGATACAGCTTGGCAACCTCGGCCTTAAACTCCGGCGAGCCCTCGATCCAGCCGTAGTTCATCTTCTCGCGGTCCAGGCGCTCGTAGAACGTGGCGCCGTCCTGTTCATCGAGCGCGCGCAGCTCGCCCATGGTGAGCGACGAGATCGTCGACTGGGCGATGTCCCACGTGGCGCTCTTCTCCCAAACGTTGAGCCATTCCTCAACGCCAATCGTCTTGATGTCCATGGCCAAGCTCCTTACAAAAGCAGTCATCCAATCGTGTTGACGTTCCTCATACAAGATTGGGGCGGTGCGAAAACCCGCACCGCCCCAATGGGAGACATCTAATGGCAGCTAGATGTATGTATTATGACCTGTACGGGTCCTTGAAGACCTTAGAGGTCCTCGCGCCAGAAGGGCATGCTCATGCAGCGCGGGCCGCCGCGGCCGCGGGAGAGCTCGGCGGAGGGCACGACGAGAAGGTCCAGGCCCTCCTTGTACAGCACGTCGTTG
>DBFPAR010000018.1:0-20362 GCA_048362915.1 Collinsella sp.
CCGGCGTGTTGGCACCACCAGCGTAGTGGCGGCGGGGAGGCACGGTGGCCATTATTCGGTGACCGGGATTGGTCAAAATAGTTTGACTATTAGCGGCTAAAATCGCCCGGCGCTAACAATCATTCTAAGTTGCGGTGAAATAGGGACTAAATGAAGGCTCCAGAGGCCAAAACAGTCCCTATTCCACCGCAACTTCATGGGGATGTGTGACAATGCCCGTCGGAAAACATCTGCTGTCTTTGGGGGCCTATCTATGCTGTACGAGTTTTGTGCCGAGAACTTTGAGCGGGTGCCGGCGGCTATCGATGCCGGTGCTAAGCGCATCGAGTTGTGCGACAACCTTGCCGCCGGTGGTACCACGCCCTCGGCTGGCGTTATCAGCGCTACGGTCGGCTATGCTCACGAGCATGACGCGCGAGTGATGTGCATGATTCGTCCGCGTGGTGGCGACTTTCATTACAACCAGGACGAGCTGCGCATGATGGAGATGGACCTGGGCCTTGCTGTGAGCGCCGGCGTTGACGGCCTGGTCTTTGGCTGCTGCAAGCCCTGTGCCGGCGGCTGGGCGCTCGACGATCTAACGCTGGGCGCCCTCGTTATGGCTACGGGCTGCGCGACCGAGGAGTGCAAGCGCGAGTCCCTTGACATCACCTTCCACATGGCATTTGACCAGCTTTCGCCCGAGGCTCAGCTCGATGCGATTGATACACTTGCCGACTGCGGCGTTACGCGCATCCTCACGCATGGCGGCGCTGCCGGTACGTCGATCGAGGATAATTTCGATCACCTGGCTCATTTAATCGAGTATGCGGGCGATCGTTTGACCATTCTTCCCGGCGGCGGTATCACTACGGCAAATCGCGACGCGGTCGCGGCGGCGCTAGGCGTCTCCGAGCTCCATGGCACCAAGATCGTGCCGCTGGAGGTATAACCCGTGGCGCTCGTATTTGACGTTCAGCAGGCGAGCGGCAAGCCCGACGATAATCGTCGCCCTGGTACCGCGTGCCCCTTTTGCGACACGGAGGGGCTCGCCAATATCATCCAGCGCGATGGTGACTGCATCTGGCTCGAGAATAAGTTTAAGACCTTGCGGGCCACCCGTCAGACCGTTTTGATCGAGTCGGCCAATCACGACGCCGACCTGGTGACCTATGAACTGGATGAGCTGCATCATGTGATGCGGTTTGCCCTGGGCTGTTGGCAGCAGATGATCGATTCACAGCAGTATCGAAGCGTGCTCATGTACAAGAACAAGGGCCCGCTTTCGGGCGGCAGCCTCGTCCATCCGCATATGCAGATTGTGGGTCTGGAGCGGGAGGACGGTTATGCAGCACTAGCCCCCGCCAACTTCGAAGGCATCGATGTTTGGCGACACGGGAGGGTTGCAGTCAACATCTCAACCGAGCCGATCATGGGGTTCTTTGAGGTCAACGTCTCGGCTCCACAGGGAATCGCCGCCAACGATGACGCCCGCGACCAAGCCGAGGTGGACCTGTTTGCCGATGCGATTCAGGTGGCCCTGCGCTATATCCTGCACGAGCACCACGGCGGTCGCGCGGAGTCGTACAACTTGTTTTTCTACCACCTGGGCGGCCGGACCATTGCCAAGGCGCTGCCACGTTGGGTGGTTTCGCCCTACTTTGTGGGCTATCGTTTGGCTCAGGTCAATGCCGAGACAACGCTCGATGTCGATGCTGAGCGCCTACGCGCGCATCTGGAAACGCTCGTATAGCAAGGCTAACGCCCACGCAATGCGGACAGTCTAGCGCGCCATCGCGTCGCGGCCGGCCTTGACCCGCTTGCGCTGTTTGGCGCGCTCCTCGCCGGTTAGGCGCTCAAAGAGGTGCCCGATAAGCGAGGCGAGCACCTGCTGAAACAGCGTTCCGCACATGACGGGAAACACGACCTCGCCGGGAAAATACTGTGTGGCGATGACGGCGCCCGAAGAGATATTGCGCATGCCGCAGGTAAAGCACATGGTGGTCGTCTCGTTATACGGCAGGTGCAATGCGCGGGCGATCAGAATGCCCACGACAAAACCGCTGATGGCGAACACCAGAATAAAGAGGGCGACTTCCAGGCGCACTGCGTTCATGTGCAGCACGTACTCGCTCATGGCGGTGGAGTTGGACGCGATGACGCCCATCATCATAAATTTGCAGGCGGGCGAGAGCGCGGGGGAGAGTTTCTCGTGTCCCCATCCGCGCGTGAGTTCGTTGATTACGATGCCGAGCAGGGCGGGGATGGCAATCATAAAGGCCATGTTCTGCATCATGCTCGGAACATCGATTGCGACGGTGGCGCCCAACAGGAGCTTGAGCGTGAGCGGAATCGTTACGGGCGATATAACCGAGGACGTCAGGATGATGGTGAGCGCGAGCGGGCCGTTGCCGCCGAACATGCTAATCCACATAAAGGCAGTGACTGCCACGGGTACGCTGTACTCGAGCACGATGCCGCAGACAAGGTTGGGGTTGGAGCCAAAGAACAGTGAGCCCATGGCATACGCCGCGATGGGGATGATCACAGCCGAGACAAATAACGCCAAAATCAGATGCAGGGGACGGCGGAACACCTCAGCTACCTGGTGGAAGGTGTTGCTGAGCGCGCCTTGGAACGTCATAAAGGCAAACAGGGTGGGAACGATGGGCTTGAGAACGCCGATCTGCTGAGGAAAGAGCACGCCGAGCGCCACGCAAATCGGAACGATGACCTGCATATGCCCCGCGAGAAATTTGCCCAGTCCAACCCATTGCTTCATATGCTCTTGTGACTCCCTTTGCTCGTGAATCCGTTTTGAATGGATATGCTAGACGCTCGCACGCGTCCGTGTGGCTGAAACGCTCGATTATTTCGAGGGTATTACCGCCCTCGTTTATCGAAACCACGGCGTGCTGGACGTTGTGCGTCCGCGCTGCACGGTATAATAAATCCGTTCAACAGATCTGCCTGCCGAAGCGGGCATACACAGAGGACTCATCGCTATGAACCGTGAGAGGTATTGCGGCGACCTGCTCCTATCGGGGGTGGGCGCTTATGTCATCGCTTAAGACGACGCATCGCTGGGCGGTCGCTCGGCAAAACCCCAAGCTCGAAAAGGAGCTTTCGGCTGGCCTGGGCATACCCGGGCTGGTGGCGCGCATTATGGTTGCGCACGGCATTACATCCATCGAGGAAGGCCAGCTGTTTTTGACGCCTTCGCTCGATCGCGACTGGGCCGACCCACTCATTATCCCGGGCATGTCGGTCGTTGCCGACCGCGTCGAGCGTGCTATTCGCAACCACGAGCACATCGCCGTCTTTGGCGATTTTGACGTCGACGGCATTACGTCGACTTGTCTGTTGACCGAGGCGCTACGTTCGTTTGGCGCCAACGTCACGCCGTTTATTCCGCATCGCTTTGACGAGGGCTACGGCCTGTCGCGTGCGGCGCTCGACCGCGTCAACGAGCTCGCCCAACCCAACCTGATCGTGACCGTCGATAACGGCATTGCCGCCAAGGAAGAGGTTTCCTATCTGGAGAGCCTGGGGATCGATTTGGTGGTCACGGACCATCACGAGCCCTCCGACCAGGTGCCGCAGGGCGTGCCCCTGACCGACCCCAAGCTCGAGGACGAGGGTCCCTCGCGTGAGCTTGCCGGTGCCGGCGTGGCACTCAAGCTGGTGCAAGTCCTGGGCGAGCGTCTGGGCAAGCCGTCGTATTGGCGTTCGCTGATCGAGGTTGCGGCGCTGGGCACCGTGTCCGACATGATGCCGCTGACGCCCGAGAACCGCGCGCTGGTCGCCGAGGGCATCCAGCAGATGCGCGTGACCGCCCGCCCCGGCTATATCGCGCTGGCCGCGCTCGCCAAGGCGGACCTTTCGAGCATTACGGCGGATGGCCTGTCATTCTCGCTCATTCCCCGCTTAAACGCTGCCGGCCGCATGGCCGATCCCAAGCTGGCGCTCGACCTGCTGCTTGCCCGCGATCCTATCGAGGCAAGCGCGCTGGCGGCCGAGCTCGAGGAGATCAACCGGCAGCGTCGCGAGATCGAGGCGGAGCTCACACGCGATGCCATGGCAAAGGTCGAGGAGACCTATGATGGCGGTCGCGCAATCGTCGTGGGTGGCGAGGGCTGGCACGAGGGCGTCAAGGGTATCGTGGCGAGCCGCCTGACCAACCGTTATCACGTGCCGGCGCTGCTGTTCTCGATCGAAAACGGTATCGCTCGCGGTTCGGGTCGCTCGGTGGGCAAGGTCAACCTGTTCGACGCTGTCGAGCGCTGCTCCGATCTGCTGATTCGTCGCGGCGGACATGCGGGCGCGGTGGGCGTGACCATCGAGGCGTCCAAGCTCGACGAGTTTCGCCGTCGCCTTTCGGCCGTGCTATCGGAGCTTCCTGCCGAGGACTTTGAGGACACAGACGAGGTTGCCGCCACCGTTGACCTCTCTGAGCTAAATATCGAAACTATCGAGCAAATTTCCCGTCTTGAGCCGTTTGGCCAGGGCAATAAGGTGCCGCTTCTGGCCGCCGAGGGCGTGACGATGTGCGATCGCGCCGTGGTGGGCAAAACTGGCGAGCACATGCGCTTCGTGGCGACCGATGGCGCCGCGAGTGTGCCGGCCATTATGTTCCGTGTGCCGCAGATCGATAAGCTCATCAATTGCGATAGCGCCGTCGACTTGGTGTTCGAGGCCGTGGCCGAGCATTGGCAGGGACGTGTAAAGCCCAAGCTTATGATCAAGGATGTCTTGGTCCGCGATACCACGGCGCCCAGCGTTGACGACCCGGCATGTGAGCTTCGCCGCGGCGTGGAGCCTGCGGACGCCGGTCTTCGTCTGGAGTCCCGCAAGCGCCAAACGCTCGCCCAGCTTTCCTATACCGAGCTGACGCGCTCGCTTATCCATAGCTTTATCGGCTCGAACAAGCCGCACCGCGCGCAGGCCGAGGCGCTCGATGCCCTGGCCGATCACCAAAGTGTTCTGGCCGTTATGGGAACGGGGCGCGGCAAGTCTCTTATCTTCCATGTGCATGCCGCGCGCGAGGCGGTCCTTCGCGGGCGTGCGAGCATCTTTGTCTATCCGCTGCGCGCGCTCGTTGCCGACCAGGCCTATCACCTCTCGTCGACGATGGCCGCGCTTGGCATTGGCGTTGGCGTGCTGACCGGCGAGACCGTGGAGGCAGCGCGCGATGACGTGTTTGCCGGCTTGGCTTCGGGCCGCACCGGCATCGTGCTCACGACGCCCGAGTTCCTGTCCATTCACCGCGACCGCTTTGCGCGTTCGGGGCGCATCGGTTTTGTCGTTATCGATGAGGCGCATCATGCCGGTCTTGCCAAGGGCGGCGACCGCAGCGCCTATCTCGACATGCCCGATATCCTCAAGGCCTTGGGCGACCCGGTCGTTCTGGCCACGACTGCCACCGCAACGGCTCCGGTCGTTGCGGAGCTCGCCCGCGTGCTACCGATTACCCGTACGGTGGTCGACGAGACGGTGCGCGAGAACTTGCAGCTCGAGGACGATCGCGATCTTGCGAGCCGCGAAAACCGCCTGGTGTCAATCGTGGCGACGGGGGAGAAGACTGTCATCTACGTCAACTCGCGCGACCAGTCCGTGGCGCTTGCTAAGACGCTGCGCAAACGGGTACCCGATTGCGCGACCCGCATCGCGTTCTATAACGCGGGCCTTACGCGCGCCGACCGCCATCGCGTAGAGGAGGCGTTTCGTGACGGAAGCCTCAGCTGCATCGTTTCGACCTCTGCCTTTGGTGAGGGCGTCAACCTGCCCGATATCCGCCATGTCGTGCTCTACCACATGCCGTTTGGCGCCATCGAGTTCAACCAGATGAGCGGACGCGCCGGTCGCGACGGCCAACCTGCCGTGATTCACCTGCTCTATTCGTCGCGTGACGCTCGCATTAACGAGCGCCTGCTCGACTGCTACGCGCCCGAGCGCGACGAGCTCGTCACGCTCTATCGCGCGTTGCAGACCATGTGGCGCTCCAACCGCGGCAAGACTGGGGACGATTCCTTTAGCGCGAGCGATATCGACATCGCGCAGATGTGCCTTGCCATCGATGCTCACACGCCGGTCGACGAGCGCTCGGTGGAAAGTGGCCTGGGAATCTTCGAAGAGCTTGGTTTCTGTCGCGTTTCGGGGTTTGACGACACCCGTCGCATCGCGATGGCCGAAAACCCCGGCCGCGTGCAATTGAGCAGGTCAATTCGCTATTTGGAGGGCTTGCGCTCGCGCATGGAGTTCTCGGCTTTCCGGAGTTGGGCGCTCGATTCGTGCGCTTCTGATATGCTAGCCAAAGTTAACCGCCCGATCGTACCGCGGGCCTAGGGGAAGGGGACCTCGATGGATGCCGCAGCCCGTACCGCCCATGATTCCACCCTCCAGCCTTTTTCGGAGATGGAGCACTATAAGCATGCCGATGAGCTGCCACCCGAGATTATGGCGGACAGCTACGACAAGCTGGAGCGCCTGTGCCTCAAATATATGAATGAGGACGACTTCTCTAAGGTGGAGCAGGCCTATTGCTTTGCTGCCGAGAAGCACTGCAACCAAAAGCGCCGCTCGGGCGAGATGTACATTAACCATCCTGTCGAGGTGGCCATCATTTTGGCCGATCTCAAGATGGACTGCGATGTGGTGTGCGCCGCGCTGCTGCACGATACCGTCGAGGATACCGAGACCTCGCTTGCCGATGTGTCAAGCCTGTTTGGCGATACGGTGGCCGAGCTCGTCGATGGCGTGACCAAGCTTACCAACATCGAAGTCGATAGCATGGACGAGAAGCAGGCGCTTACGCTGCGCAAGATGTTCCTCGCCATGTCCAAGGACATCCGCGTCATTATCGTTAAGCTTGCCGACCGCCTGCATAACATGCGCACCCTTGCAGCCCTGCGCGAGGACCGTCGCCTGTTTAAGGCTCGCGAGACCATGGACGTGTATGCGCCCCTGGCCGACCGTCTGGGCATGAGCTCTATCAAGTGGGAGCTCGAGGACCTGTCCTTCTTCTACCTGGAGCCCGATGCCTACCAGCGCATCGCGCGCATGGTGGCTGAGTCGCGCGAGGTTCGCGAGCGCTATCTGGCCGAGACCATCAAGACGCTCACCGACGAGCTCAACCGCATTGGCCTGGAGGGCTTCCAGATTAATGGCCGCTCCAAGCACTATTGGTCCATCTACCAAAAGATGAAGCGCAAGGGTAAGGAGTTCTCCGAGATTTACGACCTGGTGGCGCTGCGCGTTATCACCCATTCGGTGCGCGATTGCTACTCCACGCTTGGCGCGGTGCACACACTATGGCACCCCATGCCCGGTCGCTTTAAAGACTATATCGCCATGCCCAAGGTCAATAACTACCAGTCGCTCCACACGACGGTTATCGGCCCCACGGCTCGTCCGCTCGAGATTCAGATTCGAACCTACGAGATGCATGAGCAGGCCGAGTACGGCATTGCCGCCCACTGGCTCTATAAGAAGTCGGGCGGATCATCTGCGTCTAAGACCAATGATGCCCAGCGTCTGGACGACCAGATTAACTGGCTCAAACATTCGCTCGATTGGGCAGCGTCTGATGAGATCACCGACGCCAAGGAATACCTGCACTCGCTGAAGGTCGATCTGTTCGACCAGGAGATCTTCGTCTTTACGCCCAAGGGCGAGGTCATGGCGCTTCGTGCCGGCTCCACGCCGCTCGACTTTGCCTACGCCGTTCACACCGAGGTGGGCAACCACTGCGTCGGCGCTAAGATCAACGGTGCGGTGGCCCCGCTCACGCACGAAATCAAGACGGGCGACCGCGTTGAAATCCTGACCAACAAGAGTTCCAAGCCGTCGCGTGATTGGCTCAAGATCGTCAAGACACCTTCGGCCAAGTCAAAGATTCGCCGCTATTTCGCCGCTGCGACCAAAGACGATGACGCTGCTGCCGGCCGCGATATACTGGCCAAGGACCTGCGCAAGCGCGGGTATGGCATCTCTACGCCGCGATCTACGCGTGCGCTCAACGCCGTGGCGGAGCAGTTTAACTTCAAGCAGCTCGAGGACCTGTTTGCCGCCGTCGGCGCCGGCAAGGTTGCCCCGCGCGCTGTGGGCAATAAGGTCGAGCAAATCTTGGACCCCAAGCCCGAGGAACAGCTCACCAAGACCGAAGCCATTGCCGAGGTCGTCAAGCAGCCTGCGCGCGGCTCCAACCGCAAGCCGCAAAAGCGCGGCAAGAGCGCCAGCAACGGCATTATCGTCAAGGGCGAGAGCAACAGCGGCCTGCTGGTCCGTCTGGCTCATTGCTGCAACCCCGTGACGGGCGACGACATTGTCGGCTTCATCACGCGCGGTCGCGGCGTCTCGGTGCATCGCGCCAACTGCCCCAACGTCAAGGGTCTTATGGAACATCCCGAGCGCATGATCGAAGTGGAGTGGGACGGCGCTGCCGACACCCTCTTTCAGGTCGAGATCGTGGTCGAGTGCCTGGACCGCATGGGCCTGCTCAAGGATGTCACCATCGCCATTGGCGATGCGGGCGGCAATATCCTTTCTGCCGCCACGTCGACCAACCGCGAGGGTATTGCAACCCTGCGCTTTATGGTCGAGATCTCGGACGCGAGTGGTCTGGATCCGCTGCTGGCCTCTATCAGCAGCGTTGACTCGGTCTACGACGCGCGCCGCCTGATGCCCGGCGAGGGTGGAGCCCAGCTTAAGCGCCGCGTATAGTCGCGACGAACGTGCCACATTATCGATATTCGCTACACTCGAGGCATCGTTCGATGCCTCGAGTTCTATAGAGAGGAGAGGGACATGAGTGCTGTGTCCTTGGATGTAACTCCCAAGGGATCGGTCGAGATCGAGACGCTCGTAAATGGTCCCATTCAGACCAATAGCTATGCTGCTATTTCGGACAATGAGTGCGTGATTATCGACCCCGCATGGGAAGGCGAGCGCTTGGTAGAGCATATTCGAGCCAAGCATCCCGGCGTACGCATGCTTGGTGCCGTATGCACTCACGGCCATGCCGATCATGTTGGTGGTGTTGCCGGCGTGCGAACCACCGTTGGCGAGGGTTGTCAGTATGAGCTGTGTGCTAAGGATGTGGCGGTGCCGCATGCGAACATCGAGGAACAGCGAGCTATGTGGGGCATTGAGACGCCCGACCCTGGGGAGCCGACGCGCCTGCTCGCCGAGGGCGATACTCTCGAGGTGGGCGATATCTGCCTGCAGGTGATCGAGACACCAGGGCATACGCCGGGCGGGATCGTCTTGTTTGCTGCCACCGAGCAGGGGAACATTGCCTTTGTGGGCGACACCCTGTTTCCGGGTGGGCACGGCCGCACCGATCTTTCTGGAGGAGACGAGGCGGCGATTCTGCGCTCGCTCTCCAAGCTCGCCCGGCTTCTCCCGCCCGATACCGTTTGCCTAACCGGCCATGGCGATTCGACCACCATGGCACGCGAGCTCATGCAGAACCCTTTCATGCAGGTGTAGCTTTACAGTCGGCTTCTGAAGCACGAGAAGCGTCCAAACGTCAAGCTATTTTTCCTCAACGGGTCAATTTCGTAGGGCAAACGGTCAAAAAAGTCTGTTTGGACGATATTCGTGAACAAACGAACGTTTATGCTCGGGTGCGCCGTGGTAAAATCACAGGCGTTATCGGAGCAACCTTACAGGAGGTTTCTTTTATGCTCGTCAACGCAGCAGACATGCTCAAGAAGGCCGAGGCCGGCAAGTACGGTCTCGGTGCCTTCAACACCAACAACCTCGAGTGGACCCTGGCTATTCTCCAGGCCGCCGAGGAGGCCAAGTCTCCGCTGATCCTTCAGTGCACCGCTGGTGCCGCTAAGTGGATGGGCGGTTTCAAGGTCTGCGCCGACATGGTCAAGGCTGCCGTCGAGGCCACGGGCGTTACCGTTCCCGTCGCCCTTCACCTCGATCACGGTTCTTACGAGGACTGCTTCAAGTGCATCGAGGCCGGCTTCACGTCCATCATGTATGACGGCTCTCACGAGGAGACCTTCCAGCTTAACCTCGACCGCACCAAGGAGCTCGTTGAGCTTGCCCACTCCAAGGGCATGTCCATCGAGGCCGAGGTCGGCGGCATCGGCGGCACCGAGGACGGCGTGACCTCCAGCGGCGAGCTCGCTGATCCTGCTGAGTGCAAGCAGATTGCTGACCTGGGCGTCGACTTCCTCGCCTGCGGCATCGGCAACATCCACGGCGTCTATCCCGCCGACTGGGCTGGCCTTTCCTTCGAGCGTCTGGGCGAGATCAAGGCCCAGACCGGCGACCTGCCCCTCGTTCTGCACGGTGGCACCGGCATCCCCGAGGATCAGATCAAGAAGGCCATCTCCCTGGGCATCTCCAAGATCAACGTCAACACCGACCTGCAGCTCGTCTTCGCCAAGGGCGTCCGCGAGTACATCGAGGCTGGCAAGGATCAGCAGGGCAAGGGCTTCGACCCCCGCAAGCTCCTCAAGCCTGGTCGCGACAACATCGTTGCCCGCACCAAGGAGCTCATGGAGGAGTTTGGCTCCGTCAACAAGGCGTAAGTAGCGGTTTAACTTCTCGCCGGAGGCCCCGTTTCCCCTACGCTGTTTCCCTCGCGCTCACCTGGCTTTGCCAGAAGTCGCGCGACGGAATCAGCTCCGGGGAAACGGGGCCTCCTTTGTTAACTCGCTACAGGGTTACTGGGCTGAATAAATTGCCCTGGCTTCGCCAGAAGTCGCGCCAAGGAAACAGTTCCGGGGGACGGGGCTTCCTTCGTTTAACGCCGCAGGGTTACTGGGCTGAATTCATTTTTAATAGGTACCGTTTATCGGTGTTGAGGGTTCCTTTATTGGGGCTTTCTTTTTTATCTCGCTACAATGGGCTTCAAGAGTTCTAATGACTTGGAGTTTGGTATGGCTGTTATTGATGTGCTGCCTTCGGATGGGAAGGTTATTGACGAGGGTCCTGTTGGTTGCTCTGTTGATGTTTGCTGTGATGACTTTCGTCATCTCGATATTGGACTGCCGCCCGAGATTCTTCGTCTCAAGGATGCCGGCTATTTGACGCAGGCTGTTGCTGCCTGCGATCGCCTTTTGGAGCAGAATCCTGAGCCTTCGCTGGCTGCTTGTGTTCGTGCCGAGCGGTATCGCATGCTCGAGACGCCGCTTCATTTTTCGGTGTCGCGTGACCGGGCCATTGCGATGATTCGCGAGGAGTGGCCAGAGTTTACCGAAGAGCAGTTTGACGACCTGATTGATCGCAAGCGTATTGACTGGCGCTTTATCGATGGCGAGCTGTTTGTTCTCGATAACTTCCTCGATTCGCTTCGCGTGTACCCCAGGGAGGTTCCGGGCCTGCGTCCCGATTCTACGGACGGCATTGCGCTGCGTAACCAGATGCTCAGGGAGATGGAGTCGCAAAACGGGTTGACTCGCGTCATCACGCTTAAGGCATCCGTGTCTGTCCCCGGGGCTCTGGAGGGAGAGACTGTTCGCGCGTGGCTACCCGTTGCCGCCGTCTGTCGTCAACAGTCTCATATCGAGGTTCTCGATATGACGTCGGGGGGTACCGTTGCCCCTGAAAACGTTTCGGCTCGCGCTGCCTCTTGGACATCTTCGACTGAACATTCATTCTCGGTGACCTATCGCTATCACATCGATGCCGCCTATTGCGATATCTATGGTGGCGCGCTCCCATCGCATACGTGCATGGACACGCCGCTGCCCGAGGACACTTCCGAGGACCGTCCGCACATTGCGTTTACGCCGTACCTGCGACAGCTGACGGAGCGTGTTGTTGACGGGCTCGAGGATCCGCTCGATCGCGCTCGTGCTATCTATGATTACCTGACACAGCATATCGACTATCGCTATCAGCCACCGTACCTGCTTTTGGGATCTATTGCCGACGACTGCGCACACTCGCTCCGCGGCGATTGCGGCGTTATGGCGCTCACGTTTATCACCATGTGCCGCATCGCGGGCGTGCCTGCTCGTTGGCAGAGCGGCCTGTATGTTGCGCCCGATTCGGTGGGGCCGCACGATTGGGCTGAGTTCTATACGCCACAGACCGGTTGGCTTAACGCCGACGTATCGTTTGGTTCCTCGGCACGTAGGATGGGGGAGGAGTGGCGTCGTCGTCACTACTTTGGCAATCTCGACCCGTGGCGTATGGTGGCCAACAACCGATTCCAAGCTGAATTTGTGCCTGCTTTCGATGGTATGCGCGAGGATCCCTATGACAACCAGATGGGCGAGGCCTCGGTTGACGGACGTGGATGTCGTAAGCGGGAGATGTTGCGCAAGGTTGAGCTTATCGAAATGCTCGAAGTTCCATTTTCGGACTAATCAACAGAAAGCTGTGATAAACTAACTCACGCATTACGTGCCCGAGTGGCGGAATTGGCAGACGCAGTGGACTCAAAATCCACCGTTGGCAACAACGTGCGAGTTCGAGTCTCGCCTCGGGCACCATACATGCAAGTGAGCGTTCAAGGGGGTCAAGGCCCCCTTTTTCGTGCCGAACTCGCGTGAGCGCGCGGAACGTTAAGCAAACAGGCCTGTGGCCTGTTTGTAGCGGAGCGTGGCGAGGGCGCCGTGCGCCCGAAGCCCGGGGCTTCGCGAAGCGAAGACCCTTCGAGTCTCGCCTCGGGCACCATACATGCACCTGCGCTTCAAGGGGGTCAAGGCCCCTTTTTCGTGTACGTAATGTGATAGCGCGCTGTACGTGTTATTATGCCCAAGGCGTTGTTTCCGCAATGCCCTAAAGAGGAACCCGAGGGTTCCCACCTTTTGGCGCCAACGAGCAGCTGACTGGTCATACAACTTAGATTCCCTTCCTCATACCGAGGATGTCTATGTGTACGACCTGGTTGCAAAGAAGCGCCGGGTTATTTTTTTATGAATGGAGGTAGGGAAAATAGCTAAGTCTGATGACACCCGCATCAACGACGAGATCACTGCATCTTCGTGCCGTTTGATTGGCGTCGATGGCTCTCAGCTCGGCCTGTTCGCCATCCGCGATGCCCAGCGCGTCGCTGACGATCAGGGTCTCGACCTGGTCGAGATCGCTCCCAACGCGGAGCCGCCGGTCTGCAAGGTCATGGACTACGGTAAGTTCAAGTACCAGCAGGCCATGAAGGCCAAGGCTGCTCGTAAGAACCAGTCCAAGGTCGAGGTCAAGGAAATGAAGTTCCGACCCAAGATCGACGTTGGCGATTACGAGACCAAGAAGGGCCACGTTCTGCGTTTCCTCAAGAAGGGCGCACGCGTTAAGATCACCATCATGTTCCGCGGCCGTGAGATGGCTCACCCGGAGCAGGGTCTTAACGTTCTCGAGCGTCTCGCCGAGGATCTCAAGCCTTACGCTACGGTCGAGTCCAAGCCTAAGATGGAAGGCCGTAACATGCTTATGCTGCTCGCCCCGATTAAGGGCGCCTTCGATGAAGATAAAGCGGCAAGCGATACCAAGTAACTAGTGTTCTGTAACCGATTAAGGAGTATTTCATGCCTAAGATGAAGTCCCACAGCGGCACCAAGAAGCGTTTCCGCAAGACTGGTACCGGCAAGCTTATGCGCGCCAAGGCTTTCAAGAGCCACATCCTGAGCAAGAAGTCCACCAAGCGTAAGCGTGGCTTCCGTCAGGAGACCGAGATCGCCGCTGCCGACCGCAAGGTCATCAAGTCGCGTCTCGCCTAAGTTCGCGTTCCCGTTTTTCGTTTTACCGTCTAGGAGTTGATAGAACATGGCACGTATTAAGCGCGCTGTTGCCGCCAAGAAGAAGCGCCGTACCGTTATGCACCGTGCGAAGGGTTACTACGGTGCCGCTTCGCGTACTTACAAGCATGCTAAAGAGCAGGTCCAGCACTCCCTGCAGTATCAGTATCGTGATCGCCGCAACAAGAAGCGCGAGATCCGCTCTCTCTGGATCACCCGTATTAACGCTGCTGCTCGCCTGAACGACATCTCTTACTCTCAGTTCATGCACGGCCTGAAGGTTGCCGGCATCGAGCTCGACCGTAAGGTCCTGGCTCAGATGGCTTACGAGGACATCGAGTCCTTCAACGAGCTGGCTGCCATTGCCAAGAAGGCTCTCGAGGCCTAATAGATTCTGTTGAATCGCTAGGGGAGTGTCGCACCGTGCGCGGCACTCCCTCTTTCTTTTTATCTAGAGCGCTGTTTTATATAGCAAAAGCGCGGGTAGATAGACACTTACAGGTGACCGATCTTTATATATCTCTTAATCGAAGGGTCATCATCTGATACGTGCAGCATTTCTGCACCAGCCTTTCTATTGCTTATATAGGAAGCGATATGTTGTGTAGGACTTGTGAAGAGTGGAATTGACGTCCCACATCGATTCGCGGTCTGGCAATATATCTCCTTGCCGCGCGGCCCGGTGCAACCGGGAACCAGCGCAGGCGTGCACCTTGAGAACCGGATACTGCGAGGATGGACACTTCAAGTGTCGCATCCGGGCAGACATCGAACCATTTGAAATGGTCTAACTTGGATTTGTTTTTCGCAAGGCCGCCGAGAGGCGGCCCCGAGAAATTCCTTTTCCTATACTAAAACCATATGAATCGAACGGAACCGATCAGCGAATGACTGAGAGGACCGGACGGGCTCGAAGCCCATATATTTTGGACGGAGAGTTCGATCCTGGCTCAGGATGAACGCTGGCGGCGCGCCTAACACATGCAAGTCGAACGGCACCCCTCTCCGGAGGGAAGCGAGTGGCGAACGGCTGAGTAACACGTGGAGAACCTGCCCCCTCCCCCGGGATAGCCGCCCGAAAGGACGGGTAATACCGGATACCCCCGGGCGCCGCATGGCGCCCGGGCTAAAGCCCCGACGGGAGGGGATGGCTCCGCGGCCCATCAGGTAGACGGCGGGGTGACGGCCCACCGTGCCGACAACGGGTAGCCGGGTTGAGAGACCGACCGGCCAGATTGGGACTGAGACACGGCCCAGACTCCTACGGGAGGCAGCAGTGGGGAATCTTGCGCAATGGGGGGAACCCTGACGCAGCGACGCCGCGTGCGGGACGGAGGCCTTCGGGTCGTAAACCGCTTTCAGCAGGGAAGAGTCAAGACTGTACCTGCAGAAGAAGCCCCGGCTAACTACGTGCCAGCAGCCGCGGTAATACGTAGGGGGCGAGCGTTATCCGGATTCATTGGGCGTAAAGCGCGCGTAGGCGGCCCGGCAGGCCGGGGGTCGAAGCGGGGGGCTCAACCCCCCGAAGCCCCCGGAACCTCCGCGGCTTGGGTCCGGTAGGGGAGGGTGGAACACCCGGTGTAGCGGTGGAATGCGCAGATATCGGGTGGAACACCGGTGGCGAAGGCGGCCCTCTGGGCCGAGACCGACGCTGAGGCGCGAAAGCTGGGGGAGCGAACAGGATTAGATACCCTGGTAGTCCCAGCCGTAAACGATGGACGCTAGGTGTGGGGGGACGATCCCCCCGTGCCGCAGCCAACGCATTAAGCGTCCCGCCTGGGGAGTACGGCCGCAAGGCTAAAACTCAAAGGAATTGACGGGGGCCCGCACAAGCAGCGGAGCATGTGGCTTAATTCGAAGCAACGCGAAGAACCTTACCAGGGCTTGACATATGGGTGAAGCGGGGGAGACCCCGTGGCCGAGAGGAGCCCATACAGGTGGTGCATGGCTGTCGTCAGCTCGTGTCGTGAGATGTTGGGTTAAGTCCCGCAACGAGCGCAACCCCCGCCGCGTGTTGCCATCGGGTGATGCCGGGAACCCACGCGGGACCGCCGCCGTCAAGGCGGAGGAGGGCGGGGACGACGTCAAGTCATCATGCCCCTTATGCCCTGGGCTGCACACGTGCTACAATGGCCGGTACAGAGGGATGCCACCCCGCGAGGGGGAGCGGATCCCGGAAAGCCGGCCCCAGTTCGGATTGGGGGCTGCAACCCGCCCCCATGAAGTCGGAGTTGCTAGTAATCGCGGATCAGCATGCCGCGGTGAATGCGTTCCCGGGCCTTGTACACACCGCCCGTCACACCACCCGAGTCGTCTGCACCCGAAGTCGCCGGCCCAACCGCAAGGGGGGAGGCGCCGAAGGTGTGGAGGGTGAGGGGGGTGAAGTCGTAACAAGGTAGCCGTACCGGAAGGTGCGGCTGGATCACCTCCTTTCTAGGGAGATAAATCTTCTAGAGAGATCAACTTAACTCGAATTGAGGGCAGGAGCCCGTCCGGTTGATGTCGCCCGGAGTAAGTCCCCGCAGCACCCGGTCCCCGGGGTCGCACCCGCGTACCTTGAGAGCCGCATAGCGATAGGAGAGAGATGGAAGATCAATTTCTTCCAGACTCGATTCTTTTCTGCGATTTATCAGACAGAATGATAGCAATCATTCATCCGATCCAAACAAGAAGAATTCACTTATATATGAGTGAGGAGCATCTGATCGCGAGCACAGTACGACATACTGTGCCGCGGTATGAGATACCCGAATTGCGACATACGAGCGCTATTCATGATATCGATTAATTTTTATTAGCGACACGTGGATATCCCGCGGGCCCGATGCGGTCCCGCAAGATACCACGGGCGCACGGCGGATGCCTTGGCACAGGGAGCCGATGAAGGACGCGGCAAGCTGCGATAATCCCCGGCGAGGAGCACACATCCTTCGACCCGGGGGTCTCCGAATGGGCGAACCCATCCACAGAGGTGTGGATATCCCCGGCCCGAACACATAGGGCCGGGGAGGACAACCCGGGGAACTGAAACATCTAAGTACCCGGAGGAGAGGAAATCAATCTCGAGACTCCCCGAGTAGCGGCGAGCGAAAGGGGACCGATGGCCAAACCGTCGAGCGGGCATACCCGGCAGGGGTTCCGCCGACGGGGTTGCAGGGCCGCGCATCCGGGGGCTGCCGCCCCCGGGCGCAGGTCCGGCTGGGGAGCGGAACGGCATGGGAGGGCCGGCCGCAGCGGGTGACAGCCCCGTACGCGAACCCAGACCGGACGGCGCGACGCGGTCCCTGAGTAGGGCCGGGCACGTGAAACCCGGTCCGAACCTGGGTGGACCACCATCCAAGCCTGAGTACTACCCTGTGACCGATAGCGCACCAGTACCGTGAGGGAAAGGTGAAAAGCACCCCGGGAGGGGAGTGAAACAGTACCTGAAACCGTGCGCCCACGAGCAGTCGGAGCACCTTTATGGTGTGACGGCGTGCCTTTTGTAGAATGAGCCAGCGAGTCGCTGGCGCGGGGCGAGGTTAACCGAAAGGGAGCCGGAGCGAAAGCGAGCCTTAACAGGGCGACTTGAGTCCCGCGCCGCGGACGCGAAGCCGGGTGAGCTATCCGTGGGCAGGCTGAAGCGGGGGTAAGACCCCGTGGAGGGCCGAACGCACGTCGGTTGAAAACGGCGGCGATGACCTGCGGATAGGGGTGAAAGGCCAATCAAACCCGGAGATATCTCGTTCTCCCCGAAATAGCTTTAGGGCTAGCGTCGCGCGTTCACCGCCGGAGGTAGAGCACCGGATGGACGAGGGGGCTTCGCCGCCTACCGAATCCAACCGAACTCCGAATGCCGGCGGCCCAGAGCGCGGCAGTCAGAGCATGTGGGCTAAGCTGTGTGCTCGAGAGGGAAACAGCCCGGACCGCCCGCTAAGGTCCCCAAGTTCCAGCCGAGTGGCAAAGGATGTGCGTCCGCCCAGACAACCAGGATGTTGGCTTAGAAGCAGCCATCCATTCAAAGAGTGCGTAACAGCTCACTGGTCGAGTGGACATGCGCCGACAATACACGGGGCTAAGCTGGACACCGAAGCGGCGGGATTTTAATTCATTAGAATCGGTAGGGGAGCTTCCCATGGGCGGAGAAGCCGGAGGGCGACCGACGGTGGAGCGCATGGGAGTGAGAATGCTGGCATGAGTAGCGAGAGACGAGAGAGTAACTCGTCCGCCGTGAACCCGAGGTTTCCTGGGCAAGGCTAATCCTCCCAGGGTCAGTCGGGGGCTAAGGCGAGGCCGGGAGGCGTAGCCGACGCGCAGCAGGCAGACATTCCTGCACCGCGCACGCGGCGCTACGACCGACGGGGCGACGGATGGGGGTGGCTCGGCGGGGTTCTGGACGTCCCCGTGATGGAGCGCGGCCCGCGGACCAGGGAAATCCGGTCCGCATCGAGGGCGAGGCTCCGGACGAAGCGACTGAGCGAAGCGAGTGAGCCCGAGGTCCCTAGAAAAACCCCTAGGCAGGCGCGTGCGCGCCCGTACCGCAAACCGACACAGGTGGGTGGGTAGAACATACCGAGGCGATCGGGTCAACCATGGTCAAGGAACTCGGCACAATGGCCCCGTAACTTCGGGAGAAGGGGTGCCCGCGCGTACGTGAACCGGCTTGCCCGGGGAGCGGAGGCGGGCCGCAGTGGAGAGGCCCAAGCGACTGTTTACCAAAAACACAGGACTCTGCAGAAGCCGCAAGGCGACGTATAGGGTCTGACGCCTGCCCGGTGCCGGAAGGTCACGCGGAGGAGTTAGCCGATTCGGCGAAGCCCCGAAGCCAAGCCCCGGTAAACGGCGGCCGTAACTATAACGGTCCTAAGGTAGCGAAATTCCTTGTCGGGTAAGTTCCGACCTGCACGAAAGGCGCAACGACTTGGGCGCTGTCTCGACCATGGACCCGGTGAAATTGCACTGGTCGTGAAGATGCGACTTACCCGCGGAAGGACGGAAAGACCCCGTGAACCTTCACTGCAGCTTGGCATTGGCCGCTGGTCCCGCGTGTAGAGGATAGGCAGGAGGCACAGATCCGGAGGCGCCAGCCCCCGGGGAGCCGCCCTTGGAATACTGCCCTCGCGCGACCGGCGTCCTAACCCGAGGCCGTCAACCGGCTCGGGGACCGTGCCAGGCGGGCAGTTTGACTGGGGCGGTCGCCTCCTAAAGGGTAACGGAGGCGCGCGAAGGTCCGCTCGGGACGGTCGGCAACCGTCCTTTTGAATGCAAGAGTACAAGCGGGCTTGACTGCGAGGCCCACAAGCCGAGCAGGTGCGAAAGCAGGCTCTAGTGATCCGGCGGCCCCGAGTGGGTGGGCCGTCGCTCAACGGATAAAAGGTACTCCGGGGATAACAGGCTGATCTTGCCCAAGAGTCCACATCGACGGCAAGGTTTGGCACCTCGATGTCGGCTCATCGCATCCTGGGGCTGGAGCAGGTCCCAAGGGTACGGCTGTTCGCCGTTTAAAGCGGTACGCGAGCTGGGTTCAGAACGTCGTGAGACAGTTCGGTCCCTATCCTCCGTGGGCGCAGGAGAATCGATGGAGGCTGCCCCCAGTACGAGAGGACCGGGGTGGACGCACCTCCGGTGAACCGGTTGTCGACCAACGGCACGGCCGGGTAGCCGCGTGCGGCGCGGATAACCGCTGAAGGCATCTAAGCGGGAAGCCGTTCCAGGGATTAGTTCTCCTTCCGGTAAGGGCCCAGGTAGACTACCTGGTCGATAGACGGCAGGTGCAAGGACGGCGACGTCCTCAGCCGAGCCGCACTAATCGCCCGAGCTCTTCCGGAACCGCACCTCGCGGCCCGCGGGACATGCGCTCTTAGGCGCGGTCCGGGCACGAGGATGCCCCCGAGTCATCTCCCCTATGCGCCATGCGGCCCCCAGGGCACGTGAGAGAGACACCGGACACCGTAACGGTGGGCGCCGCCCACCGGTCAGCGGCCAGAGCATGGGGGGCACGCCCGGTCCCGTTCCGAACCCGGAAGCTAAGCCCCATCGCGCCGAGAGTACTGCGGGGTCAGCCCGTGGGAGGCCAGGGCGCCGCTGACCGGTGGACGGCACCGAGCCGTACGCTTGAACTGAGAAGGGGGAGGCCTCGCGGCCTCCCCCTTTTTGCGTTGTATAAACCGACATTTGCTCTATCTGCTTTAGGGGTGTCCGGATTGGCTTTAGTCGAGGGCATCTTTGTCGTCCGCGGTGAGGTAGAGCCGATCTTTGTGCTTATGCCGCTTTCTGGTGGCGCTCAGTCAGCTACAGGGTTCTGTCGCCACGTATATCCGGACGGATCTTTTGCTCCTTATTTCCAGTAAATCAATTCAGGAACGTTGTTTCAATCAAATACACTCCGCCAGCGGGGGCTCTATCTAATTGGTGATAGAGCCCCGCTGGCGTTTTATAGGTTTGTTAACGTTGTCCTTCAATTTATTACGGGCTTACTAGCGGAGACCGACGAGGGTATAAAGATGCTATGTCTACAGTGGACAGCAAGATTCCCGAGGTCATACGGTCTGTCCAAGGTTTATGACCATATTTGTGACTCTGAGCAACTCGGAGCCCAGTTAATTCATTTGTGAACAAAATATGGAGTGCCAGATTCCCGCCCCCGGCGCCCCTCCGGTCTGGCAATATATCTCCTTGCCGCGCGGCCCGGTGCAACCGGG
>DBFPAR010000019.1:0-47686 GCA_048362915.1 Collinsella sp.
TCGTTGCGGCGCGGCTGCGCCTATGGCACTTCAACATCATTGTCGCAGCCCCGACCCGCGGTCACGAGCGGGGGCTCCTATCTTTTTAGTGCCCTCGGATTGGGTCATAGTGTCTGTCGCTGCCAAAACAACGGCGTTCCCTTGGCTGGCTTAAAGTGGCACTTGTGCCTGTGGCGTTGCCATCGCTGTCGAAGGCGGCACTTGGGGACGTTCCTTTTCTGCCGGCAGTCGGGGACATTTCTTTGTTGCGGGGGCAGCTAAAAGAGTCCCGTCCCACATTAGCTACCCGTGGAAGGGATGAGTGGTTACTCGCCCAGCACCAGCGCCGCGAGCTCTGCTTGGGTGTCCACCACGTAGTCGGCGCCGGCGGCTTCCAGCTCTGCGCGGCCGCGGAAGCCCCAGCTGACGCCCGCGCTCTTAAGGCCGGCGTTGTGGCCGGTCAGGATATCGACATTGGAATCGCCCACATAGAGTGTGGTTGCCGGATCGGCACCCAGCTCCTCCATCACATGCAGCGTGACGGGTGCTTCGGGCTTGGGTGGAAACGCATCGACACGGCCCTGTACCAGCGCAAAGCGCTCGGAACCAAAATACTTCTCGATAAGCGGAGCCGCCGAGACGTGGTCCTTGTTAGTGAGCACGGCAAGCTGCACACCCGCGGCGCGCAGGCGGTCGAGCATCTCGATCGTGCCGGCATAGGGGGCAGTGTGGTCCTCCTTGTGCTCGCCATAGTAAGCCCTAAACTCGGCAAGCGTCTGCTCAAACATACGGCTGTCTCCCGCGTACTCGGCGGGCATAAAGCGTTCAACCAGCTTGAGCATGCCGTTTCCCACCTTGTAGCGGTACTCGTCTACGGCAAACGTGGGCCAGCCGTGCGTCTCGCAGGTATGGTTGCCGGCGGCCGCCAGGTCCTCGAGCGTGTTGAGGATGGTGCCGTCCAGATCAAAGATCACATGGGAAAAAGCTGCTGCCATGAAAGCTCCCGTCATTGGCTTTAAAAACGCACCTCATAATACTGGGCTTCCGCGTTGGGCGAGCTTGGAATCTGAACATCTCCAGGGATATCAAGTCGCATCGCGCCGGCCGCAAGCTTTTGCCGTTAGCAAATCCTCGGCAGCTGCTCTCCCACGAGCATGTCGAGGATACGAGTCGAGCCCCAGCCGGTGCGCACGCGCACGGCGGGACGGGCGCCTGACTCAAGCGGCAGCACGCGACCGATGATGGCGGCATTCTCGCCGTAGCGGGCGGCGCGCATGGCGCTCAGCGCGGCATCGGCCTGCTCGGCCGGCACGACGGCGACCATCTTGCCCTCGTTTGCCACCTGCAGCACATCGTAGCCGAGCATTTCGCAGGCGGCCTGCACGTCGGGACGCACGGGCACGGCATCCTCGTCGACCTCTATGGCAACACCGCTGGCCTGGGCAAACTCGTTGAGTGTGGACGCCAGGCCACCGCGCGTGGGGTCGCGAAAGCAACGCGTGCCGGGCGCTGCGGCCAAAACGTCGGCAATCAGGTGGTTGAGCGGCGCGGCGTCGCTTTCGATCGTGCTCGAAAACGCCAAGCCCTCGCGTTGGCTCATGATGGCGATGCCGTGGTCGCCCAGCGTACCCGATACCAGAATGACGTCGCCGGGCTGGCAGTTGGCGCCGCTGAGTGCCACGCCCGCGGGCACCTCGCCCACGCCGGCGGTATTGATATAGACGCCGTCGGCCCCGCCGCGCTCGACCACCTTGGTGTCGCCCGTGATTATGGACACGCCCGCCTCGTGCGCCGTTTCGGCCATCGTCTGCACAATCTGGTGGAGCTTATCCATGGGATAGCCCTCTTCGAGGATAAAGCCGCACGACAGGTAGCGCACGTTGGCGCCCGAGGTCGCGACGTCGTTGACGGTTCCGCACACGGCGAGGCGGCCGATGTTGCCACCGGGGAAGAACTGCGGCGAGACTACAAAGCTGTCGGTCGACATGGCGATGCGCCCGCTCGCGGGCAGCGCGGCGACGCCGGCGTCGTTGCCCTCGAGCAGCTCGGGCGACCCAAACGCATCCAAAAAGACCTCATCGATGATGCGCTTCATCATCTGACCGCCAGAGCCGTGGCCCAACAGGACGGTGCTATCGGTGATGCTATGGGACATATCCAAAACTCCAATCGTGGGTGGTGCCGGTGTGCGGGTGCGTCCGGGCTAGTTACGGTAGCGGTAGTACGCCGCACAGCTGCCCTCGGAGCTCACCATGCACGGGCCGACGGGGTGTTCGGGCGTGCAGGTGCGGCCAAAGAGCGGACAGCTGCTCGGCGTAATGGCCCCGCGCAGCACGTCGCCGCAGCGGCACCCACGCGGCTCGACCGTCTCCTCGACGGGCACGTCAAAGCGGGTACGGGCATCAAAGCGCGAGAACTCGGGGCGGATGGAAAGGCCCGAGTTGGCAATCGGCCCCAGCCCGCGCCACGTGGTGTCGCACGGCTCAAACACCTGCTCGACCAGCTGGCGCGCCACGGGATTGCCGTCGGCATTGACGCCGCGACGGTAGGCGTTGTCGATTGCGGGCCTGTCCTCGACAACCATCTGGACCAGCATGCAGATGCCTTGCAGGATATCGACCGGTTCAAATCCCGTGACCACACCCGGGGTATCGAACTCATCGACCAAAAAGCTAAAGGGCGCCAAGCCCGTGATGGTGGCGACGTGGCCCGGCAGGATGAAGCCGTCGATGGCGGTCTCGGGGTCGTTGGCGATGGCGCGCAACGCCGGCGGCGTGGTCTTGTGGGCGCAATAGACCGAGAAGTTCAAAAGCCCGCGCGCCTCGGCCTCCAAGATAGCGGCGGCGATGGTGGGCGTTGTGGTCTCAAAGCCCACGCCCATAAAAATGACCGGACGATCGGGGTTTTGCTCGGCAATGTCGAGCGCGTCGAGCGGGGAGTAGACGATGCGGATGTCGCGCCCTGCCGCCTTTTGCGCAGCGAGCGAGGTGGACGATCCGGGCACGCGCATCATGTCGCCAAAGGTGGTGATGATGGCGCCGTCTATGTTGGCGAGCGCGATTGCGTGGTCGATGTCGCGGTTGGCGGTAACGCAGACGGGGCAGCCCGGTCCGCTCAGCAGCTTGAGCCCGGCCGGCATAATGGAGCGAAAGCCATAGCGGCCGATGCTCACGGTGTGCGTGCCGCAGACTTCCATAAGGTTGATGGTGCGATCGCCGACGAGTTCATGGATGCGTTCGATGAGCTCGCGGGCCAGCTTGGAATCGCGAAATGCCGAAAAGTCGATACCGGAGCGAGCCGGCTGTCCGGCCGCCACTAGTATGCCTCGGCCGGGTTGCTGACCAGTTGGTCTTCTTCGATCAGCTCGGTCATGGTATTAACGAGCTCGAGCGTTTCTTGCGCTTCCTGCTCGTCGACAATCTGGATGCCAAAGCCGGCGTGTACGAGAATATAGTCGCCAACCTGCGCCGTCGGCACGAGTCGCAGCGACACGGGGCGCTCGATGCCCATCATGTCGACGGTGGCCTTGAGGTCGTCGTCGCGTTTGACTACTTTGCCGGGAACGGCAAGGCACATATTGTTCCCCTTTTATACGCTTTGCGCTGGATGGGCGCTTAATAATCCATCAGTTGATGGTAGCGCTCACGGGGTTTGCGGGCAAACGCGTTACGCCTGTGAGACGGCTGGGCACAGCGGCGTGCGAGGGCGAGCTACTGCGATGCGATCTGCGCAAGACGAGCGCTTGCGACCGCCGCCTGACCGTAGGCGATGCAGCCATCGTTGACGGGCACGGTATGGGGGACAAGGACAGTAAGGCCTGCGTTTTTGAGCTCGCGGGTGAGGAGCTGAAGCAGGAGTCGGTTCATGAACACGCCGCCCGAGAGCGCGACGGTGTCGATGCCCTTGCGCACGCAGATATCGCTGGCGATGCGCGCCGAGGAGCGCGCGACGGCGACATGGAAGTCGAGTGCGAGCCTGTCGGCGGGCGCTCCGGCTTCAATTCCCTCCAAAAGCGCCTCAAAGAGTGCTTTCTGGTCCAGAACATCGGGGCCGTCCAGCCACGATGGGTCAGATGCGAAATGGCCGGCGTTGTCGTCGGGAAAACGGGCGATTTCGCTGTCCAGCGCACGCCAGGCGGCGGCTTCGAGCTCGATGGCGGGTTCGCCCTCGTAGGTTGCCTGACCGCAAATGCCCAAAATCGCGGCTGCGGCATCAAACAGGCGACCCATGCTGCTGGTGCGCGGACTGTTGATGCCGCGCTCGATCATCGTTGCCGTTATGCTGCGCGTTTGCTCGTCAAGGCTGTTCAAGAGCCCCACGGCTCCCGGGTGCTCGAGTAGGTCGAGCTCACTTAGCAGGGCAAAGGCGTTGCGGCGGGCATCGTGTACGGATGCCGCGCCACCGGGAAGTGCCCAGGTGCGCAGATGCGCGACGCGCTCAAAATCGGAGAGACGGGAGATAAGAAACTCACCGCCCCATATGGTGCCATCGGTGCCGGCGCCCGTGCCGTCGAAGGCGATGCCGAGGACGCGTGCATCGGGCGCAAGCCGGCCTGCGGCAATCGCCTCTGCCATTACGCTCGCGATGTGCGCATGATGGTGCTGGACTTCGATAAGCGGCAGATTGTGCTCCCGTGCCTGTTCGCGCGCCCATTGGCTCGACAGATAGCTGGGATGCATGTCGCATGCCAAGGCGGCGGGCGCCAGGTCAAAGAGGTTTTCCAGACGCGAGCGTGCGGCGCTCCAAGCATCGAAAGTCGCGCCGTTTTCGACATCGCCGATATGCTGCGACACAAAACAGGCCGCATGGCCGTCGGCGTCCTCGCGCGTGAGTGCCACCGTGGCTTTTTGCTGAGGACCGCAGGCGAGCACGCAGGGTGTGGTGCCGTCGAGCGCCGGCAACGACAGCGGCTGCGGCGCATATCCGCGTGTGCGACGCACGGGCATGACGTCGCCGTCGACCACGCGTACCACGGAGTCGTCGTAGCGCGACAGAATCGCGCGGTCGTTACCGAGCAGCGCATCGGCGATGCCGGCGGCAACAAGGTGCTCCCATGCAAGGGCATCGTCGGTCTCGATGGGCTCTTCGCTCAGGTTTCCGCTGGTCATGACGAGTGCGCTCATGCCGCGCGCCGCGGCCGCGGCGAGCAATAAATGTTGAAGCGGGGTGTAGGGGAGCATGACGCCGAGCTCGGGCAAGTCGTGCGCGACGGATGGCGCGAGCTCAGGGTCGTCGGGGGAGCCGTGGGTGTCGCTGCCGGTTGCGCGGCGACGCAACAGCACAATGGGACGAACGCTGCCGGCCAGCAGGTCGCGCTCAACGCCATCGATATGACACAGGCGCTCGGCGTCGGCAAGGTCGCGCACCATAACGGCAAGCGGCTTGTTGCTGCGACGCTTGCGACGACGCAACTCGCGCACTGCTTGTTCGTTGCTGGCATCGCAGGCAAGGTGGAATCCGCCCAGACCCTTGATGGCGACGATGCCGCCGCCTGCCAGCAGCTCGACGCAGCGTTCGATGATGGCATCGCTGGCCTCGCGCGTGGAGCCGACGGCTGGTGTTGCGTCAACGCCCGCTGGCGCAACACCGCGATTGGCCTCACGCCACATAATATGCGGTCCGCAATCAAAGCAGGCATCGGGCTGCGCGTGAAACCGCCGATCGAGCGGGTCGGCATACTCTGCGGCGCAGGTGGGGCACATGGGAAAGCGATCCATCGAGGTTGCCGCTCGGTCATAGGGCAGCGAGCGAATGATGGTAAAGCGCGGCCCGCAGTTGGTGCAGTTGATAAAGGGGTAGTGATAGCGTCGGTCGGCGGGGTCGAACAGTTCGCGCAGACAGTCGTCACAGGTGGCGATATCGGGGGAGATGAGCGTCGTGTGGGCAGTTTGATCCTGCGACGCCACAATGCGAAAGCCCTGCTCATCGTCGGTATCCCAAGCGTCGGGCTCCAGGTCTGCGACAGCGACATGCTCAACGCGGGCCGCGGCAGGCGCGTGCTCCGACAGCGCGGCGACAAAGCCGTCGAGCGCCTCGACCGAAGCATGCGCCTCGATGTGCACGCCATCGCCCGCGTTGAGCACCCAGCCGCAAATGCCATGCGCCATGGCCTCGCGATACACAAATGGCCGCATGCCAACGCCCTGCACAATGCCCGTTACATGGATATGCACATGCCGCATGCGATCCTCCTTCATTGAAATGTGTGCTGTTACAGCCCCAGGCTCTGCTCGGTGGCGGCACAGGTGAGCTCGCCGTGTTTAACCCCGCGCAGTCCCAGCAGACGGTCTGCCAGCTCGTAGACGCGTTTGCCGCGACCCTTGAGCGCCAGAATCTCCAGGCAGTTGTGGTGGTCCAGATGCACGTGCATGGTCGAGACAATCTCGTCGGTGTAGTCGTGCTGCACCTCGTCCAGACGGCGCGTCAGGTCGCCGGTGTGATGGTCGTAAATCATGGTGAGCGACCCGATGACCTGCTCGTTGGGCGTTCGCATCTGCTCCTTGGCGATCGAGGCGCGAATCAGATCGCGTACGGCCTCGGAACGGTTGGCCACGTCACCGCGGCGCGCGATCTGCTCGTCAAAGCGGCGCAGCAGGTCGTCGGGCGCGGTGACCGAAAAGCGGACCAGCTCGGAGGCGGAGCCGCTGCAACGGCAGTCCGCGTCGCCAGTCGGCCCGTGCGAATGCTCGTGTCCGTGATCGCAGGTGTGCTCGTGCTCGGTCACGCTACACCAGCTTTACGGAGCCAACGGAGTTATGGTCGGCCTCGATGGCCTCCTCGTAGCCCTCGAGTGCGTCGTGCGCCTCGTGGAGCGCCGCCATGGCGGCCTCGAGTTTGGCACCAATGCGCTCCATATCAAAGTTCTCGGTCGCATGCAGCAGCTGATGGCTCCACTCGTGGGCGAGCTCGATCGTGTCGTCGACCTGCTTGACGCTCATGGCAAGCTGGCTCATGTTCATTCCGACGTCATGCATGGGAAATCTCCTTTTATACGGGTCTAATCAGTGGTTCAGATTCTACTACGCCCGCTTTGCGCATCGCCGCATAAGAAAACGGGTGCGAGTCTGTCTGACCCGCACCCGTTCACTGGGGGCTGTTTGTGACTACCATACTATCCGTGGTCGCGGGCGCAGCGCCCGGCTCTCCGGTGAGCGGCGCAAAACCGCTCATGGACGGCAGCACATGACCGGCGTATTACAGGTGCTTCTCAAGCAGCGCCTGCAGCCTGGCCTTGGGCAGCGCGCCAACGGAGCGGTCAATTTCCTCGCCGTTCTTAAATACAACCAGCGTGGGGATGCTCATGACGCCAAACTTCATGGCCAGGTCCTGATTGTCGTCGACGTTGCATTTGGCGACGGCAAGTTTGCCGGCCAGCTCGTCGGCCACTTCGTCAACGATGGGCGAGAGCGAACGACAGGGACCGCACCACGGTGCCCAAAAATCAACCAGCACGGGAAGGCTGCCGTTAACGACGGAATCGAAGTTCTCGGGGGTAATCTGCTTAATGTCAGCCATGGTGACCTCCATAGTGCGACGCGGCTCGGCCGCGTAAAACTCAGTACGACCGTGCTTATACCCAACGGCCCGCAATGCAACCACTCGCGGGCGGCTCTTTTATATAATGGTGGGCACGCAAACGATTGGAGAGCGCATGCCCACGTCACAAAGCCAGAAAAAAGAAGCCATCGCCCAGGCGACCGAGCAGGAGCTCGCATCGCTCGCGGGTCGCGGCGTGCGTATCGCGGGCAACGCGTGCTCGCCGATTGTGCTGGTAAAAGGTGATTTAGACGATGCAGAGCGTGCGGGCGGCGAGCTGGCTGCCGGTCCGGACGGTGCCGCGCTGCGCAAGGCGCTCGGCGCCATTGGCTACGCGCCAGAGGATTTTTGCGTGTTAGCGAGCGTCGCCGGCGCGGGCGACGGAGCGGTTGCGACAGGCGAGGGCCTGCCGTGCGAGCTGTTCCGCGAGGCGCTCGAGGCCTTGGACCCCGAGGCAGTCCTGCTGCTGGACGATCGCGCGGCCGATACCATGCGCGAGACCTATGCCGACATGCTCGTGGCAATCGACGACTTTGATACCGCTATGCTCAAGCCCGGCTTGGTCGCCCATGTACAGGGTCGTCGCGTGCTCGCGCTCGACGGTTTTGAGGCGGCGCTTACTGACAAAGCCGCCAAGCAGCGCATGTGGGCATACATCAAGCAGCTGACCCCGGCAGCCGCGCCGCTGTAGCGGACTGGCGCTGGTAAGGCGGCCCTGACGGGTCGAGCGCAGCGCCGGCTTGCCGCGCCCTTACATCACGGCGCGCAGCTCAAATCGGTCGCCGTTGATGCGGAACTGGCAGTTGCCGTTCATGCGTTCGACGGCAAGCTTAATGCTCTTGGTTCCAAAGCCGTGTCCGGTGTGCCCGGCTACGGGCATGCCGTCGACCATGCGCGGCGGGCGTCCAAACGTGTTGGAGACCAAAAGGAGCAGTTGACCGTCCTCGCAACGCAGGTCCAGATCGACAAATCGCTTGCCCTGGGGAGCGGCGCTTGCGGCGACGATGGCGTTGTCCAGGGCGTTCGAGAGCACGCTAAACAGATCGACGTCGGCTACATGGACGCTCTCGGGCACGGCGGCACGCAAATCGGCGGCGATGCCGTTTCGGTTGATATCGGAGTTAAATGACGAAAGCACGATATTGACCGTGTCGTTGGCGCAGTAGCGGCGCACGGCGGTGCGGTCGTTCGTCTCACAGAGCTCATCGATGCGCTCGAGCGCCTCGTCGATGTGGCCCTCCTCGATCAAAGCCGCAAGGCCGCGCAGGAAGTGCCGCATGTCATGGCGGAGGACCGAAAGCTCGCGTCCAGATTGGCGCCAAGCCTCGAGCTCTTTGATGGCTGCGCTATCGCGGGTCGCGAGCATCCAGCGCTCGCGCTCGGCGGTTTCCTTTGCCTCGTATTCACGTAGATACACAGCAAGAAACATAAGGTAGAACGCGCAAAGCGCAAACGCCAAAAACTCAACCGTCACCACGGAGCCCGAGTGGAAGAGCGTGGTGTAGACGTTGGTGGCGTAGTCAAAGATGTAGTAGACGAGCGGCAGGATGAGCAGAATTTCGAGCTCGGTGGGGGTTTTGACCGCCAGGCGCGGACCGATGTCGCTGGCCCAATGCAGCAGGATCGCAAAGACGACGGCCGTGGTGATAATGCGTGCCACGTAGTACGCGATTTGCGAGTCGGTGGCGGCGAGCGCGGCGATGCCCATCCAGTTGCTGAACTGGCAGCTCAGGTAGGCACTGGTAACGCCCAGCATAACGAGCAGCGGGCTCAGGCAATAGCGCGCGCACAGATAGATGACGAGCGGCAAATGCACGACGAGTGGATATGCCTGGCGGGCGAAAAGCTCGCCGCCGACGGCATTGGCGAGGCTGAATGCGCATCCGGTTACGGCGCCGACCATCACCAGCTCAAGCGCATGACGCCGGTTGATCTCGATACCGCAGAGCGCCGCCGAGGCAAAAACGCCAAAAAGCAGGGTCGTTGCGTGGTGGATTGCCCAAAGTAACATCTCGACCGCAGGGAGCATCAGCGCCTCCCGCCCTCGAACCGTGCCGCAAAGTAGGCATCCTGGAAACCCTGCTTGCAGCTGCGCGCCAGCGGGATGCAAGCGCCCGAGCGCATGACGATATCCGTGCGGTTGAAGTGGTCGATATTGCGCAGGTTGACCTGGTAGCTGCGGTGGCATTTGAAGAAGCTCGCGTTTTTGGCTAGCTGGTCCTCGATGTTGCGGAACGGCTCGAGCGCCTCGATATCGCGCCCGTCACGCAGGTGGAATACCACGTGCTTGTTGCGGGCCTCGGCGTATTCGATATCGGACAGGCGCAGGGCATGGTAGCCAAAGGACGTTTTGGTCACGAGCTCATCGGTCGCGGCGGGTCGCATGCTCGAAAGCTCGTCGAGCAGTTGCGCCAGGCGTTCGTACGCTACGGGCTTGAGCAGGTAGTCGAAGGCGCGGACCTCGTAGGACTCCAGCGCGAACTCGGGCGATGAGGTGAGGAACACCAGTCGCACGGCGGTGTCGGATTGGCGCAGCTCCCGCGCGGTGTCCATGCCGTTGACGAGCGGCATGATCATGTCGAGCAGAATGATGTCGGCACGCGATGCAGCATGGCGGGCCAGCAAGTCCTCGCCGCGCGTGACAAGCGCAACGTCGACTGCCGTACCCGTCTCGGTCGACCAGCGGTCGATCATCCGGTGCAGTCTATCTAGAAAAGCGACGTCGTCGTCGCAGGCGATAATCTTGAGCATTCGAGCCCCCTTAGTAGTTCGATTTTGCCACATTGGGTGCGCGCCGCCCGCGGAGGCGTGTCCCATTTGCGCCCCAAGGCGTGCAACTCGCGCCAAGCGGCAGGGCGTCAGTTTTGACGACCGCACAATACTCCATGGATACACACGTCAATCGATGCCGGCGGTCGGACGGGGAATCATGCCGGCCGCCGGCGCCAGGCGATAACGAACATTGCGAAAGCATAGGGGTAAGGGGAGCTATGATGAGGGAGAAGAAGATGAGGATGCGCAGACTTGCTGCTTGCGTGCTGGCTGCAGCGCTGGCGCTTGGGGGTGCGGTGACGACGCTCGCCACGCCTACGGTAGCGGAGGCGTATCCGTCCGCCGCGATCAAACCGAAACACCTGAAAAGCGAGCTTTCGTATGGCGAAAGTGATGTAATCCAACTTTCCGGCGGCAAAGACTATCGGTTTGCCGGCACGGTTGATATCGACCACTATGAGGTCGAGGGCGGCACCAAGGAGAATCCGACCCGCCTATATTTCACCGACAGCTCGTCTCTGGGCGGTCCGCTGACCGTCAAGCGCGACCTTACGTATTCGCAGCACCCCCTCTTTGTGCTTAAGGGCGGTTATGTCGAGTTCATCGGTGATTCGGGCGCCTTGACCGAGGTCCGCTGCGATGGAAAAACGTTTTTGAGCGATAGCAACGATTACGAAGCGCGTGGAGGTGTCGATAAGCCGAATACGGGCAAGAGCCTCAACCTTTCCGTGAAAAACCTCAAGCTTGTTTCAAGGACCGATAACAAAGATACCGTTCGGGCAATCACGCTCTATGGAACCATGGGTGCGGGGGAGACGGCCAGCTTCACGAACGTGAATGTCAGCGGTTGGAAATGCTGCAAGAACAACGCATTCAAGGTTGACCAGGGTAATGAAATTTACGAAGCCTCGCCGGCGCCTGTGACTATCAGAGGCAGCCAGGTCGCGGTGGATGCAACGTTTGTCAACTGCACGTTTAAGAATAATAGCGATGATTGCGTCGGCGCCTTGAGCGTGGTCGGGCGGTCGAAGACTCCAAAAGTTACGTTGAACGGCTGCACGTTCGAAAACAACAGTCAGGGAATGATTGCATGCGACGAGATGAAGGTTGAGAGCGGTCATGTGCATGCGGGCAATATCGGCGTCAAAAATGCCATAGTTGCTCTGAATAACTGCAGCATTCGTTCAACAAATAACACGTCATGGAATGGACCCTGCTCTTATATGTTCAAGGTGTGGGATATTCAATATCAGATGCACATGACGAGTGCCATTGCGGTGGCAAAGGATGCGTCGTGCACCATAAACGGTACGGTTATCGACGATTCGTTCGTGTTCCCCTCTGATTATTTCAACGGTCGTGACATAAGCGGTCAGGACGAGAAACGCTGCGCGGTTTACGCTCTTGGTTCTGTGACGCTCGCCGGCAACACCAAGGTCACTACGGTCAAGGCGAAGGGTGTCGACGCATCCGAAATCGGCAGCTACGGTAAGGTTCATGTCGATAAGTCTTTTACGGGCGAAGCTGCCCTGTCTGTCGACGATTCCAAGTTCGATTCCGAATCCAATAAGCAGCACTACTACTATGAATATGTGAACCTCGGCACGAGCGATCTTTCGCAGGAGGATCTCGCGAGCAGGCTCAAGCTTGCCAACGCTGACCTTGCATACGACGTTACCGATGGCAAGGTCAAGGTCATCCATCGCAAGCACGAGCACGAGTGGACCTATTCCGCCAACAAGGATGGGTACAGCATCGCGGCTACGTGCAAAGGACAGTATGAGGCCTCACACTGTGTCTACTCCAGGGACGGCGAGACGATCTCGCTGATGTCGTCCAAGAGAGGCGACCTGAGCTTTACCTACAACGGCAAACAGCGCGACGCCGTGCTTGCTACGACTAAGCCGTCTCAAAAGGACAACGCTGTGACCCAGGGCAAGGTAAAGATTGTGTGCGCACGCTTTTACCGTTGCGCGGATGAGAATGACGCCGTGGGCATCGAGATGGAAGGGTCGCAGCCGTGCGATGCGGGCACCTATCGCGTGGTGGCGACGGTTGCCATCGAGGGACAAAGCGATGTTACGCTCGAGCGCGTGTTCAAGATCAACCCCGCCTCGCTTGCGGAGAAGGACTCCAACCGCAAGGATCTTTGCAAGATCGAAGTCATCGGCTACGACAAGCTGAAGGATAGCGTCAGGTTCAGCAACGGTGACGTGCTCAACGACGTTCCGTCTTATAAGTGGACGGGCGAGGAGATAACGCCTCGCATTAAGGTGACGTATAAGCTTGGCGACGAATGGATTGAGCTTAAAGAGGGCGTCGATTTCGAACGCCTCGCTTGGGGCGAATCGGTTTCGGAGAAAGATCCAGGTGCGTACCGGAGCCAGCTCTGGGGCCTGGGAAACTTCGCATCCTACGAGTCAATTTACTCCTGCAAGTTTTTCTACTGGAGCATCTACGGCACGCAGTTCGAGAATGTTCAGGCCAAGGGCTTTGACGGCACCTATGATGGCAAGGCTCACTCGCCGTCGGTGACGGTTGACAACGCCCCCGAGGGCATGCAGGTCGAATATAGCGTCGATGGTGGCTTGCTGTACGAAGACCGAATCCCCTCCTATACCAATGTTACGCGCGATGTCTATGACAACGTGTGTGCCGAGACAATTAAGTACCGCATTACCGCACCCGACTACGTGCCGGTGGAGGGTGAGCTCCAGATTAAGATCGCTCCCGCCGATCAGGCCGCTCCCAAGGACGTCAAGACGACGGCTGCGACCGGGCATGCCTTGGCGGATGGCAGCATCGACGGGATTGATAACACCTACGAGTGGAAGGCCGAGGCCGCCAGCGACTATCAGCGGATTGCCGAAGGCGAGACGTCGGTTAAGGGTCTCGCCGCTGGCAAATACAGCGTTCGCCTTAGGGCCGACCGTAACCATAACGCCTCCAAGGCCCTGACGGTTGAGGTCAAGGACGGCCCTAAGAAGGCCGACGGTAGCGGTTGGAAGCACGACGACGCCGAACACTGGAACACCTGCACCTGTGGCAAGGAGGACGTTGACCGCGCAAAGCATGACTTTGAGTGGGTCGTCGACCAGGCCGCTACGGCTGATAAGCCCGGTTCCAAGCATGAGCGCTGCAAGACGTGCGGCTACGAGCGCGAGCCTGTCGAGATCCCCGCCTTCGGCATCAAGGGCTACTCGGGCACCTACGATGGCGAGTGGCACGGCGTGACGGTTGACACCAATACCATCGCATCTATCCAGTACCGCATGAAGGGCGATACGCTGTGGCTCGAAACGACTCCGAGCATCCGCGATGCCGGCACCAAGACCTTCGAGTTTAAGGCAAAGCTCGTGTCTGGTGAGTCCTGCAAGGGCGAAGTCGAGCTTAAGGTCGATCCCTGTCCGGTGACGGTGAAGCCCAAGGATGCTTCAAAGGTGTACGGTTATGACGATCCGAACTTTAAACTCGAGGCTGTTGAGGGCACGATCCCCAATGGCGAGTCGCTCTCTTGGCTCAAGATTCACCGTGAGCCCGGCGAGAACGTGGGCACCTATAAGCTGACGATTGAGCAGCGCGAGCCCCTCAACACGGTGGACAAGATCAGGCAGGGTAACTATGAACTGACGCTTCTCCAGACCGGCACGTTCGAGATCACCAAGCGCCAGATTGGTGTTGGCTGGACGGTCGGAACGTATACCTATAACGGCAAGCCTCAGGGCCCCAAGGTCACGGTCAGCAATGTTGCCGAGGGTGACGAGGGCAAGGTCTCCTATGAGGTCGAGAACGCGACGGGCATCGATGCCGGTAGCTATCCGGCAAAGGTGACGGGCCTCGCCGGTGACCCCGAGGTCATCAAGAACTATGCCCTTCCTACCGAAAACCTTGAGTATACCTACACGATTTATAAGGCCGAGCAGGAGAAGCCTCAGGGCCTGAAGGCTACCGCCGAAACCATCCGTGGCAAGTGCGACGGCAAGATCGAAGGCGCGCGCGGCGGCGTCGCCTACCGCCTGTTCCGCACCGAAGCCGGGGACGCCGATGGCGAGACCATGGTTTCCGAAGACAGTAAGATTGAGAATCTTGCCGCTGGCGACTACCAGGTCTGGTATGCCGAGACCAATAATTACATGCCGTCCACGCCTGTGGAAGTGCATGTCGGCAAGGGCAAGTACCTGAACGTCACCCTGTCCGAGAAAAATGACGCGTACTCGATAGTGTGGCATAGCCCGAACAGACTGCAGTGGCACGAAAGCGTGGAGTTCTCGGTAAAGATCTCCGATGGCTACTACGCGGGCGACGACTTTGCTGTCAAGGCAAACGGTGTGGTTCTCGAGAAGAACGAGGGCGGAAGGTTCGTCCTGAGCGATGTCGAGGAGAATACCGCCATCACGGTTGAGGGTGTGCGCAAGCACGAGGCCGTGAACGATAAGTGGCTCTCCAACGATAATACGCACTGGCACGAGTGCACCTGCGGCGAGAAAATCGACGAGGCCACGCACACCTTTGAGTGGGTTGTCGACAAGACGCCCACGGCAACCGAGGCCGGCTCCAAGCATCAGCAGTGCACGGTCTGTGGGCATGCGTTGCCTGCAGTCGAGATTCCGCTTGCCGCTATCGTTGGCTACTCCGGCGAGTACGACGGTGCGTATCACACGGTCGATGCGACGAGACTGCCCGAGGGCGCGACGGCCCAGTACAGCGCCGATGGCAAGAACTGGTCTCCCGAGGCCCCCAAGATCAAGGACGTCGGCACACTGACTGTTTCCTATAAGGTGACGATCGACGGTGTGAAGGCCGAGGGTGAGGTTACGCTCGAGGTCAAGCCGCGCGCGATTACGGTCACCGCCCAGGACGATTCTAAGACCTACGGCGAGGCTGACCCCGTGTTTACGTGGGATGTCACTTCTGGCAAACTCGTCGCGGGCGAAACGCTTCAGGGCCTCGAGATCGAGCGCGAAGATGACGACAACGTGCGCGAGGGCGGCTATGCTCTGCAGCTGACGCAGCCCGAGGGTGCAAACCCCAACTACAGCATCACGTTCGTCGACGGCATGTTCACCATCAACCAGCGTCTGCTCACTGTGACGTGGGGCACCACCGAGTTCACCTATGACGGCAAGGAGCACTGCCCTGTGGCCACGCTCGGCAATGTTATCGGCAATGATGACCTCGGCGCGACCGTCGAGGGCTCCCAGACCGAGGCCGGCACTTCTTACACGGCGACCCTCGGTGCGCTGACGGGCAAGGCCGCTGGCAACTACGCGCTGCCGACTGAGGGCCTGACGTGCGAGTTCTCCATCAAGAACGCCGCTCAGGACGCGCCGAAGGTCCAGGCCACCGCCGAGACCGTGAGTGGCAAGCGCGACGGCAAGATCACGGGCGTCGACGCCACCATGGAGTGGCGCGCCAAGGGCGCTGCCGAGTACCAGGCCGTGGGCGAGGGCGTGACCGAGCTCAAGGATCTCGCCGCCGGCGTGTACGAGGTGCGCTATCAGGCCAAGGCCAACTACGACGCGTCTTCCGTCACCGAGGTCACCGTGGCTACCGGTCGCAAGCTCGTCGTGACGCTGCCGAGCAGCCAGGTTGGCTACACGCTCACCTCGACGGCAACCGAGCTCGACTGGCACGGTTCCGCAACGCTTACCATGAGCATCGACAGTGCGTACTTTGCGGGCAAGGACTACGCCGTAAAGGTTGACGGTAAGGCCGTTGAGCTCTCCGACGCCGGCACCTTTGAGCTTAAGGGCGTCGAGCGCGACGTGAACGTGACGGTCGAGGGCGTGCTCAAGCACGAGTCCGACGGCACGGGCTGGGCGCACGATGCCACGAATCACTGGCATGTCTGCCGCTGTGGCGACATCATCGACAAGGCCGAGCACACCTTTGAGTGGGTCGTCGACAAGCCGGCGACCGTTGAGGCCAAGGGAGAGAGGCATGAGGAGTGCACCGTCTGCGGCGAGAAGGGCAAGACCGAGGAGATCGCGATTCTGAAGCCCGAAATCACCGACGGTAAGGGCCAGACGATGGTGGTCGAGGCCGCCAAGGATCTGAGCTTCCGCTCGAACGCGCCGCTCGTGTTCTTCCAGAAGGTGCTGGTTGACGATAAGGATGTCGCTGCCGAGAACTACGTGCTCACCGAGGGCTCTACGATCGTGACGCTCAAGGCGAGCTTCCTCAATACGCTTGGCGTGGGCGAGCACAAGCTGAGCGTGGTTTCGACCACGGGCACGGCCGAGACGACCTTCACCGTTGCCGAGGCTGGCAAGCCCGCTCCTGGCCAGACCACTACGACTACTACGACCACGACTACGACTTCCAAGCCTAAGAAGAGGGCTGGCAAGGAGACGTTGCCTGAGTCCGGCGACAGCACGTATGTCATGGCTGGTGCCGTACTCGCAGCCGGTGTGGCAGCTCTGCTGCTGGCGTGGGCCATGAAGCGCCGCGCTTAACCGCATGCCAGTTCCCAGCGGGTCCGGATCGAGCGATCCGGACCCGCTTTTGGGGTCTGCCGGAAACCCGGTGGTCAAAAAAGCCAAATATGAGTACTGCTACCAGTTTGGTGGCAGCCAAATGGCCTCAAAAATCGGTGCCAGCGGCCAAAAGTACATCGATTTTCGTCCTTCAGAGTCGCGATCGGGCTCCAAACAAGGCGATTTTGCTGCTCTGGACTGGAAAATCGCTGCTACTAATTTAGTGACAGTACTCATATTTGGCCTTTTTTGACCACTGCCCCTTGGTCCAAGGCAAAACGGCCGCTCGAATCATGCGGCAGGTCCATTTTCGACTATCCTCAGCTTGCCAGTTCGAAAATGGACCTGCCGCATGATTGAATCTTTATTTCAACTTTACACCTAGGTTTACAGCTGTCTTGTCAGCTGTAAACCTAGGTGTCATACTAAAGCCCCAAGATTCGCCAAAAGAGAGGGGCCTTGATGGCACAGAGCGCGAACATGGATGCGTCGGAGCTTGCGCGCGATATCGCGGCCGGCCTAGCATCGGCAACGACGGCAACGGAGCGCGCGGCACTGGTGCCCGCAGAGCTCGTCGAGGCCATTCAGCAACTAAAAACCCAACGTGACGCGGTGATCTTGGCGCACTACTATGTGGCGCCCGAGGTCCAAGCCGTTGCCGATTACGTCGGCGACAGCTTCTACCTGGCAAAGCTCGCCAAGAGCCTGCCGCAGCAGACCATCGTGCTGTGCGGCGTGGAGTTTATGGGCGAGAGCGCCAAGCTGCTCAACCCCACCAAGACCGTGCTGCTGCCCGAGCCGGGCGCGGACTGCCCCATGGCGCACATGGTCAAGCGCGAGACGGTCGATGCGGCGCGCGCCGAGTACGGCGACGACCTTGCCGTGGTCTGCTACGTCAACTCGACGGTCGAGATCAAGAGCTGGAGCGACGTGTGCGTCACCAGCTCCAACGCCGTCAAGATCGTGTCCGAGCTGCCGCAGCAGCACGTCCTGTTCATCCCCGATCAAAACCTGGGCCGCTTCGTAGCCGAGCAGGTGCCCCAAAAGCACGTCATCCTCAACAATGGCTACTGCCCGCGCCATCACATCATCACCGTCGAGCAGATTGTCGACGCGCAGGAGGCGCATCCCGATGCGCTCGTGCTGGCGCACCCCGAGTGCAAGGCCGACGTCCTTGCCGAGGCCGACTACATCGGCTCCACCGCCGGCATCATCAAGTACGCCGAGGATTCGGACGCGAGTGAGTTCATCATCGTGACGGTCCGCGGCGTGCTCTACGAGCTCGAGCGCCGCTGCGAGGGCACCGGCAAAAAGTTCTACTTCCCCGCGGTGCAACCCACCTGCGTCAACATGGATCTCATCACGCTCGAAAAGCTCGTGCGCTGCCTGGAGACGGGCGAGGGCGAGGTGCAGATCGGCGTGTCGGACGAGGCTGCCGACCAAGCCAAACTCACGCTCGACCGCATGCTCGAGTACGCGGCGCGCTAAGCCAATGTGACATGAGGGACAGTCCCTTATGTCACATTACAAGGGAGAGGATTCCTGTGGAAACCAAACAATACCCCGATATGGAGTGCGACGTTGTCATTGCCGGTTGCGGCGTGGCGGGCCTGTACGCGGCCCTCAATCTGCCGACGAGCACGCGCGTGATCATGCTCTCCAAGGGCGCTGTCGATGAGTGTGACTCGATGCTCGCGCAGGGCGGAATCTGCGTGCTGCCTGAAGGCTCCGACTATGATGCCTTCTTTGAGGACACCATGCACGCCGGCCACTACGAGAACCGCCGCGAGAGCGTCGACATCATGATCCGCTCGAGCCGCTCGGTCATCAACGACCTGCTGGCCATGGGCGTGGATTTTGAGCGCAAGGCCGACGGCAGCCTCGACTTTACCCGCGAGGGCGCACACAGCCGCCCGCGCATTGCCTTCCATGCCGACATTACGGGCAAGGAGATCACAACCAAGCTGCTCCAGGCCGTTCGCAAGCTGGATAACGTGCAGATTTTGGAGCACGTGGCCATGACCGACATCCTGACGGGCGAGCGTGACGGCGCCACGGTGTGCACCGGCGTCGTCGCCGTTCCCGTGGACGAGGACAACTCGGTTCGTCCCGCCGACGAGCTGGCAAATGTCACCGAGGGCGTGCATGCCGGCGAGCCGTTTAAAATCCATGCCCGCCACACGCTGTGGGCGACGGGCGGCATCGGCGGCGTATACGACCATTCGACCAACTACCCGCAGCTCACGGGCGATGCCTGCTACATCGCTCAGGAGCATGGCATTAAGATGGAGCACCTGGACTACGTGCAGATTCACCCCACGGGTCTGTTCTCGCCGCAACCGGGCCGCACCTTCCTGATCAGCGAGAGCTGCCGCGGCGAGGGCGCGATTTTGCTCAACGCCGCCGGCGAGCGCTTTACCGATGAGCTTCAGCCGCGCGATGTGGTCGCCGCCGCCATTCGCGAGCAGATGAAGCAGGACGGTACCGAGCACGAGTGGCTGAGCTTTGCCCCCGTCGAGCGCGACGTGGTGACCGGGCACTTCGCCAACATCCGCGCACGCTGCCTGGAGGACGGCCGCGACATCCTGGACGAGCCCATTCCCGTCACACCCACGCAGCATTACTTTATGGGCGGCGTGTGGGTCGACAAGGACGGCCGCACCTCGATGCCCGAGCTCTACGCCGCGGGCGAGACAGCCTGCAACGGCGTTCACGGCAAGAACCGCCTTGCATCAAACAGCCTGCTCGAAGCGCTGGTCTGGGGTCGTCGCGCCGCTTGGCGTATGCGCACCTGCGAGTCGCTTGCCGTGGAGCAGACGGGCGAGCCCGCGCTCGATGGCCGTCATCGCGCCCTGAGCGCCGATACCCTGGCAATCGATGATTTGGCCCGTGCCGCCGGCACGCAGGCCGTGGAGGAGTAGACCATGAATCCCATTACCATGAAGCTCGTCGTCGATGATCTGATTCTGCAGGCCCTGCGCGAGGACATTACCTTTGAGGACGTGAGCACGGCGAGCGTGTGCCCCACGGCGCGTCCCGCCACGGTGGAGCTCATCGCCAAGGCCGATGGCATCATCGCCGGCCTGGACGTGTTCGCTCGCACCTTTGAGCTGCTGGATCCGCAGAGCTCGGTGCTGTTTGATGTCGTCGATGGCGATGAGGTGCACGCCGGCGACCACGTGGGCCAAGTGCGCGGCGACGCGCGCGTGCTGCTTTCGGGCGAGCGCGTGGCGCTCAACTATCTACAGCGTATGAGCGGTATCGCCACCTACACGCACAACATGGCAGCGGCGCTCGAGGGTACCAAGACCGTGCTCGTCGACACGCGCAAGACCACGCCGGGCATGCGCGTCTTTGAGAAGGCCGCGGTCGAGATCGGCGGCGGCAGCAACCACCGTTACAACCTGTCGACGGCTGTCATGCTCAAGGACAACCACATCGACGCCGCCGGTGGCGTGGCACGCGCGATTGAGATGGCGCGCGCCCATGCGTCGTTTACCGCGACGGTCGAGATTGAGTGCGAGAACCTGGACATGGTGCGCGAGGCAGTTGAGGCCGGTGCCGATATCATCATGCTCGACAACATGACCCACGACGACATGGCTGCTGCGATTGAGCTTATCGCCGATCGCGCCAAGACCGAGTGCTCGGGCAATGTGGATGCCAGCAATATCCGCGCGCTCGCCGACCTGGGCGTTGACTTTATTAGCTCGGGGGCGCTGACGCACTCTGCGCCGATTCTCGACCTCTCGCTTAAGCACCTTCGTCTGCTGGACGGTAAATAATGGACGCCCGCGAGCGTCGCCGTGCCATCATGGGCGTGCTCGAGGGAGCCAAAGACCCTGTCTCGGGCAGTGCGCTTGCTCGTGAGGTGGGTGTGAGCCGCCAGATTGTCGTGCAAGACATCGCCCTGCTGCGCGCCGATGGGCACGATATCGTCGCCACCAATCGCGGCTACGTGCTGCAGGAGGCCCCCAGCAGCCCCGCCGTGCCCACGCGCCTGGTCAAGGTGCACCATAGCGTGGAGCAGGCAAGTGACGAGCTCACGAGCATCGTCGACGCGGGTGGTGCCGTGCTCAATGTAATCGTCAACCACCGCGTGTATGGCAAGATCACAGCCGATCTGGACATTCGCAATCGTCGCGATATCGAGCGCTATCTTGAGGGTATTGCCAGCGGCAAGAGCTTCCCGCTGCTGACGGTGACGAGTGGCTATCACTTCCATCGCATCGCAGCAGAAGACGAGCAGACCCTCGACGAGATCGAGACCATACTCAAGGAGAAAGGCTACCTAGCAGACCTGATGCCCTACGAAGACGATTTCTCTTAGCCGACGCTGCAAACGCCCCATTTGGACAATCTGGCCTTCAATCGTCGGTCGCGTACCAAAGTACGCTTCCCTCCTCTTTCAGGCCACCTTGCCTCAAATGGGGCGTTTTCGCTGGCGCGAGTTCAACCAACGGCGGTGCCAAATTAGCTGCCCACGAATGCAAAAAAAGGAGGCCTCCGCGGCGATGCGGAGGCCTCCTTTTTGTGCACGGTGTACTTTTGAGTGTGCAAGTGGGGAGTTGTTACTCCTCGACGATCTCGGTGATCGCGCCAGCGGGGCAAGCGTCCTGGCAAGCGCCACAGGCGACGCAGGAGTCCTCGTCAGCGACGGTGGCGACGTCCTGGAGCTCCAGAACGCCAGCGGGGCAGGTGTCGACGCAAACGCCACAAGCGATGCACTCGTCGGCATCAATTACGGGATGAGCCATGGTAGTTTCCTCTCTGTTGACCGACGCTACAGACGATGCGCGCCGGTTTGATTCGGGCAAAAACATACCACGGGAGCGACCGTTTGCAATACCCTCTGGCCGGCATCTTCATACCGTTCGCCGAGTATGCCAAGGTTTACTAAAAAACGTGCAGGTGGGGCCGTTGAGCTGCGCAAATGTTAGCTAAAGGTGACTTGAAATATTGAGCTATTGAGCGAGCTTTTGGAAAGCGCATCCCGTTATTTAGCCGTGAAACGGGTCGCGCTTTCCCCCGGGGTCGCCTCAAGCCACCCCATGCGGCCTCGGGCCCAAACCTCAGCCATCTCTACATAGATCTCGATAGATTTGCCGAGAACTCAATCAGTGCGTCTAACTGCGCATTTGTGAACCTAAACTCTCAGCAATAAGAAATCTTATATGAAATGACTTAGATTTTGTATATTCCGGCCCATAAGGGGATACACTACATCCTGAAAGACAAGCCGAAGCGCCGCGCGAAAGACCGTCGAGGCGGCGCGAACGCACAAGAGAGAGGGAATTTCTAATGAGTAAGATTCTTGGTATCGACCTTGGTACTACTAACTCCGCTATGGCCGTCCTCGAGGGCGGTTCTCCGACCATTATCGTGAACGCCGAAGGCGACCGCACCACTCCGTCCGTTGTTGGCTTCCGTGCTGACGGCGACCGCGTCGTGGGTAAGGCCGCTAAGAACCAGGCTGTCACCAACCCCAAGAACACCGTGTTCTCCATCAAGCGCTTCATGGGCCGCAAGTACTCCGAGTGCACCTCCGAGATTAAGACCGTGCCGTACGAGGTCAAGGAGGGCCAGGGTGGCCGTGCCGTCGTCGACATCGAGGGCAAGGATTACACCGCCGAGCAGGTGAGCGCCATGACGCTCGCGAAGATGAAGGCCGACGCCGAGAAGTATCTGGGCGAGACCGTCACCGACGCCGTCATCACCGTCCCGGCCTACTTCAACGACGCTCAGCGTCAGGCCACCAAGGACGCCGGTAAGATCGCCGGCCTCAACGTCAAGCGTATCGTGAACGAGCCGACCGCTGCTGCTTTGGCCTATGGCCTGGACAAGCAGGGCACCGACCAGCGCATCCTGGTCTTCGACCTGGGCGGCGGCACCTTCGATGTCTCCATCCTCGACCTCGCCGACGGCGTGTTTGAGGTTCTGTCCACCTCGGGCGACAACCACCTGGGCGGCGACGACTGGGATCAGCGCGTCATCGACTGGATGGCCGATAAGTTCCAGCAGGAGAACGGTGTCGACCTGCGCCAGGACCCCATGGCTCTGCAGCGTCTGAAGGAGGCCGCCGAGAACGCCAAGAAGGAGCTCTCCGCCGCCCAGCAGACCACCATCAACCTGCCGTTCATCACCATGAACCAGTCCGGTCCGCTGCACCTCAACTACACGCTGACCCGCGCCGAGTTCGAGAAGATCACCCGCGACCTGCTCGAGCGCTGCAAGCAGCCTGTCACCAACGCCCTGCGCGACGCCAAGCTTAAGCTCTCCGATCTGACCGAGGTCATCCTCGTCGGCGGCTCCACCCGTATGCCCGCTGTCCAGGAGCTCGTCAAGACCATGACCGGCAAGCAGCCCAACATGTCCGTGAACCCCGACGAGGTCGTTGCCGACGGCGCTGCCGTCCAGGGCGGCGTGCTCACCGGCGACGTCGAGGGCATCCTGCTGCTCGACGTTACCCCGCTGTCGCTGGGCGTCGAGACCATGGGCGGCATCATGACCAAGATGATCGACCGCAACACCACGATCCCGACCTCCAAGACCGAGGTTTACTCCACCGCTGCCGACAATCAGACCAGCGTCGAGATCAACGTGCTCCAGGGCGAGCGCGAGCTTGCCCGCGACAACAAGTCGCTCGGTAAGTTCCAGCTGACCGGTATCCCGGCTGCCCGCCGCGGCGTGCCGCAGATCGAGGTCACCTTCGACATCGACGCCAACGGCATCGTCAAGGTCTCCGCTAAGGACAAGGGCACCGGCAAGGAGCAGCAGATTACCATTTCCGGCTCCACCGCTCTGTCCGACGACGAAGTCGATCGTATGGTCAAGGACGCCGAGGCTCATGCCGAGGAGGACAAGAAGCAGAAGGAAGAGGTCGAGGTCCGCAACCAGACCGACAGCCTGTGCTACTCCACCGAGCAGACCCTCAACGAGCTGGGCGACAAGGTTTCCGCCGATGTGAAGTCCAAGGCCGAGGCCGCTATCGCCGACGCCAAGAAGGCGCTCGAGGGCTCTGACGTCGAGGCTATCAAGGCCGCCGGCGAGTCCTTGCAGTCCGTGGCCTACGAGCTGGCCCAGGTTGTCTACGCCGACGCTCAGCAGCAGACCGACGGTGCCGCCGGCGCCCAGCCTGCCGACGATGACGTTGTCGACGCCGACTACGAGGTTGTGGACGACGAGGACAAGTAATCATGTCCGCCCGTAAAGCTCGCACGGAGGCGGCTGCCGTTGGTGCCGCCCCCGTTGACTCTGAGGAGAAGGACGTGAAGATTCCCGTAGAGGCCGTCGACGATACCGAGGCCAACGAGGCCCCGGCCGCCGAGGCTGCCGAGAACCAGGTAGAGGATTCCAACAAGGAGGCGACGATGACCGAGGACGAGATGGTGGAAGCCGCTATCCGCGCCGGTGAGGAAGCCGCCGACAACGACTTTAAGCTCAAGTTCGAGCAGGCCCAAAAGGAGCTTGCCGACGTGCGCAATGAGCTCGATGCTGCGGCAGAGGCCCAGAAGGCCGCCGAGGACAAGGCGAAGGACGCTACCGAGCGCACCGCCCGTCTGCAGGCCGACTGGGAGAACTTCCGTCGCCGCACCGCCAACGAGCGCATCGCCGAGCGCGAGCGCGCGACCGAGAAGCTTGTCACCGCGCTGTTGCCGGTGATCGACGATATCGAGCGCGCGATCGACCATGCCCGCAGCCAAGAGCTTTCCGACGACTTTAAGCAGTTCGTCGATGGCGTTGACGCGGTACATGCCAAGCTGCTCGATGTGTTCGCGCACGAGGGCGTTGAGCCCATCGACCCCAAGGGCGAGGCGTTCGATCCGCTCGAGCACCAGGCTGTGGGTCGCGTCGAGGACGCATCGCAGTACGACGAGACCGTCAACGACGTGTACCAGAAGGGCTACCGCATGGCGGATCGTATCCTGCGCTCCGCGATGGTGACGGTGACCTACGGTGGCGAGAAGCGCCCCGCACCGGAGCCCGAAGCGGCGCCCGAGGATGCTACGGCCGATACGGCCGAGAGCACCGAGGAGTAATTGAGAAGGGCCCCGGGGCAACACCCGGGGCCCTTTCTGGCCTAGTGCCATATGACAGTATGAGCCGCCGTCCGCAGGGGCGGCGGATATAACAGGAGAGGAGCTACGATGGCTGCAGGCAAAACCTTCTATGACATCCTGGGCGTATCCAAGAGCGCCTCCGACAAAGAGATTAAGAGTGCGTTTCGCAAGCTCGCGCAAAAATATCACCCCGATGCCGGCGGCGACGAGGCCAAGTTTAAGGAGATCAGCGAGGCCTACGAGACGCTTTCGGACGAGAAGAAGCGCAAAGAGTACGACCAGATGCTCATGTTTGGCGGCATGCCGGGCGCGGGCGGCGCGTATGGCGGCGGCTACGGTGCCGGTGCGGGCGCCAGCGGCTGGGGCGACATCTTCGACAGCATCTTTAGCGGCAACGGCGCCTGGGGCAGCGATTGGGGCTCGGGCTTTGCCGGGGCTGCGGGCGCTGCCGGTGCCGGCGCGGGCCGCAGCCGTGCTCGCAAGGGCGGCGACCTGTCGCTGACTGTTGATGTGACGGCCGAGGACGCGTTTCGCGGTGTGACGCACAAGGTCACCTATCGCATTCCCTCGACAGGCGAGCAGCAGACCATTACGGTCTCGGTGCCCGCGGGCGCGGTCGACGGCGGCAAGCTACGCTACAAGCGTCGCGGCGAGTATGGCGTTGCCGGCGGCGAGCGCGGCGACCTGGTCGTGACCACGCATGTGGAGGAGCACCCGCTGTTTAAGCGCAAGGGTGCCGATGTGACCATGGAGGTGCCGATCTCGGTCTACGAGGCGGCGCTCGGCTGCACGGTTGATGTGCCCACGCCCGGCGGCGCGACGGTTCGTCTGAAGGTGCCCGCTGGCACCCAAACGGGCAAGAAGTTCCGCTTTAAGGAGATGGGTGCGCCCGACGTTAAGCACCGTGGCCGCACAGGCGCGCTGCTCGTCGAAATCAAGGTACAGGTCCCCACGAACCTGTCCGATGACGAGCGCGATGCCATGACCAAGCTGCGCGAGGCCGACACGCGCGATTATCGCGAGAAGGTCAACCGTTACAAGGCGACGTACTAGGGCGGTCGTGGCGCACACCCGCGCCCGCGGGCTTATGATGGACGATAACGAGACGGAAAGGGGTCAGGTAGCATGGCCGAGGACAATAGGAATAAACCGCTGTACATGATCAGCGTGGCGGCCGAGTTGACCGGCATGCATCCGCAGACTCTGCGCGTCTACGAGTCCAAGGGCCTGGTGAACCCCCAGCGCTCGGGCGGCAACACGCGCCTGTATTCGCGTGCCGATATCGAGCGCCTGGAGCTCATCAACCAGTTGACCGACGAGGGCATCAACCTCGCTGGCGTGGTGCGCATCCTCGATATGAAGGAGCGTGCCGAGGAGCGTGAGCGCGAAAACGAAAAGCTCCGTGCTCGCGTGCGCCAGCTCGAGGACGAGCTGCACGAGTACAAGATGCAGAAGAAGATCACCGCTCTGGCCCCGCGCGACGGCTCGGTTAACCCCGAACAGGTCATGCGCAAACTTTTGGGCGCAGGCGGGGATCTCTAGGTTACGCCGTTCTGCCGAACGGCGTAACGGCTCGACGCTGCGCGACGTCCAGAGCGACAATTTGTCATTCAAAAGGCAAGGCATGACCAGAAGGTCTATGCCTTGCCTTTTTCATGCCAACTTGTTCGCTCTGGACGTCGCTCGCTGTCCGTCCTCTACCTGCGGCGTTGCCGGAGTAGGGTAGTTTGGCACTTGGGGACGTTCCTTTTGTGCCGGCACTTTGGGACACTCCTTGTCAGGAGAGTGATGCAAGGGACTCGTCCTTTACTTTACTGAGATAAAGTGAACGCGCAGATTCGTAACCCACTCGCAACCGTTCTATGGCACGATATTGAATGAATGTATGCTATGCGCCCGAGCCTTTCGGGCAGAGTGGGAGACAGTATGGTCAAGCTGTACGAGGACGGCATCTACCTGCGCGGCGGCAGCGAGGTTGTGCCTGCGGCCGAGGCTGCCGAGCGCGGTATTACGCAGACGCCCGAGGATGCCAAGCGCGGCACCATCGCGTATTCGATTCTCCAGGCACACAATACGTCCGGCGACCCCGAGGCGCTCAAGATTCGCTTCGACGCCATGGCGAGCCACGACATCACCTTTGTCGGCATCATCCAGACGGCGCGCGCCTCGGGCATGGAGCAGTTCCCACTGCCTTACGTGCTCACCAACTGCCATAACTCGCTGTGTGCCGTGGGCGGCACCATCAACGAGGACGACCACGTCTTTGGCCTCTCGGCTGCCAAAAAGTACGGCGGCATCTTCGTTCCGCCCCATATCGCGGTCATCCATTCCTTTATGCGTGAGAACTTTGCCGGCTGCGGCAAGATGATCCTGGGTTCCGACTCGCACACCCGCTATGGTGCCCTGGGTACCATGGCCGTGGGCGAGGGCGGCGGCGAGCTGGCAAAGCAGCTGCTGCGCGACACCTACGATGTCGCCTATCCCGGCGTCGTTGCCATCTACCTCACGGGCGCCCCGCGCCCCGGCGTCGGCCCGCACGACGTGGCGCTCGCCATCATCCGCGCCGTCTTTGCCAAGGGTTACGTTAAGAACAAGGTCATGGAGTTCGTGGGCCCGGGCATCGCAAGCATGACGACCGATTACCGCAACGGCGTCGACGTCATGACCACCGAGACCACCTGCCTGTCGAGCATCTGGGCCACCGACGAGGACACGCACGCATTCCTGACCTTGCACGGCCGCGGCGACGACTACCGCGAGCTCAAGCCCGCCGATGTCGCCTACTACGACGGCTGCGTCGAGGTCGATCTGTCGAGCATCAAGCCCATGATCGCGCTGCCGTTCCATCCTTCCAACGGCTTTGAGATCGACGAGCTCAACGAGAACCTCGAGGACATCCTGCACGAGGTCGAGCTCGAGGCTGCCAAGATCGGCGAGGGCAAGACGCACTTTAGTCTGCTCGACAAGATCGTCGACGGCAAGCTGCACGTGCAGCAGGGCGTTATCGCCGGCTGCTCGGGCGGCAACTACGACTCCGTGGTCCAGGCTGCCCGCGTGCTCAAGGGCGCCAACACCGGCTGCGGCGAGTTTTCGCTGTCGGTCTATCCCACGAGCCAGCCTGTGGCGCTCGAGCTTACACGCCGCGGCTACATCTACGACCTCATGGAGGCCGGCGCGATTGTGCGCACAGCATTCTGCGGCCCGTGCTTCGGCGCCGGCGACACGCCTGCCAACAACGGTCTGTCCATCCGCCACACCACGCGCAACTTCCCCAACCGCGAGGGTTCCAAGCCGGGCAATGGCCAGCTGAGCGCCGTGGCCCTGATGGACGCTCGCTCCATTGCGGCGACGGCTGCCAACGGCGGCGTCCTGATGCCGGCGACCGACCTGCCCGAGGAGACTTGGGACGAGGCCTGCGAGTACACCTTTGACGACGCGCCGTACAAAAAGCGCGTGTACTGGGGCTTTGGCAAGGCGGAGCCTGCCGACGAGCTGGTCGAAGGCCCCAACATCAAGCCGTGGCCCGCGATGGAGCCCCTCGGCGACGACATCCTGCTCAAGGTGTGCTCCAAGATCATGGACCCGGTCACCACGACCGACGAGCTCATTCCTTCGGGCGAGACGAGCTCCTTCCGCTCCAACCCTCTGGGTCTGGCCGAGTTTACTCTGAGCCGTCGCGACCCTGTCTACGTGGGTCGCTCCAAGGAGGTCGATGCGGTGGAGAAGCGCCGCGTTGCCGGTGAAGCCGCGGGCGACCTGGCGGCACTCGATGCTGAGCTTGCCAGCGTGTTTGAGGCACTGGCCGGCGCGGGTGTCACGGCCGATGCCAAGGCGACCGAGTACGGCTCTATGCTCTATGCCAAGAAGCCCGGCGACGGTTCCGCCCGCGAGCAGGCCGCGAGCTGCCAGCGCGTGATTGGCGGCCTGGCCAACATCGTCCACGAGTACGCCACCAAGCGCTATCGCTCCAACGTGATGAACTGGGGCATGGTGCCCTTCCAGATGGAGGCGGAGCCCAACTTTGAGGTGGGCGACTACGTCTTTGTGCCGGGTATCCGTGCCGCGCTCGATGGCGACCTGAAGAATATCGCTGCCTACGTGGTGCGTGCCGACGGTGCGGTTGAGCAGATTGAGCTCTACATTGCCGATATGACGGCAGAGGAGCGTGCCATCGTCAAGGCCGGCTGCCTGATCAACTACAACAAGTTCAAGGCCGCTGCCGAGTAACGCACTTAATTGTCCGCCCGGGGCTTACCCTTTCCCGCCCGCTCACGCGCTTCGCGAGGGTCGCGTTCGGGAAAGGGTAAGCCCTGGGCTACATTTCTGCGTTCTCGTTGGGTCTTGAGGGACGCCAATAAATAGACTTGCTTGATGCCGCCTCTGTTAATGGGGCGGCTTCTTTTTGTCGAAAACCACCACAAAGGGAACAGGCGCCTTTGTGGTGGTGGGGAACGAGCTCGATGTTGTTGTGATTGTTGAGCGGTATGTTAATGAGCGTCTCTACAGGATTTCATCTGGGCTGGCGGGCTTGGTTGTTTTGGGGATGCCGAGTTTGGATGACGCGAAATCGTCAACATTGTCCTTAATTCCGTCTTTGGTGTAGACAGTGACCATATAGGTGCTGTGTCCGAATTCGCCCTTGTCGCGTGTTGCCCAGGCATCCCAGTAGGCGGCCCCGTTTCGCCCTTTGATTTTTCCGACACGGCGGAGTTCTGTTCGCTTTAATTTCCGGTTGCTATAGATGGTTCGACCGGCTTCCGCGGTGAGCCCGCACTGTCCAAGCAGCTTGTCGAGGACTTGGTTCATGTGGCGCTCATCGGTGTTTGGTGCGTAGTCGTAGGCGAGGGTGATGGAGTCGAGTGGCTGGTCGTCGATCAGATAGTTTAGCGCCTGAGGTTCAAGGCAGAAATAGGGGGAGCATCCGTCGACCTTGCCGAGCAACGGTAACTTGGACTGCCAGCTTCCGGTGGGAATTGCATATTCGTAGAACACGCCACGGCAGACAAAGGAGAGCGAGGTGGCACGCGAGCCGGCGTCGATCATCCCGCAAAGATCGAAGGGCGAGGCGATACCAAAAGAAAAGGGCGTGATGACGATAAGGAAGAGCATCACGATGGGTATGGCGAAAATGGTAATGACGTTGCGACCGGTGGAATGAGACGGCTTCATATGCGCTCCTCGAGACAAAGATCTGTTGAGGATAGGCAGAAATGGATATGTTCAGAGAACAATTCAAGTTTAATCTCATGGCGCGAGATGGTCGACCGTTAGCGTCGAAAACCACCACAAAGGTGCCTGTCCCCTTTGTGGTGGTGAGGAGCGCGCGGCTCCTTTTGGTAATAGTGCTGGCTGGCGGTATCATTAGTGCAGGTGGCGAAGGTTTGCATTGTGGGGTGTTTTGCCGTGAGCCGTTTTGCCCGTATTGGATTGATTGTTTTGGCGCTTGCGATCACCGTGGTTGGCATGGGCGCTGTCGGCATGGCGTTTCTACCTGCTGCGGTGACGGAGCCGGTGGTCAAGCCTGTGATTCAATCTGTCGAACTTCTGACCGGCGACGACAAGCCTGAGACCATTACCGTTGATTTTGATGAGCAACCGGCTGCGCTTGGCATTAGTAATTATCCAAGTATTCAGCTTGGGGCTATGCGCTATGCCACGGATTCTAGTCTGATCGACAGGGCGTCCGAGCTGCTCAGGGGCAAAACATTTAAGCGTTGGTACGGATATGCGTCCTATCGGGCAAAAGCGAACGACATGGTTGGCGGATGCCACTCTTCTATCGAGCTGGACACTGCAAACGGCGCAAAGTTATGTGATGTCTCGTACGATCCGGGCTACGAGGGCAATGAGGGTCCGGGCATCTACATCATGGACGGCGATGTCGCCTATGTCATGGAGGGCGACCAGACCGAGCTCAACGATTTTATGGGTCAGTGTATCCAAGATGCCTATAAACAGACCTGCTTGCCTGACCCGCAGACTGCACGCGATAGTGGGTCTGCCCGTACATGGCTGTTCGAGGACGAGATGCCCTGGACCGTCGAATCGGGAAGTACGGGTTCGGCGAAGGAGTAGAGACCGCGACCACCACAAAGGTGCCTGTCCTCTTTGTGGTGGTTTTCGGTCTGTCTCGATCTGTAACATCTTGGCCGCTAAAAGTGGGCTTGGTGTTACAGATTTAGATTTTCGATTCGGGCGTCTTCTGTTCGTCTCGATTTGTAACAGATGGAGCTCTATTTGCCGAGTAGATGTTACAGATTGAGACAAACGGGCGCCGTTGGCCATTTCATCTTGATTTATAACATCTGGAGCCATAAACAGTCGCTAGATGTTACAGATTGAGATAGTAAGGGGACGAGGCCGTAGCGGGTGAGCGCACCTGCTCCCTATCTTTCAATCACTCAGAAAATCTTATATATAGAGACTTAGATTTGTGTATAAGATCGCGCAAAGCTGGCAACAATACTTCTCGAACAACGTGAAGCCGCCCCGTAGGGCGGCCGCCCCAAGAGAGGTGATTCCATGAGAATCGATAAGCTAGCAATGACGTCGCGCGAGGCGCTGCAGACCGCCATGAGCACGGCTGCCGACGCGCAGGCCGGCGCGGTAGAGCCGATTCACCTGCTGTCCGCCCTGCTCGGTGCCGGCGAGCGCAATATCTCCGTGATCATAGAGCGCATCGGTGCCGACCCGGCTCAGCTCGCACGCTCCACACAGGATGCCATCGACCACGCGCCCAAGGTTTCGGGCGAGGGTCAGCAGATGGGTCTGTCTAACGAGCTCGTCCGTGTCATCGAAAAGGCCGAGAAGAAGGCCACCAAGATGGGCGACAGCTTTGTGGTGACCGAGCATCTGCTGATGGCACTTGCCGAGGACAAGGGCGAGGCGGGCCGTGTGCTGCGCGATGCCGGCGTGACCAAGGAGCGCATCGAGCAGGTCTACGAGGAGCTGCGTGGCGATGACCGCGTGACGTCTGCCGAGGACAAGACCCAGTTTGAGGCACTGGAACAGTACGGCCGCAATATCTGCGACCTTGCCCGCGCCGGCAAGCTCGACCCGGTCATCGGCCGTACCGACGAGATTCGTCGTACCATCCAGGTCCTGTCCCGTCGCACCAAGAACAACCCCGTGCTCATCGGTGAGCCGGGCGTCGGCAAGACGGCCATCGTCGAGGGCATCGCCCAGCGTATCGTGGCCGGCGACGTGCCGAGCACGCTGCGCGACCGCGACCTCATCGAGCTCGACATGAGCGCGCTGGTCGCCGGTGCCAAGTACCGTGGTGAGTTCGAGGACCGCTTGAAGGCCGTGCTCAAGGAGGTACAGAAGTCCGAGGGCAAGGTCATCCTGTTCATCGATGAGCTCCACACCATCGTGGGCGCGGGTGCCACCGAGGGCTCCATGGACGCCGGCAACATCCTGAAGCCCGCACTCGCCCGTGGCGACCTGCACGCGATCGGCGCGACCACGCTTGACGAGTACCGCAAGTACATCGAGAAGGACGCGGCGCTCGCGCGTCGTTTCCAGACCGTTATGGTGAGCGAGCCTACCGTCGAGGACACCATCTCGATCCTGCGTGGCCTCAAGGAGAAGTACGAGATCTTCCACGGCGTGCATATCACCGATAGCGCGCTCGTGGCGGCTGCCGACCTCTCCGATCGCTACATCGCCGACCGTTTCCTGCCCGACAAGGCCATCGACCTGGTCGATGAGGCCGCAAGCCGCCTGCGCATGGAGCTCGACAGCATGCCGGTCGAGATCGACGCCACCACGCGTCAGCTCACCCAGCTGCAGATCGAGGAGCAGGCACTCATGAAGGAGACCGATGACGCCTCCAAGGAGCGTCTGGAGGCCCTACGTCAGGAGATCGCCGAGGTCCAGGAAAAGCTCAACGTGCAAAAGGCCGGCTGGCTCAACCAAAAGAACGCCATCGACCACGTGCAGGAGCTTAAGGGCCAGCTTGACGAGGCCAAGAGCGAAGAGGAGCGTGCAACGCGCAACGGCGACCTGGGCCGTGCGTCCGAGCTGCGCTTCTCCGTGATTCCGGGCCTGCAGCAGCAGATTCAGGATTCCGAGGCTGCGCTCGAGGCACAAAAGCAGCAGGACGGCGAGGGCCTCAACGAGCAGGTGACCTCCGACGAGATCGCCGAGGTCGTGAGTGCCTGGACCGGCGTGCCCGTGTCCAAGATGATGCAGGGCGAGCTCGACAAGCTGAAGGGCCTGGAGGGCGAGCTGCATAAGCGCGTCATCGGTCAGGACGAGGCCGTCTCCGCCGTCGCCGCGGCTGTGCGTCGCAGCCGTGCGGGCCTCTCCGATCCGGACAAGCCCATCGGCAGCTTCTTCTTCCTGGGCCCCACTGGCGTGGGCAAGACCGAGCTCGCCAAGGCGCTTGCCGAGTGCCTGTTCGACGACGAGCGCGCGCTCGTGCGTATCGATATGTCCGAGTACATGGAGAAGTTCAGCGTCCAGCGTCTGATCGGTGCGCCCCCGGGATACGTGGGTTACGACGAGGGCGGCCAGCTCACCGAGGCCGTGCGCCGTCGTCCCTACTCCGTGATCTTGCTCGACGAGATGGAGAAGGCCCATCCGGATGTCTTTAACGTGCTGTTGCAGGTGCTCGACGACGGCCGTCTGACCGATGGCCAGGGTCGCCAGGTGTCCTTCAAGAACACGATTATCATCATGACGTCCAACGTGGGCTCCAAAGCCATCGCCGATCTGTCCGGTAAGGACGAGGAGGAGATGCGCCATCAGGTCGACGCTGCCATGGCTCAGACCTTCCGCCCCGAGTTCCTCAACCGTATCGACGACATCGTGGTGTTCCATCCGCTCGGCATGGCGCAGATCGAGAAGATCGTCGACATCCAGCTTGCCGACGTCCGCGCGCGTCTGGCCAAGGAGCGCATGACGCTTGCCATCACCCCGGCGGCCAAGCAGATGCTCGCCGTGGGCGGCCTGGACCCGGTCTTTGGCGCCCGTCCGCTCAAGCGTCTGGTCCAGCGCGAGGTCGTGGACGCCATCGCCGCCGCCATCATCGACGGCACGGTGCGCGAGGGCGATCAGGTGACGGTCGATGTCGATAAGGACGGCGGCTTTACCGTCGTGTGCGATAACACGCCGGCGGCCACCTACGAGGTCCCCGATGCCGAGTAGATTTTTGGGACATGCCTTAAAATCTGCCAGCCGTTTCTAAACGCCAAGGGCGGCGGATCCAATTGGGTCCGCCGCCCTTTTTCGTGCGACAATCGATGTTGTTGAACGGATGCGATGCAAGGAGATATGCAGATGATAGACAAGAACAAGACGAACACGTCGGCGACCGATGCTGCACCCGCCGCACCCAAGCCTGCACCTAAGCCGGCACCCAAGCCGCGCGACCCCTACATCCGTGCCGAGAACGAGGACGATGACGGCTACGATCCCTACAGCGATCGCCGCCCCGAGCGCGAGCCGATGTTCGAAGCCGACCCCTGGCGCTGAGTGCCACCCAAAAGGCCACCAATAAGTTGCGGTGAAATAGGGACTGTTTTGCGGTTTAACCAGCAAAAACAATCCCCATTTCACCGCAACTGCGTTAGGGATTTTTCTGCAGGGGGAGGGTAGTCAAAAAAGCCCCGTCCCAAATTGACTGCCAAATTGGCTGCTCGGGGAGTCGCATTCGAGCTCGGTTGTCCTCTTAGCCACTCGATATCCTTCGGAGCAATAATAGTGAAAAACTTGCTTAAGTGTTAATCAAGCTACACACAATCTTGCTCTCTAATTAATCAAGAATCAGTATAATTTTGATTAGCTAGAGAGCAAGATTGGAGAATCATGGCATTCAACGACTTGATCGCCCAGAAAATAAAGGACTTTGAACAGCAGGGGGTTCCGCAGGTCTTTGAGCGAGACCTTGATCTGGGAAACCCACAGGAGCCAAAGCGCGACAACATCGTAAATGTGGTTGTGGGGGCCCGCCGTTGTGGAAAGACGTATCGCCTGTATCAGGAGATGCGGCGGCTTCAGAGCCGGGGCGTCGAGCTTGACCGGATGCTTTACTTCAATTTTGAGGATGAGCGCTTGCGCCCGTATGAGCCATCGCTGCTGGCGGACGTGCTCGACACGTTCTATGCGCTGTATCCTGTTGCTCGAACCGAGGGCGCTTACATTTTCTTTGACGAGATCCAGGAAATTCCCGAATGGGGTGCGTTTCTGCGGCGTGTAGTCGATACGGAGAAAGCGACCGTCTATGTGACGGGATCTTCTTCTAAGATGCTGTCCTCAGAACTTAAGAGCGAGTTCAGGGGTCGTTCCCTTGTGCGAGAGCTTTTTCCGTTGAGTTTTTCGGAATACGTTCGATATAAGACGGGGAGCGTTCCCGAGCCAGATGCGACCTTTTCTCCGAGCGATGCGGCGCTGCTTCGGCATCATCTGATCGGGTATCTTGAACGAGGGGGATTCATCGCGACACTTGAGCAGACGCCTGCAGACGCGATTCAGCTGCTACAGGAATATGCTTCGCGAACGGTCGCCATGGACGTCGTTGAACGTTACGACGTCAAGAACCCTCGCCTGGCATCGCTGTTCTTGACGCGGTGTATGGCATCTTCGGGACGAGAGCTGTCAGTGAACAAAGTGTACAACGAGTTCAAGGGCAGACAGATACCCGTCAGTCGTAATTCGCTCAGCGATTTACTTGAGTATTATGAGGACGCCTACCTGTTATTTTCTGTGCCGGAGTTCACGCGTTCACTGGCAAATAACATGCGGTCTGCGTCTAAGGTCTACGCTGTCGACCCTGCGATGTTTGGAGCATTCTCTCCGGCATCGGCATTGGACCAGGGCCAGAGGCTCGAGACCGCAGTGTTCAATGCGCTAAGAAGAAAGACTCCCGCGGTGAGGACCGGCTCGGTCTGCCGCCTGCTGATCAAAGAGAAGAGCAAAAGCCATGAGGTGGACTTTGTGGCTGGGGACGCGCTTCTCATGCGGGCTTATAGCCTGATTCAGGTGAGTACGGATATGGCAGGTGAGAAAACGCGCGAGCGCGAAATTGCCGCGCTTGATGCCTCGATGGCCCAGTTTGATCTTGGCGAGTCGGCAATCGTTACCATGGATGAACAGACCGATATTCCATGCGAGCACGGTGTGGTACACGTTATGCCCGCATGGAAGTGGCTCCTTGCCTAATCATCTATGGACCTGTGGGGTCAGGACCTCCTGGCTCCTTCATCACGGTTGGGGTGCACCTTGCTGCGCCAGGCTAGTCCTGGGCCTTGATGCTCGGCAGGAGAATCTGGGCGAGGTAGTCGGTCTCGAGTTTGGTCGCGGCGTCTGCCTTGCCGTCTTTGCCGACCAGTACGTTCTTGATCTGGCTATAGGTGTAGCGGTTACCGGTCGTGAGCTCGACAAGCTCAATGGCCGTGTCCATGGGGTAGGTTGACACGGGATTCTGCGTCCGTCCGTTGATGGTCTGGGGCACCACGTACGGATAGACGGGGCCGCTGGCGTAGACGGTATAACCGTTGCCTAGATTGGCCGCACCCAAAACCGTATCGCCCTCATCGGGCGTAAAGCTCTTGCCCTCGCGCACCGCGACAAGCGTCACGATTGGCGTATTGGTGTCATCGCCCAGATAGATGCATAGCGTGCTTCCGTTTTGCCAAGTTGCGACCTTGCCGTACCACTCGACGGGAATATCGAGCTGGTAGAGGTCGGTTGCCTTGTGGCGAGCGTCAGCATCACGGGACGCCTGTGCCTTTTGCGCGCTCACGGCATTGACGGCGGCGTCGCGCCGCGCGGTTGCTGCCTGCTGGAGCACTTTGGCAGCCGCGGCGGAGCTCGCACCGCCCTCCTCGGCATACTTGGCGGCGGCATCGATCTGGTCGTCAGTCACCGTGTCGGCCGAAGGCACCTTGAGCTTAAAGGTGGCCTGGGCACTTAAATCCTGTCCATCGCTCTTAACGGTGACCTGCGTCTTGGTGGTCGGGACGGTATAGATGGTGCCGTCGGCCGCGATGGGGGAGGCAGCGATGGAGAGCGTGTAATCGCCGGGCAGCAGTTTGATGCCGCGGCCGTGCTCGTCAACATAGAGCGTTTCGCTCACGGAGGAGCCGTCAGAATCCTGACCGCTCACCTGTACGGGAATCTTGGAGCCAGTGGAACAGTCGAGGCCCGCGGCATGCGCGCCAATCTGCACCGACATCATCGTGTGGGCATTGGCGGCGACAGCGGCAGCCTGCTCTTGCTGATATCCGTTCCAGGCAGCATAGCCTGCACCGCCGGCGACGAGCGCGACGGCCACGACACCGGCGACCATCAGATTGCGGCGCTTGGGCGACATCTTGCGATGGCGGACCTCGGCCTCGCGTGCCGAGGGAACGGACGGCAGGGGAATATCGCCCATGGCGATGGTCTCGTCCACGGCAGGAGCGGAGCCCAGGCCGGGAAGCTCGCGGGTCAGCGAATCTTCGGCCGGCAAGCTGTCGAGCAAGATGGTTTCCTCGCTCGTGTCGGATTCGGGCTGGTCGTCGGCCTCGCATTCGGTGTCTTCGTGATCTGCCTCATCTTCGGCGGGCTCAACGTCGTCTGCATCCTGATCATCGGACTGCGCCTCGGCTTCCGACTCATCCTGCACATCAACGCCCGAATCGTCAAACGCAATCTCATCAAGTGAAATCCGGTCTAGGCTCTCCAGGGCTTCGGCACACGCTTCTGCATCTTGGGCCGCATCCTCTTGGCCCATCGTCTCATCATTCATACATCCCCCAAGCTCAATATCGGGACAACACTGTACCCAAAAACGGGACCCCATAGAGCCGCCGCATGATTTGAAATCCGATTTTATATGTGCGCGTGTTTTTGAATAGATGATGATTAGAGACGCAACGACAAAAGCCCCCGGAAAGCGAGTGATGAAACGCTTTCCGGGGGCTCTGCGAGACATTGGATTGAAAATCTGGCAGGCGGGCCTATGCCCAGGTGCCAACAGCGACCAACATGTTACTCGGCGTGCGCGTAATCAACCTTGGCGCGGCGGGCGGTAGCCTTCTCCCAATCGCTGGTGCCCTCAAAGACATCCTGCTTATAGGGATTGCGGCCGAGCTTCTTGGCACGGTAGGCGATGTAGATGATCGCGGCGACGTTGGCGACCAGTGCGGCGATCGAGACCGCGGTAGCGGCGCCGGGGTCGAGCGTGGAGTGGGTCACAAAGATGGACTCCTCCTGGAAGTAGGGGAATACCTGGGCAAACATGCACCAAATAGCCAGCGTAAAGGCGCGGTTCTGGATCCAGCCGCCCTTGTTCCAGATAAAGGCGGCGACGGTGGGCGCCAGCAGCAGCGCAAAGCCGCAGAACCAGGAGTGGGTGGGCAGGCAGTTGTAGGTGTAGCAGAAGTTCCAGATATCGTAGGCGATGATGTAGACCCAGGTCATGTCGGGCCACAGCATGTCGGTCTGATCCTCGGAGGCGTAGACGCTCCACCAACCGGTCATGCAGAAGATGTTAATGATACCCGCGATGCCGTTGAACACGTTGTTCCAGCCGGCCAGCTGCGTAGCACCTTCGGAGGTGACCCAGGTGGACTGGCCCAGGACAAAGAAGTGATAGGCGCTCTCGAAGTCGGACACGACGGCGATCATGATGTTGATGGCGACGATCACAAACGGCCACGCGCGGAACCAATGCGCCTTGCCAATCTTGCCCCACTGGTACTTAATGGCGATGAAGCCCCAGCAACCGGCCAGCGCCGCGTATACCTTGGCGTAGTGGAACCAGCTGTTCTGATACACGTGGGTGGGGTTGGTGAGCGCCCAGTCGGCGCCCTGCGAAACGCCGATGGCGATGGCGACGCAGTAGATGGTCATGGCCAGCGGAGCCACGCCAAAGATGATTGCCGCGCCCAGCTTGGTGCGGCGGCCGACCTCGTTGAGCACGATCAGGCCAATAAAGACCATGGCCCAGCCGGCCCAGTGGATAAGGGTATCGCTACCCCAAACATCGAACAGCATGCTGTTCTCCTTTCACACGCCCGCGGCCCCTCTTCTGATCGCGGGCAGTTTGGCCAAATGTCGTCAGTTCCGGGGCTTGCGCTCCGGATACTTGGCGGTATAGCCCTCGATGTGGAGCGTCGAGGCGATGATTTCCTTGACCGTCTCGTCGGGCACATCGGGGTGCGTGCGGATATACATCAAAAGACCCATGATGAGGGTGTAGAACGTTTCGTAGACATGGTCGATGCGCAGCTCGTGGTGGGCGACAAAATCCACCACGGTGGTGTCGCAGATATACTGCGCCACACGCTGGACCACGTTGTGCAAAAAGCCGCCGTAGAGCGCGCCGCTGTTGGAGGTCAGAGTGTGCGGCAGTTCGTGGCCGCTGGCGACCAGGCGCTTAAAGAGCGGGGCGACGGTGTCGAGCGCGCCCTCGATATCACCGACGGTGCGGTTGGCATTCCACTGCTCGAGCTCGGAGATAAAACCGTCGATTGCCTCGTCCATGACGGCGGTGACGGCGGCGTCCATGTCGGCGAAGTAGTGGTAGAACAATGAACGCGTGCAGCCGGCTCGCTTGGTCACGGCCGATACCGATAGGTGGGACACGCCCAGCTCGGAGCTTACGGTGCGCACGGCATCGAGGATCTCGCGACGGCGTTCGTCGCCCGTCAGGCGCTTTGCCGCGCTATCGGATGCGGGGACGGCATCGACCACAGAGGTACCTGCTGTGTTGTTGCCCATGTTTTGCCGCCTTTCATCCTCTTTTGCCTGACCGTTCGCCTAACAGTCTTGAATATTGTTGACGGTTCGTCAATACTATTTTTGACACAATGTCAACAATGGCGGGTGAACGGCATGGGGGCATGCTCGGCCTGCAAAAAAAGAGGGGCGCCGCGGTCCCGCCGGGCTGTGGCAAGAGAAGGGACAACCATGATTCTCAACGGACCGGGGATTAGCTACACCGAGCCCGACATCGGTTCGGAGTTCGTGCCGCCGCTGCCGGAGCATCCGCGCGAGGCCATCGTCAAGCTGTGCGAGCACTGCACCAACCGTCTGCTGCATCGCGATGAGTTGCTGGGCTACGAGTACTGGTCGTTTGCCGAGGCTGCAACCGACGAGCAGGCCGAAGTGCTCTGCAAGATGAAGATGCGCCGTCCCTATACGCTGCCCGAGATGGTCAAGCTCACCGGCATGCCCGAAGCCGATATCGAGAAGATGCTCGACGACATGAGCTACACGGGTCTTCTCGAGTACAACTGGGAAAATCCCGAGCGTGCCAAGCAGTGGGTGCTGCCCATGCTGGTGCCGGGTTCCGCCGAGTTCCTCAACATGCGCATGAGCCAGCTCGAGGAGCACCCGGTCTATGCCAAGTTCTTTGAGCAGGCGTCCAAGGGACCGCTGTCCAAGGCTACGCCGATGGTGCCGCCCGGTGGTGCCGGCATCGGCATGCATGTCATTCCGGTCGAGAAGGCTATCGATGCCGCGAGCACGTCGGTGCCGATCGAGCATATCGAGCATTGGCTCGACAAATACGATGGCAAATATGCCGCTAGCACCTGCAGCTGCCGCGCGAGCCGTCGCGTGATGGGTGAGGGCTGCGCCGACGACCCGGCAGATTGGTGCATTGCCGTGGGCGATATGGCCGACTATGTGGTTGAGACCGACCGCGGCCATTACGTGACGCGCGACGAGGTCTACGACATTCTGCGCCAGGCCGAGGACAACGGCTTTGTGCACCAGATCACCAATATCGACGGCGAGAACAAGATCTTCGCTATCTGCAACTGCAACGTCAACGTGTGCTACGCCCTGCGCACCTCTCAGCTGTTCAACACGCCCAACCTGTCGCGCTCGGCCTATGTCGCCAAAGTCGAGAAGGACAAGTGCGTGGCCTGCGGTCGCTGCGTTGAGGTGTGTCCGGCCGGCGCCGCCAAGCTGGGCCAGAAGCTCTGCAGCAAAAAGGCGGGCGGACAGGTGCCCGAATATCCGCGCCAGGAGCTGCCCGATGCCACCAAGTGGGACCACACCAAGTGGTCGCCCAACTACCGCAACGACAACCGCATCGAGACGCATGAGTCCGGCACCGCTCCCTGCAAGACGGCCTGCCCCGCGCACGTTGCCGTTCAGGGCTATTTGAAGCTCGCGGCTCAGGGTCGCTATGACGAGGCCCTAGCACTCATTAAGCGCGAGAACCCGCTGCCCGCTATCTGCGGCCGTGTGTGCAACCGCCGCTGCGAGGATGCCTGCACCCGCGGCCGTGTGGACGCCGCCGTGGCTATTGACGAGGTCAAGAAGTTCATCGCCCAGCGCGATCTGGATGCAGCGACCCGCTATGTCCCACCTGTGGTGACGCCGACACGCGCCGGCGGCTTTGATCAGAAGATCGCCATCATCGGTGCCGGTCCGGCCGGCCTGTCCTGCGCTTTCTACCTGGCCGAGAAGGGCTACAAACCTGTCGTGTTCGAGAAGAACGAGCGCCCGGGCGGCATGCTCACCTACGGCATTCCCAGCTTTAAGCTGCAGAAGGATGTTATCGAGGCCGAGGTCGAGATCATTCGCCTGATGGGTGCCGAGTTCCGCTATGGCGTGGAGGTCGGTCGCGATGTGACGCTCGACGAGCTGCGCGCGCAGGGCTTTAAGGCCTTCTACGTTGCCATTGGCTGCCAGGGCGGCCGCCTTGCCGGCATTCCGGGCGAGGATGCCGAGGACGTGACCGTGGCCGTCGACTTCCTTCGCGAGGTTAACAGCGGCAAGATCGATACCCTGTCCGGCCGCACCATTGTGGTGGGCGGCGGCAACGTGGCCATCGACGTTGCCCGCAACGCCTGCCGTCTGGGCTCTGAGCACGTTGAGATGTTCTGCCTGGAGAGCGAGGCCCAGATGCCCGCCAGCGAGGAGGAGCGTCGCGAGGCCGTTGAGGACGGCGCTCACATCAGCTGCGGCTGGGGCCCCAAGGAGATTCACCTGGACGAGGCCGGTCGCGTATGTGGCATTACCTTTAAGCGCTGCACGCGTGTCTTTGACGACGAGGGCCGTTTTGCGCCCGAGTACGACGAGAACGATCTGCGCCGTGTCGATGCCGACCGCGTGGTCATGTCAATTGGCCAGTCCATCATGTGGGGCGACCTGCTAGCTGGCTCCAAGGTGGAGCTTGGCCGCGGCCAGGGTGCCCTTGCCGATCCCCAGACCTACCAGACCGCCGAACCCGACATCTTTGTGGGCGGTGACGTCTACACCGGTCCGAGCTTTGCCATCGACGCTATCGCCGCCGGCCACGAGGCCGCGGTGTCCATCCATCGCTTTGTGCAGCCGGGCTCCACGCTCACCATCGGCCGCAACCAGCGCCGCTACACCGCGCTCGATCGCGACGACGTTGTGCTCGAGGGCTACGACAACGCGAGCCGCGAGGTCGCGCATGTGGACCGCGAACGCGAGAAGGCTGCGCCGTTTAGCGAGTATGTTGAGACCTTTACCGAGGAGCAGGTGCGCGCCGAGACCGCCCGCTGCCTGGGCTGCGGCGCCTCGATAGTCGACCCCAACAAGTGCATTGGCTGCGGCCTGTGCACCACCAAGTGCGCGTTTGACGCCATCCATCTGGATCGCGATCGCCCCGAGTGCTCCACGATGGTCAAATACGAGCAAAAGCTCCCGAGCCTTGGCAAGTATGCTTTAAAGCGTGCAATCAAAATCAAGTTCGGTCGTAAATAGGTAACCATGGCGGGTAAGGGGACGGCGCAGACTAGACTTCGCCGTCCCCTTGCTTTGAGTTTGCATCGCATCAACCGTTGTTGAAAGGTTTCTACCTTGCATGAATTGGGAATCGTCTATCACATTATTCGCGATGTCGAGAATGTAGCGCGCGCTCATGGCGTGCGTCGCGTTTCGAGCGTAACGTTGCTGTTGGGCGAGGTCTCGGGCGTCGTTCCCGACTTGCTACTCGACGCTTGGCGCTGGGCAGCAGATAAAAAGCCTATCGCGCAGGGCGCGGAGCTTATCGTGGAGCCCGTCGAGGCCGTGACACATTGCGAGGCGTGCGGCCGCGACTACGCGACGGTCGAGCACGGCAAGACCTGTCCCCATTGCGGTAGCGGCGAGACCTATTTGCTGCAGGGCCAAGAGGTAATGATCAAACAGATCGAGACTCCCGACGAGGACCCGGCAGACGCTGCTCCTGACGGCCTCTCCGACGCACCCGATGCCGTCGACGCCGCCAACCCACTCCACATCGCCTAACATCCAATGACTGCATGGGCTAGAGTTCTAAACATATTTGCTTCGGTTAGTCAAGTCATGTCTGTTTAAACAAAATGGCGGCACGCAGGCGCATTGGGATCCACCTAAAAGCGGTTTTAACGAACAGTGCGCCTGTATATGTCTTTGGAAACAATCGGCAAATCACGTTTTATCAGGCAATGAGCTGTAAACCAGCAATGTAATCAATTTGTAACAAACTTAGACGTTTAAACAAATAATCCAACCTTTTGCGAATTTAGCTATAATTCCACAATCCAAACAGGTATACTCCTTTCATGTCGTGTAGGAAATACGTAGACAAAAAGGAGGTTATGTGATGGTAAGTATTGTTCTTGCTAGCCACGGGGACTTGGCAGCTGGAATCAAGCAGACGGGCTCGATGGTCTTTGGCGATCAGCCGTCTGTTGCCGTGGTCTCGCTCGAGCCGAGCATGGGCCCCGACGATTTCCGCGCCAAGGTCGAGGAAGCAGTCGCTTCCTTCGAGGACCAGGAGCAGGTGCTCTTCCTCGTTGATCTGTGGGGCGGCACGCCGTTCAACCAGATCAGCGGGCTCATCGAGGGCCACGATTCCTGGGCTATCGTCACCGGTGTCAACCTGCCTATGCTCATCGAGGCATATTCGCAGCGCTTTGACGCAAAGAACACTGCACATGCGATCGCAAAACATCTCGTGACTGAGGCTAAGGCTGGCGTGCGCGTCAAGCCCGAGTCTCTGGAGCCCGAGGAGAAGAAGCCGGCTGGGGCCGCCGCTGCTCCTGCAGGCGCCATCCCTCCGGGAACGGTCATCGGCGACGGGCACATCAAGATTGCCCACGTCCGTATCGACACCCGTCTGCTTCATGGTCAGGTGGCCACCACGTGGACCAAGCAGATCAACCCCAACCGCATCATCGTGGTTTCCGACGGCGTTGCTCACGACGAGCTCCGCAAGACCATGATCGAGCAGGCTGCCCCTCCGGGAGTCCATGCCAACGTCGTGCCCATCAAGAAGATGGCCGAGGTCGTCAAGGACACGCGCTTTGGTGACACCAAGGCCATGCTGCTCTTTGAGAACCCGCAGGATCTGCTCAAGGCCATCGAGGCCGGCGTCGACATCAAGGAAGTCAACATCGGTTCCATGGCTCACTCCAAGGGCAAGGTCGTCGTCACCAACGCCGTCGCTATGGGCGATGACGACGTCAAGACTCTCGAGGCCCTCAAGGCCAAGGGCGTCAAGTTCGAGGTCCGCAAGGTTCCTTCGGATTCCTCCGAGGATCTCGACGCCATGTTGAAGAAAGCTAAGGCCGAACTGGCCGCTCAAGCATAGTAAAGGAGGGTCCGATACATGTCTGCAATCACTATTCTGCTTGTTGCGATTGTCGCGTTGCTTGCCGGTATGGAAGGCATTCTGGATGAGTTCCAGTTCCATCAGCCGCTCGTGGCATGCACGCTTATCGGTCTCGTAACCGGTCACCTTCAGGAGGGCATCCTCCTGGGCGGTTCGCTCCAGATGATGGCCCTTGGCTGGGCTAACGTTGGCGCCGCTGTCGCGCCTGACGCCGCTCTGGCCTCGGTCGCTTCTTCGATCATCATGGTGCTCGCCCTCAACGGTGGCGCCACCGATTCGGCAAAGGCCGTTACCGCCGCCATCGCCGTCGCCGTCCCGCTGTCGGTCGCTGGTCTGTTCCTGACCATGATCTGCCGTACCCTGGCTACCGCTATCGCTCACGCCATGGACGGTTGCGCCGAGAAGGGCGACTTCTCCGGCATCGAGCGCTGGCAGTACGCTGCTATCCTCATGCAGGGCCTTCGTATCGCCATCCCGGCAGTACTTCTGTGCATCATCCCGGCCGAGGCTGTTACCAACGCGCTTAACGCTATGCCCGACTGGCTGTCCGGCGGTATGGCTGTCGGCGGCGGCATGGTCGCTTCCGTCGGTTACGCCATGGTCATCAACATGATGGCCACCAAGGAGACCTGGCCGTTCTTCATCCTCGGCTTTGTCCTTGCTGCCATCCCTCAGCTCACGCTGATCGCTCTTGGCCTCATCGGCATCTCCCTTGCCCTCATCTACCTTGGCCTTAAGGATCTGGCCAAGCAGGGTGGCGGCATGGGCGGTGGCTCCGGTGACCCGCTCGGCGACATTCTGAACGATTACGAGTAGGAGGGGAGTGATACATATGGCAGAGAACAAGATTCAGCTCACCAAGGCTGACCGCAAGAAGGTTTGCTTCCGTCATCAGTTCCTTCAGGGCTCGTGGAACTACGAGCGTATGCAGAATGGCGGCTGGTGCTTCGCAATGATCCCTGCGATCAAGAAGCTCTACACCAGCAAGGATGACCAGATTGCCGCTCTTAAGCGTCACCTGGAGTTCTATAACACCCATCCCTATGTTTCCGCCCCCGTCATTGGCGTTACCCTCGCTCTCGAGGAGGAGCGCGCCAACGGTGCTCCGATTGACGACGTCGCCATTCAGGGCGTCAAGGTCGGTATGATGGGCCCGCTCGCCGGTGTCGGCGACCCCGCCTTCTGGTTCACCCTTCGCCCGATTCTGGGCGCTCTGGGCGCTTCCATGGCCCTGTCCGGCAGCATTGCCGGTCCGCTGCTGTTCTTCTTCGCGTGGAACATCATCCGTTACGCCTTCCTGTGGTACACGCAGGAGTTTGGCTATAAGGTCGGCTCCTCCATCGCCAAGGACCTCTCCGGCGGTCTGATGGGCAAGGTCACCGAGGGTGCTTCCATCCTGGGTATGTTCATCATCGGCGCCCTGGTCGAGCGCTGGGTGTCCATCTCCTTTACCCCGGTCGTCTCCAAGGTCACGCAGTCTGCTGGCGCCTATATCGACTGGGCCAACCTGCCTGCCGGTTCTGAGGGCATCAAGCAGGCACTGACGATGTACAGCTCTGTCGGTGCCAACGCACTCGACCCGGTGAAGGTCACCACGCTTCAGGCCAACCTCGATCAGCTCATCCCCGGCCTTGCCGCCGTGTGCCTGACCCTGCTGGTCTGCAAGCTCCTCAAGAAGAAGGTCAGCCCGATTGCCATCATCCTGGCTCTCTTCGCCGTCGGCATCATCGGTCGCGTCTGCGGCTTCATGTAAGCACGTTTCGGCTTAAGACCGAGAATTGCTAGGCAAGGGCTTTTGAGCCATTGAAACGGACCGCACCCGGTGGGTACACTGGATGCGGTCCGATTGTTTTATTTGGAGGGCGAGGCGCGTATGGCGCAATCTCAGAACAGTACGGTCGATCTGGCAACGCCGGCAACCTGTCTGATGGGGCTTACCAGCCACGGCAACGTCATGGTGGGCAATAAGGCGTTTGAGTACTATAACGAGCGCAATCCCGAGGACTTTATTCAGATCCCGTGGGACGAGATCGACTATATCGCCGCCGAGGTTTTGCGCGGCACCAAGAAGATCACGCGCTTTGCCATCTTCACCAAGGACAACGGTCACTTTACGTTTTCGACGCGCGACGACAAAGAGACGCTTCGTGCTGTCCGCAAGTACGTCGACGAGGATAAGCTTGTGCGTTCGCCCGACTTTATCGATGTGACGGCCAAGGGCGCCAAGAGCATCCCCTCCGTTATCAAAAACCTCTTCCACAAAGGTAACTAGTCATTAAAGAGCGCCCCCCAAAGTGGGACGCAGTTTCCCATGGGGCTCGATTGGGAAAGTGCATCCCAGTTCGAGCGCCGATTCCGGGATGTAGTTTCCGGAACGGGGTCGTTTGGGAAACCGTGTCCCGTTTCGAGCCGAAATTCTGGGACACAGTTTCCAGCGAGGTCCCATTGGGAAAGTTTGACCCAGAATTTGCCTGGATAGTGGGACACACTTTCCGGAGGGCTGTTCCACCGCAACTTCGAAGAGTGGCTATACGCTGTATTACAACGGCGTAAATCTGCTACACTAGTACAACATGCCTCCGTAGCTCAGGGGATAGAGCACCGCTCTCCTAAAGCGGGTGTCGACGGTTCGAATCCGCCCGGGGGCACCAGGAAAATCGCAGGTCAGGAGTTATTTTTGCTTCTGACCTGTTCTGGTTTTGGGGCTAAGAATCGCTTCCGTTTGTAAATCTGGTAAGTAAATATTATGACTTCCCGAGTTTTCCACTGAAAACAGGAAATCACCATTTTGGGGATAAAAGTTTTCAACAGCTGTCAGTCGGTTCCATTTTGGTGAAGCGCTTCCCCCTTTTGGGTAAATTATTTCACCATTTTGATGATTCGGTAGCTTCGAATTCTTTGATAAAACGCCTGTTCAGAAGCTTGTGCTATACCCATTTTGGTGAAACCAATTAATAGAGAAATATACTATAAAGAAATAGGGACGGCGATGCCGTCCCCTTCGCTCGCAAAGCTCGCTGCGCGGTCACGTGCCGTGACCTTGCCGCCGGCTACGCCGTCGATTGATACGCTCACTGCGTTCGCTGATTGATAGACTAATCCGTTATATCGGTGACACCAGTCATAAGTGCAGCGATTGACATGTTGAATCCATTGGCAATTTTACAGATGTTGGAAAGACTGACATTTCTTCGTCCGACCTCTATCGAGGCGTAGTAAGACCTGTCCATGTCGATACGGTTCGCAAATTGCTCTTGTGAGTAACCAAACTTTGATCTGAGTTCTTTGCAGCGTAGACCAAAGGATCGTTGTAG